>CAWCFR010000043.1:0-23682 GCA_963794725.1 uncultured Actinomycetota bacterium
GCCTACGCCGTGGGCAACCCCGCGGACGAGGGGATGTCGGTGGTGGCGCACGTCGAGCGGCTCGAGGCCGACGGCAGCGTCACGCCCCTGCGCATCCACACCGGCAGCGCGGGCCTCGCCACCGGTTCCGTGCGCGGGTTCGGCTCGGTGCCGAGCAGCGCGCGTGGCGGGGGCCGGTGAACCTCAGCCACCGCACGAAGCTGGTCGTGGTTCTGGTCGTAGCACTGGTCCTGCCCTCGATCGTGGCGTGGGGTGTCCGCGCGGCCACGCTCCGGGAGTGGCGGGGACCGGGCGCAGCCCGCCGCCGCGAGGAGCTCACCGGCGCCCACGACCGAGGCCCCGGAGCCGTCGCCCTCCGAGCACGCCGACCAGCACACCCACCGCCCAGGTCGACGGGCCCGGCCGCCCCGGCCCAGCAGGCGCAGCGGCTGCCGACCTCGGTGGTGCCGGAGCCGCCGGTGTCCGTGCGGCTCCCCGGTGGCGCCCTCGTGCGGGTCGTCCCCACGCGCACCGGTATCGACGGGAGCCTCGGCATCCCCGACAACCTGCGCCGTGCCGGGTGGTGGCGTGGCGGGGCGCGGGTGGGTGACCCGTTCGGCTCGATGCTCGTGGCGGCGCACGTCGATGCCGTCGACCGTGGCCTGGGGCCGTTCGTGGCGCTGCTGAGCGTGCGTCAGGGCGCCGGGATCACCGTCACCTCGCGCCACCTGCACCAGCAGTTCCGCGTCACGGCCCGACGGCTGATCGACCGTGACCGGCTCGCCCGGGCGAAGTGGGTCTCGTCGTACTCCGGGGCTCCCCGGCTCACCCTGGTGACCTGTGCGCCGCCGTACATCAGGTCGAAGGGCGGCTACCAGCGCCTGGCGGTGGTGGTCGCCTCACCGGTCGGGCCGCCGCCGCGCCGCGGGGCTGACGCTCACGAGCTTGCGGAGCCGCACCCAGCGCACCGAGTGGTCGTGGTCCTTGCGCAGCACCAGCGTCGCCCGCGAGCGCGTCGGCTTCACGTTCTGCTCCAGGTTGGGGCCGTTGATCTCGTCCCAGATGCGGTTGGCCTCGGCGACCGCCTCGTCGTGCGAGAGCGAGGCGTAGCGGGAGAAGTACGACGCAGGGTCGCGGAACGCGGTCTCCCGCAGCCGCACGAAGCGGTCGGTGTACCAGCGGCGGATGTCGTTGGTCGCCGCGTCGACGTAGACGGTGAAGTCGAAGAAGTCGCTCACCGCGAGGCCGGTGCGCCCGTCCTGGCGCAGCCCCGCGGACTGGAGCACGTTGAGCCCCTCCACGATGACGATGTCGGGGTGGCTGATCACCACCTTCTCGTCGGGGACGACGTCGTAGCTGAGGTGGGAGTACGTCGGCGCCTCGACCTCGTCCTTGCCGGACTTGATGTCGATGACGAACTTCAGCAGCGCCTTGCGGTCGTAGGACTCGGGGAACCCCTTGCGCTGGAGGATCCCGCGGCGCTGCAGCTCGGCGTTCGGCAGCAGGAAGCCGTCGGTCGTCACCAGCGAGACGCGGGGGTGCTCGGGCCAGTGGGCGAGCATGTGCTGGAGCACGCGGGCGGTCGTGGACTTCCCGACCGCGACGGAGCCGGCCAGACCGATCACGAACGGCGTGCGCGGTGGCTGGCGCTGGTGCAGGAACTGCTCGGTGGCGCGGTGCAGGTCACCGGCCGCCTCGACGTACAGGCTGAGCAGGCGTGAGAGCGGCAGGTAGATCTGCTGCACCTCGTGGAGGTCCAGCTCGTCGCCCAGGCCGCGGACGCGGTCGATCTCCTCGGCGGTCAGGTCCTGCTCGGTCTCCTGGCCCAGGGCCGCCCAGGCCTGCCGCTCCAGCTCGACGTACGGCGAGCCCTCGCTGCCGCGGTCGCCGTTGGACATGGGGCGACCCTAGTGCCGGGTGCGCTGGCACGGATGCGCGCCCACCTAGACTGCCTCCCATGTGCGGGATCGTGGGCTACGTCGGCGAGAAGCGTGCGCACGACGTGGTGATCGAGGGCCTGCGTCGGCTGGAGTACCGCGGCTACGACTCCGCCGGCATCGCCCTGGTCAGCGGCGACGGCTCCCTCGCCTTCGACAAGCGCGCCGGCAAGCTGGCCAACCTGGAGAAGGCGCTCGAGGAGAACCCGCTGCCCGGGGCCACGACCGGCATCGGGCACACCCGCTGGGCCACCCACGGCGCGCCCAACGACGTCAACGCGCACCCGCACGTCGGCCAGGAGAGCCGCGTCGCCGTGGTGCACAACGGCATCATCGAGAACTTCGCGGCGCTGCGCGACCAGCTCGAGCGCGCCGGTCACGACCTGCGCTCCGAGACCGACACCGAGGTCGCCGCGCACCTGCTCGAGTCGGCGGTCACCGACGAGGGTCTCGACCTGACCGCGGCGATGCAGGCCACGTGCCGGCGGCTCGAGGGTGCCTTCACGCTCGTCGCGGTCGACGCCCAGGACCCCTCCCGGGTGGTCGCGGCGCGGCGCAACTCACCTCTGGTCGTGGGGCTGGGGGAGGGCGAGAACTTCCTCGGCTCCGACGTCGCCGCGTTCATCGAGCACACCCGCGACGCGCTCGAGCTCGGCCAGGACCAGGTCGTCACGATCACCCGCGACGAGGTCGTGATCACCGACTTCGACGGGCGGCCGGCCGAGGCCCGGCACTACCACGTCGACTGGGACATCTCGGCGGCCGAGAAGGCCGGCTACGACTGGTTCATGCGCAAGGAGATCTTCGAGCAGCCGGTCGCGGTGAGCGACGCGTTGCTCGGCCGGCACAGCGAGCTCGGCGAGCTCCAGCTCGACGAGGTCCGGATCACCGAGGACGAGCTGCGCGACGTCGACCGGATCGTCATCATCGGCTGCGGCACGGCGAACTACGCCGGCCTGGTCGCCAAGTACGCCATCGAGCACTGGACCCGGATCCCCTGCGAGGTCGAGCTCGCGCACGAGTTCCGCTACCGCGACCCGATCCTGACCCGCAACACCCTGGTCATCGCGATCAGCCAGTCCGGCGAGACCGCCGACACCCTGATGGCGATCCGCTACGCGCGCCGCCAGCGGGCCAAGGTGCTGGCGATCTGCAACACCAACGGCTCCACCATCCCGCGCGAGTCCGACGCGGTGATCTACACGCACGCCGGCCCGGAGATCGGGGTGGCCTCGACCAAGGGCTTCCTCACCCAGCTGATGGCCTGCTACCTCCTCGGGCTCTACCTCGCCCAGGTGCGCGGCACCAAGTACGGCGACGAGATCACCGCCGTGGTCCGCGAGCTGGAGAAGATGCCGGCCCACGTGCAGCGCGTGCTCGACGCTGCCGAGGACATCTACGCGCTCGCCCGGGAGCTCGCCGGGGCGCGGTCGGTGCTGTTCCTGGGTCGGCACGCCGGCTATCCCGTGGCCCTCGAGGGTGCGCTGAAGCTGAAGGAGCTCGCCTACATCCACGCCGAGGGCTTCGCCGCCGGGGAGCTCAAGCACGGCCCGATCGCGCTGATCGAGGAGGGCCTGCCGGTCTTCTGCGTGGTGCCTCCCCGTGGCCGCGACCAGCTGCACGACAAGATGATCTCCGCCATCCAGGAGATCCGCGCCCGCGGAGCGCGCACGATCGTGATCGCCGAGGAGGGCGACGACGAGGTGGCGCCGTACGCCGACCACACGATCCCGTTGCCCGTCGTACCGACCCTGCTCCAGCCGATCGTGGCCACCGTGCCGCTGCAGCTGTTCGCGTGCGAGCTGGCCACGCAGATGGGTCACGACGTCGACCAGCCCCGCAACCTGGCCAAGTCCGTCACCGTCGAGTAGGTCAGTGGACTGATGATCCTCGGCGTCGGGACCGACCTCGTCGACCTCGCACGCTTCGAGGCCGCCATCGAACGCTCGCCCCGCCTCGTCGACCGGTTGTTCACCCCGCGCGAGGCGGCGCTCCCGGTGCACTCGCTCGCCGCCCGCTTCGCCGCCAAGGAGGCGCTGGCCAAGGCGCTGGGCGCTCCCGGCGGCCTGGGGTGGCACGACGTCGAGATCGTCAGCCCCCCGCCCCGCTTCGAGATGCGCGGCACCCTCACCGAGGCGATGGCCGGCCTCGGCGCCGAGCACAGCCACCTCTCGATGAGCCACGACGGCGGTTTCGCGATGGCCTTCGTGGTGCTCGAGGGTCCCGCTAGCGTGACCGCATGAGACGCGCCCACACCGTCGAGCAGGTGCGCGCCGCCGAGGCCGCCCTGATGGCGCGGCTGCCCGAGGGAGCGTTGATGCAGCGGGCTGCCGCCGGGCTGGCCGTCGCGATCTCCGACCTGCTGGGCGAGGTGTACGGCGCCCGGGTGCTGCTGCTCGTCGGGGGCGGCGACAACGGCGGCGACGCGCTCTGGGCAGGCTCGATGCTGGCGCGCCGGGGTGCCGCGGTGCAGGCGGTGCTGCTCTCGGAGCACGCGCACGGCGAAGGGCTCGACGCGCTGCTCAGGTCCGGTGGCCGGGTCGTGGTCGCGGCCGACGCCCACCACCCCGACGTGCTCGTCGACGGCATCGTCGGCATCGGTGGCCGCCCGGGCCTGAAGCCGGAGGCGCAGGCGGCCCTGGCTCTGTTCCCCGGCGTGCCGGTGGTCGCGGTCGACGTGCCCTCGGGCGTCGACGTCGACGCCGCCCTGCTCGAGGGCCCCCACGTGCGCGCCGACCTCACCGTCACGTTCGGCACCCACAAGATCGCCCACCTCGTCGACCCAGCCGCCGAGACGGCGGGAGTGGTCCACCTCGTCGACATCGGGCTCGACCTGCCGGACGCACCGGTCGAGGCGCTCCAGGCCGTCGACGTGGCGACACTGCTGCCGGTGCCCAGCGGCAACGCGCAGAAGTACACGCGCGGTGTCGTCGGCGTCCGGGCCGGCTCCTCGACGTACCCCGGTGCTGCGGTGCTGTGCACCTCGGGAGCCGTCACCGGCCTGGCCGGGATGGTGCGCTACCAGGGCTCCGCGGCCGACGCCGTGCGCGCCCGCCACCCCGAGGTCGTCGTCGCCGACGGGCGGGTCCAGGCGTGGGTGGTCGGGTCCGGTGGCGATGCCGACGCCGAGCAGGCACTGGCCGACTCGCTCGCCGACGGCGTGCCCACCGTCGTCGACGCCGACGCGCTGCGTCATGTGGGTCTCGACGCGCGGTCGACAGCGTCCGACCTCGTGCTGACCCCGCACGCCGGTGAGCTGGCCACCATGCTGGGGGTCGAGCGGGAGAAGATCGAGGCCGACCAGCTCGGGTTCGCGCGACGGGCCGCCTTCTCCTACGGCGCGGTGGTGCTGCTCAAGGGCCGGCGCACGCTGGTGGCGCGACCCGACGGCCGGGTCCGGGTGACCACCAGCGGCGTGCCCTGGCTGGCCGTCGCCGGGGCGGGCGACGTGCTCTCGGGCGTGATCGGCTCGCTGCTCGCCGCGGGCCTGGACCCCTTCGACGCCGCCTCGGTCGGCTCCTGGCTGCACGGCTCCGCGGCCACCCTGGCCAGCGGCGGTGGCCCGCTCACCGCGAGCGCGGTGGCCGACGCCGTACCCGCCGTGGTCCGATCCCTCGGAGGGTCCTCGTGAGCGTCGCACCCGGACCGCCCCCCAGCCCGCACGCCGAGATCGTGATCGACCTCGCGGCGATCCGGCACAACCTCAGGCGGCTTCGTGAGCTGGCCTCCGAGGGCTGTGGACCGACCACCGAAGGTGATGGCGGTCGTCAAGGCGGACGCCTACGGGCACGGCATGGTGCCGGTGGCGCGTGCCTCGCGTGAGGCCGGCGCCGACTGGCTCGGGGTCGCGACCGGGGACGAGGCGCTCGCGCTGCGCGAGGCGGGCGACACCGGCCCGCTGCTGTGCTGGCTGGTCGCGCCCGGGTGCGGACTTCGCGCCCCTCGTGGCCGCCGACGTCGACGTGACGGCCTCGAGCAGTGCCCAGGTCGACGACATCGTCCGCGGTGCCCGCGAGGCCGGCAGGACCGCGCGGCTGCAGCTGAAGTTCGACACCGGCATGTCCCGCAACGGTGCGCCGCGCGGCGACTGGCTGGAGCTGGTGACGGCGGCACGGGTCGCGCAGGACGACGGCACGGTCGTGGTCACCGGGCTGTGGTCGCACCTCGCCTGTGCCGACGAGCCGGACCACCCGGCGAACCTCAGCCAGCAGGAGGCCTTCGACGAGGCCTGCGCCCTCGCCGCCGACGCCGGCCTCGAGCCCGAGGTGCGCCACCTCGCCAACTCGGCGGGCGCCGTCTTCCTCCCCTCGACCCGGCACGACCTGGTCCGGTTCGGCATCTCGCTCTACGGGTTCAGCCCGGCTCCCGACGTCGTCGCCACGGCCGACCTCGGCCTGGTGCCGGCGATGACGCTGCGGGCGACGGTGATGCTGGCCAAGGACGTGCAGGCGGGGGACGGCGTCTCCTACGGGCACACGTTCGTGGCCACCGAGCCGATGCGCGTCGCGCTCGTGCCGGTCGGGTACGCCGACGGGCTGCCGCGGCACGCCTCGTCGAAGGGCGAGGTGCAGATCGGCGGCGTCCGCGCTCCCGTGCTCGGGCGGATCTGCATGGACCAGTTCGTGGTGGCCGCACCCGAGGCCAGCGCCGGCGACGAGGTGGTGCTGATCGGCACCGGGTCGCAGGGCGAGCCCACGGCGACGGACTGGGCCCGGTGGTCCGGCACGATCGAGAACGAGATCGTCACCCGGATGGGTGGGCGTCAGACGCGGATCTGGGTCGACTCCGACGAGGCCCGATGAGCACTCGACGCTCCCTGGCCTACGCCGCGGGAGGTCTGGGCGCCGCTGCGATCGCGGCCGTGGCCACCGGCGTGGTCGTCGAGCGCCGCGTGGTCAGGGCGCGGCGGGCCGGTGCCGCGGAGGCCGACCGGCTCGGGGCGCTGCGGTCCGAGCCGGTGCAGGTCAAGACCGACGACGGGGTGACCCTGCACGCCGAGGTCGACGAGGTGGCGCCGTACTCGCAGCCCTCGAAGGCCAAGGGTCGCCGCAAGCGGGGGACGACCCTCGTCTTCGTCCACGGGTACGCCCTGAACCTCGACTGCTGGCACTTCCAGCGCGAGGCCCTGCGCGGCCGGCACCGGATGGTCTTCTACGACCAGCGCTCGCACGGCCGGTCCGGCCGGTCGGACCGCGAGCACGCGACCATCGACCAGCTCGGCGACGACCTCGTCCGCGTCATCGAGGAGCTCGTTCCGCACGACGACGTCGTCCTGGTCGGCCACTCGATGGGCGGGATGACGATCATCGCCCTGGCCGAGCGCCATCCGGAGGTGTTCGCCGAGCGGGTGCGGGGCGTGGCGCTGATCTCGACGACCGCCGGGGGACTGCGGCCGCACCGGACCCTGAGCCGCTGGATCCCCGACGGGCTCGGTCAGCTGGTGGCGCCGCGGCTGGTGGCGACCCTGGCCAAGGCGCCGGAGCTGGTGGACTCGGCGCGGCGCCCGGGGTCGAACATCGGGTTCCTGGTGGCCGACCAGTTCGCCTTCGGGCACAAGGACGTCCCGGCCGCGGAGGTGGAGTTCCTCGACGAGATGCTCGCCGGTACGTCGTTCGACGTGCTCGCCGAGTTCTTCCCGTCGTTCTCGACCCTCGACAAGTTCGACCACCTCGCGCTGTTCGCGCAGGTGCCGACCACGGTCATCTGCGGCACGCGCGACAAGCTCACCTCGATCGGGCACAGCCGCAAGCTCGCCCAGCGCATCCCCGGCGCACGAGCTCGTCGAGTGCGAGGGCTGCCGGGCACATGGTGATCTTCGAGGACCGTGACCGGGTCAACGCGGCGCTCACCGACCTCGCTGACGCCGCGGTGGCTGCCCGCCGATGAGCACCGAGATCCTCCGGGTCGACGGTGGTCGTGCGGCCGACGTGCTCGCCGTCATCCGCGAGGCGTTCGCCAACCGGCCGCCCCTCGACCCCCCGGCCACCGCGCTCGAGGAGACCGAGGACTCGGTGCGCGCCTCCCTCGACGCGCACGGCGGCCTCCTCGTCGAGCACGACGGCAAGCCGGTGGGGGCCCTGATGTTCGACCCGCGCGGGCGGTTGCTGGGCCTGCGCCGCGTCGGCGTGCTCGGCGACGTACGCGGCCTGGGTGTCGCCGCCCAGATGGCCTCGCGAGCGCGCGAGATCGCCGAGGAGGGCGCCTACACGGGCCTCGAGATCGAGGCGCGCGTGGAGCTCCCGCAGACGGTGCGGTTCTGGCGCAACCTCGGGTACGCCGAGTCGCACCGCGAGGGCAACCGCGTGCTGATGGTGCGGCTGCTGCCTGCGTCGATCACGCTGCCGACGGCCAGCCAGACCTACGACTTCGGCCGCTCGCTGGCGGCGCGGCTGCACGCCGGCGACCTGCTGATCCTCACCGGCGACCTCGGCGCGGGGAAGACCACGCTGACGCAGGGGATCGGCGAGGGGCTCGGCGTGCGGGGCGCGGTCACCTCGCCCACGTTCGTCATCTCCCGCGTGCACCCCTCCCGCGGCATCGGACCGGCGCTGGTCCACGTCGACGCCTACCGGCTGGGCGACTCGGCCGAGCTCGACGACCTCGACCTCGACACCGACATCGACGAGGCCGTCACCGTCGTCGAGTGGGGCGAGGGACTCGCCGAGGCCCTGTCCACCGACCGGCTCGAGCTCGACCTGCACCGTCGCGACGACGACGTCCGCGAGCTCACCATCACCCCGGTCGGCGCCCGCTGGCGCGAGTTCGAGCTGTAGGCGGTCAGCTCGGGCAATTGGCCGGTTCGCCTGCGCCGACGCGGCCGCGTGCCTAGTTTGGAAGTCATGCGGACGCTGTCGCCGGCCCGAATGCTTCTCGGTATCGCGATGCTCGTCGTGAGCTGCGGCCTCCTGGCCGTGGGGATCAGGCTGTTCCTGGACCGCGGCACCGCCTTCGACCAGATGGCCCTCGACGGCCCGGTGGCTGCGAACCCGGTCGACTACGTCGTGCCCTGGATGCTGGCCGTGGTGCTCGTCGCCGCGTCGTACCAGCTGCTGCGCGGGCGTCCCCGCGATCAGCTCTTCTGAGCGGCTCCTAAACTGCGGGCGTGCTGCTCGCCTTCGACACCGCCACGCCCCACGTGACCGTCGCGCTGCACGACGGAACGCGCGTGGTGGCGTCGTTCGAGTCGGAGGAGTCGATGCGGCACGGCGAGATGCTCGCGCCGGGGATCGAGCGGGTCCTCGAGGAGGCCGGGGCAACGGCCGCCGACCTGACCGAGATCGCCGTCGGTGTCGGTCCGGGTCCGTTCACCGGCCTGCGCGTCGGGCTGGTCACCGCGCGCACCCTCGGCTTCGCCCGCGGCCTGCCGGTGCGGGGCGTCTGCTCGCTGGACGTCCTGGCGGCCGAGGCCGTCGACGCCGGGCTGGAGGACTTCGTGGTGGCCACCGACGCCCGGCGCAAGGAGGTCTACCTGGCGTCGTACGCCGGTGGCCGACGGGTCTCCGGGCCGGACGTCGTCAAGCCGGGTGACCCCACCGACGCCCTGGTCGTCGGACGAGGTGCCCGCCTCTACCCCGACTCGTTCCCGAACGCCCACGATCCCGAGCACCCGTCGGCGGCGGTGCTCTGCGACGTCGTGCACCGTGAGCGGTTCGAGCTGCTGGAGCCGGTACCGCTCTACCTGCGCCGGCCCGACGCGGTCGAGCCGGGCAAGCCCAAACGGGTCAGCTGACGCCCGCGCAACCAGCGGTTCGGCCTAGGCCTTCTTCGGCGGGAGGGGGAAGAACATCGAGGTCCGGGCGGCGTACTCCGGGTAGCCGGGCCGCTGCATCATCGTCTTCTCCAGCAGCTTGGCGCCGGTGGCGAAGAGCAGGAAGAAGGTCATCACCACGGGGGAGAGGACGGTGGCGAGGACCCACCAGCTGCTCCCGACGCCGGCCAGCCAGATCCCCCACCACACGCATGCGTCACCGAAGTA
Organism: uncultured Actinomycetota bacterium; assembly: GCA_963794725.1. Classification (GTDB taxonomy): domain Bacteria; phylum Actinomycetota; class Actinomycetes; order Propionibacteriales; family Nocardioidaceae; genus Marmoricola. The sequence continues at coordinate 9,892 of CAWCFR010000043.1, forward strand.
GTTCGGGTGCCGCGTGAAGCGCCACAGGCCACGGTCCATCACCTGCGGGCGGGAGTCCTTGGGCTCGGCGCGGTACGACGCCAGCTGCTGGTCCCCGACCGACTCGAAGACGAGGCCCACCGCCCACACCAGTGAGCCCAGCCAGATCAACGGCGTCCAGCCACCCTCGCCGGTCGCAGCAGCGACCTGCACCGGCAACGAGACGAACCACATCGCCGCACCCTGGGTGAGGAAGACCCGCACGACTGCGTAGGAGAACGGCTTGCCGTCCATCAACGTGGCGTAGCGCGGGTCCTCCTCGGAGCTGGCGAGCACGCGTCGACCCACGTGCCAGGCAAGCCGGCCACCCCAGGCCGCCACCAGCAGGAACAGCCACCAGCGGATGGCGGTGTCGCCGACGAGAGCACTGACGAGGGCGACGAGGACGAAGCCGAGACCCCAGACGATGTCGACGATCACCACGCGGCCGATGGCACGGGAGACGAGGGCGGTCGCGGTCATCAGCACCGCGACCGCAACCAGGGTCGAGGCGAGGACCGTCAGCACGGTCACCGGCGTTCCATCAAAGGGATCTCACGGGTGGCAGCGTATGCGCTGCCCCCGGGTCGCACCATCAGGATCTGGTCGACACCCATCCGGCCGTCGCGGAACGCCATCGACCCGCCCACGAGGTAGAGCCGCCAGACCCGGACGACCTCCTCGCCCACGAGGGCCGTGAGCCGGTCGCGGTTGGCCTCGAAGTTCTCCAGCCAGCCGTCGACGGTGCGCACGTAGTGCTCGCGCATCGCGTGCACGTCACGCACCTCGAGCCCCCCGCGCTCGAGGAAGGCGACGGTCTCGCCGACCGGGCGCATGTGCATGTCGGGGGCGATGAACGACTCGATGAACGGACCGCCGCCGGGGTGGCCGTCGCGGCCACCGGCGCGGGACATCTGCTGGATCAGCACCCGCCCGCCCGGCTTCACGGCGTCGTGCAGCACCTGGGCGTAGGTGGCGTAGTTCTTCTCGCCGACGTGCTCGCCCATCTCGAGCGAGCCCACGGCGTCGAAACGACGGTCGGTCGAGCGGAGTCGAGACCTGCCGGTCGCCTCCGGGATCTCGCGGTAGTCCTGCAGCCGGATCTCGACCTGGTCCTCCAGGCCACGCTCGGCGATCCGGGCGTCGATGAACTTCTTCTGCTCGGCGGCGATCGTCACGCCGGTGACCTGCGCGCCGTAGTGCTGAGCCGCGTGCAGGGACAGCGATCCCCAGCCGCAGCCGATGTCGAGGAAGCGCATGCCCTCGGTGAGGCCGAGCTTGCGGCAGACCAGGTCGAGCTTGTCGCGCTGCGCGTCCTCCACCGTGTACGACGGGTCGTCGGAGGTGTAGTACCCCGAGGAGTAGGCCATCTGGGGCTCGAGGATCAGCGAGTAGAACTCGTTCGACAGGTCGTAGTGGTGGCTGATCGCCTTGCTGTCACGGTCCTTGCTGTGCAGGCGTCCACCCCGGAACCGACCCAGGCGGGCCTGCGAGGCGGGCGCGGGCGGCGGGGTGCCGACGGCGCCCACGCCGATGGCGGTGCGCAGGGCCCGGGCGAAGGCCGACGGCGACGGACGGACGCCGGACAGGCCGCGCTCGGCGGCCACGGACCACACGTGGGTGAGGGCGGCGTCGAGGTCACCATGCACCTCGAGCTCGCCGGTGACGTAGGCCTGGGCGGCGCCGAGCTCGCCCGGGTGCCACATCAGCCGTCGTACGGCGTCGCGCGAGCGCAGCTCGACGAGCGGCTGGTCGGCCGGTCCCGCCTCGGAGCCGTCCCAGGCGCGCAGACGCACCGGCAGCTCTCCGCCGACGAACGGCCGCAGCGCCTCCTCGAGCCGTTGGGCGATGCCCGAGGAGACCACCGCGGGTTGAACCTGTCGAAGCCCCTCGGTGGTCGTCATCGCTCGAAGACGATCTGGTTCACGTCGATGTAGCCCGAGGCGAAGCCGGCCCGCGAGTACTCCAGGTAGAAGTGCCACATCCGCCGGAAGGTGTCGTCGAACCCGAGGTTCAGCACGTCCTCCCGCGACGCCATGAACGTGGTGTCCCAGCGGCGCAGCGTCTCGGCGTAGTGGTGGCCGAAGGAGAGCCGCTCGGAGATCCGCAGGCTGGTGTCGTCGCGGGTGATCTGGTCGATCGCCTCGACGGAGGGCAGGAAGCCGCCGGGGAAGATGTACTTGTTGATCCAGGTGTACGTGTGTCGCGTCGCGAGCATCCGGTCGTGCGGCATCGTGATCGCCTGGATGCCGACCTTGCCGCCGGGGGCGAGCAACCGGTCGATGGTCTGGAAGTACGTCGACCAGTACTCGTGGCCGACGGCCTCGATCATCTCCACCGACAGCACGGCGTCGTACTGCTCACCGGCGGTCGAGCCTGTCGACACAGCGCGGTAGTCGAGGAGCTCGACGGTCACCTGGTCGGCGTATCCCGCGGCGGCGATGCGCTCCTCGGCGAGCTCGAGCTGCTCGCTGGACAGGGTGACCGAGTGCACGGTGGCGCCACGGCGGGCCGCGCGGATCGCGAGCTCACCCCAGCCCGTGCCGATCTCGAGCACGCGCGTGCCTGCGGTGACGCCCGTCCGGTCGAGCAGTCGCTCGATCTTGCGCTCCTGCGCCGCCGTCAGGGACTCGGCGTCGCTGCCCTCCGGCGGTGCCCCCACGAGGTGGTCGCCATGGTCCACCAGCGAGGTGTCGAACAGGGCGGAGGAGTAGCTCAGGGTGTCGTCGAGGAACACCCGGAACATGTCGTTGGACAGGTCGTAGTGGTGCGCGATGTTCCCCCGGGCGTTGTCCTCGGTGCTCTTCTGGTGCTTCGGAGGGCGACGTACGTAGGCGGCACGCAGCTTCTGGAGCGCCGGAGGGATCAGGGTCGGGAGCTTGGCGGAGAGCACCGTGAGGAAGCCCCCGAGGTCCTCGGCGTCCCAGGCGCCGGTGAGGTAGGCCTCGCCGAAGCCGATCAGCCCGTCGCGCCCGACCCGGGCGTAGAACTCCTCGGGACGGTGGATGGTCATCAGCGGCCCGCCTTTGCCCAGCCGCCTGGTGTCGGTGGAGACCTCGTCCACGGTGACCGGCAGCCGGCGCACGGCAGCCCGGAAGAGCTGGCGAGCGATGCGTGCGGCCACCACGGCCTTCGGGCCGCGGGGATAGGTGTCCAGGCCGGCCCAGGCGAGGGCGGGGCGGGAGGGTGTCGTCGTCATCAGACGCCTTCCTGTCGTGGGTGGTGGGGCCGTGGGCGGATGCCGAGTCGGCGGGCCCAGAGCCAGATGCCGTGAGCGCGGATCAGTACTGCGCCGCGCAGGGCCGCCGGGGCGGAGCGCCACGGCGAGATCGTGCTGGCGGTGCCGTCGAGCGAGGCGCTGAAGACCGCGCCGTCGTCGGACCGACCGTCGGAGGAGTGGAGCGTGACCGAGACGTGGAGGCGTTCGCCGGGCCGGGGCACGGCGATCTCGTAGTAGCCGTCGGTGCCGTGGAACGGCGAGACATACATCTGCTTCTCGGTGCGTGCCCGGCCCTGCTCGTCGGGGTGGACGAGGTAGGCGTGCCGGTCGCCGTAGGTGTTGTGCACCTCGACGACGACCCCGGCCAGCTCGCCGCTGCGGCGGTGGCACCAGAACACGCTGATCGGGTTGAAGCAGTAGCCGAAGGCCCGGGCGTTGGCGGCCATCACGATGCGGCCGCCGTCGGTCTCGACGCCGTTGGCTGCCAGGAAGTGCTCGACGTTGTCCTTGATCGAGCGGTCGGGATCGCCGAGGTGGTCACGCGCCTCGAAGCTGCCCTTCAGGTGCTTCAGGGCGCCGTGGTCGGGCAGGTGGTCGAGGTCGACCAGCCAGGTGCGCTGCTCGTGGGTGAACGTGCGCTCGAACGGCGTACGTCGGATGTGGCGGATCGTGCCGGCGTACGTCGTCGGCTCGATCGGGGGCGGGGTGTGCGTCGTGTCGTCGCCGGGCAGCGCCCACTCGACGCCCAGCCTGCGGGCCGCCTCGACGCCGGAGCGGGCACCGTCCTCGTGGAAGCCCCAGCCGTTCCAGGCGCCGGCGAACACCACGTGCTCGGTGTCGCACTCGGGCATGCGGCGCTGGGCCGCGACCGACTGCGGTGTGTAGACGGGGTGCTCGTACTCCATCGTGTCGAGCACCTTCGACTGGTCGACGATGTCCTGGCCGCCCAGGGTCACGAGGAACCGCGTCCCGTCGGCCGGGACCGGCAGCCGCTGCAGCCGGGTCAGGTCGTAGGTGACGGTGACCGGGCCGGCGCCCTTGTCGGCGGTCGAGCGCCTGAGGTAGTTCCAGGAGGCGCGGGCGCGCGGCAGCCGCGGCAGCACGCTGGTGTCGGTGTGCAGCTGGGCGGTGTTGGCCGAGTACGGCATCGCCGCGAGCACCTCGGCCTGGGCCGGTGTCGGTTCGGCGAGCACGGCCAGGGCCTGCTGCGGGTGGGTGGCGAGGACGACCGCGTCGTACCGGTCGACCTGGCCGTTGCCGTCGGTGATCTCGACACCGTCGGGGGTCTCGAGCACCGAGGTCACCTTGGTGCCGGTGCGCACGTCGTGCCCGGCCTCGACCAGGCGCTCGGCGACACGGGCGACGTACTCGCGCGAGCCGCCGGTGACGGTGCGCCACTGCGGCGACCCGGAGATGCCGAGCATCCCGTGGTGCTCGAGGAAGCGGAACAGGTAGCGCGCCGGGTAGTCGAGCGCCACCGCTGGGTCGCAGGACCAGACGCAGGCGACCAGCGACTCCATGAAGTGGGTGCGGAACAGCGGCGAGAAGTGGCCCTCCTCCAGGAAGTCGCCCAGGGTCTGCTCGTCCACCTGGTGGTCGAGCGGAGTCGAGACCAGCCGCTTGGCCATCCGGTGGAACCGGGGGATCTCGGTGAGCATCCGCAGGTACGACGGCCGCAGCGCGTTGCGCCAGGTGGGGAAGAGGCCGGACCCGCCGAGCGCGCCGGCGTACTCGAGGCCACCGAAGCGGTCGATGGCCTCGTCGGCGCGTACCGACATCGACATCTCGGAGTCCTGGGTGGCGACGCCGAGCTCGTCGAAGAGCCGCAGCAGGTGCGGGTAGGTGCGCAGGTTGTGCACGATGAACCCGGTGTCGATCGCGAACTCCTCGCCCGCGTGCTCGACGACGTGGGTGTCGGCGTGGCCGCCCAGCCGGGTGTCGGCCTCGTAGAGCGTCACCCGGGAGCGCCGCGCGACAGCACGTGGGCCGCGAGCAGGCCGGAGACGCCGCTGCCGACGACGGCAACGTGGTCTGGGTGGGTCATGTGCCGGCCTGGTCGAAGTCGAACAGCGCGATCGGTTCGTTGGTGGGCTCCTTCGAACCACCGGACGGCTCGACCGAGATCGCGGCCGCGTTGGCGTCGGCCGCGTTGCCCTCCAGGACCTGCTTGTGGTCGCCCGAGCCCTTCATCAGCCCGGCCGGCACCATCCGGCCCACGGAGTTGCGCAGCCACAGCTCGTAGACCTTGCCGTTCGGCGCAGCCGCCATCTTCTCGGTGACCAGCACGGCCTTGCCCAGCTTCTCGGAGCGGAACACGGTCGCGGACGATCCGTCGGGGAAGCTCACCTGGACGTGCTTGGTGTCGCCGGCGGCCATCACCTTGTCGGCGGCGCTGATCGGCGAGACGCTCGTCTGGTCGCGCCAGGGCTGCGCGACGGCGACGACCCCGAAGATGGCCACGATCGCAGCCGCGACCAGGGCGCCCATCCGAAACCGGTGCCGGCGCAGGGGGACCACCTCCGCGAGACCCTCGTCAGCGTCCTCGACGTCCTCGACCTCGGACCCGACCTCCGGAGGCAGCGGGCGCACGGTGCGGATGCCGGCGAGCACGTTCTCGCGCAGCGAGGCGGGCGGGGTCATCGCGGCGTCGTCGGCGAGCATGGCGGCCGCCTCGCGCAGGCTGGCGACCTCGGCCTGGCACTCGTGGCACTCGGCCAGGTGCTCCTCGAACACGGCGCGCTCGGCGTCGTCGAGCGCGTCGACTGCGTAGGCGCCGGACAGTGCGTGGACGGAGCCACGTCGAGTCTCGTTCACTGTCCTACTCCCATCGTGTCTCGGAGACGGATGAGCCCGTCTCGGATGCGTGTCTTGGCCGTTCCGACCGGCAGGTCCAGCATCGCTGCGACCTCGGTATGGGTGTAACCCTTGAAATAGGCGAGCTCCAACGCTTCTCGTTGGACCTCGGTCAGGCTCTGCATCGCCTGCCTGACCCTGCGCGCCTCCATCGAGGCGTACGCCGCTTCCGCGGTCGAGTCGTGCTCGGTCGTGCCGCTCTCCTGGTGGTACGTCGTGTCCCGTCTCGAGCTGGCCTCCGCCGAGCGGACCCGGTCGACCGCCTTGCGGTGGACGATCGTCAGGATCCAGGAGACCGGACTGCCCTTCTTGGCGTCGAAGCGGCTGGCGGTGCGCCAGATCTCCAGGAGCGCCTCCTGGGCCACCTCTTCTGCCTGCGACGGGTCACGCACCACGCGCACCGCCAGCCCGTAGGCTCGCGCTGCCATGGCGTCGTACAGCTCTGCGAAGGCCGCCTCGTCGCCCCGTCCGGATCGGCGGAGCAGGTCTGCGAGAGGCGCGCCCGCCGGGGCCCCCGGCGGTTTCCGCTGGGCGCCTACGGCGTCGGGAGCGGGCTCGTCCACAGGACTAACCATCCCAGATCCCTAGAATGTGCACGTCGGGAGTTCGTGGCCCAGGGCGATGCGGATTGCCGTCGGGACCTGCGATTTCGCAAGATGGAGTGTGGCCTCCTACACAGTCAACCCCGATGCCGTCGCCCATGCCGAGCGGCTGATCCGCAACCGGCAGTACGTCCTCGACAGCGACTGGGGTGAGGTCCAGCCCCAGGCGGACGCCCAGAACACCTTCCTGGAGCGCCACAGCTGGGCGGAGTACGCCGCCTGGCACCTCGGGCTGACCGAGGGGGCGAACGACGAGACCAAGGCCCGCTACGCCTTCGTCTACGGCGACCTGCGCCGGGTCCACCGCACCGGCCTGATCGCCTGCGTGTACCGCGCCTCGGAGTGGCGGCACAAGGAGGTCGAGCTGGCCGCCCACGACCTGCTGCAGCTGCTCGACAAGGTCAGCGGGTGACCCAGGTCCGTCCGGCCGGCGTCGACGACGTGGCCGCGGTGGTGACGCTCGAGTCCACCTGCCTGGGCGCCGACGCCTGGAGCGAGGGCCTGGTGCGGGAGGGGATCATCGGCGCCCTGCCCACGGTCTCCTACCTCGTCGCGGTCGACGACGGCGTGGTCGTGGGCCATGCGGTCACCTCGGCCGCCGGCGACGTCGCGGAGCTGCAGCGGATCGCGGTCGCCGCCCCCCTCCGCCGCCACGGCGTGGGCGGCCTGCTGCTGTCGGCCGCGGTCGAGGCCGCCTCGCGCACCGAGGCCGACCGGATGCTGCTCGAGGTGCGCGCGGACAACCGAGCGGCACTGGCCTTCTACGCGCACGCTGGGTTCGTCGAGATCGACCGCCGCGAGCGCTACTACGCCGACGGCGCCGCCGCGCTCGTCCTCCGGCTGCCGCTCGGCAAGGGCTGTGGTGGTGGCCAGGTCGGTTTCCCAGGTTAAGAACCCAAACTGTCTCTTCACACAGGAAGCAACCTGTGTGAAGAGACAGGTTGCTGTGTGAAGTCGCTGGCAGGCCGTGAATTTGGGTTCTTGACCTGAAACCGAGTGACGTGGAGAGGGTCCGGTCTCCGTCCGGCTCACTGGGTTTCGAGGCCCTCGCTGGCGCTCGGGCACCTCAACTTGTGGTCGGTGGGACGAGAGCGCGGCCAGCTTCCGCACCGCGAGCTCGGCGTAGAGCGTGGCCTCGTCGGGCAGCACGCCCGGGTCGAAGTCGGCGCGGGGGCTGTGGTTCGACGGGGCGGTCTCCGGGTCGAGGCCGGGCAGCGTGGCCCCGAGGAAGACGAAGGCGCCGGGGACGGCCGCCAGCACCCGGGAGAAGTCCTCGGACCCGGTGATCGGGTCCGGCAGGTCGTCGTACCGCTCCTGCCCGAACACCTCGCGCACGACGTCGGCGGCGAAGTCGACCTCGGCGCCGTCGTTGACGGTGAGGGGGTACTCGTCGCCGTAGTCGATCTCCACCTCGACGCCGTGGGCCCGGGCGACTCCGCGCAGGGTGTCGTCGATGCCCTCGCGCAGCCGGCCGGCGCTCGCCTCGGAGAAGCGCCGGACGGTCGCCTCGAAGCGCGCGGTGTCCGGGATGATGTTGCGGCGGGTCCCGCCCTCGACGACGCCCACGGTGATCACCACCGGGTCGAAGACGTCGAAGCGCCGCGTCACCATCGTCTGCAGCGCGGTGATCATCTCGGCCATCGCCGCGATCGGGTCGCGCCCGCGGTGCGGCGTCGAGCCGTGGCCGCCCTGGCCGCGCACGGTGACGAACAGGCCGTGCGAGGCGGCCATCAGCGGCCCCGGCCGGCTGGCGAACTGGTGGTCCCGGAAGGTGTTGGAGAAGACGTGGGTGCCGTACGCCGCGTCGACCCGCCGTCCGGAAGCATCGAGCACGCCCTCCTCGAGCATCACGCCGGCGCCGTCCCAGCCCTCCTCGCCGGGCTGGAACATCAGCACCACGTCGCCCGCGAGGTGGTCGCGGTGCCGGCTGAGCATGCGGGCGGCGCCGATCAGGCTGGCGGTGTGCAGGTCGTGGCCGCAGGCGTGCATGGCGCCGTTGGTCGAGGCGAACGCCAGCCCGGTCTCCTCGGCGACCGGCAGGGCGTCCATGTCCGCGCGCAGCAGCACCGTCCGCGGATCTGCGTCGTTGCGTGCGTCACCACGGAGCACGGCCGTGACCGACGTCGTCGCGGTGCCGGTGGAGATCTCCAGGCCCAGGCCGTCGAGCGCGCGCAGCACCTTCTCCTGGGTCCGGGGGAGGTCGAGGCCGACCTCCGGGTCCTGGTGGATCTCCTGGCGGAGCCGGACCAGGTCGTCCCTCATCGCCTCGGCGTCGTCGCGCAGGTCCATGCGTCCTCCGGTGCCCTCAGGGCAGGTAGTAGGTCGGGTTCGGCAGCTTCACCGTACGGTCCGCGTGAGCCTCCCAGCAGGTCGCTGAACTGGTCGCCGAGGTTGGCCACGACGTCGTACCCGAGGTCCTCGACGTGCGCACGGGTCAGCGACTTGTACTCCGCGGTCGTGCAGACGCCGTCCTCGCACGGGGTGCCCTGCATCCACGGCCGGCTGGCTCCCGGCGTGGTGCCGGAGACCCACTTGGTGAAGTACAGCGGGTCGGAGAACCCGTGGTAGCCGACCTTCGCCAGGTTGCCCAGCGTCGCGGCCTTCTGGGTGTCGTTGCGGCCGGTCAGCCCGACGACCGTGCAGCCGGCGCCGGCGACGGCGTTCACCACGGCGGTCATCCCGGGGGTGGCCGGGAACCTCTGCGGCTGCACCCACTGCTGGTCCTGCACGACCGGGTCGAAGTTGAAGTGCATCGCCCCGTCCTCCATGTCGTAGGTCCACAGCGTGGTGTCGTCGGCGTCGAAGACCACCGCGGGCTTCCGGCCGTCGGCCGCCGCCTGCGAGCAGGTGCGGGTGAGGCTGGTCCGCAGCCGGGAGGTCAGGCCGGTCATCTCGGAGATGTACGGCGAGGTGGTCTTGTTCGCGATCCCGGTCTCGGGGCCCGACGACGGCGCGTCGTAGTAGGTCCGGATCGTCGACTTCACCGAGTCGATGTTCGGGATGCCCTCGCCGCCCTCGGTGAGCCCGCTGGAGCCGTCGGGCTGCATCGTGAAGTGCGTGCGCGGCGAGAACCGCGGGCCGGGGGTGCCGCCGTCGAGGTCGGGGCTGGCCAGGAAGTACGTCGGGTTCGGCAGCTTGAGCACCTTGTCGGCGTAGCCACCCTGGAGGTCGCTCCACTGGTCGCCGACGTTGAGCACGATGCGGTAGCCGAGGCTCTCGATGTGGCGCCGGGTGCCGGCCTTGTACTCCACCGTCGTGCACTTCGCGGTCGCGCAGTGGATGTACGACGGCTGCTGGCTCGACCCCTCGCCGGTCCACTTGGTGAAGAACGTGCGCCGGTTGAAGGCGTCGGTAGCCGACCTTGTGCAGGTTGGCGATCGTGGCGGCCTTCTGGTCGTCGTTGCGGCCGGTGAGCCCGAAGACCTTGAACCCCTGCCGCTTCGCCCTGTTGACGAAGCCGACCATCCCCGGTGTGGCCGGGAAGCGCTCGTCCTGGACGTACTCGTCCTGCAGGACGGGGTCGAAGTTGAAGTGCATCGCCGCGTCCTCCATGTCGTAGGTCCACAGCGTGGTGTCGTCGGCGTCGAAGACGATGGCCGGCCGCTGGTGGTGGCGCCTGGCCTGACGCTTCGCCCGGTCGAGGTACCGCGCCTGACGCTTCTCGATCCGCTTCATCTCGCTGATGTACGGCGAGGAGTCCTTGTTCGCGATGCCGACCCCGGCGCCCGTGGTGGGGGAGCCGTAGTAGGTACGGATCGTCGACTTCACCGAGTCGATGTTGGGGATGCCCTCACCGCCCTGGGTGGCGCCGCTCGAGCCGTCGGGCTGCATCGTGAAGTGGGTCCGCGGAGCCAGGCGATCGGTGGCTGCCGCAGCCGGTGAGGACGTGGCCGAGATGGAGGTGAGGGTCAGGGCTGCTGTGCACGCGACGGCGCCGGCGGCCCGCCAGGCAGGCTGGGACATGGTCTTCCGCTCCCGAGAAGGTGGTTGAGACGACTCGAGCAACGTAACCCACCCCGGGCATCATGGGCACGTGGCAGACGAACCCCTGGTGCTCGGCATCGAGACCTCGTGCGACGAGACCGGCGTCGGCATCGTCAGCGGCCACACGCTGCTCGCGGATGCCATCGCCTCCTCGGTGGAGGAGCACGCGCGCTTCGGCGGCGTCGTGCCGGAGGTGGCCTCGCGTGCCCACCTCGAGGCGATGGTGCCCACGATCCAGCGGGCCTGCGAGACGGCCGGCATCGGTCTCGCCGACGTCGACGCGATCGCCGTCACCGCCGGGCCGGGCCTGGCCGGTGCCCTCCTGGTCGGCGTCGCCGCCGCGAAGTCGCTGGCGATCGCGCTCGACAAGCCGCTGTACGGCGTGAACCACCTCGCCGCCCACGTCGCGGTCGACCAGCTCGAGCACGGTGCCCTGCCCGACCCGTGCCTGGCCCTGCTCGTCTCGGGAGGTCACTCCTCGCTGCTGCGGGTGGGTGACGTGACGTCGTCGGTGCAGCCCCTGGGCTCGACGATCGACGACGCCGCGGGGGAGGCCTTCGACAAGGTGGCCCGGTTGCTCGGACTGCCCTTCCCCGGCGGGCCGCACATCGACCGAGCGGCACGGTCCGGGTCCTCGGTCGCCATCGACTTCCCACGCGGCCTGACCTCGGGGCGCGACCTCGAGCGGCACCGCTTCGACTTCTCCTTCTCGGGGCTGAAGACCGCGGTGGCCCGCTGGGTGCAGGCCCGCGAGGCGTCGGGCGAGCCCGTCCCGGTGGCGGACGTGGCCGCGTCGTTCCAGGAGGCCGTGTGCGACGTGCTGACCCGCAAGGCGGTCGACGCCGCGCGGAGCGAGGGCATCGAGCACATCCTGGTCGGGGGCGGTGTGGCCGCGAACTCGCGGCTCCGCGTGCTGGTCGAGGAGCGCGCGTCGTCGTACGGCATCCAGGTACGGGTTCCGCGACCGGGGCTGTGCACCGACAACGGCGCGATGGTCGCGGCACTGGGCTCCGAGATGGTGGCGCGCGGACGGACCCCCTCGCACCTCGACCTTCCCGCGGACTCCTCCATGCCGGTGACTCAGGTGGTCGCCTAGGTTGGTGCCATGCACCAGGTACAAGGCGTCATCGCGCGCTCCAAGGGCGCCCCCGTCGAGCTCGTCACGATCAACGTCCCCGACCCCGGGCCGGGCGAGGCGCTGGTGAAGGTGCAGTCGTGCGGCGTCTGCCACACCGACCTGCACTACCGCGAGGGCGGGATCAACGACGACTTCCCGTTCCTGCTCGGGCACGAGGCGGCCGGTGTGGTCGAGGCCGTCGGGGACGACGTCACCGACGTGGCGCCCGGTGACTTCGTGGTCCTCAACTGGCGTGCGGTCTGCGGCGACTGCCGGGCCTGCAACCGCGGCGAGCCGTGGTACTGCTTCGCGACGCACAACGCCACCCAGAAGATGACGCTCGAGGACGGCACCGAGCTCTCGCCGGCCCTGGGCATCGGCTCCTTCGCCGAGAAGACCCTCGTGGCCGCGGGCCAGTGCACCAAGGTCGACCCGAGCGCGCGGCCGGCCGCCGTCGGCCTGCTCGGGTGCGGCGTGATGGCCGGGCTGGGTGCGGCGATCAACACCGGCAACGTCGGCCGCGGCATGAGCGTGGCCGTCATCGGCTGCGGCGGCGTCGGCACGGCCGCGATCGCCGGGGCCGCGCTGGCAGGTGCCTCGAAGGTGATCGCCGTCGACATCGACCCGCGCAAGCTCGAGACCGCGACGTCGCTCGGCGCCACCCACACGGTGAACAGCAAGGACAGCGACCCGGTCGAGGCGATCCAGGGCCTCACCGACGGCAACGGCGCCGACGTCGTGATCGACGCCGTCGGGCGCCCCGAGACCTGGAAGCAGGCGTTCTACGCCCGCGACCTCGCCGGCACGGTCGTGCTGGTCGGCGTACCCACCCCCGACATGAAGATCCCCGACATCCCGCTGATCGACGTCTTCGGCCGCGGTGGCGCGCTGAAGTCGAGCTGGTACGGCGACTGCCTGCCCAGCCGCGACTTCCCGATGCTCGTCGACCTCTACCAGCAGGGCCGGCTCGACCTCGACGCGTTCGTCTCCGAGGAGATCGGCCTGGGCGACGTCGAGGCGGCCTTCGAGAAGATGCACCACGGCGACGTGCTGCGCTCGGTCGTCATCCTGTGAGCTCCGTGCGCATCGACCACGCCGTCAGCAGCGGCACCTTCTCGCTGGACGGCGAGACCTTCGACGTCGACAACAACATCTGGGTGATCGGCAACGACGACGAGTGCGTGGTCATCGACGCGCCGCACAGCGTCGACGACATCCTGAAGGTCGTCGGCGGCCGCCAGGTGAAGGCGATCATCGCCACCCACGCCCACGACGACCACGTCGGCGTGGCTCCCGGCGCTGCGCGAGAAGGTGTCCGCCCCGATCCTGATGCACCCCGACGACCGCCCGCTGTGGGAGCTGACCCACACCGACTACCTCTGGGACGTCGACCTCGAGGACGGCCAGACGATCTCCATCGGTGGCGCGGCGATCAAGGTGCTGCACACGCCCGGCCACGCGCCGGGTGCTGTCTGCCTCTACGTCCACGACCTCGGCTGCGTCTTCACCGGGGACACGCTGTTCCAGGGTGGCCCCGGCGCGACGGGGCGCTCGTTCAGCGACGAGGACGTCATCAAGGAGTCGATCCGCTCACGGCTGTTCGCCCTGCCCGACGAGACGGTCGTGCACACCGGCCACGGCGACGACACCACGATCGGTGCGGAGAAGCAGAACCTCTAGGTGCGACGGGTCAGCGCTCGTCGTCCCAGGCGACTGCACTGATTCGCCAGCCGGTCTCGGTGCGCACGAGCTGGATCGACTTGGCCCCGGCGCCCGTCACGCTGCTCGCCGTCCTCCACCCACTCCTTCGCGTAGGTGCACCAGTGCTGGGCGATGTCGCCGTACACCTCGGTGCTGCCGTCCAGCTCCCACTCCCGGAAGTCGGTGACGCGTCCGCTCGTCAGCAGCTCCCGTCGAGGCTCGATGAACCCGTCGACGTCGTACGACATCGACGCCCCGCACGTCCGCACGATCAGTGCCTCCGGCAGGAGCACCTC
>CAWCFR010000044.1:0-112495 GCA_963794725.1 uncultured Actinomycetota bacterium
GCGCTGCTCGGGCGTGCCGAGCGCGGCGACCAGGCCACCGGCCATCACGACCGACTCGACGTACGGCTCGGGGGCGTTGACGCGACCGATCTCCTCGGCCACGACCGAGAGCTCGACCGGGCCGGCCCCCATGCCACCGTCGTCCTCGCTGAAGGGCAGGCCGAGCAGGCCCATCTCGGCGAGGCGACCCCACATGGCCTCGTCGTACCCGGGGTCCTCCTTGGCCACCTCGCGGCGGTGCTCGGAGTCGTAGCCCTTGAGCAGGCCGCGTACGGCGTCGCGCAGGGCGCTCTGTTCGCTGTCGAGGGTGAAGTCCATGTCAGAGTCCCAGGATCGTGCCGGCGATGATCTGGCGCTGGATCTCGTTGGACCCGCCGTAGATCGAGGCCTTGCGGAGGTTGAGGTAGTTGGGGCCGGAGACGCGCGCCCAGTCGGGTACGTCGCTCCCCTTCTCGGCATGCGCCGCCAGCGCCAGCGGGCCGGCTACGTCGACGAAGAGCTCGCTGACGGCCTGCTGGAGCTCACTGCCCTTGAGCTTGAGCACCGAGGAGGCCGGGTGCGGCTTGCCGTCGGAGGAGTTGGCCACGACGCGCAGCGCGGTGAGCTCGAGGGCGAGCAGCTCGTTCTCGAGCTCGACCACCTTCGCGGCGATCATCGGGTCCTTCAGCAGGTCCTTGCCCTGCGGCGACCTTCTTCAGCTCGGCGAGTGCGCGCTTGGTGGCGCCCACCGGCGCGACGCCGACCCGCTCGTTGCCGAGGAGGAACTTGGCCATCGTCCAGCCCTGGTTCTCCTCGCCGACGAGGTTCTCGCCGGCACGCGGACGTCCTCGAAGAACACCTCGTTGACCTCGAAGCCGCCGTCGATGAGCTCGATCGGCCGCAGCGTCACGCCCTCGGCGTCCATCGGGACGAGGATCATCGAGATGCCCGGCTGCTTCTTGGGTGCGTCGGGGTCGGTGCGCACCAGGTTGAAGATCCAGTCGGCATGCTGCCCGAGCGTGGTCCACGTCTTCTGGCCGTTGATCACCCAGTCGTCGCCGTCCTTGACGCCCTTGGTGGTCAGCGAGGCGAGGTCGGAGCCGGCGTTCGGCTCGGAGAAGCCCTGGCACCACCAGATGTCGAGGTTGGCGGTCTTCGGCAGGAACTTCTTCTTCATCTCCTCCGAGCCGAAGTTGGCGATCACCGGGCCGATCATGTTGGCGTTGAAGGCCAGCGGCGGCGGCACGCACGCCAGCTGCATCTCCTCGTGCCAGATGTGGCGCTGAAGCGGCGTCCAGTCCTGGCCGCCCCACTCCACCGGCCAGTTCGGGACGGCGATGCCGGCCTCGTTCATGATCTGCTGGGACTGGACGATCCCCTCCTTGCCGACATGCCCGCCGGCGGCGATCGTGTCGCGCAGCTCCTGGGGGATCTTGGTGGTGAAGAACGTCCGCATCTCCTCGCGGAAGGCGGTCTCCTCCTCGGTGAGGGCAAGCTGCATGGTGCTCCCGTCGGCGCCGGGTGGTCTGTGCGGTCACGGTACAGCGACCTCGAACGCCCAGTGGAGCAGACCGCATCCGGCATTCTCCGGACGGCGAGTGGGAGCGTGCCTACGCATTTCGCTGTGCGTTCCCGGGTCGCCCTACGTCGTCGGGGCGATCCTCGTCGGCATCGTGCCGTCGCTGGATGCGCCCGCTCTCGCCGACGCGTCCCCTGCCGCGGCTCCGGTCAGGATCATGGTCAACGGCGACTCGATCTCGCAGGGCTTCGACGGCGACGTCAACTGGCGGTATCGCCTGTGGCAGGAGATCCGCCGCCAGCACGTGTCCGTCGACATGGTCGGCCCCTTCGACGCGCCCCACCTGACGGCCGGATGGCGTACGACAGCTATGCGCAGTCCGGGTGGGACAGCGACCACGATGCGGTGGGCGGCTCATGCTCTCCAGCTGGGCGACCACGATCGGCGACCAGGTACGGCGTGAGAAGCCCGACGTGCTCGTCCTCGAAGCGGGCCTCAACGACCTGCGCCACGGCGACACCCCCGCCAAGGTGCTGGCGAGGATTCGCCGACTACGTGTCGCGGGCGCGTCGCGCCAAGCCCGACCTGCGCTTCATCGTCTCGCCCGTGCTGGCGTCGCGAGAGCCCGCCTTCGGGCGCTGGCCGCGCGGATCACGTCGTACGACGCGCTCCTGACCAGCCGAGGTGCCGAAGCTCACGTCGGCGTCGTCGCCCGTCACGATCGCGGCGACGACGACCGGGTGGTCGGCGTCCACGATGACCTGGGACGGCACGCATCCCAACCCGGTGGGGGAGTCCTTCTTCGCGCAGCGGATCGCCCAGGCCCTGGCGTCTCCCGGGCCATCCCCGGTTTCGGTCAGCCTGCGATCAGGACCGTGCGGACCTGGGAGCGTCGCCCGCCGGTGCAGGTCGTGATAAGGCGAGGGCGTGCGCTCATCTCCTGGGACACCGAGCGCTCCACGGGCGCCAAGGTGTGGATCAAGCGCCCCGGGCATGCGGCGAAGGTATCGCGTGCACCGAGCGAGTCCCGGCCTCCGCGTTCGCAGCCCCAAGCTCGTCGCGGGCGCGACCTACAGCTTCCGCGTCTCGATCGGCGGCGGGCGATGGTCACGCCGTACGGCGCCGTCACCCGCGTCGTACGTCCCCGGGAGGCGCGTCGACACCACGGGTGAGGCCTGCGCGGGAGGCGGGGACGGCTCAGGCCGCGAGGGCCTTCTCGATGTCGGCGGCGATCTTCTCGGGCTTGGTGGTCGAGCCGTAGCGCTTGATCACCTGGCCGTCGCGACCCACCAGGAACTTGGTGAAGTTCCACTTGATCTTCTCGCCGAGCAGCCCGCTCTTCTCCGAGCGCAGCCACTTGTAGAGCGGGTGCGCCTCGTCACCGTTGACCTCGACCTTCTCGAACATCGGGAAGCTCACGCCGTAGTTCTTCTGGCAGAAGGCGCCGATCTCCTCGTTGGAGCCGGGGTCCTGGTTGCCGAACTGGTTGCACGGGAAGCCGAGCACGGCCAGGCCCTGGTCGGCGTACTGGCGGTGCAGCTCCTCCAGTCCCTCCAGCTGCGGGGTGAAGCCGCACTGCGAGGCGGTGTTGACCACGAGGGCCACCTTGCCGTCGTAGGTCTCGAGGGGCTGCTGCTCGCCCGAGATGGTGGTGGCGGAGAAGTCGCTGAGCTTCGGCACGGGTAGGTGTCCCCTCGTCGTGGTGCGTCACAGTGGGCAGGGCGGTGTGCGCCCTACACAGCGTTCAACGGATTGGGCGCCGTTTTGTTCCGGTTGCGGCGCTCGAGCAACCCTTGGATAGGTTTCCATTCCTGCCCGTCACGGGCCCCTCGACCCGAAGGGTGATCGGGACGATGACCTCCCTGACCGCTCCGGCACTCGTCGCCGGCGACCCTGCCGCCGACGCCGTACGTCTGACCCGCCTGCGCCGGATGAAGGCGGTGGCGCTCGGCCTGCTCGTCTTCGCCGCGGTGGTGTACGTCGCGACGCTGAACCAGGGTGGCTTCTGGGGCTTCGTCAACGCCGGTGCCGAGGCCAGCATGGTGGGGGCGATGGCGGACTGGTTCGCGGTCACGGCGCTGTTCCGCCACCCGCTGGGCGTCCCGGTGCCGCACACGGCGCTGATCCCGCGGCGCAAGGACGACTTCGGCCGCAGCCTGGAGGAGTTCTTCGCGGAGAACTTCCTGCAGGAGCAGGTGATCCGTGAACGCCTGGCCGCCGCTGACATCGCCCGTCGGGTCGGAGCCTGGCTGGCGGAGCCGGCGAACGCGGGTCGGGTCGCCGCGGAGGGCGCGTCCGTCGTCGCGATCGGCCTGCGGCGGCTCAAGGACGAGGACGTGGCGGCGCTGGTGGAGGAGGTGCTGATCCCGAGGTTCATCGCCGAGCCGATCTCACCCGTGGCCGGCGGCCTGCTGCAGGAAGTGGTGGCCGACAACGCGCACCACGGGTTGGTCGACCTCGTCCTCGAGGAGGGTCACCGGTGGCTGGTGCACAACCAGGAGACGTTCACCGACATCGTCGGCGAACGTGCCCCCTGGTGGGCCCCCGAGCGGCTCAACGACGCGGTCACCAACCGGCTGCACCTCGAGGCGGTCCGCTGGCTGGCCGACATCCGGGCCGACCCGGACCACCACGCGCGCCAGGCCCTCGACAGCCTGCTCGCCCAGCTGGCGCAGGACCTGCTCACCGATCCCGCGACGCAGGAGCGTGCCGAGAACCTGAAGCGGCGGGTCCTCGAGCAGCCGCAGACCGTCGCGACGGGCATGTCGCTGTGGAGCGCCTTCCGCCGCGCGCTGATCGAGGCGCTCGACGACGTCGACGGGCCGTTGCGTGAGCGCGCGTCCCGTGAGCTCGCGGCGTTCGGTGAGCGTGTCGGCACCGACGACGCGATGCGCGCACGACTGGACGCCTGGGGTGCCGACTTCGCCGTGTGGGCCGTGGGCCGCTACGGCGAGGAGCTCACCTCGGTGATCACGGCGACGATCGAGCGCTGGGACGGCCACGAGGCAGCACGCCGCATCGAGCTGCACGTGGGCCGCGACCTCCAGTTCATCCGGATCAACGGCACCATCGTCGGCGGGCTCGTCGGCGTGCTCATCCATGCCGTCTCGCTGGTGCTGTAGGACGAACTGGTAGGACAGGCCCATGGACGACGTACCGATCCGGGACGGGTCGATCCGGCTGGTGCAGTTCCTGAAGCTGGCCAACCTGATCGACAGCGGCTCCGACGCCCGGCTCCTCCTGCAGGACGGGATGGTCACCGTCAACGACGAGGTCGAGACGCGCCGCGGCCGCCAGCTCGTGCCGGGCGACGTGGTCACCCTCGGGCCGGCGTCCGCCCGGGTCACCAGCGAGCCGCACGCCGGATAGTCCCTGACGTTCTGGCTGTCCAAAGCGGACATTGAGCAGCCAGAACGTCGGGACTACCCGGTACGGCGGGCGAGGTAGACCCACTCGCGGCCGGGGCGGTCGGGGGCGTCGCGGACCTCGAGCACCTCGAAGCCGGCGTCCGTCAGCGACGTGTCGAGCTCCTCGCGGGAGCGGAATCGCAGGGTGGACTCGGAGACGATCACGGCGCCGTCCGCGTGGAAGACGTTGGTGTCGCGGAAGCTCACCAGGCCCTCCGCCATCGAGACCGAGACGAGGTCGATCCAGGTCTCCACCTCACCGACGCCGGGGA
Source organism: uncultured Actinomycetota bacterium (assembly GCA_963794725.1). Taxonomy (GTDB): domain Bacteria; phylum Actinomycetota; class Actinomycetes; order Propionibacteriales; family Nocardioidaceae; genus Marmoricola. The sequence goes on from CAWCFR010000044.1 coordinate 5,178, forward strand.
TGTCGACGACCTGGTGGGTGTGCTCGCGCGTCCACCGCTCCCAGGCCCGGCGTGCCGGGTCGCGCGTCTCGAAGACCAGGTGTCCTCCCGGTCGCAGCGCCGCACAGGTCCCGCGCAGCGTGGCCGCCCAGTCGTCGTCGGTCAGGAAGACCTGGGCGACGTTGGCGGTCATCGTGGCGAGGTCGACCTGCAGCGCCGGCAGGGCGGTCGCGTCGCCCACGATCCAGGTGACCCGGTCGGCGCCCGGCTTCGCGCGGGCGACATCGACCGAGGCGCGCGCCGGGTCGACTCCGACCACCTCGACCCCGTCGCGGGCAAGCATCAGTGCGAAGGTGCCGGTGCCGCAACCGACGTCGAGCACGCTGCCGGCACCGAGCTCACCGACGAGGGCGACGTACGCCGCCAGGTCGCGAGCGGTCCGGATCGAGATCGTCGTAGACCGCAGCGAGCCGTGGGTGGTCGAAGACCGCGTCGGGCACGCCTACACGACGTCGAGCAGGTCGACCACGAAGATGAGGGTCTCGCCGGGCTTGATCACGCCGCCGGCACCGCGGTCGCCGTAGCCGAGGTGCGGGGGGATCACCAGCTGGCGTCGCCCGCCGACCTTCATCCCCTGCACGCCCTGGTCCCAGCCACTGATGACCTGGCCGACGCCGAGGCGGAAGTCGAGCGGTGCGCCGCGGTTGTACGACGCGTCGAACTCCTCGCCGGTGGAGTGGGCCACGCCCACGTAGTGCACCGACACGGTGGAGCCGCTGGTGGCCTCCTTGCCGTCGCCCTCGGTGACCTCGATGATCTCGAGGTCGGTGGGCGGGGGGCCGTCGGGGAAGTCGATCTCGGGCTTGTCAACGCTCATGGACGAAAGCCTTTCACGACCCGGGCGCGCGCCGCGACACGGTGGTTGACTCGGCGCATGGACCGCGAGCACGTGCACGGAATCCGGTTGAGCACGATCAACCTCAACGCGCCCGACCCGAGCGCGCTCGGCGCCTTCTACGCGCGGCTGCTCGGCTGGGAGGTCCGGGTGGACGAACCGGGGTGGGTGGTGGTCGCCGGCCCGGAGTACGTCGCGCTCTCCTTCGAGGAGGACGTGCACTTCACCCCGCCGGTGTGGCCCAGCGAGCCGGGGCAGCCTCCCATCCAGATGCACCTCGACGTGAGAGTCACCGACCTCGAGGGCGCCGTACGCCATGCCCAGGAGTGCGGCGCCGCCCTGCACGAGCACCAGCCGCAGGAGGACGTGCGGGTGATGGTCGACCCCGCGGGCCACGTGTTCTGCCTCTGGCTCGACGCCGTGGTCTAGATCGGCGGGGGCAATCACCCGACACTGTCCGACACGCCGTCGTATCGCCGCTAGATTGCGCGTGATCCAGCATTCTCGGGAGGCTCTTGTGCTCGGTATCCGTATGCCCAGTCATCATGTCGCTCCGGTCGCACGGTGACGTGCGTGATCTCCGACGGCGTCCCACAGCCGCGCACCGTGGTGCTCGTCGACGACACCCCGGACGTGCGGGCGCTCGTCCGGCGCGCCCTCGAGCGGAGCGGTGGCCTGCAGATCGTCGCCGAGGTGGGTGACGGTGCAGCCGGAGTGGATGCCGCCCGTCAGCACCAGCCCGACGCCGTGCTGCTCGACATCGCCATGCCCGTGATGGACGGGCTCGAGGCACTGCCCCTGATCCGGGCGGCGTGCCCGAACGCGACCGTGATCATGCTGTCGGGGTTCGGGGCCGACGAGATGGTGGGCAAGGCGCTCGCCGGAGGCGCTGCCGGCTACATCCAGAAGGGCCAGCCGATGCGCGAGCTGGTCAGCCGGGTGCACGCACTGATGTCCGACGACCACGGCCCCGGCTCGACAGGGACCGGAGGAACGCCCCCCGGCCTGCTCAGCCGGGTGCTGCCGACCTGGCGGCCGGCGCCCAGGCCGGCGCTCGGCCAGGCCTAGGTCTGGTGCACGTAGGAGTCGAGCTGGTCGCGCTCGAACTCCAGCTGGGTGATCCGGCTCTTCACGACGTCGCCGATGCTGACCACGCCGACCAGGTCGCCGTCGTCGATCACCGGGACGTGGCGGATCCGGTGCTCGGTCATCTGGGCCATCACCAGGTCCACGTCGGCGCCGGGCTCGCAGGTCTGCACGACCGCGGTCATGATCTCCTGCACCTCGGCGTCGAGGATGGCGTCGTTCCCGTTGAGCTTGCGTACGACGTCGCGCTCACTCACGATCCCGTCCACCGTGGTGCCGTCACCGCTGACGATGACCGCGCCGATGTTGTGCTCGGCCAGGAGGGCGAGCAGGTCACGGACACTGGTGGCGGCCTTGATCGTGATCACGTCATGGGCCGCCTTGGCCTTGAGCACGTCGTTGATCCTCATCGGTGGCCCCTTCGCAGACGTCGAGGTCGTGGGCCTTCGACGATAGTGCCCCGCAGGCCGCGGGGACAGGGGTGTGGAGGCGCCTACTCCCGCTCGCCGGCGGGGTCGCTGCGCCGGGCGCTCAGGTCGTGCACCGTGCCACCCGGTCGCTCGCGGTCGTGGTCGTGCTCGCTGTGCGAGCCGAGGAACGCCAGCGCCTGGTCGTGCAGCTTGCCGTTGGTGGCCAGGGCGCTGCCGCCGTGCGGCCCGGGCTCGCCGTCGAGCGAGGTGAACACGCCACCGGCCTCGCGCACGATGACCTCGATCGCCGCCATGTCGTGCACCGCGAGCTCGGGCTCCGTCGCGATGTCGACGGCCCCCTCGGCCAGCAGCATGTAGCTCCAGAAGTCGCCGTACGCACGGGTGCGCCAGCACCGGCGCGAGAGGGAGAGGAAGTCGTCGAGCCGTCCGCGCTCGTCCCACCCGTGCAGGGAGGAGTACGACAGGGAGGCGTCCTCGACACGCGAGACGTCAGAGACCTGGCAGGGCGCGGCGCGCATCAGCGACTTCCCGGTCCACGCGCCGCCGCCGGTCATCGCCCACCACCGACGGTTGAGCATCGGGGCTGAGACGACCCCGACGACGACCTCGTCGTCGACCATGAGCGAGATCAGGGTCGCCCACACGGGCACGCCGCGGACGAAGTTCTTGGTGCCGTCGATCGGGTCGACCACCCAGCGACGCTGGCTGTGGCCGGTCGATCCGGTCTCCTCGCCCAGCACCGCATCACGAGGCCGTGCCCGCGACAGCGTGCGCCGGATTCCCTCCTCGACCGACTGGTCCGCATCGGTGACCGGCGTGAGGTCCGGCTTGGTCATCACGTGCAGGTCGAGAGCCTTGTACCGCGACTGCGAGACGGAGTCGGCGTCGTCGGCCATCACGTGCGCGAGCCTGAGGTCGTCGGTGTAGTCGAGCGGCATGGGGCTAAGACTATTGGGCAGTTCTTCCCGGCCCGCTCGGCTCAGTACCGTGGCGCCATGGAGATCAACGGGTTGCCCCTCCACGCGCTGGTCGTCCACGCCACCGTTGTCTTCGTGCCGCTGGCCGCTCTGGGGGCGATCCTGTACGCCGTCCCGAAGTGGCGGTGGCTCCTGCGCTGGCCGACGCTGCTGGTGAACCTGGCCGGTGCCGTGCTGGTGCAGATCTCGGTGATGAGCGGCGAGGATCTCGAGTCGTCCCGGCACCTGGTGTCTCCCCAGGTGCACACCCACCAGGAGTGGGCGGACAAGCTGCGCATCGCCATGTTCGTGCTGGCCGTGGTGGTCATCGTCGCGTTCTGGGCGCTGGGCTACGTCACGCGGCTCGCCGGTGGCGCCGACCGCGAGGCCCCGGTGCCCGCTCTCGAGAAGCCGCTGATGGTGCTGCTGGTGGTCGCGGGCATCGCGGTGCTCGTGCTGGTCTTCCTCACCGGCGACGCGGGAGCCCGAGCGGTCTGGGGCTGAGCTCCACCGCTACCACCCCTCGCCCGCCTCCCGGCTGGCCAGCAGGCGCCGGAACGAGGCGACCCGCTCGGCGTCGGCACCGGTGGCCTCGTCGAGGCCACACTCGGGCTCGCCCTCCCCGTGCGTGCAGCCCCGGGGGCAGGCGAGGGTCAGCTCGTACAGGTCGGGGAAGGCGCTGATCAGGTCGTCGGGACGCACGTGCGCCAGCCCGAAGGACCTGATCCCGGGGGTGTCCACGATCCAGCCACCGCCGGGGAGCGCCAGCATCAGGGCACTGGTCGAGGTGTGCCGCCCCCGCCCGGTCACGGCGTTGACGACCCCGATCTCCCTGTCGGCGTCCGGCACGAGCGCGTTGACCAGGGTCGACTTGCCCACCCCGCTGTGCCCGAGCAGGACGCTCGTCCGCCCGGCCAGTCGCTGGGTGAGGTCGGTGAGGTCGCCCCCGCGCTGCGTGACGACGTACGGCACACCCAGCGGGCGGTAGCTCGCCAGCAGTGGCCCCGGGTCGGCGAGGTCGGCCTTGGTCAGGCAGAGCAGCGGATCCATGCCCGCGTCGTAGGCGGCCACCAGGGCACGGTCGATCAGGCCCTGCCGAGGTTCCGGGTCGGCGAGGGCGGTCACCACCACGAGCTGGTCGGCGTTGGCCACGATCACGCGCTCGACGGGGTCGTCGTCGTCCGCCGTACGGCGCAGGACGGTCACGCGGTCGTCGACCAGGACGATGCGGGCGAGGCTCCCGTCGACCCCCGAGGTGTCGCCCACCAGCCTGACCCGGTCACCGACCACCACGCCCTTGCGGCCCAGTGCGCGGGACTTCATCGCGAGCACGACGCCCTCCTCGCTGCCGGGCGCGCCGAGCAGGCAGGTGTAGCGGCCGCGGTCGACGGTGATGACGACGCCACCGACGGCGTCGTCGTAGCTCGGCCGCTCCTTGGTGCGTGGTCGGGTACGACGTCGCGGCCGCTCGTAGCTCTCGGGGTCGTGCTCGTCGTAGCGACCCGTCATGACGCGAACAGACCAGCCCAGACGTCGGCGAACCCGGGAAAGGTCTTGGCCGTGGTCGCGACGTTCTCGACGAGGATGCCGTCCACGGCGGAGCCCACGATGACCGCGGCGTGCGCCATCCGGTGGTCGGCGTAGGTCTTGAACTCACCGCCGTGCATCGGAGCGGGCACGATGCGCAGCCCGTCGGGCTCCTCCTCGACGTGGGCTCCGAGCCCCTCGAGCTCGACGGCGAGCGCGGTGAGCCGGTCGGTCTCGTGGCCGCGGATGTGGGCGATGCCGTGCAGCCGGGACGGTGACTCGGCCACTGCGCACAACGCCGCGACCGCCGGCGCGAGCTCGCCGGCGTCGTGCAGGTCCAGGTCGATGCCGGAGATCGTGCCGGTGCCGGTGACGGTCAGCCCCGCGTCGTCGAGGGTCACCTCCGCACCCATCTGCTCCAGGATGTGCCGGAGCGCGTCGCCGGCCTGCGTCGTCCGGCGGGGCCAGCCCGGGATCACGACGCGACCCTGCGAGGTCATCGCCAGCATCGCGAAGGGTGCCGCGTTCGACAGGTCCGGCTCGATGTCGACGTCGGTCGCCCGCACGGTCCCCGGTGCGACCTGCCAGCGCTCGGGCACGCTGTCGTCGACCTCCACCCCGTGCTCGCGCAGGCAGGCGACCGTCATCTCGATGTGGGGGAGCGAGGGGAGGCCGCCGCCCTCGTGCCGCACGTCGAGGCCCGCGTCGTAGCGCGCGCCGGCCAGGAGCAGGCCCGAGACGAACTGGCTCGAGGCCGAGGCGTCGATCGTGACGGCACCTCCGGGCACCGAGCCGGTGCCGCGGACCGTGAAGGGGAGCTTCCCGCGAGCCTCGTCGTCGACTGCGACGCCGAGTGCCCGCAGGGCGTCGAGCACGGCCGCCATCGGCCTGGTGCGTGCCCGGGCGTCGCCGTCGAAGCTCACCGGCGCCTCGGCCAGGGCAGCGACGGGCGGCACGAACCGCATCACCGTGCCGGCCAGCCCGCAGTCGATGCTGCCGCCGTGCAGGTGGCCCGGCGCGACGGTCCAGTCGGCTCCGGACGTGTCGACCTCGACACCCATCGCGGCGAGGGCAGCGGCCATCAGGTCGGTGTCGCGCGAGCGCAGGGCCCGTCGTACGACGGAGGGGCCGTCGGCCAGTGCTGCCAGCACGAGGGCCCGGTTGGTCAGCGACTTGGAGCCGGGCAGGTCGACGCTCGCGTCCACCGGTCGGTGGGCGCGAGGGGCCGGCCACAGGTCGCGCGCGCTCACCCCGTGAGGCTACAAGCGGTGGAGCGCGCCTCTCTCAGCCGATCGACTTGGCGGCCAGCCTGGCCTCGCGCCGGAGGTGCTTGGCCTCCCGACGAGCGGCGCGGGCGCCGTGACGGGCACGCCAGACGAGTCCCGGGCGACCCTCGGTGTCGACGGCGGCGAGCATCAGTCCACCCAGCATCGAGAGGTTCTTGAAGAAGTGGATCTGCTGGGTGGCCTTGGCCGTCGGGTCGTCCTCCTCCCAGAAGCGGTGGCCCGCGGCGGTGGTCGGGATCAGGCTCGCCGCCAGGACGGTGCTGGACAGTCGCGGGAACCTGCCGGTGGCCAGGGCGAGCCCGGCAACGACCTGTGCAGCCCCGTTGATCCGCACCAGTGACTCGGGGTCCTCCGGCAGCATGCTGGCCTGGGGTACCGCCTTCTCGAGCGCGGGCCGGACCCGGTCGGTCACCGGCTTCGCCTTCGCGGCCATGCCGGGGGCGTTGCGCAGCGCGTTCACGCCGCCGACCACGAACATCGAGGCGAGGAGCGGGCGGGCGACGAGGCGGGTGGCAGTCATGCTCACCTGTTTACCCGATCGCGTCGTGCTGAACCACGCTCAGCCGGTGGCGGCGCCGCCGCTCGCTGCCGGGGTGGCCGTGCCGGAGCTGCCGCCAGGCGCGCTGGTGCTGGCGACGACCCGGGGCCGCGGTGGGGCGGTGGCCTTGATGCTGGCGGGCCTGGCGACCGTCTCGGTGCGGGCCACGGTGGGCTGGTCGGCCGGGGGGTCAGCCGGGCGGGTCAGCGGCGGGTCAGCGGGTGGGTCGGCCGGCGGGTCGGCAGGTGGGGTGGACGTGCCGCCCTGGTTCGTGGGCTGGTCGGTCGGCTGGTCGCGTCGGGCTGGTCCGTGGGCTGGTCGGTCGGCTGGTCCGTGGGCTGGTCGGTCGGCTGGTCCGTGGGCTGGTCGGTCGGCTGGTCCGTGGGCTGGTCGGTCGGCTGGTCGGTCGGCTGGTCCGTGGGCTGGTCGGTCGGCTGGTCCGTGGGCTGGTCCGTGGGCTGGTCGGTCGGCTGGTCCGTGGGCTGGTCGGTCGGCTGGTCCGTGGGCTGGTCCGTGGGCTGGTCGGTCGGCTGGTCCGTGGGCTGGTCGGTCGGCTGGTCCGTGGGCACGTCCGTGGGCACGTCAACGGGCGGCTCCACCGGCGGGTCGACGGGCACGTCAACGGGCGGGTCGACCGGCACGTCGACGGGCGGACCCGGGTCCGGGACGGGGGTGTCGACCGGCACCTCGGGCACGACGACCTCGACCGGGGTCTCGGGCAGCACCGCTGCCTGCGGGGTTGCTTCGGCGGTCGGGGTGGCCAGGGGGACGACGACCAGCGCAGGCAGGGGCAGTCCCTGAGCGATCTCGTCGCGCATCCTGTCCAGGGCCGCGAACCCGGCAGCGGCCGCGCGGCTGGACAGGTTGCGGTCGGCTGCAGCCGCGACAGCAGACGGCGGGTGGATGCTGGGCAGGGTCAGCGGAGTCGCGTGCACCCCGACCACGACGGCCGTGGCGGTCGTGACGCTCACCATGCTGGCGGTCGCCATCGAGGCGGTCGGGCTGGCGAGCACGGCGTCCTTGCTCCGGTCGAGCATCTGGACCAACGAGGCCCAGCCACCGCCACCACCCAGGGCGGCCATCCCGCCGGTGCCGAGGTACGCCGCGGCGGCGCCACCAAGGACCGCCGGGCCGAGCAGCGCCGAGAGCGAGGAGTTGACCTCCTCGAGCTCGAGGTACGTCGCAGCGCAGTGTCGGCAGTGCTCGAGGTGTGCCTCGACGCGGCTGGTGTCGCGCCGCGCCAGGCCACGGCGCACGTAACCGCCGAGCAGCTCGTGCGTCTGACGGCAGTCGTCGTTGGCGAGGTTGCCGCTGTGCATGTTCAGGAAGGCCTGTCGCAGCCCTTCACGTGCCCGGTACGCGAGCGCCGAGACCGAGTTGGCGCTCATGCCCAGCAGGGGTGCGATGTCGGCGGGCTTCTGGTTCTCCACCTCGAGGTGCCACAGGACCAGCTGCCAGCGCTCGGGCAACGAGGCGAACGCCTTCGCGGCGGCACCGCCCTCGAAGCCGGCGATCGCGGTGTCGGTGAACGGCACGCCGCGGTCGTACGGCGTCAGGTCGTCGGTCGGGGTTGCCCGCTGGGTGCTGCGCACCTTGTCGACGTTCAGCCGGCGAACCGCCGTGAGCAGGTAGGCCCGGAACGCGACGTCGGGTCCGCCACCGGCCAGCAGCACGTTGAGGACCTTCACGAACGCCTCGGAGACCAGGTCGTCGGCGTCGGGCCCGGAGACGAGCATGGACGCGAGCCGGTTGGCGGCGTCGACGTGGCGGGCGAAGAGGATGCCGTAGGCGTCGACGTCCCCGCCGCGGACCAGGGAGATCAGCTCCGGGTCCGTCAGGTCGGTCGTGACGTCGGTCGTGCTCATGGACAGGCGGGAATCTTTCGAGAGAAGTCAGCAGAGTTTAATCCGAAAAACCGCGTCATGAGACCAGACCTGCTCCGTTCCTTCTCTGAGTGCCGGCGAGTGGAGCGTCGGCCACACAGGAAAGATGGAGAGGCGGACCGGCATGGGCATCTTTGCGACATTGACTCGCAGAAGCGCGCACGCCGATGCGGCACGGTCGTCGGAGGTGGACGGCCCCTGGGGGGAGGGCGTCGGCTACGGCGTACCGAGTCGCTTCGAGGCCGTCGTCGAACATCTCGGAGCCGGACGTGACGCGTCGCGCGCGTGTGCTGAGGTTGGCCGTGAGCTGGCCCGTGACGGTGCTGCCCTGGGGGAGGCACTGGACGGACTGCAGGCCACCTACGCCCACGTGAACGGGGGGGAACCCGATTTTCGGGCGACGCGGGCGTTGTGCGAGGCCTGGGGTGAAGAGACGCTCGGCTACCTTCACCAGCTTTCCTGCGAAGACCCTCTGACGGGACTGGTCAGCCTTGCGCATCTGCAGGCCAGGGTGTCGGAGGTCTATCGGGGGGCAGAACAGGGGGGGACGTCGCCGGGCAACAGCCATGCGCTGGTGCTCGTCGACCTCCCCTGGCTCTCCCGGCCCTCGGCGTGGAGTGATCCGTTCGAGGCCACCTTGCGACTCGTGCGACTGGCCGAGACCGCACGAACTGCTTTTCCCGGTGAGGAATCCATTGCCAAGGCCAGTCCTTCGCGACTGGTCATCCTGACGGGGAGGGGAAACCTGCTCGCCCGGCGAGTAGGTCTGTTGCGCGATCTCGTCGACGAACCAGACCGTGACCAGGGGAGGGCACGTGTGTGGATCGAGGGGCTGCCGCCCACCACGGATGCGGCGGCGATCCTGCTCGACGAGATAGCGCGCAGCTGAGTCGGTGTACGCCGGCGGGCACGGGGGGCCTGTCGGCGTACACCGCACCAGATGGCGTCCTCGCGGGTGTCGGCGTCGCTGACTACCCTTGCGGCCATGTGCGGTCGCTACGCCTCCAGCCGCGCGCCGGAGGATCTCGTCGAAGAGTTCGAGATCCACAACCCTGACCTCCCTCGGCTCGAGCCCGACTTCAACGTCGCGCCGACCAAGGAGGTCTACGGCGTCGTCGAGCGACCGCCGAGCGGGTCGGGAGAGGCGGCGACGCCCGAGCCGCCCGAGCGCCAGCTGCGCGTGCTGACCTGGGGGCTGGTGCCCTTCTGGGCCAAGGACCCCAAGATCGGCAACCGGATGATCAACGCCCGGATGGAGACGGTGGCCGAGAAGCCGGCGTACCGCCGGGCCTTCGAGCGCCGTCGCGCCATCCTGCCTGCCGACGGCTACTTCGAGTGGTACGCCACCGAGCAGCTGACGAAAGCCGGAAAGCCGAGGAAGCAGCCCTACTTCATCCGGCCCGCCGACGGAGGCGTGCTCGCGATGGCGGGGCTCTACGAGATCTGGCGCGACCCGGACAAGGCCGACGACGACCACGACCGCTTCCGGTGGACCTGCACGGTGCTGACCACCAGCGCCGAGGACTCCCTGGGCCACATCCACGACCGGATGCCGCTGATGCTCCCGCCGTCCGCGTACGACGCCTGGCTCGACCCCGGCCCCCACGAGCGCGACGACCTGCTCGCGCTGCTCCAGCCTGCAGCGCCGGGGCTGCTCGAGGCCTATCCCGTCTCCACGCTCGTCTCCAACGTCAAGAACAACGGGCCCGAGCTGCTCGACCCGATCCCGCTGTCCGAGCTCCCCGGCGAGGCGCCGTCGGGGGTGTCGCGCTGATGCCGGCCGAGCGGATGGTGGCGACCCCCGGTGGCGATGCGCGCGTGGTCACCCGCCGGGCGAAGCGGCCGATCGCGACGATCGTGCTGACCCACGGTGCCGGCGGGGGGATCGACGCCCACGACCTGGTCAGGCTCGCCCGGACCCTGCCGCAGCAGGACGTCTCGGTGATCCTGGTCGAGATGCCGTGGCGGGTCGCGGGCAAGAAGGTCGCCCCTGCTCCGGCGGCCATCGACGCCTCCTACCTCGCCGTGCTCGACCAGCTCCGCACCCGAAGTCCCCTCGTGCTGGGCGGCCGCAGCGCCGGAGCCCGCTCGGCCTGCCGGATCGGCCGCCAGGTCGGCGCCAGGGGAGTGCTGGCGCTCTCCTTCCCGCTCCACCCGCCGGGGCGGCCGGAGAAGTCGCGCCTCGACGAGCTGCGCGGCGCTCGGCTGCCCACGCTGGTGATCCAGGGCGAGAAGGATCCGTTCGGCACTCCCGAGGAGTTCCCCGACGGCATCGAGCTGGCCGTCGTACCGGCAGCCGACCACGGGATGAAGGTCGCCAAGACCGCGCCGGTGTCCCAGGCCGACGCGCTCGCGGTGGTGCTGGAGGCCACCCTGGAGTGGGTGGTGCGCGAGATCGCGGGGAATCCGCGCGACTGAGCCGTTGTTCCCTCCCTGTCCACCACACGTAGGCAGGAGGTCGCCGATGCTGGCACTGCTCGAACGTCCGGTCGCTGCCGGGTCCTCGGTAGACTCGGGACCAATGACTGACACCGAACCCGCGGTCGACGACGTCGTCGACCCCACCACGATCGACGTGGCCACCGAGACCGAGTCCGACCGGCAGCTGCGTTTCGAGCGCGACGCGATGCCGTTCCTCGACCAGCTGTACTCCGCGGCCATGCGGATGACCCGTAATCCTGCCGACGCCGAGGACCTCGTCCAGGAGACCTTCGCCAAGGCCTACGGCTCGTTCCACCAGTTCCGGCCGGGCACGAACCTCAAGGCGTGGCTCTACCGGATCCTGACCAACACCTTCATCAACACCTATCGCAAGAAGCAGCGCGAGCCGCAGCAGTCGATGGCCGAGGACGTCGAGGACTGGCAGCTCGCGCGGGCCGAGTCGCACTCCTCCTCCGGCCTGAAGTCGGCCGAGATGGAGGCGCTGGAGCACCTGCCCGACTCCGACGTGAAGGACGCCCTGCAGCGTCTGCCGGAGGACTTCCGGCTGGCGGTCTATCTCGCCGACGTCGAGGGATTCCCCTACAAGGAGATCGCGGAGATCATGGAGACGCCGATCGGCACCGTGATGTCCAGGCTGCACCGCGGGCGGCGCCAGCTGCGCGAGATGCTGACCGGCTACGTCAGAGAGAACGACCTGCTCTCGAGCCCCACGAAGGAGGGAGTCCGGTGATCGAACAGCCTCCCCTCGGCCACAACAGCGACTGCTCCGAGGTCCTGGGCCGGGTCTTCTTCTTCCTCGACAACGAGCTCGAGCAGGCCGACTGCGCGGAGATCCAGCAGCACCTCGACGAGTGCGGCCCGTGCCTGGCCCGCTACGACCTCGAGCGCACCGTGAAGACACTGGTCGCCCGGTCGTGCAGCGAGGTCGCCCCCGACGGTCTGCGGCAGCGGGTGATGCTGTCCATCCGCGAGGTGCAGGTGCAGATCACCGAGGAGCGCTGACCCGCTCCGATTGGTGCGGCCGGCCGCCACCTGAGAGGATGTACGCCGCTCCACCGAGCGGTGAGCAGACCGCCGGCGGACCGATGTCGCCGCTGATCCACAGGAGGAACCATGGGCAAGACCGGACGCAAGCGTCGTGGTCGCAAGAAGAAGAACGCCAACCACGGCAAGAGGCCGAACGCCTGACACAGGCCTTGAAGCAGTCACCGACGCATGAGCCCCGGACCACTCGGTCCGGGGCTCTCGTGCTGTTGGATGGGGCGATGGGCCAGCTGAGCGTGGGACTCACCGTGACGCAGGAGCACGTCGTCGGTGACGAGGACACCGCGGCTGCCGTGGGGTCGGGCTCGCTGCCGGTCCTGGCGACGCCGCGCCTGCTCGCGTGGTGCGAGGCAGCGACCTGCGCGGCGATCGACGGCCGGGCTCGACGAGGGGAGCACCAGCGTCGGCACCCGCGTCTCCCTCGAGCACCTGGCGCCCTCGGCGGTCGGAGCCCCGGTGAGCGTGACCGCGACGCTCGACCACGTCGACGGTCGGTTGCTGCGCTTCGGCGTCGCCGCCCGGCAGGACGGCAAGCTCGTCGGCGCCGGCGAGGTCACCCGGGTCGTCGTCGACGCCGAGCGCTTCCTCTCCCGCCTGTAGCCGGGTTCAGAGCGTGAGGGCGTAGGCCAGGAGCCGGACGCCGGGCACGGGTTCCCAGTCGTCCTCCGGTGCCCGGGTGAAGCCGAGCCGCTCGTAGACGCGATGAGCGGCGGTCATCCGGTCCATCGTCGACATCCGCACGCCGGCGTACCCCAGCGCGCGCGAGCGGTCGATGCAGTGCTGCACCAGCGCCTGCCCGACGCCGCGTCCACGGGCGCTCTTCGCCACGGCGAGCATCCGGAACTCACCCTCGGCGTCGCGGCCGATCTCGCGGTACGCCGACCCGACGGGGCAGTACGTCACCGTGCCCAGGACGCGGCTCGTCTCGCCCTCGTCGTCGACGGCCACCCAGAGCTCGCTCGACGATGCTCGCCGGGCGGCGTCGGCGAGGACGGCGACGTAGTCGTCGGAGGCGGGCATGAAGCCGTCGCCGACGTACACCTCCGCGGTGAGGCGACCGACCTCGGGCAGCTCCTCGGGTGCCGCGAGACGGATCGCACCTCAGCGCGCCTAGATCCCGAACGTGGTGCGCGGGTAGGCGGCCTCGACGTCGGTGATCACGTTGACGAGGTAGGGCACGTCGGCGGCGAAGGCACGGTCGAGCGCCGCACCGATCTGCCGCGGGTCGGTGACCGTCTCGCCGGCACCGCCGAGCGCGGTGACGACCTGGTCGTAGCGCGTCTGCGGGGCGAGGTCGGCCGCGACGTCGTACCCGTAGAGCATCTGCATCGGGCCCTTCTCCAGCCCCCAGGCCGAGTTGTTGCCGCACACCATCACCACCGGGAGGTCGTGCCGCACGAGGGTGTCGACGTCCATCAGCGACATGCCGGCGGCGCCGTCGCCGTACAGCAGCACGACCTGGGCGGAGGGCCGGGTGATCCGGGCGGCGATCGCGGCGCCCAGGCCGGCGCCGAGGCAGCCGTAGGGGCCGGGGTCGAGCCAGCCGCCGGGACGCTGGGGCTCCACGAACTTGCCGGCGAAGGAGACGAAGTCGCCGCCGTCGCCGATCACGACGCTGTCGTCGGCCAGCCGGGGGACCAGCTCGCCGTAGATCCGGGCGGGATGGATCGGGTCGGCCTCGGCGTGCAGCAGCTCGGCGTCCCGCGCGACGGCCTGCCGGACGGTGTCCTGGAGCGAGGTGACCCAGCCGTCCCAGTCCGGCCGGCGGACCAGTCCGAGCACCGCCTCGCGCAGCCCGTCGAGGATCAGCGTGAGGTCGCCCGACGCCTCGGCGGCCAGGTCGGCGTGCCGGGAGAGCTGGATCGCCGAGTCCGCGAGGTGCACGACGCGCGCCGGGGTGGCGCCGTCCTTCCCGCCGAAGATGCCGTAGCCGAGACGGAAGTCGAGCGGCGTTCCGGCCACCACGACGAGGTCGGCCCCACCCAGTGCGGCACCGCGCGCCTTGGTGACCAGGAGCGGGTGCCCACCCGGGACCACTCCGCGGCCCATCCCGTTGGTGATCGCGGGGATCCCCGCCTGCTCGACGAGGCGCAGCGCCGCCTCCTCCGCGCCGTCGGCCCAGACGTCGGTGCCGAGCACCAGGACCGGACGGCTCGCCTGCCCGAGCAGCTCGGCGATCTCGGTCAGGGCGTCGGGGTCGGGCTCGGTGCGGATCCGCGCGGCCACGGTCGGCGTCGCGGCGCTGGTGGTGTTGAAGAACTCGTCCATCGGCACGTCCACGAACACCGGCCCGCGGTGCGGGGCGCCCGCGATCGTGAACGCCTCGTGGATGCCGTCAGGGACCTCCGCGGCGGTGTGGATGGTCCGGGCGAGCTTCGAGACGGGCGCGATGATCGGCGGCTGGTCGAGCTCCTGCAGGGAGCCGCTGCCCCAGCGGTTCGCCGGGGCGCGGCCCCCGACGACGACCAGCGGCGAACCGCTGAACTGCGCCTGGGCGATGGCGCTGACGCCGTTGGTCACACCGGGCCCGGCGGTCAGGACGGCGAGGCCGGGGGTGCGGGTCAGCTTGCCGATCGCCTCGGCGGCGAAGGCGGCGGTCTGCTCGTGCCGCACGTCGATGATCCGCATCGGCGGGTCGGCGGTCACCGCGCCGTCGTACATCGGGAAGACGTGGGCGCCGGAGAGGGTGAACATCGTCTCGACCCCGTGGGCGGCGGCCACCGCGACGGCGTGCTTCCCGGCGTGCGCCTCGACGGCCGGCTGTTCGGGTGCCTGCGTCATGCAGGTCGACCCTAGTGGGCCACCTACGCTGACCCCGTGCCGTCGATGCAGGCGCTCGCCAGGGCGCACACCGACCTCTCCCCGGACGACGTGGAGTGGCTCTCGATGCTGCTCGCCGACTGGCAGATCATCGCCGACCTGAGCTTCGCCGACCTGGTGCTGTGGCTGCCCGCGGCCGACGGCTCGGGCTACTGGGCCGGCGCCCAGATGCGGCCCACGACCGGGCCCACCGCGCTGGTGGACGACGTCGTGGGGACCTTCCTCGAGTCCGGCCGCCGTCCGCTCATCGACGCCGCCCTGCGGGAGGGCCGGATCGCCCGCGAGGGGGATCCCGAGTGGCGTGACGACGTACCCGTGCGCGTCGAGGCCATCCCGGTACGTCGCGGCGACGAGCTGATCGCCGTGGTGGCGCGCAACACCAACCTGCAGGGCGTGCGCACGCCCAGCCGGCTCGAGCTGGCCTACCTGCAGACCGCGAGCGAGCTCTCCCAGATGATCGCCCACGGCAGCTTCCCCTTCCCCGGCCAGCGCTCGGACCACGCCGACACCCCCCGGGTGGGCGACGGGTTCATCCGGGTCGACGAGGCCGGGCGGGTCAGCTACGCCAGCCCCAACGCCCTCTCGGTCTTCCGCAAGCTGGGCCTCACCGGGGACCTGAGCGGCCAGTCACTGGTCGACGTCGCCCGCGCGCTGGTGCCGGCCGCCATGCGTCCCGACGAGGAGACGATCAGCGCCGTCCTGGGGGCGCGGAGCGCCAGGGACACCGAGCTCGAGGGTCCCGGCGTCACGGTCATCGTCCGCGCGATCCCGCTGCGGCCGGCAGGCCTGCACGTCGGTGGGCTGGTGCTGCTGCGCGACGTCACCGAGCTGCGTCGCCGCGACCGCGAGCTGGTCACCAAGGACGCGACGATCCGCGAGATCCACCACCGGGTCAAGAACAACCTGCAGACGGTGGCGGCGCTCCTGCGCCTGCAGTCGCGGCGGATCGGGGTGCCGGAGGGGCGGGTCGCCCTCGACGAGGCGGTCCGGCGGGTCGGCGCGATCGCGGTCGTGCACGAGACCCTGAGCCAGAACTTCGACGAGTCCGTCGACTTCGACGACGTGGCCGACCGGCTGACCCGGCTCGTGACCGACGTCGGCTCCCGCGGGGTGGCGATCCGGACCCGGCGCGAGGGATCGTTCGGCTCGATCAGCTCCGATGCCGCGACGCCCCTGGCCATGGTGTTCACCGAGCTGATCCAGAACTCCGTGGAGCACGCCTTCGCCGAAGGGTGGCTCGAGGAGGGCGCCGGCTCCATCGTCGTACGCAGCGAACGCCGGGGTTCCGCGCTCCACCTGGTGGTCGAGGACGACGGGGTGGGGCTCCCGCCCGGCTTCGACGTCGAGGCGACCGGCAGCCTGGGGCTCTCGATCGTGCGCACCTTGATCGGTGAGCTCGGGGGCACGTTGAGCTTCGGCCCACGCGCCGACGGGTCGGGGACGCGCGTCGAGGTCGACGTCCCCTGGGTGGTCGGGCGGCCGTGGGCTGAGAGGATCCCTCAGGCGGTGCGCACGCGGGCACGGGCGTTGCGGCGCTTCAGCGCACGTCGCTCGTCCTCGCTCATCCCGCCCCAGACACCGTGGTCCTGCCCGGCCTCGAGGGCCCAGGCGAGGCACTGTTCGCGCACCTCGCAGCGTCGGCACACCTGCTTGGCCTCCTCGATCTGCATGATCGCGGGCCCGGTGTTGCCGATCGGGAAGAACAGTTCCGGATCCTCGTCGAGGCACGCGGAACGGTCACGCCAATCCATGGGTGGGGCTACCTTCCAACAGTGGTGTCCGAGCGATGCTCGTGAACGGATTCACAATGACATCTCCGCGAGCGTTTGTGAACGCCGAAGAGCCACCTGTGACGATGCGCACACCCGCTCCTGCGGGGCGCAACCATTTGATCGTGCCAACCAGCCGCGCCCAAGACAACCCCTGCGGCGGTCATGTTGGTCACAGGGTGCCATTTCGGTCGCCTCGCTCTCCTACGCTGGGCCTGTGTCCGCGCCCTCCCAAGACCCGTCCGGGTCGCCGTCAGATCCGGTGACCGGGACCCCGGCACCCCTGGTGGCGGCAGCGGGCCTGGTCTTCGTGGAGGGACTCCTGCTGCTGCTCTTCGGGATCACCGAGGTGGTCACGATCGACAGCGACCGGCTGACCATGGGCGTGACCGTCTCGGTCTTCTTCGTGGGGTACGGCGTCCTGCTGATCCTGTGCGCGTGGGGGCTCAACCGCCTGCGTGTCTGGGCGCGTGGCCCGGTGCTGCTGGCCCAGCTGGTCCAGCTGGGCCTGGCCTGGAACTTCAAGTCGGGCTCGACCCTGCCGGTGGCGATCGTGCTCGCCCTCGGCGCGGTCCTCGTCCTCGCCGGGTTGCTGCACCCACGCTCGATCGACGCCCTCGAGCGGGCCGCCGACCGCGACTGATCAGTCTCCGGTCGCAGCCGGGCTGGTGCTAGCTGACCTCGGACAGCGAGAGGCGCAGCTGCTCCAGGGTGCGGTTGAGCAGTCTCGAGACGTGCATCTGGGAGACGCCGATCTCGGCGGCGATCTGGCTCTGGGTCATGCCCCGGAAGAACCGCAGCATCAGGATCTTCTTCTCCCGCGAGGGGAGCTGCTCGATGAGCGGCTTGATCGACTCGCGGATCTCGACGTGGGCGAGCGCCTCGTCGTCCATCCCGAGGGTGTCGAGCATGCTCAGGCTGCCGCCGTCCTCGTTGGTCTCCCCGGCGTCGAGGGAGAGCGTGGAGTAGGCGTTGGCCGACTCGAGGCCCTCCATCACCTGCTCGACCCCGACGCCGATCTTCTCGGCGATCTCGCGAGGCGTGGGAGACCGACCCAGCTCCTGGGACAGGTCGCCGGTCACCGAGCTGATCGACATCCGCAGCTCCTGGAGCCGCCGGGGCACCCGGATCGCCCAGCCCTTGTCGCGGAAGTACCGCTTGATCTCGCCGATGATGGTCGGGGTGGCGTACGTCGAGAACTCGACGCCGCGCTCGGTGTCG
This sequence comes from uncultured Actinomycetota bacterium, assembly GCA_963794725.1. GTDB lineage: Bacteria > Actinomycetota > Actinomycetes > Propionibacteriales > Nocardioidaceae > Marmoricola. The sequence continues at coordinate 23,055 of CAWCFR010000044.1, forward strand.
AACCGGTCGACGGACTTGATCAGGCCGATGGTGCCCACCTGGACGAGGTCGTCGAGGGGCTCGCCGCGGTTCGCGAAGCGGCGGGCGCAGTGGTCGACGAGGGGCAGGTGCAGCTGGACCAGCTCCTCGCGACACAGGGCACGGCGCTCCTTCGGCGTCGCCTCGTCACCGAGCTCGTCGAACAGGGCGTGGCTGCGCTCGCGCGTCAGCGCTCGCGCCCCGAGGGAGGGACCGGGGGGCGTCATGGTGCTAGACCGCGATGCTCGAGCGGACGGTGAAGGAGAGCCACCGCTGCTCTCCGTCACGGCTGGTGACCACGTCGCTGGTCAGGGCGGTCAGCACCTGCCACCCGAAGCTGTCGACGTCCGGCTCGGCGTCGCGCGAGGAGTCCGCGCTGACCGAGACCCGGATCGAGCCGTCGCTCAGGTCGAAGTGGGCGTGCAGGTCGCCGGGTCCCTCGGCGTTCTCGAGGACGAGCGCACAGGCCTCACCGACGGCCATCCGCAGGTCCTCGATGTCGTCGAGGGTGAAGTCGAGTCGTGCCGCGAGGCCGGCCGTGGTCATCCGCAGGACGGCGACGTAGGCGCTCTCCGCCGGCAGGCGCAGCTCCACGTCTGGTCGTTGGCTCACAGTGGTGTCCTGAGTGGTCGGTGATGACGTCGGGAGAAACACTAAACCGGTACCGACCCCGGCGGAGCCGGTTCCGCAACGAAACGACCCCCGACGCCAGAGGCGTCGGGGGTCGTTTCGAAGTCCTTCGCTGCGCTCAGGCCTTCTTCGTCTCCCAGAAGATCTCGGCGATCTCGTCGATCTTCGCGAGGAGCTCGTCGGCCTTGCCGGCGTCGAGCTCGCCCTTGGTGCCCGAGGCGCCGGCGAGCTTGGTGGCCTCGTTGACCAGCTGGTGCAGCTGCGGGTACTTCTCGAAGTGCGGGGGCTTGAAGTAGTCGGTCCACAGCACCCACAGGTGGTGCTTGACCAGCTCGGAGCGCTGCTCCTTGATCAGGATCGCGCGGGTGCGGAAGTCGGGGTCGTCGTTGTCGGCGACCTTCGCGATGATGCCCTTGATCGACTCCGCCTCGATGCGCGCCTGGGCGGGGTCGTAGACGCCGCAGGGCAGGTCGCAGTGCGCGGATACCTCGATGGTGGGGGCGAAAAGGTGCTTGAGCATGCGGTATTTCCTCTCACGTTGACGATGGCGGTAGCGCCCGTTGGCTTGAACGACCGGCTCGATTGCGACACTACTCCCGGCGGTGGGCAGCGCTCCACGAGGTCTCGAGGAGGCGTACGACGATGTGGCGGATCGGCATCGCGATCGTGCGCGGACGGTCGATGACGCCGACCCTGCGCGACGGTGACCGGCTCCTCGTCGCCCACGGTGCCGGGCCACGAACGGGTCGGCTGGCCGTCGTACGTTTCGACGACGGGGTGGTCGCGGTGAAGCGGCTCGACCACGACTCGCCCCAGGGCTGGTGGGTCACCCGCGACAACCCGCGCGAGGGACGCGACTCGTGGTCCGCCGGACCGGTGCCGACCACGGAGGTCCTCGCCGTCGTGCTCGCCCGGGTGTGGCCGCGACCCGGCCTCCTGCGCGGTGCTCCGCGTCGGTGAGCGGCCGCAGGTCCCTCCGGAGCCGGCGTCGGGGCTGTGCGACCATGGTGGGGCTGGGTCACCCCCCACTCGAGCAACGACTCCGCGGCCCCACCACAGGTGCGCGTCGAGCCGGCCGGGACGAGCACGACGAATTCATTCGACCCACGCATCGCCAGGAGACGCGTTCATGGTTGCATCGGAGCACATGCCTGATCTGGAGAACCCCCGCGCGCAGGACCCGGTCTTCGCCCTGCACGCCGGCGGCAAGATGGAGATCGCCTCACGGGTCGCCCTGAACGGCCCCGAGGAGCTCTCGCTCGCCTACACCCCGGGTGTCGCCCGGGTCTGCGAGGCGATCGCCGAGGACGAGTCGCTGGCCGCCGACTACACGTGGGTGTCCAACACGGTGGCGGTCGTCACCGACGGCACCGCGGTGCTCGGCCTCGGTGACATCGGCCCGAAGGCGGCCATGCCCGTGATGGAGGGCAAGGCCGTGCTGTTCAAGCAGTTCGGCGGCGTCGACGCCGTCCCGATCTGCCTGGACACCAAGGACGTCGACGAGATCGTCGAGACCGTGGTCCGGCTCGCGCCGAGCTTCGGCGGCATCAACCTCGAGGACATCTCGGCACCGCGGTGCTTCGAGATCGAGGAGCGGCTCAAGCAGCGCCTGGACATCCCGGTCTTCCACGACGACCAGCACGGCACCGCGGTCGTGGTGCTCGCCGCCCTCGAGAACGCGCTGCGACTGACCGGGCGGCTCGCCGAGACCACGCGCGTGGTGATCTCCGGAGCGGGCGCTGCCGGGGTCGCCGTGACCCGGATCCTGCTCGCCGCCGGCATCCACGACATCGCCGTCACCGACCGGGGCGGCGTCCTGCACTCCTCGCGCGCCGGCCTGAACGACTCCAAGCGGGCGCTCGCCGAGGTCACCGCCGACGTGACCGGGCGGACCGGCTCGCTCGCCGACGTCATGGTCGGCGCCGACGTCTTCATCGGTCTCTCCGGCGGGACCGTGCCCGAGGAGGTCGTCGCGACCATGGCGCCCGAGGCGGTGATCTTCGGGCTGGCCAACCCGCACCCGGAGGTGCACCCCGACGTGGCCCACCGGCACGCCCGGGTCGTGGCGACCGGTCGCTCGGACTTCCCCAACCAGATCAACAACGTGCTGGCGTTCCCGGGCATCTTCCGCGGTGCCTTCGACGCGCGGGCGACCGCCATCACCGAGGGGATGAAGCTCGCCGCCGCCGACGCGCTCGCCGCGATCGTCGCCGACGACGTCACCGAGGACCTGGTCATCCCGTCGCCGTTCGACCCCCGGGTGGGTCCCACCGTCGCCGCCGCCGTGGCCGAGGCCGCCCGGCGCGACGGCGTGGCTCGTCGCTGAGCCGCTGGCAGTTTCCCAGGGTAGGAACCTTTTCTGCCTCGTCCCACAGGAAACTTCCTGTGCGGAGAGGCAGTTTCCCTTCCTACCCTGGGAAACTGCCGCCCCCTCCGCCGCCCGTTCGGCTCCCCAGCAGCGCCGCTAGGGTCGAGGCATGTTCGCTGTGTACGCCGAGTCCTTCTCCTCCGACGACCCGCTGAGCGGCCTGGTGGTCGGGGAGCGACCCGATCCCGAGGTGCCTGACGGGTGGACGACCGTCACCGTCAAGGCCACCTCGCTCAACCACCACGACCTCTGGTCGCTGCGGGGCGTGGGCCTGCGCGAGGAGGCGCTGCCGATGATCCTCGGCTGCGACGCCTCCGGCGTCGACGAGGACGGCAACGAGGTCGTCGTGCACGCGGTGATCAGCGACCCGTCGTACACCGGTGGCGACGAGACCTTCGACCCCAAGCGGTCCCTGCTCTCCGAGCGCTACCAGGGCACCTTCGCCGACAAGGTGGCCGTGCCGAAGCAGAACGTGATCGCGAAGCCCTCGTCGCTGTCGTTCGAGGAGGCCGCCTGCCTGCCCACGGCCTGGCTCACGGCGTACCGGATGCTGTTCACCCAGGGCGGGCTGAAGGCCGGCGACACCGTGCTGGTGCAGGGCGCCGGCGGCGGCGTGGCGACCGCCCTGATCACGCTCGCCCGGGCCGGTGGCCTCAAGGTGCTGGCCACCAGCCGCGACGAGGGCAAGCGCGAGCGTGCCCTCGAGATCGGCGCGCACGAGGTCTTCGAGTCCGGGGAGCGGCTGCCCGGCAAGGTCGACGCCGTCATGGAGACCGTGGGCAAGGCGACGTGGTCGCACTCGATCCGCTCCCTGCGCCCGGGCGGCACGCTCGTGGTCTCCGGCACGACGTCCGGCCCGCAGCTGGACGACGCCGAGCTGACCCGGATCTTCTTCCTCCAGCTGCGCGTGATCGGCTCGACCATGGGCACCCGCACCGAGCTGGCCAGCCTGGTGAACCTGCTCGACGCCACCGGGAAGCGCCCCCTCATCGACCAGACGATGCCGCTGGAGCAGGCGAAGGACGGGCTCGCCGCCATGAAGGACGGCGAGCTCTTCGGCAAGGTCGTCTTCACCCGCTGATGGCCACGCACCTGCTCACCGGCGCCGGCTCCGGGATCGGCCAGGCGCTCGCCGACGCCCTGCACGCACGTGGCGACGAGCTGGTGCTGGTCGCCCGGTCCGACGAGCGAGCGGCCGAGCTCGTCGACCGGTACCCCGGCGCAGCGACCCTGGTGGCCGACCTCGCCGACGTGGACGCGCTGGGGTCGCTCGCGGGCCGGCTGCCCGACTCCCTCGACTCCGTCGTCCACGCCGCCGGCGTCGTCGACCTCGGCACCGTCGCCGAGCTCACCGTCGCGCAGTGGCGCTCCCACCTCGACGTGAACCTCCTCGCGCCCGTCGAGCTCACCAGGCTCGCGCTCCCTGCGCTGCGGGCCGCCCGCGGCACCGTCGTGATGGTGAACTCCGGCGCCGGGCTGCGCGCCAACCCGACCTGGTCGGCGTACGCCGCGTCGAAGTTCGGCCTGCGCGCCCTCGCCGACGCGCTGCGCCAGGAGGAGCACGAGCACGGGGTGCGCGTGACCAGCGTCTTCCCCGGCCGCACCGCCACGGCCATGCAGCAGCGCGTGCACGACCAGGAGGGCAAGGAGTACGACGCCGGCGACTGGATCGCCCCGGAGACCGTGGCGGCCACGATCCTGCACGTCCTCGACCTGCCGGCGGACGCCACCGTCCCCGACGTGACCGTCAGCCCGGGCCCCTAGAGCGCTCGCACGGTGTTGTTCCGCGCCTCGTGGGTCAGCTCGGCCAGACCCAGGGCCTCGAGCAGCGGCGGCACGTACATGCCGAGCCGGCCGCGGTAGCCCTTGCGCTGCCCGTACCAGCCGCCGACGGGGTTGTCCTCGCTGCGACCCCATGCCTCGACGGTGCCGTCGGTGGCCGGCTTCTTCTCGTCAGCGGCGCCGAGCGGCACCCAGTCGCCCTGGTCGCGCAGCCACGCCGGCAGGTCGTCGAGCACGCGGAGCAGGTAGGTCAGCTTCGTGCTGCCGACCTGGCACACGAGCAGTGGCGGGTCGCTCTCCTCGTCGCGGTGCATGGTGTACGACGACGAACCCGGTGCCGTGGTCAGCACCCACGGGTCGTCCTTCGTGCCGGAACCCTCAGCCATGGTCTTCCTCCTGGTGCCAGGTGATCGTCGCCGACGCCGTCGGGTCGACGGCACGGACGTAGTGGGGGAGCAGGGTCGACCAACCCCCGCGGTTGCGGTCGCGCCAGTCGGGGCCGTCGGCGCCGAGCCGCTCCCAGCCGCGGTGTGCGATCTCGACGAGGGTCTGCTCACCGCGTGGCCGGAAGGTGATCTCCACCTCGGTGGCGTCGGCCCGGTCGCGGCGCAGGTGCCACAGGTAGCCGAGCCGGTGGGGCGGCTCCCACACGGTGACCTGTCCCCACTCGTGCTCGGTGCCGTCCGGGCCGCGCTCGTGGATCCGGCCGCCGAGGCGTGGCTCGAGCGCGACGTGCTGCGGGTCCCCGCTGACCGTGTGGTCGGCCGGCCACCAGAGGGCGAAGCGCTGGGTCCAGGTGTCGAAGGCGTCCTCCGGCGGGCAGGCCACCTCGAAGCTCATCCTCAGCGGTGGCAGGGACGTCACGGGCGCTCCCTGCCACGAGGGGCGTTCTCCGCCGCGAGCCGGAACCGCGCGGCCGCCTCGCCCCAGACCTGCTCGAGGTAGGCCTGGACGGCGTGCACACCCTCCTCGCGCAACCGGTAGATCCGCCGCGTGCCCTGTGCCTCCTCCTCGACGAGGCCGGCCTCCTTGAGCAGGCGCAGGTGGCGCGAGACCGCCGGCCGGCTGATCGGCAGGGCGTCCGCGATCACGCCCACGGCGAGGTCCTCCCGGCCGAGCAGGCGGAGGATCTCGCGGCGCTGCGGGTCGCCCAGGGCGTCGAGCGGGTCGATGCTGCACGCAGCCTCCTTCGGTAACCAGGTGGCTACGGTAACCAGGTGGTTACCGATGTGCCAAGGGGGGAATGCCCGGCCACAACGATGAGTTCGTCAGTGGTACCGGGTCTAATCCCTTTGCCGACCGACTCACGTAGTTGACAGGCTGTCCTGACTCGACGACCAGAGGAATCCCATGCAGACCGCGACTCGCTCGGAAGTTGCCCCGGACTACGCCGTGCTGCGCTGGCTCGTGGGCGCGACCTTCGTGGTGATCCTCAACGAGACGATCATGATCAACGCGATCCCGCGGCTCATGGTCGACTTCCACGTCGATGCCAGTGCGGCGCAGTGGCTCTCCACCGCGTTCATGCTCACCATGGCCGTGGTCATCCCGATCACGGGCTGGTTCCTGCAGCGGGTCACCACACGCTTCGCCTTCGGCCTGGCCATGGGCGTCTTCTGCACCGGCACCCTGCTGGCGGGCCTCGCGCCGACGTTCGCGGTGCTGCTGGTCGCGCGGGTCGTCCAGGCCAGCGGCACGGCCGTGATGATGCCGCTGCTGATGACGACCCTGATGTCCGTCGTACCCATGCACGACCGCGGCCGGGTGATGGGCAACGTCACGCTGGCCATGTCGGTCGCCCCGGCGCTCGGCCCCGCCGTCTCCGGCGTCATCCTGCACTCGCTGTCGTGGCGCTGGATCTTCTTCCTGGTCCTCCCGCTCGCCGGAGCCATCGGCATCCTCGGGCTGCGCCGACTGGTCAACGTCGGCGAGCCGGTCGCCGGCAGCGTCGACTGGTGGAGCGTGGTGATCTCCGCGATCGGCTTCGGCAGCCTGGTCTACGGCCTCAGCGAGGTCGGCCTGCGCGGCGAGCACGGTCGGGCGTACGCCGCCCTGGCCATCGGTGTCGTCGGCATCGCGTGCTTCGTGTGGCGCCAGCTGCTGCTGCAGCGCGAGGACCGGCCGCTGCTCGACCTGCGCACCCTGAAGGAGCGGGTCTTCACGCTCTCGGTCGCGGCGATGGCGATCGCGTTCATGGCGATGCTGGGCTCGATGATCCTGCTGCAGCTGTACCTGCAGAACGTCCGCGGCCTCACCCCCCTGGCCACCGGCCTCCTGGTCGCGCCGGGTGGCCTGGCGATGGGCCTGCTCGGCCCCCGCGTCGGCCGCGTCTACGACGCCCGCGGCTCGCGTGTCCTGATGATCCCCGGCGCGATCGGTCTGCTCGCGGCGATGACCGCGTTCGCGTTCATCGGTGCCACGACCCCGATCTGGGCGATCCTGGTCGCCCACGTCGCGCTGATGGTCAGCCTGGCCGCGCTGTTCACGCCGCTGTTCACGATGGGCCTCGGCGTGCTCACGCCGAAGCTCTACTCCCACGGCAGCTCGGTGCTCGGCACGGTGCAGCAGGTCGGCGGCGCGATGGGCACCGCCCTGGCCGTGATGATCCTGTCCAGCCGCTCGGAGTCGCTGCTCGTCGGTGGGGCCAGCCCCGACGCCGCCACGATCGGCGGGCTGCACTGGGCCTTCGCCGCGGCGGCAGCCCTCTGCCTCGTCGTGCTGGTCCTGGTGTTCTTCCTGCCGGCGCGGATCGAGGAGCGGCCCGCTCCGGACCCGGAGGCGATCGACCTCGACGTCCAGGACGTAGCCGCACCGGTGGCCTGAGGCCTCAGGCCATCGGGCCGCCGGACCTCCAGTTCAAGGCACCGACGAGCAGCATCCGGAGCTGGGTGCGCGCCTGCTCGACGAGCGCCTGCTCCTGCTCGGGGCGCGCGCTGAGCACCGACTCGGCGGTGCCGACCATCGAGGTCACGATCAGGTTCGAGAGCACCCGCAGGTCCTCGGGGGACCAGCTCGCGGGGTCGGTGAGCCGGGCCAGGTCGGCGGCGAGCTCACGCTCGACGAGCTCGATCTGGTGCCGGATCGCGTCGCGCACCGACGGCGGCCCGGCCACCCGCTCGCGGGCGATGAAGGCGAAGTGGGCGTGCTGGTGATGGGTGTGCTCGACGAGCACCTTCACCGAGCTGTCGATGATGTTGCGGTACGTCGGGTCGCTGCGCCGTACGTCGCGCAGCATCTCGCGCAGCGACACGAACGACTCCTCGACCAGGGCGAGGCCGAGGTCCTCGATCGAGTCGAAGTGGCGGTAGAACGCGGTCGGGACGATGCCGACCTCCTTGGTCACCTGCCGCAGCGACAGGGCGACCAGGCTGCTGTCCTCGAGCAGCACCAGCGCGGCGTCGATGATGGCGCGGCGGGTGCGCTCCTTGCGCTCGCCGCGGGTCTCACCCACGACCGCCGGTGCGGGACCCGACCGGCTGCTCGACCTGTCCACGGAAACGAGCCTAGCGCCCTTGTAGGTATCGGTGAACGTTTGTTCACTCAAAGGTGCTGGTCAGACGCTCGCGCGCTGACGGCGACGCCGTCCTGGTAGACCGCCCGGACCCGGTCGCCGAGCTTGCCCACGTCGTCGGGCTCACCGTCGACGAGCACGAGGTCGGCCCGCATCCCGGGTCGGATCGTGCCCCGGTCCGCGGCCACGTCGAGGAGCTCGGCGGCCGACCCGGTGGTGGCGTGCAGCGCCTCGAGGGGAGACAGCCCGGCCTCCACCATCAGCTCGAGCTCCTCGAGGTTGGTGCCGTGGGGCCCGACCCCGCAGTCGGTGCCCATGGCGATCCTGACCCCGGCCTCGTGCGCCCGCCGGACGCTGTCCTGGTGCGCCTCGACCACGAAGTGCGCCTTGTCCACCGAGGACTGCGCGATGGGCAGCCCCGCCTCGGCGGCCGCGATCACGGCCCGGGGGGCGTGCAGGGTCGGCACCAGCCAGGCGTTGCGCTGCAGCATCATCTCGATGGCCTCCTCGTCGAGGAAGATGCCGTGCTCGATCGAGCGCACCCCGTTGCGCAGGGCTGCCTTGATGCCGCCGGCTCCCTGGGCGTGAGCCATCACGTGGATGCCTGCCGCGGTGGCCTCGGCGGTCATCTCGGCGATCTCGTCGTCACGGAAGTGCGGGTGGCGCGGGTCGTCGCGCGGGCTCAGCACACCACCGGTGGTCGCCACCTTGATCACGTCGGCGCCGGCCCGGATGAGCTCGCGGACCCGCTTGCGCACCTGGTCCGGCCCGTCCACGAGCCCGCTGGGCCGACCCGGGTGGGGGACGAAGAAGGGGGCGTCGGCCCCGCAGATGCTCCAGTCGTCGCCGTGCCCGCCGGTCTGGCTGAGCATGATGATCGAGATCTGCATGCGCGGGCCCGGGATCATCCCGCGCTGCGACCGCCTCCTTGACGCCCTGGTCGGCGCCGCCGGCGTCGCGCACGCTGGTGATGCCGATGTCCAGCGTCTTCTTGAGGTTCGCCGCGGCTTGGTAGAACTGCAGGCTGAACGGCGTCTCGATGAGCCGCATCTGGCTCGGCGCGTCCATCACGACGTGCACGTGGCAGTCGAAGAACCCCGGCGAGAGGTACCCGCCGGAGCAGTCGACCTCCTCGTCCCCGTCGAGCCCCGGCCCCACGTCGACGATCCGGCCGTCCTCGACGACGACGTCGGCCTCGGCAGGCCGCCCGGTCGTCCCGTCGTACACCGTGCCGCCGCTGAAGAGGGTCCGAGTCATGCCTGTGAGGCTAATCGCACCCAGGCGCGGGGTGGGCGGCGTCACGCCCCGGGTTCCTTGACCGCACCGGCAGCCTCGACCATTCTTTTGAGTGTACAAATGTTCACTCAATCTCAGGACTCAATCTCAGGTCAGGGAGGCCGATGATGAGCATCCAACGATCCGTGGCACAACGGATCCTCGGCTCGCGCACGCTCGCGGCGCTCACCTCGCCGCACGGCGTGGACCGCTACCTGGAGCTGATCGACCCCATGTGGGCCGCCCGCGAGGTGCGCGCCACCGTGGTCGACGTCGTCCGCGAGACCGACGACGCCGATGCCCCGGTCGCCACGATCCGGCTGCAGCCCACGCACACCTGGCGCGGCCACCGCGCGGGCCAGTACGTGCAGGTCGGCGTCGAGGTCCCCGGGGCCCGGCGTACGACGCGCTGCTTCTCGATCTCCTCGGCCGCGTCCGGCCCCGGCGAGCAGTTCACGATCACCGTGCGCGCCCACGAGGAGGGCCTGGTCTCGAAGTTCCTCGTCCGCGAGGCGGAGCCGGGGCAGGTGATCCACCTGAGCCAGGCCGAGGGGGAGTTCACCCTCACCGAGAGCCCGGCCACGCCCACCAACAACCACCTGCTGATGATCTCGGGCGGCTCCGGCATCACCCCGGTGATGTCGCAGCTGCGCACGCTCCTCCGTGACGGGTACGACGGGAAGGCCGGCCGCAGGGTCACCTTCCTGCACTACGCCCGCTCGCGCGAGGACCAGATCTTCGCCGAGGAGCTGCAGCGGATCGCGTGGGCCGACAACGGCGTCACCGTGCACCTGCGCTACGGCGACGACGTCTTCACCGAGGAGGCGCTGCGCCGGCTGGTGCCGGCGTACCGCGACACCGACACGTGGGCCTGCGGACCCGCCGGGATGATGGAGCTGGTCCTCGAGGCGTACGCCGAGTCACCGCGGCTGCGCACGGAGTACTTCAAGCTCGGCACCCGACCCCTGGCCGCCGGCGAGGGCTCGCCCGAGGGCGACCTGGCCTTCACCACGTCGGACAAGTCCGCGCCCAACTCGGGCGCGCCGATCCTCGAGCAGGCCGAGGCACTCGGACTGACCCCGGAGTTCGGCTGCCGGATGGGCATCTGCTTCACCTGCACCTCGCGCAAGAGCGAGGGCACCGTCCGCAACGTCCTCACCGGCGAGGAGTCCTCGCTGCCCGACGAGGACATCCGCATCTGCGTCAGCGCCCCCGTCGGCGACTGCGTCGTCGACCTCTGACCCACCCAGACCACACGTTCCGGAAGGAGCAGAACATGACCACCACCCAGCAGCACGTCAACGCCAGGCTCACCCCCGAGCAGCTCAAGTCGTTCGGCGAGGAGATGGACACGATCCGTCAGCGCCTCCTGGCCGACCTCGGTGAGGAGGACGCGGCGTACATCCGCGGCGTCGTCGACAAGCAGCGCAAGCTCGAGGTCGCCGGCCGGGCGCTGATGTACCTGCCCCCGGCCTGGCCGGTGGCGGTCGCCGCGCTCAGCCTGTCCAAGATCCTGGACAACATGGAGATCGGCCACAACGTCATGCACGGCCAGTACGACTGGATGGGCGACCCCGGCCTGAACTCGCGGATGTACGAGTGGGACAACGTCTGCCCGAGCGACCAGTGGAAGTACTCCCACAACTACATCCACCACACCTTCACCAACATCCTCGGCAAGGACCGCGACGTCGGCTACGGCATCCTGCGGATGGACGAGGACCAGAAGTGGCACCCGTACTACCTGGGCAACCCGGTCTACGCGTTCCTGCTGATGACCTTCTTCGAGTGGGGCGTCGCGATGCACGACCTCGAGGTCGAGAACATCGTCAAGGGCACCCGCAAGCTCGAGGAGAACAAGGCGCTGCACGCGGGCATCATGCGCAAGGTCAAGCGCCAGGCGCTCAAGGACTACGTGCTGTTCCCCGCGCTGACCGGCCCGCTGTTCCCGCTCACCCTGACCGGCAACGCGATCGCCAACCTGACCCGCAACATCTGGGCCTTCAACATCATCTTCTGCGGGCACTTCCCCTCCGGCGCCGAGACCTTCACCGAGGAGGAGTGCCTGGACGAGGACGGCCCCAACGGCAAGCAGGAGTCGCGCGGGCACTGGTACTACCGCCAGGTCCTCGGCTCGGCCAACATCTCCGGCGGCCCCCTGTTCCACCTCCTGTCCGGCAACCTGTCGCACCAGATCGAGCACCACCTGTTCCCGGACCTGCCGGCCCGCCGCTACCCGGAGATCGCGGGCGAGATCCGCGAGATCTGCGAGCGCTACGGCCTGGAGTACACGACCGGACCGCTGCGCAAGCAGCTGACCAGCGTGGCCAAGAAGATCTGCCGCCTGGCGCTGCCCGGCCGTCGTGCGCCCGAGCCGGAGCCGGTGGCCGACGTCACGCCCGTGGCCGCGTGAGCCCTCGCGGACGCTGGGTAACACTGTGGCCATGGCACGTGACATGAGTGGGGACAGGCTGAGCCGCGCCGAGATCCGCAAGGACGCCGTGCAGGAGACCTTCACGGCGACCACGCACACGGTCGGCGCGGTCGCAGGGATCGTGGTGGGCGCGGTCGGCGACATCGGCAAGGCGCTCGGCGGGTTGGCCACCGAGCTGTTCGAGATCCGTGACTCCACCCGCCGCGCCACCACCGACCACGTGGTCGGCGAGGTCGTGCCGGAGGAGCAGGACCCGGGTCAGTAGCGCCGGGTCAGTATCTCCGGGCGCCGGCGTACTCCCGCGAGCGGAGCCGCACGACGCGGACGACCGCGCCCGTGTGCGGCGCCTCGATCATCCGGCCGCGGCCGGCGTACATCGTCACGTGGTGCACCAGCCCGCGGGTGGCGTAGAAGACCAGGTCGCCGCGACGCAGGTGTGCCCGGGTGACCCGTGCGCCGTGCCGTGACTGCGGCAGGGCGTCACGGGGGATCAGGGTGCCGTGCAGCCTGTTGCTCAGCCAGGTCAGGCCGGAGCAGTCGAGGCCGAAGCCGGAGAGCCCGCCCCACAGGTAGGGCAGGCCGCGGAAGGTCTTCGCCGTTGCCAGCAGGCCGCGGTGCGGCTGCAGGGTCGCGGTGCCCAGCCGGTGGACCACGACGGCGCCGGCGAGGAGGCGCCGGGTGGCTCCGTCGGGCGTGCGCACCCGGACCTGGCTGCCGCTGCGCCCGAGCGCCGGCAGGGTCGTGCCGGCGCTGATCTCGGTGAGGCGCGAGGCGGCGCCGTTGTCGGTGCGCAGCCACGTGGTGCGCGACACCACCGTGGCGACCGACGCGGTCGGCGCCGGCTGGTGTCGCGGTGAGCTGCCGCAGCGGGACCCATCCCGGGTAGCCGCCGGCGTCCTTCTGGCTCGGCTGGTCGGGCACCACGACCTTGGCCCAGCCCGCACTGACCCGTCGTACGACGACCCGCTCGCCCATCAGCGCCTCGGTCTCGCTGCGGCCCGAGAGCGCCCGGCGCTGGGCCACGCTCATGCCGCGCAGCCAGGTGCGGACCCGGACGGGGGCGGTCAGGGCCGGTCGGTCGACCGCGCGAGGTGAGGACGGCGAGCGCCACAGGCGGGCCACCGCCACCGACACCCAGGCGTCGTGCCCGGCCGAGACGCCGGCGGCCGTCTCCGGTGCCGCCGAGACCGGCGGTGCGAGCAGGACGAGAACGGCGACCAGCAGGCCGGCGAGGGTGGGGCGCACGCGCATGGGCACAGTCTGCGGCCGGGTCAGCCGAACGACATCGCGAAGTCGACCATCCGGAAGGACGCCAGCGAGCGCTTGCCCGCCAGCCAGCCGAGTGGTCCGGAGGGGTTGAACTCCCAGGTGCCCCGGCACGGCAGCGCCTTGCCGCTGCCGGTGAGGTGGGCGACGACCTCTTCGCCGCTGTCCCGGGTCTGCCAGGTCGCGCCCTTGAAGGGGGTGCGGGGCATCGTGCGCGAGGCGTCGGTGAACCGGGCGGAGGCGATCGCCTCGCCCTCGAGCGAGGTGTCCCAGCTGGTCCGCTGCACGCGGGTGCCCGTGGTGACGTGGCCGAAGGTGCACAGGCCCTTCGGGATGGCCCACAGGTCGCGGCCGCCGTCACGCGAGTCGGGACTGTCCACCCAGATGTCGGTGATGTTGACCTTCCCGTCGACCCGACGAGCGACCAGGAGCTCGGAGTAGGTCAGCGGACTGGGCTCCTCGTAGGAGACCAGCGCCGCGCCGTACACCCCCGGCTCGCGCTCGGGGTGGTCGCCCGCACGCACGCGGAACAGGGACATCCACATCTGCCCGTGCATCTGCCAGGGGGCTGGGGGATAGGGCATGCGCAGACCCTAGCGGCTGTCGTCGGAGGCCCCTAGTTCTTCAGCCAGAGTGCGGCCGAGTGGTAGAGCCCCGACGGCAGCAGGGCGAGCCCGTGGACCTTCTTTCCCACGACGTCGACGACGTCGGGATCCACGAGCGGCACCGCTCCCGCCGAGGCGAAGTTCTGCTGCTCGAACGCCGCCACGGCCGACGTGGTGTCCTTCAGGTCGGTGGCGGCGTTCACGGCCTCAGCGCACTCGCCGCGGCCTCGTCAGGCGCACCGCCGCCCACGTAGTCGCCGCCCACCACGGTCTGCAACGCCTCGGCCGGGGCCGGTGTCTGCGTGGACAGGGTCTGCAGCGCCATCTCGTAGGCGCCCGACTTCAGCCGCGCAGCCATCGTCGTGGCGTCGACCGGCACCGTCCGCAGGGTGATGCCCGCCTGGGACAGCATCGGCGTGATCGCCTGCGCGGTGCGTACGTCGGAGGGGTTCGCGGAGTCGACGAGCAGGGTGAGCTGTCGGTCGCGGGGCACGGAGGCCACGTCGCTCCTCGCCTGGCTGACGTCGTGCTTCGACCAGTCGCAGCCCGGACATCCCTGGTCGGCCGGCACCTTGCCGGGCAGCAGCCCCTTGGCGACGACTGCCTTGCCGTCGTAGACCGACTGCACCAGTGCGGACCGGTCGATCGCGAGCGACACGGCCTTGCGCAGCGTCGGGTCGTTCGTCGGGGCGGCCTTCGACGAGAACGTCAGGACGCTCGTCGACTGTGACGGGGTCGCACCACCTGTGCATGGTGGTGGCCGCTCGTCAGGTCGCCGGCCGGCACGCTCTCGTCCAGGTCGGCCCCGCCGATGCCCCCTGCTGCAGCGCCGCGGCCGGGTCGCTGACCACGCGGTAGTCGATGTCGCTGAGGTAGGGGTGGGCCCTGTCGTAGAAGTGCTTGTTGCGCTTCAGGTCGATCCCGCGCTGCTCGTGGAGCGGATCGCGAACGGACCGGCGCCCACCGGGTGCGCGTAGAAGTCGGCGGCGCTGGCGCCCCCGAAGTCGTCGGGGACGATGGCCGAGCTGCTCAGCGTGAGGGTGTCGATCATCGCCGAGGAGGGCGCGTTCAGGGTGAGGACGACCGTGTGGTCGCCATGAGCGGCCACCCCCGAGATGAGTCCGGAGTAGAACGCGCCGTGCTCGGGTCCCTTGAGCCACTGGTCGACGGAGAACACGACGTCCTTGGCGGTGACGTGCCGCCCGTTGCTGAAGGCTGCCTTCGGGCGCAGGCCCACGGTGAGGCGGGTGCGGGAGGCGTCGTACTTCCAGGAGCGGGCGAGGCCTGGTGCGGCCTGCTGCGTGTGCGGGGTGAGCTGGAGCAGGGGCGCCTCGACGTCGCGGACCAGCTGGGCCGACGCGGCGCTGGTCGCCGAGTCCGGGTCCCAGGTGGCCGGCAGCGAGGGCACGCTCACCGTCAACGTGCCACCGGACTGCGGCCCCGGAGCGGGTCCCCACTCGCTGCAGCCGGCGAGCAGCAGGAGGCTGCCGAGCGCGAGGACGAGGGAGATCAGGCGGGGGCGAGGTGACGCGTGCACCCCTCGAGAGTCGCCCCCGCCGACTGTCGCCAACCTGAAAGGGCTGTGGTCAGCCCGCGCGCTCCTCCGGGGACCGGAACGTGCGCCGGTACTCGGCCGGCGCGACACCGACGTGCTGGCCGAAGTGGTGGCGCAGCAGGGCGGCCGAGCCGAAACCGCCGCGCGCGGCGACGGTCTCCACCGGCAGGTCCGTGGACTCGAGCAGCTCGCGGACGTGGTGCAGCCGCTGGGCGAGCAGCCACTTGCCCGGCGTCGTACCGGTCTCGGCGACGAACCGGCGCGCGAAGGTGCGCTCGGACATGGCGGCCCGCCCGGCGAGCGTGCGGATCGGGAGGTCCTCGGCCAGGTGCTCGCGCATCCAGGTGAGGAGCGGGGAGAGGCTGTCGGCGTCGCAGGTCGGGATGGGCAGGTCGATGTACTGGCGCTGGCCCCCGTCGCGCTGGGGCGGGACCACCATCCGGCGCGCGATCCTGTTGGCCACGGCGGCCCCGAGCTCGCAGCGCACGTGGTGCAGGCAGGCGTCGATGCCGGCTGCGGTGCCGGCGCTGGTGATGACGTGGTCGTCCTCGACGAAGAGCACGTCGGGGTCGATGCGCGCGGCGGGGAACAAGCGCACGGAGCTCGTCGGTGTGTCGCCAGTGGGTGGTGCACGCGCGACCGTCCAGCAGGCCGGCGTGGCCGAGGAGGAAGGCGCCCGAGCAGACCGAGAGCACCCAGGCGCCCCGGGCGTGGGCGCGGCGGAAGACGTCGAGGACGGCCTCCGACGGGGGAGTGTCGGCGTCGCCGCCGTAGGCCGGGGCGATGACGAGGTCGGCCTCGTCCGCTGCCTCGAGCCCGTGCGGGAAGTACATCGACATCCCGTTGTCCAGCTGGACGGGCTCGCCCGGCGTCTCGGTGCAGGCGCGGAAGTCGATGGCCGGCACGCCGTCGTCGGTGCGGTCGACCCCGAAGACCTCCTGGATCACGCCGACCTCGAACAGTCCGGGTCGGGGAGGGACGACCATGGCCACGGTCCGCAACGTCATGGGCCCCAGTATGGCAGTAAACTTGCGCAGTCTGTCAATCCTGCCACTCGTGGCGAGATAGTGACGGTGACAAAGTTACTGCCATGACCACTTTCATCGCCGCCAACCTGACCCTCCTCTTCTTCGCGCTCATCGTGGGCCTGCTGGAGCGCACCCACCGGCGCTACTCGCAGCAGCCGCACGTGCCGTTCGGTGCCGACGCCGCCCACGACGCCGACTTCCAGCGCGTGCTGCACGACATCGACGCCCGCTCCTGATCCGCTGCAGAACCGGATAGTCCATGTCAGATTCGTGGTTCCCGATGCCGCAGCACCACGAATCCGACATGGACTATCCGGAATTGCTCAGTCGTCGTCGGGGTCGTCGAGGCGGGCCAGCCAGGTGGCGAGGCGCTCGACGGCGGTCTCGAACTCCGGGTGGATGTCGGTGAACTCCGAGAGGCGCTCGGCCAGCCAGGCCAGCGAGACCTCCTCCTCGCCCCGGCGCGAGGCGAGCTCCTCGACGCCGCGATCGGTGAAGTACACCGGCTCAGTAGTTCTCGTCCGGAGCGCTCGCCGGCTCGGCGAAGGCCGCGGTGAGGATGGCCTTCTGCTCCTCGACGTGGCGTGAGTGCACGCCCACCGACGGGGAGCTCGACGCCGGCCGCGAGATCACCTTCACCGGCATGTCGAGCTCGTCGAACAGGTTCAGGCGCAGGTGCGGCGCCGGGCCCATGTTGGCCGGCTCGTCCTGGACCCACCGGATCTCGCGGAGGTTCGGGTACCGCTTGATCTCGGCGAGGAGCTCGGCCTTCGGCTCGGGGTAGAGCTGCTCGAAGCGGGCGATCGCCGTGGTCGCGGAGTCGCCCTGCTGCTTGGCCCGCTCCACCATCAGGTCCCAGGTGATCCGGCCGCTGCACAGCAGCAGCGTGTCGACCTTGTCGGGGTCGGAGACGACCTCGTCGGCGATCAGCGCGCGGAAGGTGCCCTCGGTGAAGTCCTCCGGCTTCGAGGCCGCCTCCTTGCGGCGCAGCATCGACTTCGGCGTGAACACCACCATCGGGCGGTGCTCGTCGCCGAGCGTGTGCCGCCGCAGGAAGTGGAAGTAGCTCGCCGGGGTGGAGGGCTGGGCCACCACGAAGGCGTCGTCGGCGCACATCTGGAGGAACCGCTCGATGCGGGCCGAGGAGTGGTCCGGACCCTGTCCCTCGTACCCGTGCGGCAGCAGCAGCACGACGCCCGAGGACTGCCCCCACTTGGTGTGGCTGGCGGAGATGAACTCGTCGATCACCACCTGGGCGCCGTTCACGAAGTCACCGAACTGCGCCTCCCACGCGACCAGGGCGTCGGGGCGCGCCACCGAGTAGCCGTACTCGAACCCGAGGGCGGCGTACTCCGAGAGCAGCGAGTCGTAGACGTAGAAGCTGGCCTGCTCCTCGGTGAGGTTGGCCAGCGGCGTCCACTCGTTGGCGTTGTGGCGGTCGATGATCGTGGCGAACCGGCTCGCGAACGTGCCCCGACGGGTGTCCTGGCCCGACAGGCGCACGGGGCGGCCGTCCATCAGCAGGGAGCCGAAGGCCAGGATCTCGCCGGCACCCCAGTCGATCGGGCCCTCGGTCATCGCCGCGGCCCGCCGCTGCAGCTGCGGGAGCACCTTCGGGTGCACCGTGAAGCCGTCCGGCGTGCTCGACGTAGGAGTCGGCGATCCGCTTGACCGTCTCCTTCGGGATGGCCGTGGTGAAGTCCTCGTGCTGCTTCTCCGGGTAGTCCGGCACGGTCGTCCAGCTGTCGGGTGCCCCGGTCGCCTCGCGCACCTCGGTGAAGACCCGCTCCAGCTGCTGCTGGTAGTCCTTCAGCACCTGCTCGGCCTCTTCGAGGGTGATGTCGCCGCGACCGATCAGGGACTCGGTGTAGAGCTTGCGCACCGAGCGCTTCTGCTCGATCAGGTCGTACATCAGCGGCTGGGTGTACGACGGGTCGTCGCCCTCGTTGTGGCCGCGACGCCGGTAGCAGACCAGGTCGATGACGACGTCCTTGTTGAACGCCTGGCGGTACTCGAAGGCGAGCCGCGCGACCCGGATGCAGGCCTCGGGGTCGTCGCCGTTGACGTGGAAGATCGGCGCCTGGACCATCCGGGCGACGTCGGTGCAGTACAGCGACGAGCGCGACGCGGCCGGCGAGGTGGTGAACCCGACCTGGTTGTTGACGATCACGTGCACGGTGCCGCCGGTGCGGTAGCCGCGCAGCTGCGACAGGTTGAGCGTCTCGGCGACCACGCCCTGGCCGGCGAAGGCGGCGTCGCCGTGCACCAGCATCGGCAGCACCGGGAACGCCTCGCCCTGGTTGAGCACGTCCTGCTTGGCGCGGGTGATGCCCTCGAGCACCGGGTCGACCGCCTCGAGGTGCGAGGGGTTCGCGGCGACGGAGACCTTGATCTTGTCGCCGGAGTCGGCGAGGAACTCACCCTCGGCGCCGAGGTGGTACTTCACGTCGCCGGAGCCCTGCACCGTGCGCGGGTCGATGTTGCCCTCGAACTCGCGGAAGATCTGGCCGTAGCTCTTGCCCACGATGTTGGCCAGCACGTTGAGCCGGCCGCGGTGGGCCATCCCCATGGTGACCTCGTCGAGGCCGGCCTCGGCCGCCGCCTCGCAGATCTCGTCGATCAGCGCGACGGTGGTCTCGCCGCCCTCGAGGCTGAACCGCTTCTGCCCGACGAACTTGGTCTGCAGGAAGGTCTCGAACGCCTCGGCCTGGTTGAGCTTGAGCAGGATCCGCAGCTGCTCCTCGCGGGGCGGCTTCTGGTGCGGCTGCTCGACGCGCTCCTGGATCCACCGGCGCTGCTCGGGGTCCTGGATGTGCATGTACTCGATGCCGACGGTGCGGCAGTAGGAGTCGCGCAGGATGCCCAGGATCGAGCGCATCTTCATGAACCGGCGCTCGCCGCCGAACGACCCGGTGGCGAACTCGCGGTCGAGGTCCCACAGGGTCAGGCCGTGCGACTCCACCTCGAGGTCGGGGTGGCTGCGCTGCTTGTACTCCAGCGGGTCGGTGTCGGCCATCATGTGGCCGCGGACCCGGTAGGCGTGGATCAGCTCGAGGATCCGGGCCTGCTTGCTGATCTCGTCGTCGTGGTTGGTGGAGATGTCCGAGGACCAGCGGATCGGCTCGTAGGGGATCCGCAGCGCCCGGAAGATCTCGTCGTAGAAGCCGTCCTCGCCGAGCAGCAGCTCGTGCATCCGGCGCAGGAACTCACCGCTCAGCGCCCCCTGGATGACCCGGTGGTCGTACGTCGAGGTCAGCGTCATGATCTTGCTGATCGCGTTGCGGGTGAGCGTCTCCTCCGAGGCGCCCTGGAACTCCGGCGGGTACTCCATCGAGCCGACGCCGATGATCGCGCCCTGCCCCTTCATCAGCCGGGGCACGGAGTGGTTGGTGCCGATCGTGCCCGGGTTGGTCAGGCTGATCGTCGTACCGGTGAAGTCGGAGACCTGGAGCTTGCCGCCGCGGGCCTTGCGGATGAGGTCCTCGTAGGCGGTCCAGAAGTGCGCGAAGTCCATCGACTCCGCGGCCTTGATGCTCGGGACGAGGAGCTGGCGGCTGCCGTCGTCCTTGGGCAGGTCGATGGCCAGGCCGAGGTTGATGTGGGCCGGGGTGATCAGGTTCGGCTTGCCGTCCTTCTCCTCGAAGCCGACGTTCATCGCCGGCATCGACTTCAGCGCCTTGACCAGGGCGAAGCCGATCAGGTGGGTGAAGGAGACCTTCCCGCCGCGGGCGCGGGCGAGGTGGTTGTTGATGACGATGCGGTTGTCCCACAGCAGCTTGACCGGCACCGAGCGCACGCTGGTCGCGGTCGGCACGGTGAGGCTGGCGTCCATGTTGGAGACGGTGCGCGCGGGCGCCCCGCGCAGGACGGTGTAGGTGGGCTCGTCCTTGGCCTCCTGCTCGTCCGGCTCCGCCTGTGTCTCTCGGCCTTCTTGTCCGCCGACTTCTCGGGCTTCTTCTCGGACGTGGGCTCGGCCTTCTTCTCGGCCTTCTTCTCCGCCTTCTCCTGGGGCTCGGACTCCTGCTCGGACTTCTTGGCCGGCATGCTCGACGAGCTCCTCTTCTCCTGCTTCGGCGCGGGCTTGGTGCCGGCGCCGTTCTGCTCATCGGTGGGCGACCGGTGCGACTTCGGCGCGCCGGTCGACTCCGTGACGGTGCCCGTCTTGGTGCCCGTCCTGGTACCCGTCTTGGCGCTCGCGGAACCCGAGGTCTCGCTCGCCCCGTTCGTCGAGGACGACGTCGCGGCCTGGCGCTGGTCCTTGCCGAAGAAGTCCCACCACACCTTGTCGACGCTGTTCGGGTCCTGCTGGTACTTCTCGTACATCTCGTCCACGAGCCACTCGTTGGCTCCGAAGCCCGACGTGGAACTGTCTCCGGTTGACTCGGGCACTGCCGATCTCGCCTCTTCCGAACGTAGGTGGGGGACGCCTCAAGGCTAGACCCCGACGGTAGGCGCCCGCAGGCGAGGATCAGGGCGGGAGACGAGGACCCCTCCGGCGCGGGCCGATCGGTCAGTTCGGTGTAGGTGGTTTGGCCCGCGAATTCCGGGGGCAGAACCCCCCGACCACTCAGAGCGGGTGGTGCCCGAGCACGAGGTGGACGTCAAATTTCGCGCCTATTTCCGCTTCAGAAGCCCTTTTGGATGACAAACAGGCCTTAAAGGGTGCATATTGGACATTGTCTTGTCAGGTCGGGGGGCCAAACGAAGGGGGCGCATCATGCGCGGCACCCGAAACTTCATCTCCGTCATCGGCGTCATCGCCTCGGTGGTTCTCGCTCTGGTCGTCTCGATGGCTGCCACGCCGTCCGCGGCCAACGCTGCTTCTACTTCCAACTCGAGCGCCCGGGTGCAGGTGCGCTCGGTCGGCGGGTCCTACGACTACCAGATCCTGTACTGGACCAACGTCGCCCGCCGCCAGCACGGCCTGCGTGCGCTGAAGGCCGGTCCCTGCGTGGACCGCTTCGCCGAGAGCTGGACCTCGCGGATGGCGGCTCGCGGCTTCTTCAGCCACCAGAGGCTCCGCCCGGTGCTGCGTCGCTGCCACCGCCACACCGCCGGTGAGAACATCGCCCGCTCGAGCGGCTCCTGGAGCGCCTACCAGGTCGTGCAGGCCTGGATGCACTCCCCGGGCCACCGCGCCAACATCCTGAACCGCCGCTACAAGGCCCTGGGCGTCAGCGCCTGGCGCTCCGGCTCGGGCGGCACCTACATCACGCAGGACTTCGCCGGCTGAGTCCGACGGTCCTGAGCGCAGCGCCCCGGTCCTCGGACCGGGGCGTTGTCGCGTCCGGCGAAACCCGGTACACACGAATCGGGGGCTTCGCCCACGGTGCGCCTCCGGCAGGATTCGAACCTGCGACACCTGGTACCGGAAACCAGTGCTCTATCCCCTGAGCTACGGAGGCTTGACGGGCCGCCGGAAGACTACCGGCCGATCCGCCCGCGGATGAAACTGGAGGCCGCCGATACGCTTGGTCGGTGAATCCCGCTCAGCTCTCCGACAGGGTCGTCGAGGTGCTCCAGTCGCTCGTCGACGATGGCGCCCTCGTCCTGCGTGACGGTGTGCCCAGCGAGGTCACCATCGAGCGCCCACGTCAGAAGGGGCACGGGGACTACGCGACCAACGTGGCGCTCCAGCTGGGCAAGGCCGCGTCGATCGACGGGGCAGGCACCAATCCACGAGCGATGGGCGAGCTGCTCGCCGAGCGGCTGCGCGAGGTCCCCGGTGTCGACGAGGTCGAGGTGGCCGGACCCGGCTTCCTGAACGTCACCGTCGAGGCCGGCGCGCAGGGTGAGGTCGCCGCCGAGGTGGTGGCGGCCGGGGCGGCCTATGGTTCCTCGCGGATCCTGGCCGGACACAAGGTCAACGTCGAGTTCATCTCCGCCAACCCGACCGGCCCGCTGCACCTCGGCCACACGCGCTGGGCCGTGCTCGGCGACGCGATCGCCCGCGGGCTGAGTGCCGCCGGCGCCGAGGTCACCCGCGAGTTCTACATCAACGACCGCGGCGTGCAGATGACCCACTTCGCCGACTCGATCGTCGCTGCGGCGCTGGGTGAGCCCACGCCGGAGGACGGGTACGCCGGCGGCTACATCGACGAGCTGGCCAAGGAGGTCGAGGCCGCGAGCCCAGGGATCTTCGACCTGCCGGCGGATGAGCGCCGGCTCGCCGTGCGCGCCGTGGCCTACGACCTCCAGCTGCGCAAGCAGCAGGCGCAGCTGGAGCGCTTCCACACCCACTTCGACGTGTGGTTCTCCGAGCTCTCGCTGCACGAGTCCGGCTCGGTGCCGGAGACGCTGGAGCGGCTCAAGGGGCTGGGCCACGTCTACGAGGATGCGGGCGCGCTGTGGATGCGCACCACCGACTTCGGCGACGACAAGGACCGGGTGCTGATCAAGTCCGACGGCGAGCTGACCTACTTCGCCTCCGACACGGCCTACTACCTCAACAAGCGGGCGCGCGGGTTCGACCACTGCATCTACCTGCTCGGCGCCGACCACCACGGCTACGTCGGCCGGCTCAAGGCGATGGCCGCCTGCGTCGGCGACGACCCCGCCATCACCCTCGACGTGATGATCGGGCAGCTGGTGAAGATCCTGCGCGACGGCGAGGAGCTGAAGCTGTCCAAGCGCGCCGGAACGCTGGTCACCCTCGACGAGCTCGCCGAGGAGATCGGTGTCGACGCGTTGCGCTACTCCCTGGCCCGCTACCCGGCCGACTCACCGCTGGTGCTCGACGTCGACGAGATCACCAAGGCGTCCAACGACAACCCCGTCTACTACGTGCAGTACGGCCACGCACGCACCTGCCGGATGATGGAGAACGCCGCCGCCCTCGGGCTCACGCTGCCCGACGACTTCGACCCGGCGCTGCTCTCCCACTCGCGGGAGGGCGACCTGCTGCGGGCGCTCGCCGAGTTCCCGCGCGTGGTCGCGAGCGCCGCCGAGCTCCGCCAGCCGCACAGGATCGCGCGCTACCTCGAGGACACGACTGCCGTGTTCAACCGGTGGTACGACACCCGCGAGTGCCGGATGCTGCCCCAGGGGGACGAGCCTGTCGCGCCGATCAACCAGGCGCGGCTGGTGCTGACGGTCGCAGCCCGCACGGTGCTGGCCAACGGCCTCGACCTGCTCGGCGTCTCCGCGCCCGAGCGGATGTAGGAGCAGGTCGTGCGGGCGCACGAGGCCGGGTGGGCCCATGCCGTGGTGCCGGTGCGCGGCCCGGCGTGGCTGCGCGAGCCCGGCGACGTCAACGCGCTGGTGCCCCAGCTGTGGTCGCAGACCGCGCTCAAGGTGGACGGCGCCCTCGAGGTCGGCGGCGTCCGGCTGACCGACCTCGTCAAGGAGCACGGGTCACCGGCGTACGTCCTCGACGAGGCCGACTTCCGGGCTCGCGCCGCGGCCTTCCGGATCGGGTTCGACGGGTGGCAGGTCTTCTACGCCGGCAAGGCGTTCCTCTGCACGACCGTCGCCCGGTGGATCGCGGAGGAGGGGCTCAGCCTCGACGTGTGCTCGGGCGGCGAGCTCGCGGTGGCCGAGCGGGCCGGCTTCCCGATGGCGCGGATCGGCTTCCACGGCAACAACAAGACGGTCGCCGAGCTCGAGCGTGCCGTGGAGCTCGGGGTCGGGCGGATCATCGTCGACTCCTTCCACGAGATCCAGCGGCTGGCGGCGATCACCCGTGAGCTCGGGCGTACGGCGCGGGTGATGGTGCGCGTGACGGCCGGCGTCGAGGCGCACACGCACGAGTACATCGCCACCGCCCACGAGGACCAGAAGTTCGGCTTCTCGATCAGCAGCGGCGACGCCCTCGACGCCGTGCAGCCAGATCCACGAGGCCGAGGGCCTCGAGCTGATCGGCCTGCACAGCCACATCGGCTCGCAGATCTTCGACTCCTCCGGCTTCGAGGTCGCGGCCCGTCGCGTGCTGGAGCTGCACGCGCAGATCTCCGAGGAGATCGGCCGCGAGCTGCCCGAGCTCGACCTCGGTGGCGGCTTCGGGATCGCCTACACCACCCAGGACGACCCTTCCGACGCCGCGCAGCTGGCCACCGAGATGACCAAGATCGTCCGCGACGAGTGCGGTGCCCGCGATCTCGAGGTGCCGAGGCTCTCGGTCGAGCCCGGGCGCGCGATCGCCGGGCCGGCCATGTGCACCGTCTACGAGGTGGGCACGGTCAAGGCGGTCGAGCTCGACGGCGGTGCGGTGCGCACCTACGTCTCGGTCGACGGCGGGATGAGCGACAACATCCGCACTGCTCTCTACGACGCCGACTACTCCTGCACGCTCGCCAACCGCGAGTCCGCGGCGCCGGCCCTGATGACCAGGCTGGTCGGCAAGCACTGCGAGGCCGGCGACATCATCGTCAAGGACGAGTTCCTCCCCGGCGACGTCGCACCGGGCGACCTGGTGGCCGTGCCGGGCACGGGCGCCTACTGCCGGTCGATGGCCAGCAACTACAACCACTCCCCACGGCCGCCGGTGGTCGCCGTGCGCGATGGCATCTCCCGGGTCGTCGTACGTCGCGAGACGGTGGCTGACCTGCTCGGCCTCGACGTCGACGGCTGAGGGAATGGAACACTGGTCGCGATGAACGAGCCTGCGCTGAACGAGAAGCTGCCCGTGCGCCCCGTCAGGGTGGCGCTGCTGGGCTGCGGAGTCGTCGGCTCGCAGGTGGCCCGGTTGCTGCGCGAGCAGGCCAGCGACCTCGAGGCGCGGGTCGGCGCCCCGGTCGAGCTGGTCGGTGTCGCGGTCCGGCGGCTGGGCCTGGCGCGCGACGTGGAGCTGCCCGCCGAGCTGTTCACCACCGACGCCGAGGCGCTGGCCCGGCGCGAGGACGTCGACGTCGTCGTCGAGGTGATCGGCGGCATCGAGCCGGCCCGCTCCCTGATCCTCGCCGCACTCGGCAGCGGCTCGAGCGTGGTCACGGCCAACAAGGCGCTGCTCGCCGAGGACGGCGCCACCCTGTTCGCCGCCGCCGAGGAGGCCGGGCGCGACCTCTACTACGAGGCCGCGGTCGCCGGGGCCATCCCGATCCTGCGCCCGCTGCGCGAGTCGCTCGCCGGCGACCGCGTCACCCGGGTGCTGGGCATCGTCAACGGCACCACCAACTTCGTGCTCGACCGGATGGACACCTCGGGCGCGGGCTTCAGCGAGGCGCTCGAGGAGGCCCAGGCCCTCGGCTACGCCGAGGCCGACCCGACCGCCGACGTGGAGGGGTTCGACGCCGCGGCCAAGGCCGCGATCCTGGCCAGCCTCGCCTTCCACACCCGGGTCACCGCCGCCGACGTCCACCGCGAGGGCATCGCCGAGGTGACCGCGAGCGACGTCGCCTCCGCCCGCGAGATGGGCTGCGTGGTCAAGCTGCTGGCGATCTGCGCGCTCGAGAACGGCCCCGACGGACCGGCCGTCTCGGCGCGGGTGCACCCGGCGATGATCCCGCGGACGCACCCGCTGGCCAGCGTGCGCGAGGCCTTCAACGCGGTGTTCGTCGAGAGCGAGGCCGCGGGGCAGCTGATGTTCTACGGCCCCGGCGCCGGCGGTGCGCCCACGGCGAGCGCGGTGATGGGCGACCTCGTCACGGTCGCCCGCAACCGGCGCGAGGGAGTGCGCGGCGCGGGTGAGTCGTCGTACGCCGACCTGCCGGTGGTGCCGATGGGCCGGACCCAGACCCGCTACCACGTGCAGATCGACGTCGACGACAAGGCGGGAGTCCTCGCCGCCATCGCGATGGCCTTCGCCGAGCACGACGTCTCGATCCAGACCGTGCGCCAGGAGGGTCGCGGCGACGACGCCCAGCTGGTGGTGGTCTCGCACCGCGCCAGCGACGCCGACCTCGCGGCCACGGTGGAGGCGTTGCGCCGGATGCCCAACGTGCGCGAGGTCTCCTCGGTGATGCGGGTCGAGGGCGAAGAGCCCGGAATGAGCGAGCGCGGCATGAGCCACCAGTGGCGCGGCGTGCTGGAGGAGTACGGCGACCGCCTCGACATCCCCGACGGCACCCCGACGATCACCCTGCGCGAGGGCGGCACCCCGATCGTGGAGTCGAAGTGGCTCAGCGAGGTCACCGGCGCCGAGGTCTGGCTCAAGGTCGAGGGCGACAACCCCACCGGCTCCTTCAAGGACCGCGGGATGACCGTGGCCCTCTCGGTCGCGGTGGGTCAGGGCGCCGAGGCCGTGGTGTGCGCCTCGACCGGCAACACCTCCGCGTCGATGGCTGCGTACGCCGCCCGGGCGGGAATCAAGCCGCTCGTGCTGGTGCCCCAGGGCAAGATCTCCGCCGGCAAGATGGCGCAGGCGATCCTGCACGGCGCCCAGGTGATCATGGTGCGCGGCAACTTCGACGACTGCCTGCGGGTGTCCCGCGGCCTGGCCGAGCACTACCCGGTGGCGCTGGTGAACTCGGTGAACCCGATGCGGCTGCAGGGGCAGAAGACGGCGTCCTTCGAGATCGTCGACTTCCTCGGTGACGCACCGGACGTGCACGTGCTGCCGACGGGCAACGCCGGCAACATCTCGGCGTACTGGCTCGGCTACCGGGAGGCGCACGAGGCGGGCGACGCGGCCCGGCTGCCCGTGATGCGCGGCTGGCAGGCTGCCGGGGCAGCGCCGCTGGTGCAGGGCTCGCCGGTGCCCGACCCCGAGACCGTGGCGTCGGCCATCCGGATCGGCAACCCCGCCTCCTGGGACCTCGCGATGCAGGCCGCGGACCAGTCGGGCGGCAAGTTCCGCCAGGTCACCGACACCGAGATCCTGCAGGCGCAGCGCGACCTCGCCTCGCGCGACGGCGTCTTCGTCGAGCCCGCCTCGGCCGCCGGGGTCGCCGGCCTCCTGCTCGAGGCCTCCGAGGGCGTGAGCTACGCCGGGCAGCAGGTGGTGGTCACCGTCACCGGCCACGGGCTCAAGGACATCGACACCGCGCTGTCCACCTTCACCGACCTCGTCGACACCGTCTGCGAGGCCGACGTGGACGCCGCGGCTGCGGCGGCCGGGCTCGACTAGCGCATCGTGGTGTTCCTTCCCGGCCCGGTGACGGTCGAGGTGCCGGCGACCAGTGCCAACCTCGGCCCCGGCTTCGACTGCCTCGGCCTCGCCCTCGAGATGACGGACGTGCTCGTGGCCGAGGTGGCCGAGGACGGCATCGAGGTGCTGGTCGAGGGTGAGGGCGCCGACGACGTCCCCCGCGACGAGAGCCACCTCGTCGTGCGGGCCATGTGGGCGGCGTTCGCGGTGCTGGGGGAGACCCCGACCGGCCTGCGGCTCGCGTGCACCAACCGGATCCCGCACGGCCGCGGGATGGGCTCGTCCTCGGCGGCCCTCGTCGGGGGGATCGTCCTGGCGCGGGCGCTGGTCGCCGACGGGGCGGCGCGGATGGACGACCACGCCGTGCTGGCGCTCGCGAACCGGATCGAGGGCCACCCCGACAACGTGGGGCCGGCTCTCCTCGGTGGCTTCGTCATCTGCGGGCAGTCGGGCGAGGACGTGTGGGCCGAGCCGTCGCCACTGCACCCGTCGATCTCGGCGATCGTGTTCGTGCCACCCGACGGCGTGCTCACCGAGGCCGCGCGCGGGATGCTGCCCGAGACCGTGCCGCACGCCGGCGCCGCCGCGAACACGGCTCGTGCCGCGCTGCTCGTGCGAGCGCTGGACGATCGACCCGACCTGCTCCTGCGCGCGACCGAGGACTTCCTGCACCAGCAGCATCGAGGGCCGGTCATGCCGGAGTCGCTCGGTCTGGTCGAGCACCTGCGCGGTCGCGGGGTGCCGGCGCTGATCTCCGGAGCGGGTCCCAGCGTGCTCGCCTTCACGACGTCGTACGACGACCAGGCGGGCCTGCTGGACGCGACCCCGGAGGGCTGGTCGGCAATTCCACAGCGCGTCGGTGGGCCAGGTGCCCGCGTGCTAGCGTGACGATCGCGTCACGAGACCGGCGAGCGGGAAGTCACCGCGGCCGACGAACCGAGTCGCATCACGCCGATTCCCTCCGCAGTTACGTATTGGGCTGAGGCATCGGCACGACCGTGTCCGGTGCGGACCGGAGCCGAACGCCCCTCATTCACCACTCACGAATGGCGATCTGACCGCAGCAAGACTCCGTTGCGACCACCAGCCGAAGGACCAGCATGAGCGATTCCACCGACACCGCACCAGCCGCCGAACCCTCCGGGAAGGCACCGGCGAAGAAGGGCGGCGCGAAGGGCCTGGGCTCGATGCTCCTGCCCGAGCTGCGCCAGCTCGCCGGCGGCCTGGGCATCAAGAGCCGCGGGCATGCGCAAGGGCGACCTCGTCGAGGCGATCAAGGCCGCCCAGGGCGGCGGCAACGGCGGCGGTGGCCGCGGTCAGCGGCAGGACGACCAGCGAGCGGCCGGGTCGGTCAACGCCCCGGACGCCCCGGACGACCAGGGCTCCAGCCCGGCGCGACGAGAAGCGTCCGGACCCCGAGCGCCAGCAGAACCGTGACGACGGCCGCGGCCAGGGCCAGCGCGGCCAGGGCGGCCAGGGCCGGCGACGCCTCCCCGGCCACGAAGAGCAGCAACCAGCAGGACAACCAGCCCGGCAAGCAGCAGGGCAACCAGTCCGGCAACCAGCAGGACAACGCCGCAGAACAGCGCCCAGAGCAACGCGCAGAACAAGGCCGACGACGAGGGTGGCAGTCGCCGCAACCGCCGCCGGCGTGGGCGTGACCGCGGTACCGGCCAGGGCACGAGCCAGGGCGGCAACCAGGGCGGAAACCAGGGCGGCAACCAGGGCACCCAGGGCGGCGGGACCAGCGGCCGGACCCGCGGCGAGCCGGACCTGCAGATCCTCGAGGACGACGTCCTCGCGCCGTGCGCCGGCATCCTCGACCTGCTCGACAACTACGCCTTCGTGCGCACCAGCGGCTACCTGCCCGGCCCCGAGGACGTCTACGTCTCGATGTCGATGGTGCGGCGCTACGGCCTGCGCCGCGGCGACGCGGTCACCGGTCAGGTGCGCCAGCCCCGGGAGGGCGAGCGCAAGGAGAAGTACAACCCGCTGGTCAAGATCGACACGGTCAACGGCGCCGAGCCGGAGATCTCCGGCACCCGGGTGGAGTTCAGCAAGCTGACCCCGCTCTACCCCTCCGAGCGGCTCCGCATGGAGACGACCCCGACGAACCTGATCGGCCGGGTCATCGACGTCGCCGCCCCGATCGGCAAGGGCCAGCGCGGCCTGATCGTCTCGCCCGCGAAGGCCGGCAAGACGATGATCCTGCAGTCGATCGCGAACTCGATCACCACGAACAACCCCGAGTGCCACCTGATGGTCGTCCTCGTCGACGAGCGGCCCGAGGAGGTCACCGACTTCGAGCGCTCGGTCAACGGCGAGGTGATCAGCTCCACCTTCGACCGGCCGCCGGCCGACCACACCATCGTCGCCGAGCTCGCCATCGAGCGGGCCAAGCGGCTCGTCGAGCTGGGCCACGACGTCGTCGTGCTGCTCGACGGCATCACCCGGCTCGGGCGGGCGTACAACCTCGCCGCCCCGGCCAGCGGCCGGATCCTGTCCGGCGGGGTGGACTCCGCGGCGCTGTACCCGCCGAAGAAGTTCTTCGGCGCCGCCCGCAACATCGAGGACGGCGGCTCGCTGACCATCCTGGCCACGGCGCTGGTCGAGAGCGGCTCGAAGATGGACGAGGTGATCTTCGAGGAGTTCAAGGGCACCGGCAACATGGAGATCCGGCTGCGGCGCGACTTCGCCGACAAGCGGCTCTTCCCGGCGATCGACGCCGTCGCCTCCGGCACCCGCCGCGAGGAGCTCCTGATGAGCAAGGAGGAGCTGTCCATCATCTGGAAGCTTCGCCGGGTCCTGTCGGGTCTCGAGGGCCAGCAGGCGCTCGAGCTGTTGCTGCAACGGCTCAAGAACTCCCAGACCAACATCGAATTCCTGCGGCACGTGCAGCAGACCTCACCGACCGCCCAGGCGCTCCAGGGGTAGCCGCGGTCCTTGCCCGGAGTCGGCAATTGGCGTCCGCGTTGGGGGCCGATTGCCCGCGCAGATCTCCGGGTGTGGATATGCTCGTCCGCGGTAGTGACAAGCTCTCGAGGGGAAACACAACACATGGCACGCATCGTGATTGCCGACGACGACGCGGACATCCGCGAGCTCGTGGTGTTCAAGCTGCGTCACGGTGGCCACGAGGTGGTCCCCGTCGGTGATGGTGCTGCCGCCGTCGAGGCCTGCACCGCGGAGAAGCCCGACCTGGTCATCCTCGACGTGATGATGCCCGGCATGAGCGGTCTCGACGCCGCCCGCGCCCTGCGCCAGGACTCGGCCATGGACGGCCTGCCGATCATCATGCTCACCGCCCGCGCCCAGGAGTCCGACATCGAGCAGGGCTTCGAGGCCGGCGCCGACGACTACATCGTCAAGCCGTTCAGCCCGCGTGAGCTCGCCTCGCGCGTCTCGGCGGTCCTCGCCCGCACCCGGTAGCCGTTCCGACCCGCTTCGCGACGGCGGAACACAGCGGCCCCTGCGTGTGTTGAGCAGGAGCCGTCACGACGCGGCCCGATTGGTGGCCGCGGCGGCTGCGATGGCACACTTGGACGCTGGCTCCGGTTCACGTCCCTGACTGACATGTCAGAGGCGACCCGGCGGTCGAAGATCCTGGAGAGGACAGCATGAAGAAGGACATCCACCCCGAGTACGTGACGACCGAGGTCACCTGCACCTGCGGCAACACGTTCACCACCCGGAGCACCTCGAAGAGCGGAGTCATCCACTCCGAGGTCTGCTCCAACTGCCACCCGTTCTACACGGGCAAGCAGAAGATCCTCGACACCGGCGGCCGCGTGGCCCGCTTCGAGGCTCGCTACGCCAAGAAGGCCCCCGCGAAGGCGGAGAAGGCCGAGAAGTAAGCCCGGTGTTCGAGGCCGTCTCCCAGCTCGAGGCGGAGCACGCCGAGCTCGAGGTGAAGCTGGCCGACCCGTCGGTGCACTCCGACCAGTCGCTGGCCCGCCGCCTGAACCAGAGGTACGCCGAGCTGAGTGCGGTCGTCCACGCCCACGCGGAGTGGATCCGCCTCGGCGAGGACGCCGAGGCTGCGCGCGAGCTCGCGGGTGACGGACGAGGTCGCTTCGCCGACGAGGCGGAGCGGCTCGTCCGCGCCCGGGGCGTCGCCGAGGAGCGGCTGCGCCACCTGCTCATCCCGCGCGACGCCGCCGACGGCAAGGACGTGCTGCTCGAGATCAAGTCCGGCGAGGGCGGCGAGGAGTCGGCGCTGTTCGCCGGCGACCTGCTGCGCATGTACACGCGCTGGGCCGAGCGCCGTGGCTGGTCGGTCGAGGTGCTCGACTCCACCGAGTCCGACCTCGGCGGCTTCAAGTCGGTGACGGCTGCCGTCAAGGCCAAGGGCACGCCGGCGCCGGGCGAGGCGCCGTACGCCCTGCTGAAGTTCGAGGGCGGGGTGCACCGCGTCCAGCGGGTCCCCGTCACCGAGAGCCAGGGCCGGGTGCACACCAGCGCCGCCGGTGTCCTGGTGCTGCCCGAGGCCGAGCCGGTCGACGTGCAGATCAACGACAACGACCTGCGCATCGACGTCTTCCGCTCCAGCGGCCCCGGCGGCCAGAGCGTGAACACGACCGACTCCGCCGTGCGGATCACCCACCTGCCCACCGGCATCGTGGTGAGCTGCCAGAACGAGAAGTCCCAGCTCCAGAACCGCGAGCAGGCCATGCGGATCCTGCGGGCCCGGCTGCTCGCCGCCGCCCAGGACGAGGCCAACGCCGAGGCCAGCGACGCGCGCCGCTCCCAGGTGCGCACCGTCGACCGGTCCGAGCGCATCCGCACCTACAACTTCGCCGAGAACCGGATCTCCGACCACCGCACCGGCTACAAGTCCTACGACCTCGACCGGGTGCTCGACGGCGACCTGGACGCCGTGATCGCCTCCTGCGTCGAGACCGACATGGCCGCGCGGCTCGAGTCGCTCGGATCGTGACCGACCCGCGCTCCCTGTTGCGGCAGGCGGAGCAGCGGCTTGCCGACGCCGGCGTCGCGAGCCCGGAGCACGACGCCAAGGCGTTGCTCGCGCACGCCGTCGGCGTCCGGGGAGGAGAGGTGACGCTCCTCCAGGACGTGGACGACGAAGGGGCTGCCCGGTTCGAGGAGCTCGTGGCCAGGCGGGCGGCGCGGGAGCCGCTGCAGCACCTCACCGGCAGCACCGGGTTCCGCTACGTCTCGCTGCAGGTGGGTCCGGGGGTCTTCGTGCCGCGGATGGAGACCGAGCAGCTCGCCGGCTGGGCGGTCGAGCGGGCGCTCGAGCTCGAGAGCCCGGTCGTCGTGGACCTGTGCACCGGCTCGGGAGCGATTGCCGCGAGCCTGGCGTTCGAGGTGCCGGCCGCACGCGTGCACGCCGTCGAGCTCGATCCCGGACGCCCATGCGTGGGCCGAGCGCAACCTCGCGGGAACCGAGGTCGACCTGCGCCTCGGCGACATGGCCGATGCCTTCACCGACCTCGACGGCACCGTCGACGTCGTCGTCTGCAACCCGCCGTACATCCCGCTCGAGGCGTGGGCGAGCGTCGCGCCCGAGGCGCGCGACCACGACCCCGCGACGGCCCTGTGGTCCGGGGACGACGGGCTCGACGCGCTGCGCACCCTGGAGCAGGTCGCGGCGCGGCTGCTCCGCCCCGGTGGCTGGGTCGGCGCCGAGCACGCCGACGTGCAAGGTGAGTCCGCACCGGGCGTCTTCGCTGCGACCGGTCGCTGGCGCGAGGTGCGTGACCACCCCGACCTGGCAGGTCGCGCGCGCTACCTCTCCGCCCGGCTGGCACGATGACAGCGTGAGCGAGCGGAGCGAGCGAACAATCAGGAAGAGCGCCCGCCTTTGCTCGTGCGCGCACGGAGCGAAGCGAGTACGCGCATGAGCCTGCGATTCGACCTGAGCGACGCCGACGGGCGGGAGGACGGCCTCGCTGCGGCGGTCACCGCCGTACGGCGCGGCGAGCTGATCGTGCTGCCGACCGACACCGTCTACGGCGTCGGTGTCGACGCCTTCGAGCCCGACGCCGTGCAGCGCCTGCTGGACGCCAAGGGACGCGGTCGCGACATGCCGCCGCCGGTCCTGGTCTCCGCTGACACCACCCTCGAGGCGTTGGCCACCGACCTGCCCGGTTGGGCGACCGGGCTCGTCGACCACTACTGGCCCGGGCCGCTGACCATCGTGTGCCGGCAGCAGCCCTCCCTGCGGTGGGACCTCGGCGACGCCAAGGGCACCGTCGCGGTGCGGATGCCCGACGACGCCGCCGCCCTCGAGCTGCTCGAGCGGACCGGGCC
Source organism: uncultured Actinomycetota bacterium (assembly GCA_963794725.1). GTDB lineage: Bacteria > Actinomycetota > Actinomycetes > Propionibacteriales > Nocardioidaceae > Marmoricola. The sequence continues at coordinate 56,823 of CAWCFR010000044.1, forward strand.
GCTCGCGGTCTCCTCGGCCAACAACCACGGCCACGCCGCCGCGACCGACGCCGACGCGGCCGAGGAGATGCTCGGCTGGGCCACGGCGGTGGTCCTGGACGGTGGCCCCAGCAAGGGGGCGGCCGCCTCGACGATCGTCGACTGCACCGGCGACCGGCCGCGGCTGCTGCGTGAGGGAGCCATCGACCGGGCCGAGCTGGCGTCGGTGCTCACCGGGCTCGGCACCTACCTCGAGGTCGACGAGCCCGACTCCGAGGAGGAGCCCGTCCGGGTGGACGAGGAGCCGGACGTGGAGCCGGACGAGCCGCCCACCGACGGGGAAGACCCCGGGAGTGCGTGAGTACCTGCTGGTCTTCCTGGTGGCCGCGGTCGTCAGCTACCTGCTGTGCGTCGTCGCCCGTGAGGTGGCCATCAGGTCGGGTGCGGTCGCGCGCGTGCGTGACCGGGACGTGCACGCCACGCCGATCCCGTACTTCGGCGGGGTCGCCATGCTCGGCGGCCTGGCCGCGGGAATCCTGCTGGGCCACCACCTGCCGTTCCTGAGCACCTCGGGGGAGGCGGTCTTCCACGACGCCGGCTGGGTGCTCGCGGCCGGCGCGATGATCTGCGCCGTGGGGGTGCTCGACGACCTGATCGAGCTGGACGCGCTCACGAAGCTCGGTGGCCAGATCGTGGCCGCGGGCGTCCTGGTGCTCAACGACGTGAAGTTCTACAGCGTCAAGCTGCCGGTCTTCGGCCAGCTGGTGCTCGACCCGACCCAGTCGGCGCTGCTGACGATCCTGCTCGTCGTCAGCACCATGAACGCCGTGAACTTCGTCGACGGCCTCGACGGGCTGGCCGGCGGCGTGGTGCTGATCGGGGCGCTCGCCTTCTTCGCCTTCTCCTACAAGCTGGCCGACGCCAACGGCTACACGCTGGCGATCACCGCCGCCCTGCTGTGCGCGGCGATGGGTGGCGCGTGCGCCGGGTTCCTGCCGCACAACTTCTTCCCCGCCCGGATCTTCATGGGGGACTCGGGCTCGATGCTGCTGGGGCTGGTGCTCGCGGGATCGGCGCTGACCCTGACCGGGCAGTTCGCCGACGTGTCGGTCGACGCGAACGGCAACAGCTCGGTGTTCGTGATGCTGCTGCCGATCCTGCTGCCGATCACCATCCTGATCGTGCCGCTGGCCGACCTGGTGCTGGCCGTCGTACGTCGCACGCGGCGCGGACAGGCCTTCTACCAGCCCGACAAGGAGCACCTGCACCACCGGCTGCTCGAGATCGGGCACAGCCAGCGCCGGGCGGTGCTGATCATGTACATGTGGGCCGGCCTGATCGCCTTCGGCGCCGTGCTGGTCAGCCTCTACAGCGGTCCCGCGACCTGGTCGCTGCTGGTGCTGGGCACGATCGCGACCCTCGTGCTGACCTTCCTGGTGCCACGCCTGCAACGTCCCTACGAGGTCTAGGCGACCCCCGGGCGACACTCTCGAGCCCCTCAGGTGAGACCGCCCGAACGGGGTACGGGGGTGCGGCACGGACTCCGGGTTTCAGCGCCCGGCGACTTTGTGCTATTTTTCACAAGCACCCTCCAGCACCCGGTGAACAGAGGCCGCCCATGACGACGACCGCCGCTCGACGACCCGCCTCCGCGGGCGTGGCAGCCCGGTCGCACGGGGGGTCCGGCCAGGGGTCTCGCCAGGGCCCCGGGACGCCGGTCGACGCCTCATCGCGCTGTGGTAGTTTCGCGCGGTCGGGGGGTGATGCTGCGTCGGGCAGCACTCTGCGTGTATCCGCCGCCCGCCCCGATCACTTTTCCGTACCTGCCAGTCGACACCGTCAAGGAAGCAGCCACGTGAGATGGGCGAAGAGCGCACTCCCCAGGGTCTGCGGGGGCGCGACCTCGCCGGACTCGGCGGGATCCTCGTCGCGGGCGTCGTGGGCGGCCTCGTCGTCGGCCTGCTCGTCGACCAGGCGGCCGGCTCCTCACCGCTCTGGACCCTCGTCGGCATCACGGTGGGCATCGTGCTCGCCGTCGTCGCGTTCTGGGTCCGGGTCCGCGATGCACTCCGTGAGTGAGGTGTCGCGATGACCCAGAAGACGACCCAGAAGACGACAGAAGTCACCGCACGACGTACGTCACTTCGACACCGGTCGTACCACCGCTCCGGTGGCCGAGGGCGAGAAGGTCGGCTTCCTGCGGGTCCTGCGCGACCAGCGCAAGGTGATCTCGGTGGCCGTCGTCCTCGTCATCGCCGACTTCTGGATCCTGGTGCAGCTGGACGAGCCGCGTCTCGCCGCCTGCATCGCCGGCGGGATCGGGCTGGGCCTGGCCAACCACCTCGTCACCGAGTTCTGGCTGCTGCGGCTGATCGCCTCCGGTGAGCAGCCGACCCGCAAGAAGCTCGCCGCCTCGACCTTCGCCCGGCTCACCATGCTCACCGTGATCGCCGTCGGCATCGCCGTGATGTTCTGGCCCGACGGCATCGGGCTGCTGCTGGGCCTGGCCGTCTTCCGCCTGATCGCCCTGGTGATGACCACCATCCCCCTGCTCAAGGAGCTGAAGTCACAGTGATGGCGCTGGCACCGCTCGAGATCGACATCCACCCGGGTGAGCACCCGGAGGGTCACTTCCTCGGGATGACGTTCAACCTGGACACGATCTGGGTGACGGTCGTCGCGGGCGCCATCGTGGTCGCCCTCGGCTTCTGGGCGCGCAACAAGCTCACCGAGGAGACGACGGACCACGTCCCGACCAAGATCCAGCTGCTGTGGGAGACCATCATCAAGGAGGTCACCACCCAGGTGGAGGCCAACCTGGGCTCGGTCAACCCGTTCGTGGTGCCGCTGGCCACAGCACTGTTCTTCTTCATCCTGATCTCGAACTGGCTCGAGGTCATCCCGACCGAGCTGAACAAGAACGTGCACCTGCTGCCCTCGCCGACCGCGGATACCAACCTGACCTATGCCATGGCGTTCCTGGTGATCGCGGGCGTGTGGGGCTTCGGGATCCGGCAACAGGGCCTGTGGGGCTATCTCAAGCACTTCTACGGGCAGAGCATCTTCCCCGAGAAGCCCCTCGTCGACGTCCCGATCCGGATCGTCTTCACCTTCCTCAACGTCCTCGAGGAGCTGGTCAAGCCGATCACGTTGGCCCTCCGACTCTTCGGCAACATCTTCGCCGGCGGCATCATGATCGCCCTGATCGGCTCGCTCGTGAGCCTCGTGGTGGTGCACATCCCCGTCGGCGGCTTCTTCGCAGCGGTGCTGAGCGTCATCTGGAAGCTGTTCGACACGATGTTCCTCGGCGGCCTGCAGGCCTTCATCTTCGCGCTCCTGACCGTCCTCTACTTCGGCATGGCCGGAGGGCCCAGCGGTCACGACGACGAGCACGAGGAACCAGCACGAGACTCGAGCGAGACCCGAGAACCAGAACCCGCGCACTGACCCCCTGGGGCGAGGCGCACCCGAGATAACCCGAGCACCGTTCCCGGTGCCCAACCAAGGAGAGAAACAGACATGGCAGTAACTGATTCCGCCATCAAGACCGCCGGTGCGTTCATCGGCGGTGGCATGGCCCTGGCGGGTGGCGCGATCGGTGCCGGCGTCGGTGACGGTCTGGCCGGTTCGTCGTACATCGAGGGCGTCGCGCGTCAGCCGGAGGCCCAGGGTCGCCTGCAGACCATCTTCTTCCTGACGGTTGGTCTGGTCGAGGCGATGTTCTTCATCAACCTGGCGTTCATGGCGCTGTTCGTCTTCGTGCTGGGCAAGTGACCAAGCGCACCACCGAGACAGACGCGGTAGAGAAGCACTGAGCAAAGGACAGCACTGATGCTGCACGTGGCAACGGGACCGATCCCGCTGGCGAGCAACTTCCTGGTGCCCAACGCCACCTTCCTGGTGGAGCTGGTCGCCTTCGGGATCATCGTCTGGATCCTGGCGAAGTTCGTCATCCCCCCGGTCAACCGGGCGATGGAGCGGCGCCAGGAGGCGATCCGCGACCAGTTCGCGGAGCTCGACGACGCCAAGGACGAGGCGCACAAGGCCGAGGAGGAGTACAAGGCCCAGCTGGCCGACGCTCGCCAGGCGGCCAACAAGATCCGCGAGGAGGCTCGCGAGCAGGGCAACCAGATCGTGCAGGACGCCCGTGAGAAGGCCCAGACCGAGGCCGACCGGATCATCGAGAACGGCCACGGACAGGTGCGCGCCGAGCGGCAGCAGGCGATCGCCTCGCTGCGCGCGGAGGTCGGCACCCTGGCCACCGAGCTCGCCGGCCGGATCGTGGGCGAGAGCCTCGAGGACGACGAGCGCAGCAACCGCGTGGTCGACCGCTTCCTGGTCGACCTCGAGGCCATGCAGACCGCCGAGGCGGCCGGCAAGACGTCCGGCGACCCCGCGCAGGACGGGGCCAGCTGATGCTGCGTGCCGCCTCCGAGCAGGCTCGCGCCGAGCTCGCCGAACAGCTTGCCGACGCGTCGGGTGACACCGCTGCGATCGGCGAGGAGCTGTTCGGGGTTGCCACGCTGCTCCGCGACGAGGCGGCGATCCGACGGGTCGTGACCGACGCCTCCATCGAGGCCGACGCCAAGGCCGGGCTCGTGGGCGACCTCTTCGGCGACGCCGTGGGCTCGACCACCCTCGACCTGCTGCAAGGACGCCGTACGTCGACGCTGGACGGTCGCCCGTGACCTCGCCGACGTCCTCGAGCACCTCGGGGTGACGGCTCTGGTCCGTTCGGCCGGCGCCAAGAGCGGCGGGGTGAGCGACGAGCTCTTCGCGGTGCGACAGCTCGTGGACGACCACCACGACCTGCGCTCCGCGCTCTCCGACCCCGCCCGCAGCCACGCCGACAAGCTCGCAGCTGCTGGAGCAGCTGCTCGGCGACAAGGTGCAGCGCGCGACGATGCTGCTCGTCGGGCAGGCCATCGGCGGCGCACACGGCGCCATCGACGGCGCCCTCGAGGAGTTCCAGGGCCTCGCGGCGGAGGCCAACGACGAGAAGATCGCCACGGTCCGCACCGCCCGCGACCTCGACGACTCCGAGCGGGAGCGGCTGGTCGCGGCGCTCTCGCGCCAGTACGACCGCACCGTCCACCTGCAGGTCGTGGTCGACCCGAGCGTGATCGGCGGCCTGCGGGTCGAGATCGGCGACGACGTCATCGACGGGACGGTCACGAGCCGTCTCGAGGACGCACAACGCAAGCTGGCCGGCTAGCAGTCCGCCGCACCGGCCCCCAGACAACGCAAGAGACACCCCCAGGCACTAGGGAAGAGGCAGAAGAGATGACGGAGCTTTCGATTCGTCCGGAAGAGATCCGCGACGCGCTCCAGAAGTACGTCGACGACTACAAGCCGTCTGCGGCCAGCAAGGAGGAGGTCGGCACCGTCGCCGAGGCCGGTGACGGCATCGCCCGGGTCGCGGGACTGCCCTCCGCGATGGCCAACGAGCTGCTGGAGTTCGAGGACGGCACGCTGGGCCTCGCCCTGAACCTCGACACCCGCGAGATCGGTGTGGTCATCCTCGGTGACTTCGCCGGCATCGAGGAGGGCCAGCCGGTGCGTCGTACCGGCGACATCCTCTCGGTCCCCGTCGGTGACAACTTCCTGGGCCGCGTCGTCGACCCGCTGGGCACGCCGATCGACGGCCTCGGCGACATCGAGTCCGAGGAGAGGCGCGCGCTGGAGATCCAGGCGCCCGGCGTGATGGTCCGCAAGTCGGTGCACGAGCCGCTCGCCACGGGCATCAAGGCCATCGACTCGATGACCCCGATCGGCCGCGGCCAGCGCCAGCTGATCATCGGCGACCGCTCCACCGGCAAGACCACGATCGCGATCGACACGATCATCAACCAGAAGGCCAACTGGGAGTCCGGCGACGAGGACAAGCAGGTGCGCTGCATCTACGTCGCCATCGGCCAGAAGGGCTCGACGATCGCCGCCGTGCGCGGTGCCCTCGAGGAGGCCGGCGCGCTGGAGTACACGACCATCGTGGCCTCGCCGGCGTCCGACAGCGCGGGCTTCAAGTACCTCGCGCCGTACACCGGCTCGTCCATCGGCCAGCACTGGATGTACCAGGGCAAGCACGTCCTGATCGTCTTCGACGACCTGACCAAGCAGGCCGAGGCCTACCGCGCCGTGTCGCTGCTGCTGCGCCGCCCGCCGGGTCGCGAGGCCTACCCGGGTGACGTGTTCTACCTGCACAGCCGCCTGCTCGAGCGCTGCGCCAAGCTCTCCGACGACCTGGGCCACGGCTCGATGACCGGCCTGCCGATCATCGAGACCAAGGCCAACGACGTCTCGGCGTACATCCCGACGAACGTCATCTCGATCACCGACGGGCAGATCTTCCTGCAGTCCGACCTGTTCGCGGCCAACCAGCGGCCCGCGATCGACGTCGGTGTGTCGGTCTCCCGCGTGGGTGGCGCGGCCATGACCAAGGCGATGAAGGCCGTCACCGGCTCGCTCAAGGTCGACCTGGCGCAGTTCCGCGCGATGGAGGCGTTCGCCATGTTCGCCTCCGACCTCGACGCGGCCTCGCGCCAGCAGCTCGACCGCGGCCAGCGGTTGATGGCCCTGCTCAAGCAGCCGGCGTACTCGCCGTACTCGCTGGAGGACATGACCGTCTCGCTGTGGCTCGGCACGACCGGCCGCCTCGACCCGGTCCCCACCGACGACGTGCTGCGCTTCGAGCAGGAGTTCCTCGACTACGTGAAGCGCTCGCACAAGGACCTCCTGGAGACGATCGCGAGCAGCCGGAACTTCGACGACGAGACCGGCTCCAGCCTGGAGAAGGCCTACGACGACTTCGTCGAGCAGTTCGAGACCAGCGAGGGCGGCTCGATCAAGGCCGGGCACGAGGAGCACGAGGCGATCGACGAGGAAGACATCGACCAGGAGCAGATCGTCAAGCAGAAGAAGGGCTGATCTAACTCATGGCTGTTTCCCTGCGCGAGTACCGCGCGCGGATCAAGTCGGTCGAGTCGACCAAGAAGATCACGCGTGCGATGGAGCTCATCGCTGCTTCGCGGATCATCAAGGCGCAGCAGCGCGCCCAGTCGGCGGCGCCGTACGCCCGCGAGCTGACGCGTGCCGTCTCGGCGGTGGCGACGTACTCCAACGTCGACCACCCGCTGACCACCGAGCCCGAGAACCCCAAGCGGGCCGCGATCCTGGCGGTCACCAGCGACCGCGGCCTGGCCGGTGCCTACTCCTCGGGCGTGCTCAAGGAGGCCGAGCGGCTGCGCACGCGGCTCGAGGAGGACGGCAAGGACGTCGACGTCTACGTCTCCGGGCGCAAGGGAGTGGCGTACTACCGCTTCCGCGGCCGCGAGGTCGTCGAGTCGTGGACCGGTCACAGCGACCAGCCCAGCTTCGACGTCGCCCACGCGATCGCCAAGGCCCTGATCGGCGCCTTCCTCAACGAGGAGGACTCCCCGCAGACCGTCGGCGAGGGTGACGACGCGTTCGAGGTGCACCCCGGCGTCGACGAGGTCCACGTCGTCTACACGCAGTTCCGCTCGATGCTGACCCAGGAGCCGCGCGACATCCGGCTGCTGCCCCTCGAGGTCGTCGAGGGCGAGGAGCCGCCGCCCGACGACGAGGTGCTCCCGCTCTACGAGTTCGAGCCCTCGCCCGAGGAGGTGCTCGACGGGCTGCTTCCCAAGTACGTCGAGAGCCGGATCTTCTTCGCCCTGCTCCAGGCGGCCGCCTCCGAGCTGGCCGCGCGGCAGAAGGCGATGAAGTCGGCGACCGACAACGCCGAGGAACTGATCAAGACCTACACCCGGATCGCGAACCAGGCCCGTCAGGCGGGCATCACCCAAGAGATCAGCGAGATCGTCGGCGGCGTGAACGCGCTGGCCGATGCGCAATCAGAGGAATGAGAGCCCAGATATGACTGCCACCGTGGAAGAGAAGAAGGACCAGAGCTCCGGCAGCACCGGACGCATCGCCCGGGTGATCGGGCCGGTCGTCGACGTGGAGTTCCCCACCGACTCGATGCCGGAGATGTACAACAAGCTCGAGGTCGACCTGAAGATCGGCGACGACGAGCGGGTGCTCTCCCTCGAGGTCGCCCAGCACATCGGCGACGGCATGGTCCGCGCCATCTCGCTGCAGCCGACCGACGGCCTCGTCCGGGGCTCCCAGGTCCGCGACACCGGCGACACGATCACCGTGCCGGTCGGCGACGCCACCCTGGGCCACGTCTTCAACATGCTCGGCGACTGCCTCAACCTCGAGGAGGGCGAGGAGCTCGACGTCAAGGAGCGGTGGGGCATCCACCGCAAGGCGCCGGCCTTCGACCAGCTCGAGTCGAAGACCCAGATGTTCGAGACCGGCATCAAGGTCATCGACCTGCTCACGCCGTACGTCCAGGGCGGCAAGATCGGCCTGTTCGGCGGCGCCGGCGTCGGCAAGACGGTGCTGATCCAGGAGATGATCGCCCGCGTCGCCCGCGACCACGGCGGCGTCTCGGTGTTCGCCGGGGTCGGCGAGCGCACCCGTGAGGGCAACGACCTGATCGTCGAGATGGAGGAGGCCGGCGTCATCGGCCAGACCGCCCTCGTCTTCGGCCAGATGGACGAGCCGCCGGGCACCCGCCTGCGCGTCGCGCTCTCCGCGCTGACCATGGCGGAGTACTTCCGCGACGTGCAGAACCAGGACGTGCTGCTCTTCATCGACAACATCTTCCGGTTCACCCAGGCCGGCTCGGAGGTCTCCACCCTGCTGGGCCGGATGCCCTCCGCGGTGGGCTACCAGCCCAACCTGGCCGACGAGATGGGCACGCTGCAGGAGCGGATCACCTCGACGCGTGGTCACTCGATCACGTCGCTGCAGGCGATCTACGTGCCCGCGGACGACTACACCGACCCGGCGCCGGCGACGACGTTCGCGCACCTGGACGCGACCACCGAGCTGTCCCGCGAGATCGCCTCGCTGGGCATCTACCCGGCCGTGGACCCGCTGACCTCGACGTCGCGGATCCTCGACGCGCAGTACATCGGCAAGGACCACTACGACTGCGCGATCCGGATCAAGCAGATCCTCCAGCGCAACAAGGAGCTCCAGGACATCATCGCGATCCTCGGTGTCGACGAGCTCTCCGAGGAGGACAAGGTGATCGTCTCGCGCGCTCGCCGGATCCAGCGGTTCCTCTCGCAGAACACCTACGTGGCCAAGCAGTTCACCGGCCTGGAGGGCTCCACCGTCCCGGTCGCGGACACCATCGAGGCGTTCAACAAGATCGCCGACGGCGACTACGACCACGTGGCCGAGCAGGCGTTCTTCATGTGCGGCGGTCTCGACGACGTCGAGCGCAAGTGGGAAGAGATCCAGAAGTCCACGGGTCAGAGCAGCAGCAACTGATGGCGGAGAACACCCTGCAGGTCGAGGTCGTCGCGGCCGACCGCCTCGTGTGGTCGGGCGAGGCGACGGTCGTCAACGCCCGGACCGCGGGCGGCGAGATCGGCATCCTGGCCAACCACATGCCGGTGCTCTCGCTGCTGGCGCCGGGGGCGGTCGAGGTCGACACCCCCGACGGTGAGTCCATGACGGTGGCGGTCGACGAGGGGATCCTCTCGGTCGCCAACAACCGGGTCTCGGTGCTGGCCTCGCACGCCGAGGTCGCCTCCGACATCGACCTCTCCAGCGCCCGCTCCGAGCTGGAGTCCGCACGCTCCGACTCCTCGAAGTCGGAGTCGGAGATCCACCGTCTCGAGGCGCGCGTGCGCGCTGCGGAGCGCGCCTCCTAGCAAGCCCCACGCTCATCCGACGATGGCCGCCCTGGTTCGCCAGGGCGGCTTTCGTCTTGTGCGGGGTCATCTCCTACGCTGTGACTTCCTTGGATCGTGCACATTCCAGACCGCGGGTGGAAACGAGGCGTCATGCCGGTATGGCAATGGCTGGTCGACTCAGCCGGCGTCGTGCTGCTCGTCCTCGTCTTCCTCGTCGCCGCGTTGGTGATCCGCCGCCGGCTGATCTCGCGCCACGACGGCACCTTCGAGCTCAGCGTCCGGGACGGGTCGCTGCCCGACGGGCGCGGCTGGGTGCTCGGGCTGGGCCGCTACCGCGAGGACTCGCTGGAGTGGTACCGCATCTTCTCCCCGCTCCCGGTGCCCAAGCGGTCGTGGCGGCGCAACGACCTGAACCTGGTCTCGCAGCGGGTGCCGCGCCAGGCCGAGGAGTTCGCCCTGTACGCCGGCTCGGTCGTCGTGGTCTGCACGACCCCGCGCGGGGAGACCGAGCTCGCGATGAGCCGCAGCTCGCTCACCGGCCTGCAGTCCTGGCTCGAGGCCGGCCCCCCCGGCTCCAGCCCCGCCCTCTAGCCCCGCCGACCGGGGGATTGGTGCACGCCTGAGCCTGCCGAGCGGGGGATTGGTGCACGCCTGAGCTCACCGAGCGGGGGATCGGTGCACGCGCTGGCCGACTGCGGAAGTACTGGTCGTGCGCAGGAAACCCCCGCTCGGCGTCGTACGGCGCGCAGGAAACCCCCGCTCGGCGTCGTACGGCGGGCAGAAAACCCCCGCTCGGCGTTGTTACTGGCCGCGGTCGCCGCCGGGCACCCAGAGGACGTCGCCGTTCTCGCGGTTCGCGTGCCGGGCGAGGATGAACAGCAGGTCGGAGAGGCGGTTGAGGTAGGTGATCGCGAGGGGGTTCATCGAGTCGGCGTACTCCTCGTGCGCCGCCCAGGCCGACCGCTCCGCCCGCCGGCACACGGTGCGCGCGACGTGCAGGTGCGCGGCCGCGACGGTGCCGCCGTTGAGGATGAACGACCGCAGCTTGGGCAGCCCCTCGTTCCAGAGGTCGCACCAGCCCTCGAGCCGGTCGACGTAGTCCTGCTCGATCCGCAGGGGCGGGTACTCCGGGTCGGGCACCACCGGGGTGCACAGGTCGGCGCCGACGTCGAACAGGTCGTTCTGCACGTGGGTGAGCACCGCCTCGACGTCCCGGTCGAGCCCACCGGTGGCGAGCACCAGTCCGAGATGGGCGTTGAGCTCGTCGACGTCGGCGTAGGCGCGCAGCCGGGTGTCGGTCTTGCTGGTCTCGCTCATGTCGCCGAGCCGGGTCCGCCCACCGTCGCCCGTGCGGGTGTAGATGCGGGTCAGGTTCACCATGGCGCCAGCCTAGGCGGCGCGCTCACTAGAGTCCTCGCCATGGGGAGCTTCCGGGTGGTCTCGCAGGGCCCGCGGACCCGTCCCCTCGAGGGCCGGGTCTTCGTCGGCGGCGCGAAGAACTCGGCGCTGAAGCTGATGGCGGCGGCGCTGCTCGCGCCCGGCCGCTCGGTGGTGCACAACGTGCCCAACATCCTCGACGTCGCCGTGATGGGTGATCTCCTGCGGCGGCTGGGCTGCACCGTGGAGATCGACCACCCGCTCGACGCCGACCCGACGACAGGGTCGACCTCGGGCACGGCGAGCATCGACGTGCCCGAGGAGCTCGCGCACGAGGCGCCGTACGAGCTGGTACGACGCCTGCGCGCCTCGATCGCCGTGCTGGGGCCGCTCGTGGCGCGGGCCCGCAAGGCGAGCGTCGCCCTGCCCGGCGGCGACGCGATCGGCTCGCGCGGCCTCGACATGCACATCGCGGGGCTGCGCGACCTCGGGGCGACCGTGCACATCGAGCACGGCCAGGTCGTGGCGGAGGTGAACGAGCGCCTGCACGGCGCCGACATCTGGCTGGACTTCCCGTCGGTGGGGGCGACCGAGAACCTGGTGATGGCGGCCGTCCTCGCCGAGGGAACCTCGGTGATCGACAACGTCGCCCGAGAGCCGGAGATCGTCGACCTGTGCCAGATGCTGGTCGCCATGGGCGCGCGGATCGAGGGCGTCTCCACCTCGACCCTGACGATCGAGGGGGTCGAGCGGCTCTCCCCGGTCGAGCACCGGACCGTGACCGACCGCATCGTCGCCGGCACCTGGGTCTTCGCCAGCGCGATCGCCGGCGGCGAGGTGCGCATCGAGGGCGGGGTCGCGCACCACCTCGACATCGTCCTGGACAAGCTGGTCTCCGCCGGCGCCGAGGTCGAGATCGACGAGGGCGGGTTCACGGTCGTGACCGAGCGGCGGCTGAGCAGCTTCGACGTCGCCACGCTGCCCTACCCGGGCTTCCCGACCGACCTGCAGCCGTTCGCGATGGCGCTGGCGGCGGTCTCGCAGGGGACCGCGATGATCACCGAGAACGTCTTCGAGGCGCGGTTCATGTTCGCCCAGGAGCTCGCCCGGCTCGGGGCCGACCTGCGCACCGACGGGCACCACGCCGTCGTCCGCGGGATCGACCGGCTCTCCGGCGCCCCCGTGGTCGCCCACGACATCCGGGCGGGTGCCGCGCTGGTGCTCGCCGGCCTCGCGGCCCAGGGGACGACCGAGGTGGCCGAGTCGCAGCACATCGACCGCGGGTACCCGTGGTTCGCCGAGTCCCTGCGCGCCGTGGGCGCCGACGTGGAACGCCTGCCCGACTGATCCCGCCCGACCGATCAGGTATTTGGCGCGACATTTCGTGCTCCTGATGTCATATCGCCGCTTGATCCGCGAGTTCACCCGAAAAGCCGATGCGGGTTGCTTGATAGTGGGGCGACACTGGGTGCAGGAGTCTGGGGCATGGAACACACGACGCACGGGAACACGCTGGAGCTGTCCGGCGCCGTTGACGTGCGCTGCACCGCGGAGCTCCGCGTCGCCCTCTACACCTTGATCGGGAAGGTGCCCGGCGAGGTCGTGGTCGACATCGACCGCGTCGAGTCCTTCGACCTGACCACGCTCAAGCTGATCGCGGTGGCCAACCGGTTCGCCGAGCGCGACGGCCGGCGGGTGGTGCTGCGTGGCGGCACCCCGGCGGTACGGCGGCTGCTGCACCTCTCGCACCTGCGCTGGATGATCCCCGTCGCACCCTCCGAGCAGTCCTCGGTCTCCTGACGACGTGTGACGCATCCCGCACGTGAGCGACCCGACAGGCCATACCGGGCGGTAGCGAACCGGCTTACCCTCAGGCCATGAGCGACCCTCAGCGCATCGATGACGGCATGTCGGCCGACCGGACGGCCCAGCGCCCCGTCAAGGACCGGCCCTGGGTCATGCGGACCTACGCCGGCCACTCCTCGGCCGGCGAGTCGAACCGGCTCTACCGCACCAACCTCGCCAAGGGGCAGACCGGCCTGTCGGTCGCCTTCGACCTGCCCACCCAGACCGGCTACGACCCCGACTCCCCGCTCGCGCGCGGCGAGGTCGGCAAGGTCGGTGTGCCGATCCCGCACCTCGGCGAGATGCGCCGGCTCTTCGAGGACATCCCGCTCACCGGGATGAACACCTCGATGACGATCAACGCCACCGCGATGTGGCTGCTCGCGCTCTACCAGGTCGTCGCCGAGGAGCAGAACCCCGATCTCGAGCCCCTCGAGGTGGCCCACCAGCTCGCCGGGACCACCCAGAACGACATCATCAAGGAGTACCTCTCGCGGGGCACCTACGCGTTCCCGCCCGAGCACTCGATGCGACTGATCTCCGACGTCATCTCCTACACCGTCCACGAGATCCCGCAGTGGAACCCGATCAACATCTGCAGCTACCACCTGCAGGAGGCCGGTGCGACCCCGACGCAGGAGCTCGCCTACGCGCTGTGCACGGCCATCGCCGTCCTCGACACGGTCAAGGACGCCGGCCAGGTCTCCGAGGCCGACTTCGCCAAGGTCGTCGGGCGGATCTCCTTCTTCGTCAACGCCGGCGTCCGGTTCGTCGAGGAGACCTGCAAGATGCGGGCGTTCGTGCGCCTGTGGGACGAGATCACCCGCGAGCGCTACGGCGTCGAGGACGAGAAGATGCGCCGCTTCCGCTACGGCGTGCAGGTCAACTCGCTCGGGCTCACCGAGGCGCAGCCGGAGAACAACATCCAGCGCATCGTGCTCGAGATGCTCGGCGTGACGCTCTCGAAGGACGCCCGCGCCCGCGCCGTACAGCTGCCCGCGTGGAACGAGGCGCTCGGCCTGCCGCGTCCCTGGGACCAGCAGTGGTCGCTGCGGCTGCAGCAGGTGCTCGCCTTCGAGTCCGACCTGCTGGAGTACGACGACATCTTCGAGGGCTCGCACGTGATCGAGGCGAAGGTCAGCCAGCTGGTCGACGACGCCCGTGCCGAGATGGACCGGGTGCAGGCGCTGGGCGGGGCGATCGCCGCGGTCGAGTCCGGCTACATGAAGCAGGCCCTGGTCAGCTCGCACGCCGCCCGTCGCGCCCGGATCGAGAACGGCGACGAGATCGTCGTCGGGGTGAACAGGTTCGAGACCACCGAGCCCTCGCCGCTGACCGCCGACCTCGACGCCGCCATCCAGGCCGCCGACCCGGAGGCCGAGCGCTCGGCCGTCGCCGGGCTGGAGGCGTGGCGCGAGCAGCGGGACCAGCAGGCGGTCGACGAGGCGCTCGAGGCGCTGGCCGCTGCCGCCAAGACCGACGCCAACCTGATGGAGGCGACCCTGGTCGCGGCCCGGGCCGGCGCGACGACCGGCGAGTGGGCCGGCACCCTGCGCGAGGTGTTCGGGGAGTTCCGTGCGCCGACCGGTGTCACGGGTGCCGTCGGGGTGGCCGAGGCGGGTCACGAGCTCGCCGAGGTGCGCGAGCAGGTGAACCGGACCAGCGAGGAGCTCGGCGGCCGGCTGCGGCTGCTGGTCGGCAAGCCTGGTCTCGACGGCCACTCCAACGGGGCCGAGCAGGTCGCCGTGCGCGCCCGGGACGCCGGGCTTCGAGGTCGTCTACCAGGGCATCCGGCTGACCCCCGAGCAGATCGTCGCGGCCGCCGTGGCCGAGGACGTCCACTGCGTCGGGCTCTCGATCCTCTCCGGCTCGCACATGGAGCTCGTCCCCGACGTGCTGGACAAGATGAAGGACGCCGGCATCGACGACGTACCCGTGATCGTCGGCGGGATCATCCCCGACCGCGACGCCCGGGCGCTCCGGGAGCTCGGCGTGGCAGCGGTTTTCACCCCCAAGGACTTCAGCCTGACGCAGTCGATGGCCGGCATCGTCCGGGCCATCCGGGACGCCCACGAGCTGGTCTAGGTACTGGGCTAGAAATACCGGACACTCGGGGAGAACTGCCCCTAACGAGGCGCGCGCTCGTCGTAGTGTGCCGATGAACGTCTCGGGCCTACCCCGCATGACCGAGGGTCGGCCGCTTCGGACACGAATGATCAGGCGGACAGCGACGACCATGCTGATGCACGATGACGGCGAGTGGGCCTACGAGGCGCTCTCGGAGCTGGTGACCCAGTCCGAGGAGGCGACCGTCCTGGCCGACCCGTCCGGGGTCTTCCTCCTCGCCAACAAGGGCGCCAGCGACGTCGTCGGGGTCCCGGCCGAGGAGATGGCCGGCCTGCGCGTGGACAGCTTCGGCCGCGAGACGATGCACGAGTTCCAGCGGATCGCGGTCGACGCCGTCGTGGTCAACCGGGTCGAGGTCACCGTGCGCAACTGCGTCCTGACGCACACCAACGGGAGCACCCAGACCTTCGACCTCACCCTCTCGCCGGTGGCCACCGAGCGCGGGGTCGTGGTCGCGATCTCCATCCGCGAGCCGGTCGACAAGTACCAGCAGACCCGGCTGTTCCGCGCCCTCCTGGAGGCGGCGCCCGACGGCATGGTCATCGTCGACCGCGAGGGCCAGATCGTCCTGGTCAACGCCCAGGTCGAGGAGCTGTTCGGCTACGAGCGCTCCGAGCTGATCGGCAAGCAGGTGGAGGTCCTGGTGCCGGACCGGTTCTCCGGCATGCACATGGCCTTCCGCAGCGGCTTCGTCAGCGAGCCACGGACCCGCCCGATGGGGCTGGCCGGCGACCTGTTCGCCCGCCGCAAGGACGGCTCGGAGTTCCCCGTCGAGGTCACCCTGTCGCCGCTGGAGACCGAGGACGGCCTGCTCGTCTCGGCCGCCGTCCGCGACATCTCCGAGCGGCGCCGGATGCAGGAGGAGACCGACCGCGTCAAGGACGAGTTCTTCGCCACCGTCTCCCACGAGCTGCGCACGCCGCTGACCTCGATGATGGGGTACGGCGAGCTGATGAGCGACCTCGAGGAGCTCAGCCCGCAGGGGCGCCGCTTCCTCTCGGTGATCCTGCGCAGCGCCGAGCGCGAGCTGCGCCTGGTCGACGACCTGCTCACCCTGGTCGCGATCGAGGAGTCCGGGCTCGCGATCCGCTCGGCCGAGATCGACCTCGAGCTGGTCGTGCGCGACGCGGTGGAGGCCGCGCGGCCGCGTGCGGAGGAGGCTCAGCTCCACCTGGCGCTGGAGACCCCCGGGATCGCCGTACCGATGTTCGGCGACCGCGACCGGCTCGGCCAGGCCCTCGACAACGTGCTGTCCAACGCGATCAAGTTCACCCCGCAGGGAGGCGACGTCCGCGTCGCCCTCGCCGTGCAGGGCCCCAGCGCGATGATCGACATCATCGACACGGGCGAGGGCATCGGCGACGAGGACCCGGAGGCACTGTTCGAGCGCCTCTTCCGCGCGCCCGAACGCCGTCGCGCAGCAGACACAGGGCGCCGGCCTCGGCCTGACCATCGCCCTGGCGATCGTCGAGGCGCACGCCGGCACCATCGAGGTGCTGCGCAGCGGGCCGGAAGGAACCACCTTCCGGATGACCTTCCCGCTGCGGTCCCCCGGGGCCTGAGCCGCTCAGAACAGCCGGTCGCTCGGGTCGTCCATCCCGCGCAGGGCGTCGTAGTCGACGACGGCGCAGGCGATCCCGCGGTCGGTGGCCAGCACGCGTGCCTGCGGCTTGATCTCCTGGGCCGCGAAGATGCCGCGGACGGGGGAGAGCAGCGGGTCGCGGTTCAGCAGCTCGAGGTAGCGGGTCAGCTGCTCGACCCCGTCGATCTCGCCGCGACGCTTGATCTCCACGGCCACCGAGGCGCCGGCGGCGTCGCGGCACATCAGGTCGACCGGGCCGATCGCGGTCGGGAACTCCCGTCGTACGAGCGTGAGGCCGTCGGCCAGCGTCGCCGGGTGCTCGGCGAGCAGCTCCTGGAGGTGCTTCTCGACGCCGTCCTTCTGCAGGCCGGGATCGACGCCGAGGTCGTGGCTGGTGTCGGCGAGGATCTCCTCGATCAGGATGCGCAGGCTGTCGCCGCTCTTGGCCTCGACCAGCCACTCGACCTGCCCGTCCTCGGAGTGGCCCTCCTTGACCGTGCACGGCGGGCTCATCCAGTTCAGCGGCTTGTAGGAGCCGCCGTCGGAGTGCACCAGCACCGACCCGTCGGACTTCAGCATCAGCACCCGGGTGGCCATCGGCAGGTGGGCGGTCAGCCGCCCCGCGTAGTCGACCTGGCAGCGAGCGACGACGAGTCTCACGAAAGGGCAGGCTACCTGCCTGCCCGGGCTGCGATGCTGGGGCCGTGGGTCGGGTGATCGTGGTCGGGGCCGGCGTGATCGGTCTGACCTGTGCCGTGCGGCTGGCCGAGGCCGGCCACCGCGTCGACGTGCTGGCCCGCGACCTGCCCCGCGAGACGACGTCGGTGGTCGCGGCGGCGCTCTGGTACCCCTACCTCGCCCTGCCCGAGGACCGCGTCCGGGTCTGGGGCGCCGACGCCTACCGCACCTTCGCCGGCCTGGCCTCCGCCGGTTCGGACGGCGACGCGACCGGCGTGCGGATGCTCGAGGGCACCGAGGTGCTCGCCGCCGGCACGCCCGACCCGTGGTGGGCGGGTGCGGTCCCGGACCTGCACCGGGTCGCGCCCGTCTCCGGGTACGCCGATGCCTGGTCCTTCACCGCGCCGGTCATCGACATGCCGGTCTACCTGGACTGGCTGCGGCTCCGCTTCGAGATGCTCGGCGGCACGCTGACCCGGATGAGCCTCGGCGGCCTGCCACCCGCCGACGGGCCGGACGAGGTCGTCGTGAACTGCGCCGGCATCGGGTCGCGCCTGCTCGCCCGCGACACCTCGGTGCGCCCCGTGCGCGGACAGGTGGTGCTGGTCTCCGGCGTCGAGGTCGACCGGTGGTGGCTCGACGAGTCCGGTCCGACGTACGTCGTCCCGCGCAGCGACGTGGTCGTCGTCGGCGGCACCGACGACGAGGGCGACTGGAGCCGTTCGCCGTCGCCGCAGGTGGCGGACGCGATCCTGGAGCGCGCCGTCCGGCTCGTCCCGGCGCTGGCCGGGGCCGAGGTCGTCGCGCACCGGGTCGGCCTGCGCCCCGTGCGCCCGGAGGTCCGGCTCGACGTCGAGGGCCGGGTGGTGCACTGCTACGGCCACGGCGGGGCCGGCGTGACGCTGAGCTGGGGGTGCGCCGACGAGGTCACCCGGCTGGTCGGGCAGCTCACCGGATAGTCCAGGGCATCTGGCACCCCTCACCCGGCGTGTCGAGGTGCCGAATGACCTGGACTATCAGCTGCCTCCGAGAGTGAGCGGACCCACACTCTTCCCTGCCTGAGCCCGTGCGACGATGTGCCGCATGGCACGTGAGTTCAAGACGATCGGCGTGGTGGGCCTGGGCACCATGGGCGCCGGCATCGCTGAGGTTTTCGCCCGGCACGGCTACGACGTCGTCGGCGTCGAGGTCGACGACGAGGGCGTCGAGAGGGCTCGCCAGCACCTCGACAGCTCGACGGCGCGGGCGGTCTCCCGGGGCAAGCTGTCCGAGGAGGAGCAGCAGGCGCTGCTGGGGCGGGTCACCTTCGCCACCCAGCTGTCCGAGCTGAAGGGCGCCGACCTGGTCGTCGAGGCCGTGGTGGAGTCGCCGGAGATCAAGAAGGCGATCTTCAAGCAGCTCGACGACATCGTCGCCGAGGACGCCATCCTGGCCACGAACACCTCCTCGCTCTCGGTCACCGAGATCTCCGCCGCCAACGCCCACCCGGGTCGCGTGATCGGCGTGCACTTCTTCAACCCGGCGCCGGTGCAGGGCTTCGTCGAGATCGTCCAGACGGTCGTCACCGAGCCCGACGTGCTCCAGGACGTCTCCACGCTGGTCCAGGCGCTCGGCAAGAACCCCGTCGTGTGCGGCGACAAGGCCGGCTTCATCGCCAACACGCTGCTCTTCGGCTACCTCAACCACGCCGTCTCGATGTACGAGGGCCGCTACGCCTCGCGCGAGGACATCGACGCCGCGATGCGCTTCGGCTGCGGCTACCCGATGGGCCCGCTGGCCCTGCTCGACCTGATCGGCCTCGACACGGCGTACGAGATCCTCGAGACGATGTACCGCCAGGGCCGCGACCGGCTGCACGCGCCGTCGCCGATCCTCAAGCAGATGGTCACCGCGGGCATGCTCGGCCGCAAGACCGGCCGCGGCTTCTACAGCTACGAGGGCCCGGACAGCCCGGTCGTCGTGGCCGACGACAAGACGCCGTCCGACGACGACAAGCCCCAGCTCAAGCACGACATCAAGACCGTCGGTGTCGTCGGCACCGGCACGATGGCGACCGGCATCGTCGAGGTGTTCGCCAAGAGCGGGTACGACGTCCTGTACGTCGGCCGCTCCCAGGCCAAGGTCGACGGGGTCCAGGCGACCATCGAGCGCTCGCTGGACAAGGCGATCCAGCGCGGCAAGCTCGAGGAGTCGGCCAAGGCGGAGGTGCTCGGCCGGCTGACCGGCAGCACCTCGCTCGACGACCTCAAGGACGTCGACATCGTCGTCGAGGCGATCGCCGAGGACCTCAAGGTCAAGACCACGCTGTTCGAGAACCTCGACGAGATCTGCAAGCCCGGCGCGATCCTGGCCACGACGACCTCGTCGCTGCCGATCATCGAGTGCGCCCGCGCGACCAGCCGGCCCCAGGACGTCGTCGGGATGCACTTCTTCAACCCGGCGCCGATCATGAAGCTGGTGGAGGTCGTCTCCACCGTCAGCACGTCGGAGGACGTCACCGAGACCACCCGGGCCCTGTGCGCCAAGGTGGGCAAGGTCGCGGTCTCGTGCGCCGACCGGGCCGGCTTCATCGTCAACGCGCTGCTGTTCCCCTACCTCAACGACGCGATCAGGATGCTCGAGGCGCACTACGCGACCGCCGACGACATCGACACCGCGATGAAGCAGGGATGTGCCCTCCCGATGGGCCCGTTCGAGCTGCTCGACGTGGTCGGCAACGACGTGTCGCTGGCGATCCAGCGCGAGCTCTACCTCGAGTTCCGCGAGCCCGGCTTCGCGCCGGCCCCGCTGCTCGAGCACCTCGTCACCGCGGGCTACCTCGGCCGCAAGACCAAGCGCGGGTTCCGCGACTACAGCAACCGCTAGGCGCTGCGCGGGTAACCCCGCCGCACGGTGCGGTCGAGGATGCCCAGGGTGGCCTTGAGCGAGGCCTCGGAGATGATCGGGAAGTCGATCTTGCCGCGGTAGTCGTCGTGGATCTGCGACCAGTCGTAGTACGACGTGACGAGGGTCGCCTCCTCGTCGGGCTCGAGGCGGTAGCCGTAGAAGTGGCCGATCTGCGGTCGCAGCCGTCCGAGGACGTCCCAGGCGATCTCGCGGTCCTGCTCGTAGCGGGTGATCGAGATGGTGACGTCGTACTCGCCCCAGTCGATGTCGCCGAGGGCCTCGCGGTCCATGTGCACCACGAACGAGTCGCCGACGGCGGAGACCGGGTCGCCCTCGGCGTCCTGCAGCATGCCGGAGGCGTCGATGGCGACGTGCCCCTGCGGGTCGCACAGCACGGCGAAGACCTCCTCCGGGCTGGCCTCGATGCGCCGGGTGGTCTCGATCCGTTCGTCCATGGAGCGATTGTGGCAACTCCGTAGGGTGGGCCCATGGGCGGCGTCGTGTTCCTCATCCTCCTGGCCCTGGCCGGCGCTGGTCGTGGTGCGGGTGGTCAAGAGCAACAAGCGCAAGGCCGAGGAGCGCAAGGAGGCCGAGCTCGCGCCCGTGCGCAAGCTCGCCTTCGAGGACGTCACGGCACTGGGGGAGGAGCTCCAGCGGCTGGACACCGAGCTGGCCGGCAGCGAGCTCGACCCGGGTGCGAACGCCGACTACCAGCGGGCGCTCGACTCGTACGAGTCGGCGAAGACGGCCGGCGACAGCATCACCGAGCCCGAGCAGGTCCGGCACGTCACCGAGATCCTCGAGGACGGCCGCTACGCGATGGCCTGCGTGCGTGCCCGCGTCGACGGTGAGCCGCTGCCGACCCGCCGTCCGCCCTGCTTCTTCGACCCCCGGCACGGTCTCTCCGTGACCGACGTCCCCTACGCCCCGCCGGGCGGCACCCAGCGCGACGTACCTGCCTGCGCCCTGGACGCCGAGCGGGTCAGGGCCGGGGCCGAGCCCGACATCCGCCAGGTGATGGTCGGCTCGCGCCGGGTGCCGTACTGGCAGGGCGGCCGGGCCTACCAGCCCTACGCCGCGGGCTACTTCGGTGGCTTCGCACCGATGAACATGATGTTCATGGGGATGATGCTCGGCGGCGGCTTCGACGGGCTCGGCGACGGCATCGGCGGTCTCGGGGACGGGATCGGCGACGGCATCGGGTCGATCGGCGACGGCGTGGGCAACATGTTCGACGGCGCCGGCGACATGTTCGACGGCTTCGACTTCTGAGCTCCACCTGCCTGTCTTCTCGTCGGTGACCTTGCGGTAACCCGGCGTCAACCTCTGCGTGACCTTGCCCCGTCACGCTGGTGCCTCGTCCAGACGCTGCACCACGGAGGGAACCATGGAGCCGATCACCTTCCTCGACACGACCGAGCAGGTCGTCCGCGACACCGGCGAGCGCGGCAGCGCCGACCTCGCCTTCCGCCACGTGCGCGGAGTCAGCAGCCTGCTGGCGAACCGCGGCGACCTGCGCGGCGTGCACGCGTGGGCCGACGTCGTGGAGGAGTCCGTGCGCTGGTCCGCGTGAGTTCCTGAGACCGCCGTCCCCGACACTGGGGACATGCTGCACACCACCTCGCTCGGCGAGCAGGGCTCGCTGGTGGTCTTCTGCCACGGCCTGTTCGGCCAGGGCCGCAACTGGACGGGGATCGCCAAGTCCCTGGCCGGCAAGCACCGCGCCCTGCTCGTGGACCTGCCGCACCACGGCCGGTCCGGCTGGTCCGACGACTTCGACTACGCCTCGCTCGCGGACGAGGTGGCCGAGCTGCTCTCGTCCGATGACCCGGTGACCCTCGTCGGGCACTCGATGGGCGGCAAGGTCGCCATGGTGCTGGCGCTGCGCCACCCCGAGCTCGTGAGGCGGCTGTGCGTGGTCGACATCGCCCCGGTGGACTACGGCAGCAGCGACGAGTTCCAGGGGTACGTCGAGGCGATGCGCGGGCTCGACCTCGACGCGGTGCAGCGGCGTGCGGACGCCGACGAGGCCCTCACGGATGCCGTGCCGAACCGGACCGTGCGCGACTTCCTGCTGCAGAACCTGCGCCGTGACGGTGACGGCTGGCGGTGGCAGGCGAACCTCGAGGTGCTGGGCGACGAGCTGGCGACGATCAGCGGCTGGCCCGAGGACGAGCTCGACGGCCTGGCGCCGTACGACGGACCGGTGCTGTGGGTCGCCGGCGCCGACTCGGGCTACGTGAAGCCGGAGCACGAGGAGGCCATGGAGCGCTGGTTCCCGCGCCATCGCCGGGTCGTCGTCAAGGGCGCGGGCCACTGGGTGCACTCGCAGCAGCCCGAGGTGTTCGGCGAGGTGCTGCGGCGCTTCGTGGGCGAGTAGCCCGCTACAGCGTGTCCTGCCGGCGTACGACGACCTCGCGGATCAGCAGCAGGATCGCGGCGGCGGTCGGGATCGCGAGCAGGGCCCCGATGACGCCGAGCAGGCTGGCGCCGACGAGCGCGGCGATCACGGTCATCACGCCGGGGATGTCGACCGACTTCGACATCACCCGCGGGTAGATCAGGTAGTTCTCCACCTGCTGGTAGATGATGTAGAAGATCACGCAGGCGATGCCGGCCTTGAGGTCCGTCGCCGCCGCGATCGAGCACACGATGATCGCGCCCAGGGTCGCGCCGATCATCGGGATCACGTCGAGCAGGGCCACCACGAAGGCCAGCGCCACGGCGTACTGCCCCAGGCCCACGATGAACAGGAAGATCAGCGTCGACAGGCCGGCGCAGAGCGCGACGACGAACGCCCCGGACACGTAGCCGCCGATGCCGTCGAGGATGCGGTCGCCGAGGTGGGAGACGCGCTGGCGGCGGCTGGCGGGTGCGAGCCGGTAGAGGCCGCCCTTGACCTGCGGCAGGGTGGAGAGGAAGTACAGCGTCATCACGACGACCACGAAGACGTTGGCCAGCGCCCCCAGGATGGCGAGGCCCACGCCGAGCACGCCGCCGAAGACGTTCTTGGCGAGGTCGCCGCCGAGGACGTAGTGCTTGGCCTTGTCGACGATGTCGTACTTCGCGTCGAGCTTCTTGATCTGGCGGTTGCGCTGGAGGTCGTCGAACCAGTGCGGTGCGCTGTGCGAGAGCGCGGTGACCTGGTCGGCGATCACCGGCACGATCGCGAGCAGGAAGAGCGCCAGCGCGAGGACAGCGATGAAGGCGACCAGCAGCACGGCGCGCGATCGCTTGAGCCCGCGGCGCATGAAGAACTCGACGGGCGGGTTCAGCCCGAAGGCCAGGAAGAGCGAGACGACGATCAGGATCAGCACCGAGCGGGCGGACAGGATCCTCTCGAAGATCCACCACGACGCGAGCGCGCCCGACGCGAGGTAGAAGCCGGTGCGGAACGGGTGCTCGGAGAGGGCCCATCCCGCCGACGCCCCGATGGAGTCGTTGGCGGGGACGGCGACCGACGCAGCACCGGTTGACGCAGCACCGGCCGCCGCGGAGCCGCGGCGGCCGGTCTGCTTCGGTTCCTTGGGGTCGGGCACGCTCAGCCCTCGTCGTCGTTGCCGAACCCGGCCACGACGTCGCGCAGTGCGGAGAGCTGGGCGGTGATCGAGTCACGACGCCGCGCGAGGCGGTCGACCTCGGTCTTCAGGGCCGCGAGCTCGCGCTCGGAGTCGGCGTGACCGCTGTTGCGCAGGGCATCGGCCTGCTTCTTGGCGGCACTGACGATCTGCTCGGCCTCGCGGCGTGAGCGGCTGATCAGCTGCTCGGACTCCAGGGCGGTCTGCTCGCGGTGGGCGTTGGCGGCCTCGGTGGCCTCGCGGGCGCGCTGCTCGGCGACCGCGGCACGCTCCTCGGCCTCGGCGACGAGACGCTTGGTCTCGGCCGCTGCCGCGTCGTGGTTCTCGGCGGCCTCACGGGTGAGCCGCTCCTTCTCCACGGCCAGCGTGCGCATGGCCTCCTGCACCTCGCGCTCGGCCGCGGCCCGCTGCTGCTCGGCCTCACGGATCGCGCTGGTACGGGTGGCGTTGATCTCCTGCTCGGCCGCGAGGCGGTGCTGCTCGGCCTCGCGCCTGGCCGAGGCGAGGTGGTCGTCGGCCTCCGCCATCGTCCGGGTGCGGTGGGACTCGATGTCGGCGGTGTTGCGGGCGCGGCTCTCCTCGAGCTCGCGCATCTGCGTCGCCCGCATCTCCTCGGTCTCGGCCTCCGCCTCGGACTTCACCGACGATGCGTGGCGCTTGGCCTGCTCGAGGATCTGCGCGGCGTGGGCGTTGGCCTCGGCGACGACCTCGGCCGCCTGCTCCTCGGCGAGGCGCAGCATCTCGTTGGCCTTGCCGCCGAGTCCGGCGTACGTCGGGTTCTCGTTCTCCTCGACCGTCGTGCGCAGCGAGTCGACCTCGCCCTGGAGGCTCTTGATGCGCGCCTGGGCCTGGTTGAGGCTCGCCGACAGACCGGCCTTCTCCGCCGAGGCCGTGCGCACGAACGTGTCGACGGCGGTGGTGTCGTAGCCACCGCGGCGCACGGTCGGGAGCTTGGGCTGGGCGGACTGACCCGGGTTCGGGGCAGGGTTGCCGGCCGGGGCGCTGGCCGCCGGGCGGGCAGGTGCCGGCCTGGCGGCAGGCTTCTCGACGGCCTGGTTCGACGGGACCGGCTTGGCGGGTCTCGTCGCGAGCCTCGGCGCGCTGGGTCGGTGCCTGGGTCGGCGCCTTCGTCGGCGCGGGACGGGTCTGGGTCGCGGTGGCCGTGCGAGCCTGCCGCGTCTGCTCGGCGGACTCCGCCGGCTTCTCGTTGTTCGTGGCGCCCACCGGGATCACCTGGGTGGGCTCGTCCGCGTTGTCCTCGGACGGGTTGTCGAAGATGGACAGGCCCTGGTCGCTCATCGTTTCTTCTCTCGGTTCCGGGTCGGTGACTCGTCGTACGACGTCAGTGTCACCCATGGGTGGGGGACTCTCCGAACGCCACCCCGCGACGCGCCGAGCCGAAAACGGGTAGTCCGAGGTTCAACGATCTCGACACGCCGTACGAGGGGTGCGTTCGACCTCGGACTACCCGAATTCAGGGGGCGATCCGGAGGTGGAAGAGGGCCGTGTCAGACGCCGCGGAAGGCCATGATCTTGTCGAGGTGCAGGGCGCGCTTCTCCTCGTCGCGCACGCCGAGGCCCTCCTCGGGAGCGAGGCAGAGCACGCCGACCTTGCCCTGGTGGGCGTTCTGGTGCACGTCGAGCGCGGCCTGGCCGACCTCGTCGAGGGAGTAGGTCCGCGACAGGGTCGGGTGGATCATCCCCTTGGAGATCAGCCGGTTGGCCTCCCACGACTCGCGGTAGTTGGCGAAGTGCGAGCTGATGATGCGCTTGAGGTTCATCCACAGGTAGCGGTTGTCGTACTCGTGCATGTAGCCCGAGGTCGACGCGCACGTCGTGATGGTGCCGCCCTTCCGGGTGACGTAGACGCTCGCGCCGAAGGTCTCGCGGCCGGGGTGCTCGAAGACGATGTCGACGTCCTCACCGCCGGTCAGCTCGCGGATCTTCGCGCCGAAGCGCTTCCACTCGCGGGGGTCCTGGGTCTGCTCGTCCTTCCAGAACTTGTAGCCCTCCTCGGAGCGGTTGATGATCAGCTCCGCGCCCATCTTCCGCGCGATCGCGGCCTTCTCCTCGTTGGAGACCACGCACACGGGGACGGCGCCGCCGTTGAGGGCGTACTGCGTGGCGAAGCCGCCGAGGCCTCCGCTCGCGCCCCAGATCAGCACGTTGTCGCCCTGCTTCATGCCGGCGCCGTTCTTGCTCACCAGCTGGCGGTACGCCGTGCAGTTGACCAGGCCCGGCGACGCGGCCTCCTCCCAGGTGAGGTGGTCGGGCTTGGGCATCAGCTGGTTGGACTTGACCAGCGCGACGTGGGCGAGGCCGCCGAAGTTGGTCTCGAAGCCCCAGATCCGCTGCTCGGGGTCGAGCATCGTGTCGTTGTGGCCGTCGGGGCTCTCCAGCTCCACCGACAGGCAGTGCGCGACGACCTCGTCGCCGGGGTTCCAGGAGTGCACCCCGAGGCCGGTCTTGAGGACGACGCCGGCGAGGTCGGAGCCGACCACGTGGTAGGGCAGGTCGTGCCGCTTGGCGAGCGGGGAGATCCGGCCGTAGCGCTCGAGGAAGCCGAAGGTCGAGACCGGCTCGAAGATCGAGGTCCACACGGTGTTGTAGTTGATGGCGCTGGCCATCACGGCCACCAGGGCCTCGCCCGGGCCGAGCTCCGGCAGCGCGACGTCCTCGACGTGCAGCGACTTGCGCGGGTCCTTGTCGCGGCTGGTCATGCCCTCGAACATGAGGGCCTCGTCCTTGTGCACCGTGGCGGCGCGGTAGGACTCGGGGAGGTCGAGGGCGGCGTAGTCCTGCGCTGAGGTGTCGCCGGCCATGATGGCGTCGAGGATCTGCTGCACGTTGGTCTCCTGGTAGCGGGTCCTTGTTTCCGGCTGAGACTACCGACGGGTAACCGTTGTGTCCTCGGGGTGTGGGGCTTCTCTCAGCTGTGCTCGGCCGCGGGCTCCACCAGCTCGACGAGCACGCCGCCGGCGTCCTTGGGGTGGATGAAGTTGATCTGCGAGTCCGCCGTGCCCCTTCTCGGGGCGTCGTACAACAGGCGCAGGCCGCGGTCGCGCAGCACCTGGGAGACCTGCTCGACGTCGGTGACCCGGAAGGCCAGCTGCTGCAGGCCCGGGCCGCTGCGGTCGAGGAACTTCGCGATCGTCGACTCCTCGTTCAGCGGCGCGAGCAGCTGGATCGCCGAACCCGAGTCGCCCACCGCGACCATCGCCTCGCGGACTCCCTGCTCCTCGTTGACCTCCTGGTGCACCACGTCCATCCCGAAGTTCTCGCGGTACGACGCGATGGCGTCGTCGAGGTCGGGAACGGCGATGCCGACGTGGTCGATCGCGATGAACAGGTGCTCGGGCAGGTCGAGAGGAGCGCTCATGCGCACATCCTCGCCGAGGCTCTGGGAGGCGACAACGCCACCCCGGCACGACACGCGAACACCCCGTGGGACCGTCGTCCGGAAGGCGTGGTGCGCGGTGATACGTTGACCGGGATTTGCCCCCCGACGCAGGAGTCGTTGCATGTCCGACCGTTTGCTCGAGGTCTTCTCCACCGGGCTCGGCATCCCCGCCGACCAGCTCGACGACGAGATCAGCCCCTCGAACACCTCCGCCTGGGACTCCCTGGCTGCCATGGAGATGGTCACCCTGATCGAGGACTCGTTCGGGGTGCGCCTGAAGACCGCCGAGATCATGAAGATGCGGTCCATCGGGCTCGCGCGCACGGTGCTGCGCGGCAAGGGTGTCGAGGGCATCTAGCCCCCGCTCCATGACAGAACAGCAGCAGCGCACGACGGTCGGCGTCACCGCGAGCTTCACTCCGCAGCTCCTGCTCCGGCCGATGCTCGAGGCGTACCCGGGCACCGACGAGCTCGAGACGGTCGTCGCCGACTTCAACCAGGTCCACCAGACGCTGATGGACCCGGCGGGGAGCTTCGAGACGAAGCCCGACCGGCTCGTGGTGCTGTGGCGCGTCGAGGACGTCTTCGAGGCCTCGCTCACCGAGTGGCTGGTCGGGTCCGCCGACGCCTCCGGGCTGGTCGAGGACGTGCGCCAGCTCGGTGCGCTCGTGGCCCAGGCCGCCCGCGACGGCGGTGTCCCGGTGCTGGTCTCCACGCCGCCGTTCCCGCACCTGCACTGGCTCGACCCGCTGGACACGCGCACCAGCGCCCGGCTCGCCGTGCTGCACGGCCAGCTCCTGGCGGCCTTCCTCGACGGCATCGGCGAAGCGCCGCTGACCCTGGTCGACTTCGCGGCGCTGCTCCGGGTGCACGGCGTCGAGTCGGCGTACGACACCCGCAACGACCTGATGTACCACCAGCCGTTCACGAGCCGGTTCGCCCAGCACCTCGGCAGCCTGCTCGGCGAGGCGCTGGGATCGCTGTCCAGGCCGACCCCGAAGGTCCTGGCGGTCGACGCCGACAACACCCTGTGGGGCGGCATCATCGGCGAGGACGGTGCCGACGGCGTGCTGGTCGGCGACAGCTTCCCCGGCAACGCCTTCCGCGCGCTGCAGCAGGGCCTGGCCTACCAGGCGGCCAACGGCGCGCTGCTCGCCCTGGTCAGCAAGAACAACTCCACCGACATGGACGAGATCTTCGACCGGCGCGGTGGCGACCTGGTCCTGGGCCCGAAGGACTTCGCCGCGCTGCGGGTCGACTGGAACAGCAAGGCCGACAACATCGCCAGCATCGCCGAGGAGCTCAACCTCGGCGTCGACAGCTTCGTCTTCGTCGACGACAACGACGTCGAGCTCGACGAGGTGCGTCAGCGCCTGCCCGGCGTACCGGTGGTCAAGGTGAGCGACGAGCCCGCCGAGATCGCGGAGCTGACCGCCGCGCTGCAGGGCTTCAGGTTCGCGCGGGTCTCCCGCGAGGACCGCGAGCGCACCTCGATGATGCAAGTGGAGCGCGACCGCAAGAGTGCCGCGGCGCAGGCACCGACGCACGAGGAGTTCCTGCAGTCCCTGCAGCTCAAGGTGCACGTCTTCAGCCCGAGCTCCACGCACGTCGGGCGGGTCGCGCAGCTGGTCAACAAGACCAACCAGTTCAACCTGACCACGATCCGGCGCGACGAGGCCGAGGTCTCCGCGCTCGTGGACTCCCCGGACCACCGGGTCTATGCCGCCGAGGTCTCCGACCGGTTCGGCGGGTACGGCCTGGTGGCGGTGGCGATCGTCGCGTGCGACGCCGACGCGTGGGACGTCGACACCTTCCTGATGAGCTGCCGGGTGCTGCGCCGCGGGGTCGAGGACTCGATCCTGCAGTGCATCTCCGAGGACGCCGTGGCCGCCGGGGCCACGACGTTGCGAGGTACCTACCTCCCGACGGCGAAGAACGGCCAGGTGGCCACGTTCTACCCGGAGCGAGGTTTCCGGGACCTCGGCGAGGGTCGCTACGACGCAGATCTGCCGCTCAGCCTGGCGACGGACCACGTCGAAGTGCGCCGCGATGCTTGACGGAGACCCGTTCCGCTACTTCGCCGACCTGCTCGTCCTCATGGTCATCGCCGTCCCGGCGTTCTTCCTGGCGCCGTGGGCGTGGCTCCGCCAGCTGATCCTCGGCCTCACCGGCGCCTACCTGACCTTCCTGATCGCCCCTCGGCTGTTGCTGTTCTTCGTCCTGTTCTGGCTGGGCATCTTCGTGCTGCAGCACGCGGCGGCGCTGTGGCGCGAGCGGCGGTTCGGCTGGGTGTGGACGACCGTGCTGATCGTCGCCGCCCTCGCACCGATGGTGGTCTGGAAGCTGTTCCCCGAGTGGTTCGTCACCGGCTTCAACCTGCGCATGGACAGGGGAGTCGCCTGGCTCAGCCCGTGGCTCGGTGCGATCGACCGCGTGCGCGCCATCATCCTGCCGATCGGGCTGAGCTTCGCGACGTTCCGCGCCGTCGACCAGCTGATCAAGGTGCGGCTGGAGATCGTCCCTCCGCTGACCCCCCTCCAGCAGTTCTCGTTCGGGTTCTTCCCGTCCGTGCTGGTGATCGGGCCGGTCATCGAGTACACCGAGATCGACCAGGGGCTGCGCACCCGCCGGCGCTGGAACCCCGAGGACACGCTCAGCGGGATCCTGACCGTGGCGCTCGGGGCGGTCAAGGTCTTCGTCGTGGCCTACCTGCTCCGCGACAGCCAGGACGTCTTCGCGCTGCGCACGCACAGCGGTTCCCCGCTGGACTACTGGCTCGAGCTGGTCATGTTCGCGCTCTACTTCTACTTCAACTTCGCGGGCTACTCCGACATGGCCATCGGCTGCGCCCGGATCTTCGGCTTCCGGCTCGCGCCGAACTTCAACAACCCGTACCTGAAGACGAACCCCCAGGACTTCTGGAACAGCTGGCACATGAGCCTGACCAGGTTCGCCCAGCGCAACGTGTTCGTGCCGATGGGCGGGATGCGTGCCCGCACGCAGTACGTCGCGATCGTGGCGACGATGATGGTGATCGCGCTCTGGCACGACCTGAGCATCCCGCTGGTGATCTTCGGCATCTACCACTCCACCGGGCTGGTCCTGCACCGGATGTGGACGGCGCGCAGGCCGGTGCCTCGGCCCAGACCGCTGCCGAACCGGATCGGCGCCAACGCCGCGCTCTTCGTGTTCGTGCTGGTCAGCCTGCCGCTGCTCAACCTGCAGCTCTCCTCCGTGCCGACCTTCTACGGGAGGCTCTTCTGATGGTGCTCGTCGATGCCTTCCTCGCCCGGTTGCGCCGCGTGGTCGGGTACGTCCCCACCCGTGGTCGCTGCTCCGGATCGCCGTGTTCACGCTCGTGGCCCTGCTGCTCGCCTCGCTCGTCATCCCGGACCGGCCGGGGCAGACCCGTACGGCGCCGTACAACAGTGCGCTCGCCTCGGGGACGACCCGCAACGTGACGCTGCCGCTGAACGACACCCGCGGCTTCAAGCCGACGCCGAAGGGCAAGACCTTCCGGGTGGCCTGGGTCGGCGGGTCCGAGCTGCTCGGGGTGAGGCCCGGCCACGGGGCGTTCATCCCCCGGCTGGTCAACGACCAGATCGGCAAGGTCGACGGCCACCGCGACCTCCACCGACATCTACTTCCTGAACGCGATCCGCCTCGCCGACGAGCTCGCCGCCCAGACCTCCGCCGTCTCGGCCAAGCCCGACATGGTCGTGATCAGCCTGAACCCGGTCTGGGTGCTCAACGACCTCGCCGTGCAGCAGTGGGGCTACCTCAACGGTGTGCTCGCCCGGGGGAGCGTGTGGCCGCCCTCGCGCTGGCCCGTGGCCGCCTCGCTGGTCAGCCCGGGTGACTTCGGCTGGCGGGTCCTGTCCGGCATCAGCCGGCCGATCGAGGACCGCTACGACTGGGGGGTGAAGGAGAGCGACAAGAGCGCCACGTTCACCTTCCTCGACTCGGTCACCGACTCCGCTCCGCCGGCGCTGACCGGGCTCGGCGCGCTCGGGTCAGCGGCGACCCGGTGGACTTCTTCTTCGGCGACTACCTCGCCGGGAAGAAGGAGACGACGAACCAGGGCCTGCGGGACACCCAGCTGCGGATCCTGCAGCGCGAGATCGACTCGAAGTCGGCGCTCAACGTCAGCGTGCTGCGCCAGATGTTCGAGGTGGCACGACGCTCCGGCATCCCGACGTACTTCTACATGCCGCCGATCGACCCGAAGGTCTACGGCCCGGGGGTGGCAAGAAGTACATCGACCAGGTGCGCCAGATGCTGGTCGACGCCACCAAGGGCCACACGAACGACAAGGTCGTCTTCGACACGCAGGGCCTGCAGGACCGGGTGCCGCCGGTGAAGTACGAGGACATCGTGCACGTGCTGCAGCCCAAGCCCGAGGCCGCCGTGCTGGCCGGCGACCTGTGCAAGCTGCTGCGCAAGCAGGGCCGAGACCCGGAATGCGAGGGACGATGAGTACCCAGGACGAGACCACGACATCCGACCGCACGGCCCGCGGGTGGCCGGCGACGCTGGCGATCGAGATCGCGATCGCGATCGCCCTGGCGGTGGTGCTCATCGCCGTCGCCTGGGGCTCGAGCAACGCGATCCGCTTCGTCTACGGGGGCTACTGACATGACCGAGCAGGCCGAACGCATCGAGACAGGTCCCCGGCTGCACCACGTCGGCTACGTCGTGGCGAACATGGCCGGCGGGATCCGCCGCTTCGAGGACTCGGGCGCCGTGCTCGTCGTCGCGCCCACCGACGACCCGGGGCTGGGCGTGACGTGCTGCCTGTTGCGCCTGCCTGAAGGCGTCGACGTGGAGCTGGTCGCACCGCTGCCGGACGTCGAGTCGCCCGTCACGGCCAGGCTGGCTCGCGGCGGTGGCCTCGACCACCTGTGCTTCTGGGTGGAGGACCTCGACGCCTCGCTGGCGCGGGAGATCGAGAACGACGCGATGCTGCTGGTCCCGCCCAGCCACGCCATCACCTTCGACACGACCATCGCCTTCGTGCAGCGCCGAGGCGGCCTGGTGGTCGAGCTGATGGGTGAGAAGCGGGCGTCGTACTGACTAGTCGGTGGACTTGGCCAGCACGTAGGCCACGTTGATCGGCAGGTTCTCCTCGCGGGACTGCTCGAGGCTCTTGCCCTCGTAGGGCAGGCGCAGCGGCTCGACGATGGTCAGCCCGCTCGAGGTGATCATCTCCTCGAGCTCGTCGGTGGTGCGCCACAGGTAGATGTGGTCGACCGCCGGGGCGTTGATGCACGTGGTGATGAAGATGTAGGCGTCGTCCTTGGCCAGCTCGGCGATGCGGCGCAGGAAGACCTCCGGCTGCTCGACGTGCTCGAGCACCTCGCCCATCACCACGGCGTCGAACGACGCGGGCTCGAGGTCGGTCGCCTCGAGGAAGTCGCGCAGCTCCACGCGGGCCGGGGCGTCGGGGTAGAAGTGGTCGATGATCGTCTTGGTCTGCTCGACGCTCGCGGCGGAGAGGTCGACGCCGAGGACGTCGTCGAAGGCACCGACCTCGAGGGCCGAGAGCAGCAGGAAGCCGTGGCCCGGGCCGACCTCGAGGTAGCGGCCCTCGCGGCCCTTCGGCAGCGTCTCGCGCATGAACCGCGCCATGGCCACGTGGTTGGGCCACAGGAAGTTGGTGATCGCGAGGCCGTACATGTAGCGGTCCATGTAGTCGCGGTCGTGGTAGACCGACTCGGCCACCTCGTCGAAGGTCGAGTGGCGGTAGTGCCCGTTGTCGCGGAAGTAGAGCTGCTCCTCGATGGTGTCGCCGAGGATGGTCAGGTAGCACTCGGCGAGGTAGTCGAGGTCGAGCCCCTTGCCGAGGCAGAACTGGATGTAGGTGCCCAGGCGGCTCCTTCTCCTCCTCCGAGGCGCCGGCGATCGCCTGGTCGAGGAACGCGCGATGGACGGGGTACTGCTCGGAGATCGAGGCGATGAGCTCGTCCACGGGCGCAAGAGTCTCGTTCATGGTTCCGGACCCTAACCCGGCTCCACCCGGGCCCCGCCACCACCACGCGCGCGAACGTGGTCCCGGGTGTGACCGGACCGACACGACGCCGTCCACGACTCCCCAGTAAGGTCGAGGACGGCTCCCGTCCGTGAGACGGACACGCCCGAACCACAGGAGGAACCATGTCCGGATCTGTCATCGTCGCCGGCGCTCGTACGCCGATCGGACGCCTGCTCGGAGGCCTCAAGGGCCTCTCGGCCGCGGAGCTCGGCGGCATCGCGATCAAGGGTGCGCTGGAGAAGGCCGGGGTGTCCGGCGACCAGGTCGACTACCTGATCATGGGCCAGGTCATCCAGGCCGGCGCCGGCCAGAACCCGGCACGCACGGCCGGCATCGCGGCCGGGCTGCCGATGTCGCTGCCCTCGATCACCATCAACAAGGTCTGCCTCTCCGGCGTCAACGCGATCGCCACCGCCGACGCGCTGATCCGCGCCGGCGAGCACGAGATCATCGTGGCCGGCGGGATGGAGTCGATGACCAACGCCCCGCACCTGCTGCCCAAGTCGCGCGAGGGCTTCAAGTACGGCGACACCACGCTGGTCGACTCGATGGCCTACGACGCGCTGTTCGACCAGGCCACGCAGCAGGCGATGGGCGGTCTCACCGAGCAGATCAACGCCGAAGGCACGAAGCTCTCGCGCGAGGAGCAGGACGAGTTCTCGGCCCGCTCCCACCAGCTGGCCGCCCAGGCCTGGAAGAACGGCCTGTTCGACGACGAGGTCGTCCCCGTGACGATCCCGCAGCGCCGCGGCGACGACCTGGTCGTCAGCCAGGACGAGGGCGTGCGCGGCGACACCACGGCGGAGTCGCTCGGCAAGCTGCGCCCGGCGTTCAGCAAGGACGGCACGATCACGGCCGGGTCCGCCTCGCAGATCTCGGACGGTGCCTGCGCGGTCGTGGTGATGAGCAAGGCCAAGGCCGAGGAGCTCGGCCTCTCCTGGATCGCCGAGATCGGCGCCCACGCCCAGGTGGCCGGCCCCGACTCCTCGCTCCAGCTCCAGCCCGCCAACGCCACCGCCAAGGCGCTGGCCAAGGAGGGTATCTCCGTCGACGACGTCGACCTGGTGGAGTTCAACGAGGCCTTCGCCGCAGTCGGGATCTCCTCGGCCCGCGAGCTCGGCATCCCCGAGGACAAGGTCAACGTCAACGGCGGCGCGATCGCCCTCGGGCACCCCGTCGGCATGTCCGGCGCCCGCATCGTGCTGCACCTGGCCCTCGAGCTCGGCCGTCGCGGCGGTGGCACCGGTGTCGCCGCCCTCTGCGGCGGCGGTGGCCAGGGCGACGCCCTGGTCGTCAAGGTCCCGGCCTCCTGAGGGTCGCCCGGATTTCCGGTAGTCCTGACGTTCTGGCTGTCGGATGTCCATCGTGGGCAGCCAGAACGTCCTCGGACTACCCGGAATTGGCAGTGAGGAGGCGGCGTGGGGAGACGGTCGACGGGTGACGTCCCGGGGCTGGTCGAGAAGGCCAGGTCGGGGGACGCGCGCTCGGTCGCGCGGCTGATCTCCCTGGTCGAGGACGCCTCGCCGCTGCTGCGCGAGGTGATGGCCGGCCTGGCGCCGTACGCCGGCAACGCCCAGGTCGTGGGCATCACCGGCTCGCCCGGCGTGGGCAAGTCGACGTCGACCAGCCGCCTGGTCGCCGAGCTGCGCGGCCAGGGCAAGCGCGTCGGCGTGCTCGCGGTCGACCCCTCGTCGCCGTTCTCGGGCGGGGCGCTGCTCGGGGACCGGGTCCGGATGCAGGACCACGCCCTCGACGGCGAGGTCTACATCCGCTCGATGGCCACCCGCGGTCACCTCGGCGGCCTGTCCTGGGCCACCCCCCAGGCCCTGCGCGTGCTGGACGCCGCCGGCTGCGACGTGATCCTGGTCGAGACCGTGGGCGTCGGGCAGAGCGAGGTCGAGATCGCGGCGATGGCCGACACCACGCTCGTGCTGCTGGCCCCGGGCATGGGCGACGCCATCCAGGCGGCCAAGGCCGGGATCCTGGAGATCGGCGACCTCTACGTCATCAACAAGGCCGATCGCGACGGCGCCGACCAGGTACGCCGCGAGCTGCGGTCCATGCTCGCGCTGGCCGAGCGCGGCAAGGACGCGTGGAAGCCGGAGATCATCAAGACCGTCGCGAGCAAGGGCGAGGGCATCGCCGAGGTCGTCGAGGCGATCGAGAAGCACCGTGAGCACCTGACGTCGAGCGGCGAGCTGGAGAAGCGCCGGCTGCACCGCGCCCGCGACGAGATCGAGGCCATCGCCGTGACCGCGCTGCGCGAGCAGTGGCGCGGCGTCCACGAGAACGCCGCCCTCGACGAGCTGGCGGCCCAGGTGGTGGCGGGCGAGAGCGACCCGTACGCCGCGGCCGACCTGCTGCTGGAGAGCCTGGAGTCACCGGACGAGTAATCCGGACCCGGATCCGGACGTAGCAGTCCCGGAACGAGAGCGTGCAATCGCCTACGACCTGATGACGGAGCGCATCGTCGACGTGGAGATGCTCGCGTCCGCCTCGCTGGGACGACTGCGGCTCGAACTCGCGAAGTGTCTCGTCCTGGGTGACCTGGTCACCGGCCTCCCCGGGCTCGACCGGGAGTCGGGGGAGAGGGCCCGGACCTGGTGTTCGAGGGCGACCCCGCCATGCTGCGCCGGGTGCTGCGCGACCTGTGGGTGGCCGGTGGGACGCACCCTGCGCCGCAGTCATGCCGGCTCGAGAGCGCAGCGCGTCGGGCCAGTGGGTCGAGCTCCGGGTGGTGCGTGAGGGCGATCCGATCGACACCGGCCCTGCTGCACGCCCTCTTCGAGCCGTTCGACCTCGATGACGACGACACCGGCATCACGATCGGCCTCTACCTCGCCCGCGCGCTCGTGGTGGCGCACGGCGGCACCATCGGGGTCGACCAGGACGACGACCCATGCCGTGCTCTGGGTCGCGCATCCCCGCCCCCGGAGCCCGAACACCAGGAGGATCGATGACCTTCAAGCTCGCCTGCGGCGACGTGATGCCGGGCTGCGAGGCCCGCTTCGAGAACGCCGACCGTGACGTCCTGATGCGCGAGGTCGCCGGCCCACGCTGGCTCGGCGCACGGCATCACCGAGCTCACCCCCGACGTGGTCCAGGGCCGTGGAGAAGCAAGATCGCCGTCGCTGACCGGCTCAGCTCGCCGTGATCGCGGCGGCGACCCGCGCCGTCGCGGCCGGGTCGAACAGGATCGTGTAGTGGTTCACGTCGGGCACCACCTCGGTCGTCAGGACGTCGACCTGCTCGTCGTACGCCTGGACCGCGTCAGCGGGCAGCAGCCCCGGCGCCTGGCCCATCATCCCCAGCGGCGCGGTCAGCAGGTACGTCGGCAGGGTGAGCCCGCGCAGCGCCGCGTCGATCTCGCCGGCGGAGAGCAGCAGGTCGCGGCCGTCCTGGCGGATCAGCTCCTCGCGGCACCGTGAGCGGACGCCCTCGTCGGTCTCGAGCACGTCGTGGCGCACGTACTCCTCGACCAGGTCGCTCCAGTGCGGCCCCAGCGCCGGGTGCTCGCGGAAGAAGTCCACGTACGCGTCGGCGTCGGCGTACGTCTGGCTGAGCCGCTCGAGGGCCGGCCCGAGGGTGGCGGCCAGGATCTCGTCGGGGTCGGCGCCCTCGGGGAGCGGCAGCGGGATGCCGCCGTCGACGATCACCAGCCGGCGGAACAGGTCGGGCCGCGCGCGGGCGGCCAGCACGGCGACGTACGCCCCCATCGAGTGACCGGCGAGCACGAGGTCGCCGTCGGCGTCGAGGCCCTCGGCGGCGGTGCAGAGGTCGGCCGCGTGCCGCACGAGCCCGCTCGGGCCGGGCAGGTCGCGGGAGAAGCCCCGTCCCCGCAGGTCGGGGGCCACCAGGCGCCAGGTGTCGGGCAGGGACTCGCGCCACCCCTGGCCAGGAGTACGCCGACGCGGTGATCCCGTGCACGGCGAGCACGGTGCTGGGCCCGTCGCCCCAGGCGTAGAGCTGCAGGTCGCCACCGGTCACCGGGGCCGAGAACGCGTCCGAGGTCATGGCGCGATCCTCGCGCCCTCGTCGCCCACACTCAAGCGCGCCTCCGGGCAACCGGGCCGCCGAGTTGGTACAACTGGAGGGCTCTCGCCTTCCCCCCACTCGAGGAGCAGATCATGACTGGCGTCCTGAAGAAGGGCCTCGGCCTGGTTTTGGTCGTCTTCGTCGTCTGGTACATGTTCACCGACCCCGGCGGCCTGGCCCAGCTCTCCAAGGAGATCGGGACCTGGATCTGGGACACGCTGGTGCAGCTCTTCCAGGCGCTGACCCGCTTCCTCACCGCGATCTTCTCCTCCTGATCGCCGGCGTGCCGTGGGACGCCTGGTCAGCTTCCTGACCGATCCCGGACGTCGGAGCCCGGCTGCTGCGCGACGGCAGCCCCGACGACGAGACGCTGGTCGACGAGGTCCACCAGCACTGGGTCTCCTACGTCAAGGCCGCGCTCGTCGCGCTCCTCGGGCTGGCGTGCTGGCTCGTGGTGCCGTTCACCCCGGTGAAGATGGGCTGGTTCCCGATCCTGCTGGGCCTCGGCCTGATCATCTGGGCGGGCGTGATCGCGATGCAGCGCAACATCGACCGGTTCGTGGTCACCAGCGACCGGGTCTTCCGCGTGCACGGCCTGCTCAACCGCACCGAGGCCGAGATGCCGCTCACCCGCATCCTCGACACCACCGTGTACAAGCCGCTCTCGGGGCGACTGCTCAACTTCGGCCACTTCACCTTCGAGTCCGCCGCCCAGGACCAGGGGCTCCGGGACATCCGCTACGTGCGGAACATCGACAAGCGCCGGCTGAAGATCCAGGAGGTCACCCGTGACGCGGGGCTCCGCGGGCGGCCGCGGAAGACCAGCGAGCTGACGTAGGGCTCGGGTGGCCGCGTGTGGGCTCGCCGGTTTCCCATGCGACGGACCTTTTCTGCCTCCTAGCACAGGAAGTTTCCTGTGAGAGGAGGCAGAAAACTCTCCTACCCTGGGAAACCGTCCCTCACGTGGTCAGAGCCCCGCTGCCGCCCGGAGGTCGCCCCGGATGGCGTCGAGCCGGCCGGCGGCGGAGATGCGGGCCGCGTCGACGGCGTCCCTGCTGTCGTCGCCCTCCTCGACGGGCACGACCACCTCGAGGTAGCACTTGAG
Source organism: uncultured Actinomycetota bacterium (assembly GCA_963794725.1). Taxonomy (GTDB): domain Bacteria; phylum Actinomycetota; class Actinomycetes; order Propionibacteriales; family Nocardioidaceae; genus Marmoricola. The sequence continues at coordinate 95,180 of CAWCFR010000044.1, forward strand.
CTTGGGCTCGGTCCCCGACGGGCGTACGACGACGCGGGCGTGGTCGGCCAGCCGGAAGCGCAGGCCGTCGGTGGGCGGTACGTCGGCGGAGCCGGCGGCGAGGTCGTCGACCTGCTCGACGGCCAGCCCGCCCAGCGAGGTCGGCGGGTGCTCGCGCAGCCGGTCGACCACGGTCGTGATCGCCGCCAGGTCGTCCATCCGCACCGAGAGCTGGTCGGTGGCGTGCAGCCCGAAGCGCCGAGCGAGGTCGTCGAGCCGGTCGCCCAGCGTGTGCCCGGCGTCCTTCGCGCGAGCGGCGATGTCGCAGATCATCAGCAGCGCGGAGATGCCGTCCTTGTCCTTCACGTGCGCCGGGTCGACGCAGTAGCCGAGCGCCTCCTCGTAGCCGAACGCCAGGCCCGGCACGCGGCCGATCCACTTGAAGCCGGTGAGGGTCTCGGCGTAGAGCTGCCGCTCGGCCTCGGCCATCTTGCCGAGCAGGCTCGACGACACGATCGAGGTCGCGTAGACCCCCTCGCGGCGCAGCCGCGAGCAGGTGGTCGGCCAGCAACGCCCCGACCTCGTCACCGCGCAGCATCGACCAGCCGTGCGGCCCCGGGACCGCCACGGCGCAGCGGTCGGCGTCGGGGTCGTTGGCCACCACGAGGTCGGCGTCGACCTCCTCGGCCAGCGCCATCGCGAGGTCCATCGCCCCCGGCTCCTCGGGGTTGGGGAAGGCGACGGTCGGGAAGGCGGGGTCGGGCTCGGCCTGCTCGGCGACGACGTGGGGCGCGGCGAAGCCGGCCTGCTCGAGGGCGGTCACCACCGGCATCCCGCCCACGCCGTGGAGCGGGGTGTAGACGATCCGCAGGTCGCGAGGACCGCCGCCGGCCAGGGCGACGGCGTCGTCGAGGTAGCGGTCGAGCAGGTCGTCGCCGAGGACCTCGCCCCCGTCACCGCGCGGGATCGTGTCGACGGCTCCCACGGCCGCGATCCGGCCGGCGATCTCCTCGTCGGCGGGCGGCACGATCTGGCTGCCGTCGCCGAGGTAGACCTTGTAGCCGTTGTCCTGCGGCGGGTTGTGGCTCGCGGTGACCATCACGCCGGCCGCGCAGCCCAGGTCGCGGATCGCGTACGCGAGCACCGGCGTCGGCAGCGGCCGCGGCAGCACGTAGGCGCGCAGTCCTGCCCCTGTCATCACCTCGGCGGTGTCGCGGGCGAAGACGTCGGAGTTGTGCCGGGCGTCGTACCCGATGACGACGGAGTCGCCCGAGCTGCTTGTCCACGACGTACGCCGCCAGCCCGGCCGCGGCGCGCAGCACCACCACGCGGTTCATCCGGTTGGGGCCGGCACCGAGGGCTCCACGCAGGCCGGCGGTGCCGAACTCGAGGGTGCCGTCGAACCGGTCGGCCAGCTCGTCGGCGTCGCCGTCAGCGAGCAGCTGCTCGAGCTCGGCCCGCGTCTCGGGATCCGGGTCCTGCGCGATCCAGTCGCGGGCCTGGCGCTCCAGGTCGTTCACCCGATCTCCTCGAGCCGGGGGAGCAGCTCCTCGCAGATCCGGGTGGTACGCCGGACCGGGTCGTCGGTCTGCGTGCTCACCCACAGCTGCTCGATCCCCAGGGCGGCGTACGCCTCGGCCTGCCGCAGGAAGGCGTCGGTCTCGTCGAGGGGGTCGGCGCCGACGATGGCCGTGCGCTGCACCTCGCTGGGGTCGCGTCCCACGTCGGCGCAGTGCCGGTCGAGCACCTCGATCTTGTGGCGCATCTCGTCGGGCTCGAAGCCGAAGAGGTTGCAGGCGTCGGCGTACTGCGCGACCAGGCGCAGGGTCTTCTTCTCCCCGCTGCCGCCGACCATGATCCGCGGGCCGCCGGGCCGCAGCGGAGCGGGGACGTTCGCGGCCTCCTCGAGCTGGTAGTGCTTGCCGGCGAAGGTGCCGCCCTCGGCGGCGAACATCAGCCGGGCGATCTGCAGGGCCTCCTCGAGGCGCTCGAAGCGCTCGGCGACGGGAGGGAACGGCACCCCCAGGCCGAGGTGCTCGCGCTCGTACCAGGCCGCCCCGATCCCGAGCATCGCGCGACCGCCGCTGAGCACGTCGAGGGTGGTGGCGATCTTGGCCAGCAGCCCGGGGTGGCGGTAGGTGACTCCGGTGACGAGCAGGCCGAGCTCGATCCTGCTGGTCCGGCCGGCGAGGAAGCCGAGCGAGGTGTAGCCCTCGAGCATCGGCTCGGCGGGGCCGCCCAGCTGCTCCATCTGGAACCAGTGGTCCATCATCGTCAGGGTCGTGACCCCGCCCTCGTCGGCGACGCGGGCGACCTCGGCCAGCGTGGTCGCGAGCTCGGACGGCCCGCCGGGCCAGGAGAGGTTCGAGCAGTGGACGGCCAGCTTCATGGGCACCTCGAGGAGTCTGGATACTGGTTCACGTGAGTGGTCAGTGGTGGGGACGCGAGTTCGAGTTCGCCACCTCCTTCACCCTAGAGGCGCCGCGGACGCGGGTGCACGACGTGCTGCTGGACCTCGAGCGCTACAGCGAGTGGTGGCCGCAGGTCCGCGCCGTCGGCAAGCTCGACGACGACCACGCCCTGGTGGTCTGCCGCTCGCGGCTGCCCTACGACCTCGACCTCGTGCTCACGGCCGTGTCCCGCGAGCCGCGTGACCTGGAGGTGGGCATCGACGGACCGATCACCGGCTGGGCGCGGTTCCGGCTCGACGAGGGCCCACGCCGGTCGAGCGGGCAGTCCCCGTCGGTCGAGCGGAGTCGAGACCACCGACGTGCGGTTCGACCAGCAGGTGCGCGCCGTCGCCCCGTCGTTCGTCGCGGCGTCGTACGTCGTGAAGCCGCTGCTGCGCTGGAACCACGACCAGATGATGCGCGGACTGGTCGCGGGCCTGCGCCGAGCGCGTTCAGCTCAGCGAGGCGAGCGCCGCGTCGTAGTCGGGCTCCTGGCCGATGTTGGGCACCAGCTGGCTGTGCAGCACGGTGCCGTCCTCGTCGAGCACCACGACGGCGCGGGCCGAGCAGGCCCTGGAACTTGGTGTCGAGCATGCGCACGCCGTAGTCCTCGCCGAAGGAGGAGCGGAACGCCGAGCCGACCTTGACGTTCTCCAGGCCCTCGGCCGCGCAGAAGCCGGCCTGCGCGAACGGCAGGTCGACCGACACGTCGACGACCGTCGTGTTCTCGAGGCCGCCGGCGAGCTCGTTGAAGCGGCGCACGCTGGCCTGGCACACGCCCGTGCCGATGCTGGGGAAGATGTTCAGCACCGTGCGACCGGACAGGTCGTCGAGCGTGAACTCGCTCAGGTCGTCGGCGACCAGCGTGAAGGCAGGTGCCTTGTCGCCGACGCCGGGCAGCTCTCCGCTGGTGTTGCCGGGGACGTCTCCGAGTGCAGTGGTAGCCATGCGACCAACCTACCGAGCGGCCCTACGGCGCCCCTTCGGGGGCAGCGAGGCGTCGAGCAGGCCCTCGACCGCGGCGCGGGCCGTGGCCGCCGCATGGGTGTCGTGGTCGAGGTTCCGCGACGCGGCTGCACCGTCGTAGAGCAGCTGCAGCTGGCGAGCGAGCAGCTCCGGGTCACGGGCACCGGTGTCGGTGGCCAGGCCGGTGAACAGGTCGCGCAGCCAGGACCGGTAGGAGCGGGTCGACGCCTCGATGCACCCGCCCGGCTTGGCCTCCGCGCTGGCGGCGGCGAAGGCGCAGCCCCGGTAGTCGGGGCGACGCATCGCCTTGGCCTGGCTGTCGAAGACGGCGAGGATCCGGTCGCGAGGTACGTCGTGCGCCTCGACCGCGGCCGTGATGCGGGCGGCGGTGTCCTCGTGCCGGTGCTCGAGGTAGGCCCGGACCAGCTCCTCCTTGCTGCCGAAGGTGTTGTAGAGCGAGGCCTTGGCCACGCCCGCGTGCTCGATGATCCGGTCGATGCCGACGCTCTGCACGCCCTCGAGGTAGAACAGCTCGTTGGCCGACGCGAGCAGGCGCTCACGAGCGCCGGGACGGGCCTTCGTCGTCGGTGGCACGGTCATCACTCTCCTGGACAGATCTGTCTGATCCTAGCTCGCGGCCTCGGCGGTGGCAGAGCTCGCGCGCGGGCTCCTCGCCGTCGGTTCCGCGGGAGCCGTCGACGCCTCGGTCTCCGGCGAGCGACGCGCCATCGCCGCGAGGGCCAGCAGCGCCAGCACGATGACGGCGAACCCGTACTGGTACGCCGTGGTCATCAGCCCTCCGCCGTGCACCACCAGGACGCCGGCCACCACGGCCGGGAGGCCCATGCCGAGGTAGGAGACGACGTAGAGCACCGAGAGGACGCCGGCCCGCTCGTGGGGGAGGGGAAGGGGCATCACGGTCCGGATGCCGCCCTGGAAGCCGCTGCCGAAGCCGACTCCGGCGATCGCGGTGCCGGCGAAGAACACGGCGGTCGACCCCACGTCGAGGCCCACCAGGGTGGTGCCGACGCCGGCGATGAGCGCGACGATGCCCAGCCCCATCACCGCGTGCGGGTCGGCCTCGCGGAGCAGGTACACCGAGACGGCCGCGACGCCGGCGAGGACGAAGAGCCCGAGACCGCCCATCACCAGTGCCGACGACCCGGTCACGGTGCGCAGGATGGCCGGCCCCAGCGCCGCGTAGAAGCCCGCGAGGGCCCAGACCGCGAACAGCACCGGCGCGGCGGCGAGGACGGCGCCACGCGAGGAGGGCGGCAGGGCGACCTCCGGGACGAGCGAGCGGATCGCCCCCGGCATCGGGGTGACCGTCTCGCGCAGGAGCAGGACGCCGACGCCCTGGAGCACGAACACCACGATGGCCGCGAGGTAGACGAGGTGGGTCGGTGCCGGCAGCAGCTGGACGACCAGGCTGGAGAGCAGCGCGCCCGAGGCCGTGCCGATGCCGGGGGCCACCGCGTTGGCGACGGTGCCGCGTGCCCGGTCGAGGTCGAGGAGGCCGGCGCCGACAGCACCGAGCGCTGCGCCGGTGGCGATCCCCTGGACGACCCGGGCGACCATCAGCTCCGGCACCCCGACGGCGGTCGCGAACACGACCATCGACACGACCTGGCCGAGCAGCCCGGCGAGGAGCACCGGCCGCCGGCCGACGTGGTCGGAGATCCGGCCCAGCACGAGCAGGCCGGCGAGCACCGCCACGGCGTACACCCCGAACACCACCGTGGTGGTGATGGGGGAGAAGCCCCACTCGGCCTGGTACAGCGGGTAGAGCGGTGTCGGCACCGCGCTCGCGGCGAGGAACGAGACCACGAGCGAGGCGAGCAGGGCGATGGACGCCGTCGTCGACAGGGCGGAGCCTCGTCGAGTTCCGGAGGTCAGGAGTGACATCGGCAGTCCTTCACTAGACAGATCGGTCTGTTCAATATAGACAGACCGGTCTGTCTAGTCAATCCCCGGCTGCCGCCTAGGCGTCGATGTGGGACATGTCGCCGTACCGGTCGCCCACGACGGCGTCACGGGGAACCGCGCGCTCCAGGGCGTCGAGGTCGTCGGCGGAGAGCTCCACGTCGGCGGCCGCGACGTTCTCCTCGAGGTAGCGCACCCGCTTGGTGCCGGGGATCGGGACGACGGCGATGCCGTGACGTGCCTCCTGGGCGAGCACCCAGGCGAGGGCGAGCTGACCCGGCGTGCAGCCCTTCTCCGAGGCCAGCGCCTTCACCTCGTCGACGAGCGCGAGGTTGGCGTCGAGGGCCTCGCCCTGGAAGCGCGGGAAGTACTGCGAGCGCCGGGCGTCGCCCTCGCCGTCGGCACCGGAGTCACGGGTGACGGCGCCGGTGAGCATCCCGCGTCCGAGCGGGGAGTAGGGGACGAGTCCGATGCCCAGCTCCGCGAGCACCGAGACGATCTCGTCCTCGACGTCGCGGGTGAACAGCGAGTACTCGGTCTGCAGCGCCGTGATCGGGTGCACGGCGTGGGCCGCGCGGATGGTGGCCGGGCTCGCCTCGGAGAGGCCGAGGTGGGTGACCTTGCCGGCCTCGACGAGCTCGGCCATCGCGCCGACGGTCTCCTCGATCGGCACGGTGGAGTCGACGCGGTGCTGGTAGTAGAGGTCGATGTGGTCCACGCCGAGGCGCTGCAGCGAGGCGTCGCAGGCCCGGCGCACGTACTCGGGGGAGCCGTCGATGCCGAGCCGTTCGCCGTTCTCCCCGCGCTTGTTGCCGAACTTGGTGGCCAGCTGCACCTCGTCGCGACGGTCCGCGATGGCACGCCCGACGAGCTGCTCGTTGGTGAACGGCCCGTACATGTCCGCGGTGTCCAGGAAGGTGACGCCGAGGTCGAGGGAGCGGCGGATGGTGTCCAGGCCGCCCTGCTCGTCGGGGGTGCCGTAGAACTCCGACATGCCCATGCAGCCCAGCCCCAGGCTGGAGACGGTGAGCGGGCTTGTCGGATCCGAGTGTCTTCTGAGTGATCGCCATGTCGCCAGCCTTGCACCCCGCTGGGAAGGCGAGCCGGCCGCGTCGATCAGTCGAACGCGGGCCTCTCGAAGCGCGGGGTGGCGAACGGGCCGCCCACGAAGGTCGCCTCGTCGTCGTCCTCGGGCGTGCGGGCCACCGCCTCGATGTCGATCGCCCAGGCCTCGGCGTCGTCCTGCGGGTGGTAGCCGAGCGCGCGGCCCGGCTCGAGGTCCCACCACGCCCGGGTGTTGGCCGAGATCCCGTAGAGCACGGCGTACCCGGGGGACTCGCAGGTCAGGGCCGCCTCGACCATCCGCACCGCGTCGTCGTGGGAGAGCCAGGTCGACAGGTGGCGCCGGCTGGACGGAACCGGCAGGAACGAGCCGATCCGGGTGCTGACGGCATCGATCCCGTAGCGGTCGGCGTACAGCTGCAGCAGCGCCTCGGCGGTCACCTTGCCGACGCCGTAGAACGTGTCCGGGCGGCCCTTCACGTCGGCGCCGAGGTCGGTCTCACCCCGCGGCGTGCGCCCGACGGCGTGGTTGCTGGAGGCGTAGACGATGCGGCGTACGTCGTGGCGCACCATCGCCTCGAGCAGGGCCGCGGTGGAGATCGGCGTGGGAGAGCAGCGACTCCTGCAGGGTGCGCTCGTCGGGGATGCCGGCCAGGTGGACGATGCCGTCGGGCTTCGTGCGCCGGACGACGTCCTCGGCCGCGGCCGGGTCGGTCAGGTCGGCCTCGATGTCAGCAGGCTGACCGGGCAGGTCGACGCCGACCACCTCGTGGCCGTGCGCCGTGAGCGCCGGTGCGACCACGCGGCCGATCGAGCCGGCCGAGCCGGCGAGGAGCACCTTCAGGAGTCGTCCTTCTTCTCGTCGTCCTCGTCGTCGTCGGAGTCGTCGTCGTCCGACTCCGTCGTCGTCGTCGGAGTCGTCGTCATCGGAGTCGTCGTCGTCGTCGTCGGAGTCGTCGTCCGAGTCGTCGTCGTCGGAGTCGTCGTCCGAGTCGTCGTCGTCGGAGTCGTCGTCCGAGTCGTCGTCCGACTCCTCGTCGGGGTCGGCGCTGGCGCTGCTGTTCGGGTCCTCCTTGTCGACGTAGGGCGCCTCGGCGTCTTCCTCGTAGTCGTCGTTGTCGGTGAACATCCCGTGGTCGACGTCGAAGGTGCGGTCGGTGTTGTCGACCTCCGCGCCGTCGGGCCGGTTGTCCGGGTCGAGGCGCTTGTCGCGCTCCTCCTCGATCTCTTCCTTGGTCTCGTCGTCGGGCTCCTCGTCCGGGTCGATGCCCAGGCTGCGCCCGGCGCGCTCGTCGGTGTCGACGCCGCCGTCCTCGAGGATGCTGCCGCCCTCGTCGCCGTTGTCGCTGCCCCCGTCGCCCCCGCTGGTGTCGCTGTCGTTCTCGTGTGCTGTCGTTCTCGGTCTGCGTTCTCGTCCTGCTCGCCCACTGAGTGCCTTTCTGAGCCGATGGCCGCCGTACCGCCACCCAAACGGGCCACCGGTCGGCTGTCAACGTGGCTGTCCGGGGCCGTCGGTGGTCAGCCGCCGAAGTTCGACCGGCAGGGTCGGGTGCGCAGGGCGGCCACGTAGTCGTCGGGAGCGTCGGCCGCCTCGGCGGCGTCCGCGATCATGCCGAGGTAGCTCGCCGAGGGCAGCCCGCCCTCGAAGGCGTCGAGGACGTAGACCCAGGCGACCAGCTCGGAGTCGAGCGTGGAGACCCGCACCTTGACCTTGCGGAACAGGCCGGTGTCGGCGGAGTCCCAGCGGTCGAGCTCGGCGACGTCCTCGTCGGTCACGTCGTAGACCGCCACGAAGACCTGCTCGAAGGCGTCCTGGACGACGGTCGCGAGCGCGCCGTCGACGCTGTGGTCCTCGCCGCCGAAGGTCAGCCGCCAGCCCTCCAGCCAGCCGGTTCCCTGCAACGGCGAGTGGGGACAGCGCTCGCCCATCCGCACGGGAGACAGGTTGGTCCCGTAGGCGGCGTAAAGAGTCACGGACGCAGACTAGGAGAGTGGGGCCGTCCAGCGCGATGCGACACAATGCCCGGGTGACGACAGCTGACGTCCGCCCCGTCGACCGGGTGGCGATCCTCGGGGGTGGTCCCGGCGGCTACGAGGCGGCCCTGGTCGCCGCTCAGCTCGGCGCCGAGGTCACCGTGGTGGACTGCGACGGCATCGGCGGCTCGGCGGTCGTCACCGACTGCGTGCCGAGCAAGACGCTGATCGCCACCGCCGAGCTGATGACCGACCTCGCCGGCGCGCCCGAGCTCGGCGTGAGCTTCGAGGACCACGAGGGAGACCCGGCCGAGGAGGTCGTCGTCGACCTCGCGCGGGTCAACAAGCGGGTCACCAAGCTCGCCGCGGACCAGTCGGCCGACATCGGCCGGCGGCTCGAGCGCGAGGGCGTGCGGATCGTGCGCGGGCAGGGGCGCCTCCGCGACACGGGGACCGTGGTGGTCGACCTCCTCGAGGGTGGCTCCGAGACCATCGAGGCCGACGGCGTCCTGCTGGCGACCGGAGCGGCTCCGCGCACGCTCCCCGACGCCCAGCCCGACGGCGAGCGCATCCTCACCTGGGAGCAGGTCTACGACCTCGACGAGCCACCGACGCGGCTGATCGTGGTCGGCTCCGGAGTCACCGGGGCGGAGTTCGCCAGCGCCTACATGGCCCTGGGCATCGAGGTCGTGCTGGTGTCCTCGCGCGACCGGGTGCTCCCCGGGGAGGACGCCGACGCCGCCGAGGTGCTCGAGGAGGTGCTCACCCGGCGCGGGATGGAGGTGCTCTCCCGCTCGCGGATGCAGTCGGTGACGCGCGACGGCGACGAGGTCACCGTCACGCTGACCGACGGCCGCACCGTCGTCGGGTCGCACTGCCTGCTCGCCCTCGGCTCGGTGCCGCGCACCGCCGACCTGGGCCTGGAGGAGGCCGGGGTCGCCCTCGACGACGCCGGCTTCGTCACCGTCGACCGGGTCAGCCGTACGACGGCCCGCGGGGTCTACGCCGCCGGCGACTGCACCGGCGTGCTGATGCTGGCCAGCGTGGCCGCCATGCAGGGCCGGATCGCGATGTGGCACTTCCTCGGCGACGCCGTGACGCCGCTCGACCTGACCAAGGTCAGCTCCAACGTCTTCACCGCGCCCGAGATCGCCACCGTCGGCTGGCAGCAGCGGGCGATCGACGCCGGCGAGATCGAGGCCGAGACCGTCCGGCTCGACCTGGCCGGCAACCCGCGGGCCAAGATGCAGGGCGTGCGCGACGGCTTCGTCAAGCTGTTCTGCCGTCCGGGCACCGGCATCATCATCGGCGGCGTGGTCGTCGGCCCGCGCGCCAGCGAGATGGTGCACCCGATCTCGATCGCGGTGGCGGAGTCGCTGACCGCCGACCAGCTCGCCCAGGCCTTCACCGTCTACCCCTCGATGAGCGGCTCGGTGGCCGAGGCCGCCCGTCGCCTGCACCACTCGCCGGGGCGCTGAGCCGGGCGCTGGAATCCCAGCATTGTGATTCCACGAACCCGGACACAACGGCTTTTTCCGCTGCTCTACTGAGTGAGTTCGCTTCTTTCCCACGGGTCACTTGTGCACCCATCATTCTTGGGGGTCTGATGTCTCGCTCCTCCGCCGTGGTCTCCCTCACGGCCGTCCTGGCCACGGCCGTCGCCACGGTCCTCACCGTGGCTGCTCCCGGGTCGGCGTCCCGCACCGTCTCGGAGAGCTACGCGGTGCCGGGCGAACGGGGTCCTGCAGCTGACCGGCCACGGGTTCGGCCACGGGCACGGGATGTCGCAGTACGGCGCCCAGGGCGCTGCCAAGCAGGGGCTGACCTGGCGCCAGATCGTGGCCTTCTACTACCCGGGCACGACGGTCGCCGCGACCACCGGGGGCATCCGGGTGAAGCTGTCGGGTGCCACCGACGAAGAGCCTGGTCGTCCAGAACGCCGCCGGTCTGCGGGTGCGCACGGCCGGCTCCGCGACGTCGTACCCCGTCACCGGTACGGGCGTCACCCAGTGGCGACTCCGCACGTCCGGGGCGAACACCCTGCTCGACTCCTACGACGGCACCTGGCACAACGCGGTGCGCACCCTGCCGGGCGCCGCCGAGCTGTACGGGCCGGCCACGCTGAGCGCGCGTCTCTCCAGCAGCTGGAAGCCCTACCGCGGTGCGCTGCGGCTGACCGGCGAGGGCTACACCGTCGACGTGCTCCCGATGGACGACTACGTGAAGGGCGTCGTCCCCCGGGAGATGCCGGCGTCGTGGATGGCCGAGGCACTGCGTGCCCAGTCGGTGGCCGCGCGCACCTACGCCGCCTACGACCGCGCCGCTCACACCACCCGCTCCTACGACACCTGCGACACGACGTCGTGCCAGGTCTTCGGCGGCGCCGGCAGCGAGGACTCGCGCAGCAACGCGGCTGTCGTCGCGACCGCCGGGCAGGTGGTCACCTACGGCGGGAAGCCGGCGTTCACCCAGTTCGGCTCGAGCAGCGGCGGCTGGACCTCGGCCGGGAGCATGCCCTACCTGACCGCCAAGGCCGACCCCTACGACGGCTTCTCCGGCAACCCCGTGCACACCTGGACCAAGAGCGTGACGAAGGCCGCCGTGCACAAGGCGTGGCCGTCGCTCGGCACCCTGACGCGCGTGGTGGTGACCCAGCGGGACGGCCACGGCGAGTGGTACGGCCGGGTGGAGTCGATGGTGCTCGACGGCACCAAGAAGAACATCACCATCTCCGGCGACACCTTCCGCTCGAAGTTCGGGCTGCGCTCGAGCTGGTTCCGGTTCGGCGCCGGGGGACGCGACGCGCGGGAGCGACGACGGTGACGTCGCCGATCACCCAGCGCTGGCGGGCGATCGGCGGCGAACCACTCGGTCGTCGGGCGGCCCAAGGGTCGCCGAGTACTCCGTGGCCGGGGGCCGCGCCCGCAAGTTCGACCACGGCCGGATCTTCTGGTCGTCGACCACCGGTGCTCACGAGGTCTACAAGAAGGTGCTCAAGGCCTACCTGCGGCGCGGCGGCGCGGCGGGGAAGCTCGGCTTCCCGCTGACCAGCCCGCACAAGGTCGGGCCGAGCGAAGCAGGCGACCTTCGAGCACGGCACGCTGACCGCGCCCCGCAAGGGCAAGGTGCGCGTCACCTGGCGCTGACTCGTCTTGTCGGCGCCCGGGCCTAGCGTCGCCGGCATGGTCGACGCGGACGACGTGCGCGAGGTCGGCTCGGGCCTGCCGCGCAGCTACGAGGCGTTCATCGGCCGTCGGTGGAAGCTGAAGGTGCGCCAGCTCGTCTACGTCGCCTTCTCCCGCGACGAGACCTCGATGGGCTTCGGGTTCCCCAGGATCGAGCGCGACGGGCTGGTGGCCTCGGACCCCGAGACGTTCTTCCTGCCGCCGACCTCGGACCTGCGCTACCAGTGGGTGTGCGCGCGGCTCGACCGGCTGGGGCACGACGAGATGCGCGAGCTGGTCATCGACGCCTGGCGGATGTGCGTGCCCAAGATGCTGCACGACCTGGCCGACCTGCCGCCGCCGACGGCTGCCGCGTGGGCGGCGATGGACGCCCAGGACTGGCCTGCGCTCCGGCCGCTCCTGCACCCCTACCTGCACTGGCACGACCGCTCCGCCGACCTGCGTGGGCGCTCGCAGGTGCTGGCCCACCTGGGGACGTGCCGACGCCGCGGCCCCTCACAGGTCGAGATCCGTGACGGGCAGGTCTACCGCTGGGGCGCCACGCCCGCCACGTAGTCGCTCGGCGGCACCCCGATCAGCTCGGTGAACTCGCGGGTGAAGTGGGCCTGGTCGAACCAGCCGTACTCCGCGGCGAGGTCGGCCAGCGACCCGTCGTACCCCTCGTCGAGGGCGGTGACCACGTCGTGCATCCGGTAGCGGGAGAGCACCCACTTGGGGCTGACGCCGACGTACCTCTCGAAGAGCCGCTGCAGCGTGCGGGTGCCGATCCCGCAGCGCTCCTCCACCTGGGCGACGCGCACCAGCGTGCGGTCGCCGAGCATCTGCCCGACCACCTCGAGCACGGTCCGGTAGTCGGGCTCGGGCTCGGTGCGCAGCGACCGCAGGGCCTGCTCGACCACCGCGCGGCACTCCTCGGCCGGGACCTCGGGGCCGAGCCGGCGCAGCGCGTCGGTGGTGGCCGCTGGGAAGACCGTCGAGGCAGGCACCGTGGTGTCGCGCAGGTCGCGGGCCGGGTGGCCGGTGAGGCTGGTCAGCCCGCCGGGCCGGAACTTCACGCTCTGCACCCAGCCTGCGTCGCGGATCTCGACGTCCCAGCGCCGCGTGGGCACGCCGGTGACCACGACCGGGTCGTCGCCGATGCCGTGGCGCAGGTGGCCCCGCTCGACGCCGAGGTGGCAGGCAGGGTGCGGCAGCGTCGAGCTGACGTACGTCGAGCCGGCGGGCAGCTCCCACCGCAGCGACCAGTGGTTCTCCACCCAGGGGGCGAGGTCCGTCGCGCACTCGTGGCGCTCGAGGTGCGCGTGCCGGGCGAACTGGTCGGGCCGCAGCACGCCGGCGGTGGTGGAGGTCGCGGGCCCTGACGCCTTTTTCCTATCCGCCACGGCTCGATCCTAGGAGTGTGGAGGGAGCTGCTGACCACGACGAAGGAGATGACGCGCGAGATGTCTGAGAGCACCCCGACCGCCCGGCTTGCCATGGTGACCCTGGACTGTGCCGACCCCGAGGCCAGTGCGGCCTTCTGGTCCGGCCTGCTGGGCTGGGAGGTGGCGCACGCCGAGAAGGACTACGCGATGCTCACCGGCCCCTCGCAACGCGCTCGGCTTCGGACGCGTCGAGGACTACCAGGCACCCGGCTGGCCCAACGAGCACGGCTCCAAGCAGTTCCACTTCGACCTCGCCGTGGAGGACCTCGACGCCGCGCAGGAGTCCGCCGTCTCGCTGGGCGCCACCGTCGCCGACCCGCAGCCGGGGGAGACCTGGCGGGTCCTCCTCGACCCCTCCGGCCACCCCTTCTGCCTCACCAAGGCCGAGAACTGGGGCTGACCCCTCCGGCCCGAATTCGGATACGTCGCGAGGCACAAGTTGGCTCGGTCCCGGCCGGTGAGCCTGTGCCTGCGGAACTGCCGGACTGGACCTGCAATCCGCGCGCTTGACCGAGTGCTCCTTGACATCGAGTGTTCGTTCTGAATACTCTGATCGAGTATTCAGATGGGAGTAGGTCATGGCGAAGCGACGGGTGTCGAACCTGCTGGCGCTCGCCGTGCTCGCGACCGTGGCCGAGCGGCCCTCGCACCCGTACGAGATCTCGACCAAGCTGCGCACCCGCGGCAAGGAGTCGAGCATCAAGATCAACTTCGGCTCGCTGTACTCCGTCGTGGAGTCGCTGGCCAAGCACGGGCTGATCGAGGCGCAGGAGACCGTGCGCGACGGGAAGCGTCCCGAGCGCACCATCTACGCGATCACCGAGTCCGGCCGCGCCGAGCTCGAGGACTGGCTGGCCGAGCTCCTCTCGACGCCGAAGAAGGAGTACACCTCCTTCGAGGCCGCCCTCTCGCTGGCCGCCGGCCTCGCCCCCGACGAGCTCTCCCGGCTGCTCGACGTCCGGGCCACCCGGCTGCGGATGGAGCTCGGCTCGATCGACGCCGGCCTCGCCTACACCGAGGAGATGGGGCTGCCGGAGCTGTTCGTGATCGAGGAGCAGTACCGCAAGGCCGTGATGGAGGCCGAGCTCGCGTTCGTGTCGACCCTCGCCACCAGGATCCAGAACGACGAGCTCGGCGGGATCGCCTGGTGGCGCAAGGTCCACGAGCTGCAGGCGCAGGGCCACAGCTTCGAGGAGATCTCGCAGGACCCGGTGAAGTTCCTCGGGGAGGAGGCGGCCCACCTGGCGCCCTTCTTGCAAGAGCTGAAGAACCCCCGGGCCGGTGCGGCAACACCGACCCGGGGCACATCCTCGAGCCGCTCGACCTGACGGTCGCGCACCCCGATTCGCAGGCGTCACGATACGTCAGCGCGAGTGGCTCCCCACGAAACAGGAGTCACCCATGAGCACGTACGCCGTGGAGGCCGTCGGCCTCCGCAAGACCTATCGCACCGGACGCGGCAAGCCGCCCGTCCAGGCCCTCGACGGGCTCGGCTTCACCGTGGAGCCGGGCACCGTCTTCGGGCTGCTCGGCCCCAACGGCGCCGGCAAGTCCACCACCGTGAAGATCCTCGCCACCCTCTCGCGCGCCGACGAGGGTACGGCGACCGTGGCCGGTGCCGACGTCGCCGCCGACCCCGACCTCGTCCGTCACCGGATCGGGCTGGTCGCGCAGAAGCCGTCCTCGGACCCGATGGCGACCGGGCTGGAGAACCTCGTCCTGGCCGCCCGGATCCAGGGGCTGAACCGGTCCGACGCCCTCGACCGCGCCCGCTGGCTGCTCGACCGCTTCGGCATCGCCGAGGCGGGCGACCGGCTGGTGCGCACCTGGTCGGGCGGGATGGCCCGCAAGCTCGACGTCGCGATCGGGCTCGTGCACCGGCCGCAGGTGCTGTTCCTGGACGAGCCGACGACCGGCCTCGACCCGGAGGCCCGCACCGAGATGTGGCGCGAGATCGAGCAGATGGCCGTCGAGGACGCGATGACGGTGCTGCTGACCACGCACTACCTCGACGAGGCCGACCACGTGGCGAAGCGGCTGGCGATCGTCGACCACGGCCGGATCGTGGTGGAGGGGACGCCCGAGCAGCTCAAGAGCGAGCTGCGCGGCGACGTCCTCCAGGTCGAGGTCGAGGGCGAGCTGGCGGCCGCGCGGACGGCGGATCTGCTGTCCGCGTGGCCCGGCCTCTCCGCGGTGCTGCGCGACGGTGGCGTGGTCCGGGCCAGGACCGAGTCGGGGGCGCACGACGTCCCCGCCGTCTTCGCCGCCCTGGCCGAGCAGGGGGTCGTCGTGGTGTCGGCCACGGTCGCGCGGCCGTCGCTCGACGACGTCTACCTGCGCCACGCGGGTCGTTCCTTCGAGGCGGTGGCCTGATGAGCACCTTGGTGACGCACTCGGCGTACCTCTCGATGCGGTCGGTCCGGTCGCTGATCCGCCAGCCGATCTTCCTGGTGATCACGCTGATCCAGCCGATGATCTGGCTGCTGCTGTTCGGCAAGCTCTTCGAGTCGGTCGTGCAGATCCCGGGCTTCGACGGCGGCGGCGGCACGACGTACCTGGAGTACCTCACGCCCGGCGTGATCGCGATGACGGCGCTGTTCTCGGCGATGTGGGCCGGGCACGGTCTACATCGACGACATGCAGCGCGGGGTGATGGACCGGCTGCTCGCCTCGCCCGTCCGCCGCGGCGCGATGATGAACGGCACGCTGGTCTACCAGTCGATCACCAGCATCGTGCAGACGGTGATCGTGCTGGTGGTGGCGCTGCTCGCGGGCGCACGGTTCGACGGCGGTGCGCTCGGGGTGGTGATGACGCTGGTCGCCGCCGTCCTGCTGACCGTCATCTGCGCGGCGCTGTCCAACGCGATCGCCCTGATGACGCGCCAGCAGGAGTCGCTGATCGGGATCAGCCAGCTGCTCAGCCTGCCGCTGACCTTCCTGTCCTCGGCGATCATGGACCCGGCGCTGGCCCCGCACTGGATCCAGGTGTGCGCGAAGTACAACCCGCTCGACTGGGCGGTGGTGGTCAGCCGCGAGACCCTGCTCGGCTCTGCCTCGGGGGCACGGACTGGTCGATGGTCTGGCCCCGCCTCGCCGCCCTGGTCGCCCTCGCCCTGGTGATGGGGATGCTCGCGACCCGCACCTTCTCGTCGTACCAGCGCTCGCTCTGAGGCGACCTCCAGGACCCTGCATCGAGTCCCTGAGGAAGGACGAAGTCCTGTCTCGAAGGGCCGGGGCGATTGCTTCAGCAGGCTGTCGGGTTGGCCGATCGACTGACTGCGTCGATGTACCAGGCCCCTTCGATCCGCTGCACCTGGTAGTCGGCCTGCCAGTGGGTTGCGTGGCGGGCGTCCGTCAGTGGCACCTGTTTCTCCCCGGGAGATGGTGCCTTGACCGATATCGGGCGGCCGGAGGCCCGATGGCATCTCGCCACGCGGGCGAACACGCTGAATCCGTGGCTACCCTCAGGTAATCTCGAGGGCATGACGTAGAGCACGGTCGTGGACGTGGAGGAGTACCTCCCGCGGCGTCGACCCTCGCAGGAGCGCAGCCGGCGTCGCTTCGACGAGATCCTGCGCGCGGCGCGGGCGCTGCTGGTCGAGGTGGGCTTCGAGTCGTTCACCTCCGAGCAGGTGGCGCTGCGGGCGGGCGTGCCGATCGGGTCGCTCTACCAGTTCTTCGGCAACAAGTACGCCGTCATCTGCGAGCTCGACCGGCTGGACACCGCCGACGTGCAGAGCGAGCTGGACAAGTTCGCCGCCGAGATCCCCACGCTCGACTGGGCGCAGCTGATGGACAAGCTGCTCGACCACCTCGCCGGCCTGTGGCGCACCGACCCGTCGCGGCGCGCGGTCTGGCTGGCGATGCAGGCGACCCCGCCCACCAGGGTCATCGCCGCCGAGCACGAGCGCGCCCTGGCCGAGCAGGTCACCAAGGTGCTCGCGCCGCTCACGCCCGGCTCCAAGATCGGTGATCGGCAGACGATCGCCGAGGTGCTCGTGCACGTCACCTACTCGATGCTCAACTTCTCGATCCGCGACGGGCAGTCCCATCCGGATGCCGTCGTACAGCTCAAGACGCTGCTGACCGGCTACCTCGCCTTTGCCGAGTCCGAGGCGGCCAAGAACAAGCTCGCCGGCGCCTGGGCCACCCCCTCAGCCACGCCCGGGCACCTATGTGACTCGCGCGTAACCCCCGCCCGTGACACCTTGGGTGTAACGCGAGACCAGCCTCGCGTTTGCAGCGTCAAACCTGAGGGGTAGTTCGTGTCGTTCCGTCGTATTGCGATCGTCAACCGTGGTGAGTCCGCCATGCGGTTGCTCCACGCCGTGCGCGAGCTCAACGCGGGCAGCA
>CAWCFR010000045.1:0-27698 GCA_963794725.1 uncultured Actinomycetota bacterium
TGCGCGACCTCCTCGACCACCCGATCCGGATCTACCCCGGTACCTGACACGGCCGGGGAGAAACGAGAGTCACCATGCCAACCCCCAAGAAGGGTGCCCGCCTCGGCGGCAGCCCGGCCCACCAGCGGCTGATCGTCGCGAACCTCGCCACGGCGCTGTTCGAGCACGGCCGGATCACCACGACCGAGGCCAAGGCGCGCGTGCTGCGGCCGGTCGCGGAGAAGCTGATCACCAAGGCGAAGAAGGCCGAGCTCGGCACCACGCAGAGCCTGGCCAACCGTCGTGAGGTGCTCAAGACCATCCACGACAAGTCGGTGGTGCACACGCTGTTCACCGAGATCGCGCCGACCTACGCCGAGCGTCCCGGTGGCTACACCCGGATCACCAAGATCGGTCCGCGCAAGGGCGACAACGCCCCGATGGCGGTCATCGAGCTGGTGACCGAGGCCTACACGCCGACCGAGGCGAAGCAGAAGCCGGCGAAGAAGGCCGCTGCTGCTCCGGTCGAGGTCGAGGAGCCCGCCACCGACGCGGCCCCTGCCGAGGTCGAGGCGACCGACGAGGCCGGCGAGGAGCAGGTCGTGGAGACCCAGCCCGCCGACGTCGACGACGCCGAGGCGAGTCGGAGGCCCAGTCGAGGCAGAGCCGAGGACGAGCCGGCCGAGGAGCCGGACACCGACGAGAAGGCCTGACCTTCCCGCAAGCGCAGACGAGGCCCGTCACCGATCACGGTGGCGGGCCTCGATCGCGTCCTGGACGTCAGCGGGCCGAGGGCGCCGGGGTGGGGGTGAGGCCGGCGAGGTGCGCGTGCACGAGCGGTACGGCGCTGGAACCCTCGCCCGACGCCGCGGCCACGCGCTTCATCGAGCCGGCCCGGATGTCGCCGGCGGCGAAGATCCCCGGCACCACCGTGGCCAGGTTGGCGGGCGGGAGACCGTCGTGCCAGTGCTGCTTGGGCACGTCGCGACCGGTGAGCACGAAGCCGTGCTCGTCGCGGGCGACCTCCTCGCGGCAGCCAGTCGCACTGCGGCTCGGCGCCGAGGAGCAGGAACAGCCCGCCGGCCTCGTGGCGGGTCACCTCGCCGGTGTTCAGGTCGCGCACCTCGAGCCAGTCGAGCCGGCCGTCGCCACCGCCGTCGGCCACGGCTGCGCACTCGCGGATCCGGATCTGCGGGGTGTAGCGCATCTCGCGGATCAGGTAGTCCGACATCGTCTGCGAGACGTCGGGCCGTCGTACCAGCAGGGTGACGGTGCGGGCGAAGCGGGCGAGGTGCAGTGCCGCCTGGCCCGCGGAGTTGCCGCCCCCGACGACGAAGACGTCGCGATCGGCCATCTCGGGTGCGGCGGTCACGCTGGCGCCGTAGTGGACGCCGAGGCCGACCAGCTCCTCGACCCCCTCGACGCCGAGCCGGCGGTAGGCGACGCCGCTGGCGATCACGACGGCGCGGGCGTGGACCACCCCGCCGCCGGTCACGACGCGGTGCGGCTCGTCGCCGGTGCCGGGGACGAGCTCCTCGACCGGCCACCCGGTGAAGAACTTGGTGCCGAAGCGGATCGCCTGGTTGCGTGCCCGCTGGGCGAGCCGCATGCCGGAGATGCCGCGGGGGAAGCCGAGGTAGTTGCGGATCATCGAGCTGGTGCCTGCCTGGCCCCCGACGGCGGCGGTCTCGAGCACCACGGTGCTGAGTCCCTCCGACGAGCCGTAGACCGCTGCGGCGAGGCCGGCCGGACCGGCGCCGACGACCGCGAGGTCGACGACCTTGTCGACGTCGATCTGGTCGGGTGCGCCGTAGATCGTGGCCGCCAGCTCGCGCACCGACCCGGGCTGGCTGGTGATCCCGCCCAGCGCCTTGACGATCGGGAACCGGCTGTCGTCGCCGTGCATCTCGCAGACGTGGCGACCGGCCTCCGAGTCGGGCGAGACGACCACCGCGGGCATGCCCATCTGGTAGGCGAAGTCGCGCAGCGCGACCGTCAGCCGGTCGAGCTCGGGCGAGACGATGATGGCCGTCGGGACGACCGGCGCGGTGGAGCCCCAGTCGGAGAGCAGCTCGGTGATCGCGTTGTGGAACTCCTCGTCGCGGACACCCCGCGGCATCAGCAGGTAGGCGTCGTACTTGCCGGCGGCCAGGCCCGGCCGCAGCTCCTCCGCGCGGTCGCGGAAGTGGTCGACGTGGGCCACGACCAGCCGCTTCGCCCGCGGGACGAGGCCGCGCCAGTCGTGGATCGCCCGGAGCACGTGGCTGTCGGGCACCTCGGTCTCGGCGACGAGGAGGGCCACCTGCTCGTCGTCCTCCAGACCGCTCAGCAGGTCCAGCGTCTGCGCCGAGCTGTCGGTGAAGCGCAGGTCGTACTCGTGCTCGTACCGGGCGAGCTGGGCGCGCAGCACGTCGGGGTGGTCGGGCGCGCAGACCACGATCAGCGGCGCGCGTTGGTCGGCGATCATGTCTCCCATTCTCGTGCACCGGCGGCGGAGACGCCCCCTACGGACTTTCGCCCTTGGTGAACGTCGAGCCGCAGCAACCGGCTGGCGAGGTCCACCATCGGGCCCGAGCAGCACGATCACGGCGACGGTGCCGATGCCGATCGTGGCCCCGAGCCACCAGCCGACGAGGGATCCGCCGAGCTGGACGGCGCTGTAGCTCCAGCGGAACGGCACCGGTGGGTCCCAGGCCAGTCCGGCGGCCTCGATGGGCGCGGCACCGAGCTGGCTGCCGAGGTAGGCCGCGATGCCGACTGCCAGCACCGGCATGGCCCCCACCAGCAGCGGCGCCCGCGCGACCAGCGAGTCCGGGGTGTCGAAGACCGCAGCAGCCAGGTCACCACGCCGCCGACGAGCAGCACCTGCACGAGGGTGCCGACGCCGGGGTACACGCCGCGGGTCGCCGCCACGGCGAGGAAGAGCAGGCCGACCACGAGGTTGGCCGACCAGAACGCGAGACCGGTCGACAGGGACAGCCCGCGGACCAGGGTCGAGTAGCCGTCCGAGCCGAGGTTGGCGGTCAGCAGCATGGCGACCCCCATGCCGAGCACGGTGCAGCCGGCGAACAGCACCGACAACCGGAGAGCAATGCGCACCCGTGCAGCATCGCAGTCGGGTCCGTCCGGCAAGATGCGCAGGGTGCGCCTGCGCCTCGACCTCGCCTACGACGGAGCCCGGTTCCACGGGTGGGCCCGGCAGGACGGGTTGCGCACGGTGCAGGGCGACGTGGAGGCCGCGATCGACACGGTGCTCCGGGTGGACGGCACGTCGCTGACGGTCGCGGGCCGGACCGACGCCGGGGTGCACGCCCGCGGTCAGGTGGCGCACGTCGACCTCGCCAGGGACCTGGTCGAGCACGCGGCGGTGCGCCGGGACGAGCCCGGGGTCGAGGCCCTGGCCCGACGGCTCAACGGCATCCTCGACGGCGACGTGCGGGTGCACCGCGTCGGCGAGGCGCCGGACGGGTTCGACGCCAGGTTCTCCGCGCTCTGGCGTCGCTACGCCTACCGGATCGTGGACCGCCCCGAGCACGTCGACCCCCTCGCCCGCGGGCAGGTGGTGGCGTGGCGGCGGCCGCTCGACGAGCGAGGCGATGAACGTTGCTGCGGCCGGCTTGCTCGGCGAGCACGACTTCGCCGCCTTCTGCCGGCGCCGCGAGGGCGCCACGACCGTGCGCGAGCTGCTGGACCTGCGGTGGGACCGGGTCGACGGCGTGCTGGTCGCGACCGTCCGGGCCGACGCGTTCTGCCACTCGATGGTGCGTGCGCTCACCGGGTGCCTGGTGGCCGTGGGGGAGGGCAGGCAGGAGCCCGACTGGGCCGTCCAGGTGCTGCGCGCGCGGCAGCGCGACTCGGCGGTGAAGGTGATGCCGGCGCACGGGCTGACCCTGGAGGAGGTCGCCTACCCGCCGGACGCCGCGCTGGCCGCGCGGGCGCGTGAGACGCGGGCGATGCGCCCGGCCTCCACCTCGTAGCGGCTGGCCCGCCCGCCACCCGCGACGAAGAAGCGGCGACGCAACGCGCCCTCGACCCGGACGACGTCGTCGGTCGCGAGCCGGTCGGCCGAGCGCTGGGCGCGCTTGCTCCAGCAGGCGACGTCGATGACGTCGACCTGCCGGCGGGTGCCGTCGCGCACCGGGTGGCGCTCGACCACCACCCGGAAGGTGATCAGGCGGTCGCCGCTGGGCAGGTCGCGCGCTTCCGGGTCGGCGCTGACCCGGCCCACGAGGGTCACGGTGTTGACGGGATCGGTGGTGTCGGTGCTCATGGCCGCATCCCACGACCACCCACCGACCGCGCCTGCCTCCCGGCGACGGGCCTGTGGAAAGGTGAGCGCGAGGGCGTGCTGTGGACGCCGAAAGGACATCCGGGGACCAGGAGGCAGGGGCGTTGGAGGAGCACTACTTCACCGCCGACCCCTCGACCCCGTTCCGGCGGGTCCCGGTGCGGGCCAAC
This sequence comes from uncultured Actinomycetota bacterium, assembly GCA_963794725.1. Taxonomy (GTDB): domain Bacteria; phylum Actinomycetota; class Actinomycetes; order Propionibacteriales; family Nocardioidaceae; genus Marmoricola. The sequence goes on from CAWCFR010000045.1 coordinate 4,438, forward strand.
GTCTGGGGCCACTGGCTGGAGCTGACCTCGGGATCCGGGGTCTTCGCCCAGGGCCGGCTCGACATCGGCACCGGCGTGCTGCTCGCCGAGGTGGCCCCGCCCGTGGGGGTGGGCGAGGTGCTCGACCTCGGCTGCGGCTACGGCGTCATCGGCCTCGCCGTCGCGCTCGCCGTCCCCGAGGCCAGGGTCACCGCCGTCGACGTCAACGAGCGCGCCCTGCTGCTCGCCAACGAGAACGCCGAGCGCCTCGGGGTGGCCGACCGGTTCCGCGCGGTGCTGCCCGACGAGGTCGACCCGGAGGCGACGTACGACGAGATCTGGTCGAACCCACCGATCCGCGTGGGCAAGGACGCGCTGCACGACCTGCTGCTGCGGTGGCTGCCCCGGCTGCGTCCCGGCGGCCGCGCGCTCATGGTCGTCGGCAAGAACCTCGGCTCGGACTCGCTGGCGACCTGGCTCGGTGGGCAGGGCTACCCGACCGAGAAGCTGGCCAGCTCCAAGGGGTTCCGCGTCCTCGAGACGCGCCGGGGCTAGGGCTTCTCGGCCTTGACGAGGCGCAGCGCCTGCAGCGGGCACGCCTTGACCGCCCGGCGGGCGTGATCCTCGAGAGAGACGGGCACCTCGGGGTCACGGGCACCGGAACGGGAGAGTGGGTAGCCCCACTCGTCGCTCTCCAGCAGCTCGGGCAGGAGCTCGGCGCAGGAGCCGTGGCCGTCACAGCGGGTCCAGTCAACGTGCACGCGCACGGCACTCACCTCCGAGGTGTTCCTCCACGTGGCCGGCGAAGACCGTCATGGTGCTGCCCACGAAGCGCACCGTTCCGTCCGGGTGGGCGCACGCGCCGCGGCCGTTGACCAGTGCCCGCAGGCGGTCGAGGTCCGCGACCAGGTGGGCCACGCGCCCCGGGCGCGGCGAGCGCGCGCAGCGTGCTGGCCATCCGGGGCAGCCCGTTGACGCACGGTCCGCACTGCCGGGCGCTCTCGCCGGCCAGGTACGTCGCGATCCGGGCGCTCACCGCGAGCGGGCACTCGGCACGGTCGAGCACGTACACGACGCCCGCGCCGGGCGTGGCGCCGTACCGCGAGAGCTCGTCGGAGGTCATCCGCGTCTCCAGGTGCGAGCCGGGGATCCACGCGCCGTGGTAGCCGCCGACCAGCACCGCCTGGACGCGGTCGAGCTCGGTCCCTGCGGCGACGAGGAGCGAGCGCAGTGGTGCACCGCGCGGCACCTCGAGCACTCCGGGGTGGCGCAGGGTGGTGGGGGACGAGCCGCTGATGGTGGCCAGGAACGTCCCGGGGTCGGAGGTCGTGCCCTCCGCACGGAACCAGTCGGCGCCGTAGCGCGCGAGAAGCGCCAGCTGCGCCAGGGTCTCGGCGTTGAGCACCAGGGTGGGGCGCCTGTCGACACCGCGCCGGAAGACCGGCACCAGCGGGTCGGAGGGTACGCCGAGCTGGCCGTTGACCTGGTTGACCAGCGCCGACTCCTGGCCGGCCACGAAGCCACCCGTCAGGGGCAACACCTCGACCGAGGTCCCGAGGGCGGTCTGTTCGGCCGGACCCGACGGCACCTCCGGCCCGGTGGCGAGCACCAGCCGCCTGGCGCCCAGCGCCGAGCCGAGCAGGCTGAGGCCGTCGACGACCAGGCCGGGCGACTGGTGGAGCAGCACTGCGTCCTTGGAGCTCAGTGGCTCGCCTTCCATGGCGTTGCCGAGGACGACGGGCCGGTGGCCCGCCACGGACATCAGCTTCCGCGCGGTCGGGAAGCCGGCACCACCGCGGCCGGTGAGTCCGGCCTGCTCGACCAGCTCGACCAGCTCCGCGGCCGTGAGGTGGGGGAGTGGCAGCTGGGGCGCGGGGCCAAGCAGCCGGCGCGTGCTGGACGGTGCGTCAGTCATCGTCTCGGTCATCGGGTCACCACTCTCGGGAGGCGGGCCCGGCCGCGCTCGGCGTACGACGGGAGCAGGCGCCAGGCGACCGCAGCGGCGACGGAGACCGAGCACGCGACGGCGACGGCGTCCATCCACCGGGAGCCGGCGTCGGTGCCGTTGCCCAGCGCGTGCAGCAGCGCCACCGGCCACAGCGCGTAGGTCGAGCCAGTGCACCGCCTTGAACACCCGCGGCCCGACGATGTTGCGCAGCAGGCTGACCACGGTGATCACGGCCAGCAGGTCGACCGCGAGCGTGCCGAGGCCGAGCCAGAACGGTCGGTAGCTGCCCAGGAACGGTAGCGCGAGGTCGACCAGCTTGAGCTGGGCGTAGGGGTCGAAGAACAGCGACCCGACGTGCACGACGATCAGGCCGACGCCGGTCATGGCGGCGGTGCGGTGCACCTCGTTGAGCCCGAAGCGGCCCAGACCGCCGATCGGACGGCCGCTGCGCGAGACGATCCCGAGCACCAGGGTGATCGTGAACATGATCAGCGCGACGACGCCGGTGCCCCGGCCGAGTGCCCAGAGCGCCTCGTTCATCCGGGGTCCCCGCGGAATCGTGGGCGGAGGGAGCGCAGCGGAAGGAGGCCGCGCCCTGTCGAAACGGTGGGGCGTGGGGTGGTTTTCATGCCGCCACCGCCTCGCGCGGCCACCCGTTGAGGGTGACGACGGATCCGGTGTGGGAGACCAGGCGCGCCGGCAAGCCGGTCCGGCGCAGCCACAGGAGGGCATCGTCGCCGCGCACCAGGGCCGCCGTGGTGGCCACGTTGGCGCGCACGCAGGTCGGCGCGACCGCGCTGACGCTGCGCCACGGGCCGGTGGCGGACCGGCCCGTGGCGGGGTCCACGAGGTGGTGGTGCTGCTCGTCACCCTGTCGCCAGGTGCGCTTGGCGGTGCTGGAGGTGGCAATGGCGGCGCCCTCGGTCAGGGTCACTTGCTGGGGCACGTCGTACGGGAGGTCCTGCACGGTCACCTGCCAGCCGCCTGCCGGTGCCGAGCCCGCCGTCGCGATGTCGCCGCCGAGGCTGACCAGCACGCCGGTGCCGACATGGTCGTGGACCAGCCGTGCGCAGCGGTCGGCGGCGGCAGCCTTCGCGGTCGCGCCGAGGTCGAGCTGGGTGTCGGCCGGCATGGTGAGACGTCGGCCCTCGAGCTTCAGCGTCCGCCACCCGGCGGAGCGGCGTCGAACCACGGTGACCGGTGCGCCGTCGCGCCGCACCAGTCCGGATGTCGCGGTCGTAGCCCAGGCGCACCAGTGCCGAGCCGATGGTCGGGTCGACGGCGCCGTCGGTGTCACGGGCCGCGTCGATCGCCACCTGCATGAGGTCGCTCAGCACCGGGCTCAGGTGGGTGGTGCCGTCCGCGTCCTGCGCAAGGGTCATCAGCTCGCTGTCGTGCCGGAAGCGGCTGCACGCCTCCTCGATGCGGGCCAGCTCCTCGTCGACGAGGAGCGATGCGTCCGCGAGCGCCGACGGGTCGGTGACGACCAGGCGGCACCCCGTGCTCCACAGGCTCCCAGTCGCGGGTGGCGGTCATCACGAGCCGCTCGTGGTCGCTTGCGAGCTCGAGCCGTTGCCGGTCGTCACCAGGCTGCTGCTCGAGGGGCTGCTCTTCGATGCGGCGTGGTCGGCGGCGGTGCCGCTCGTCGAGCTGGTGGCACTCGAGGCCGAGGTCGCGCCAGTCGCCTCGACGGCAACGAGGCCAACGGTGGCAGCCAGCGACGTCGCGACAGCGCCACCGACGATCATCCCGCGCACCTGGCCGGAGCGGCGGGTGCTGCGTCGACGACGGTCTGGTCCTGGTCCATGTCGTTGTCCTTGCCTGGTTGGTCGTCGGGGTGGTCAGGAGCCGCTCGAGTGGCCCTGGGAGGGGCCACCTCCGCCAGGTCTGGCGAGCTGGTGACCGGACGGCGGATCGGGCGCGCTGATGGTCCTCCCCGTCCTCGCTGGACTCGTCCTCTGGATCGGCCGGTGCGGGCTGGTGACGAGACGTGGTGGAGCCGTTCGTGTCGTCGGTACCCGCGTGGGCGACGGAGGTGGTGACGCCGATGGCGACGGCGGCCCCCGTGGCTCCCACCACTCCGGCGATCCGTACGCCGCGACGTGCAGCAGTGGTGCGCCGGGTCTGGTCGTCGCGCTCGGCTTCTCGATCGAACATGTCCCCCACTGTGCGACAGCCACCTGAAGGCATCCTGTCAACGCTCTGATGTGCCCTTGTGGGTCTGGCGCCGCAGGTCAGGTGGGGTTCAGGTGCGAGGCGATGCGTGGGCCCGACGGGCGGGAAATGCGATGGCCCTGACGCCGTACGTCGCGGACAATGACTCGACGTGGGTCACGTGGACGTCGCCGGAGTGCGCTTCGAGCTGCCCGACGGCCGGGTGCTGCTGGACGACGTCTCCTTCCGGGTGGGCGAGGGGGCCAAGGTCGCGCTCGTCGGCGCCAACGGGGCGGGCAAGACCACGCTGCTCCGGATCATCACCGGCGACCTCGTCCCGCAGGCCGGCGCCGTGACCCGGTCGGGCGGCCTCGGTGTGATGCGCCAGATGGTCGCGCGCGGCTCGACCAGCGTCGCCGAGCTGCTGCTCTCGGTCTCGCCGCCGCGGGTCCGGGCCGCCGCGGCCGAGGTCGAGCGGCTGGAGCTGGCGCTGATGGAGGTCGACGACGAGGCGACGCAGCTGAGGTACGCCTCGGCGCTCGCGGAGTTCGCCGACGCCGGGGGCTACGAGATCGAGGTCGTCTGGGACGCCTGCTGCACGACGGCGCTGGGCACCGGCTTCGACCGGGCCAAGTACCGCGACCTCGACACGCTCAGCGGCGGCGAGCAGAAGCGGCTGGTCCTGGAGTACCTCCTGGCCGGGCCCGACCAGGTGCTGCTGCTCGACGAGCCGGACAACTTCCTCGACGTACCCGGGAAGATCTGGCTGGAGGGGCGGATCCGCGAGTCGGCCAAGACGATCCTGTTCATCAGCCACGACCGCGAGCTGCTGAACAACACCGCCACCCGCGTGGTCACCGTCGAGCTCGCCCGCGGTGGGCAGAGCGAGGGCAACTCCGTGTGGACGCATCCCGGGGGCTTCGCGTCGTACCACGAGGCGCGCCGCGACCGGTTCGCGCGCTTCGAGGAGCTGACCCGTCGCTGGGACGAGGAGCACGCCAAGCTCAAGGCACTGGTGCTGATGCTCAAGCAGAAGGCCACCTACAACGACGGCATGGCCTCGCGCTACCGCGCGGCGCAGACACGGCTGCGCAAGTTCGAGGAGGCCGGCCCGCCGACCGGCCAGCCGCGTGAGCAGCAGGTCTCGATGCGGCTGACCGGTGGTCGCACCGGCAAGCGGGCGGTGGTCTGCGAGGACCTGGAGCTGCTCGGGCTGATGAAGCCCTTCGACCTCGAGGTCTGGTTCGGCGAGCGGGTCGCCGTGCTGGGCTCCAACGGCTCCGGCAAGTCGCACTACCTGCGGCTGCTGGCGGCGGGCGGGAGCGACCCGGACGTCGAGCACCGGCCGGTGGGGGACGTGCCGGTCGCGCCGGTGAGCCACGCCGGACGGGCCAAGCTCGGGGCCCGCGTGCGCCCTGGCTGGTTCGTGCAGACCCACGCGCACCCCGAGCTGGTCGGGCGCACGCTGCTGGAGATCCTGCACCGCGGCGACGAGCACCGTGACGGCCTCCCGCGCGAGCCGGCCTCCCGGGCGCTCGACCGCTACGAGCTCGCCCACGCGGCGGACCAGACGTTCGAGTCGCTCTCGGGCGGGCAGCAGGCGCGGTTCCAGATCCTGCTGCTCGAGCTCTCCGGCGCGACGCTGCTGCTGCTCGACGAGCCGACCGACAACCTCGACGTCGAGTCGGCCGAGGCGCTGGAGGAGGGCCTGTCCCGCTTCGAGGGCACCGTCGTCGCGGTGACCCACGACCGCTGGTTCGCCCGCGGCTTCGACCGGTTCCTGGTCTTCGGCGCCGACGGCTCGGTCTACGAGTCCGACGAGCCGGTCTGGGACGAGGGCCGGGTCCAGCGGGTCCGCTGATCATCGACCGGTCCGACGTCGTGACCCCCTCTGCAAGGGCTCTGGGCCAACCCCCGGCCCCCGCTCGGCGAATTGAGAGACTGCGCGGGTGACGGCAAGGTGCGACTCGGGTCGTCCGGCGCCGCTGCTGGTGTTCGGCGGGGTCGTCTCGGTGCAGTTCGGTGGCGCGCTCGCGGCGACGCTCGTGCCCGAGGTCGGGGCCGCGGGCGCGGTGCTGCTGCGGATCGCGCTCTCGGCCCTGATCCTGCTCCCGCTGGCCCGCCCGGCCCTGCGCGGGCACAGCCGCCAGGACTGGCTGACGGTCGTGGCCTTCGGGGTGGCGCTGGGCCTGATGAACTGGAGCTTCTACGGCTCGCTCGCCCACCTGCCGCTCGGGGTCGCGGTGACCGTCGAGTTCCTCGGCCCGCTGGTGCTCACCACGGTGCTCTCCCGCCGGCCGCTGGACTACCTGGCCGTGGTCGCGGCCGGGGGAGGGGTGCTGCTCATCTCCGGGGCGTTGACGGTGCCCCTCGACGAGCTGAGCTGGGTCGGGTTGCTGCTCGCGGCCACGGCGGGGGCCCTGTGGGCGGCGTACATCATCCTGAGCGGGCGCACGGGTGCCGCCTTCCCCCGGCTCGACGGGCTGGCGCTGGCGCTGGTGTTCTCGACCCTCGTGGTGCTGGTTCCCGGCCTGGCCAGCGCGGACCTGTGGACCCGCGAGCACGTGGTCAAGGGCCTCGGGCTCGCCGTCCTCTCCTCGCTGCTGCCGTACTCCCTGGAGCTGCTCGCCCTGCGCCGGCTGGCCGCGCGGGTCTTCGGGGTGCTGCTCTCGCTGGAGCCGGCCGTGGCGGCCCTGGCCGGGCTGATCGTGCTCGACCAGCGGCTCGACACGCTGCAGGTCGTCGGCCTGGTCATGGTCGTGCTCGCCAGCGCCATCGTGATGGGGTTCCAGCGGCCCTCGGAGCCCGGTGTGATCGAGGCAACCTGACGCGACATGCCCGAATGGGTTGTGCGCTTAGGTATGCCTCACTTAACTTAGGTGTACCTGACCACCGAAAGCCGGGAACTCACCGTGATCGTCTGCCACTGCCGCGTCGTCACCGACCGCGCCGTCGCCGACGCCGTGCGTGCCGGTGCCCGGTCCCTGGGCAGCGCCTGCAAGGCCACCGGTGCCGGTCAGGATTGTGGTGCCTGCGTCTTCTCCCTCAAGCGCCTCGTGTGTGAGCATGGCAGCGAGCTGGTGCCGTCCGGCACCGCGCCCGCTGACATCCTCACCGAGGCAGCCATGAGGGAGACACAGAGTGCAGCCAGTTAACCCACGGGTCGTCGAGCTGCTGAACCAGGCGCTCACCCTCGAGCTCACGGTCACCAACACCTACTTCCTGCAGGCCCGGATGCTCGACAACTGGGGTCTCGGCGGCCTCGGCAAGGTCTTCTACGACCTGTCCATCGAGGAGATGAAGGACGCCGACGAGCTGATCAGCCGGATCCTGATGTTCGACGGCCACCCCAACGTGCAGAAGCTCAACTCGATCACGGTCGGCGAGGACGCCGCGGAGATGCTCACCCTGGCGCTGGAGAGCGAGAAGGGCGCCATCGCCCAGTTCAACGCCGCCGCGCAGGAGTGCCACGAGCTCGGCGACCACGGCACCGCGGCCGTGTTCGAGGGGATGGTCCGCGACGAGGAGGAGCACGCCGACTGGTTCGAGGGCCAGCTCGACGCGATCGCCCGGGTGGGGATCCAGCAGTACCTCGCGCGACAGGTCGTCACCGAGACCCCCGGGGCCTGAGCACGGTGTCCGAGGCGGCCGCCGCAGCTTCCTCCTCCCGAGCTCCTCGACGACCGCCTGGCCCACTGGGCCGGGGCGAACCCCGACGGCGAGGCGATGTCCTACCTCGGCCGCACGTGGACGTGGTCGCAGTGGGAGGAGCGGGTACGCCGCCTGGCCGGCGCCCTGCGCGAGCTGGGAGTGGGCCGCGGCGACGTGGTCTCCTTCCTCGACAAGAACCACCCCGCCTGCGTCGAGCTGACCCTGGCCGCCGCGTCCCTGGGTGCCGCCAACGCGATCATCAACTTCCGGCTGGCCGGCGACGAGGTCGACTACGCCGTGAACGACTCCGGCGCGAAGGTGCTGCTGGTCGGCTCGGAGCTGATGCCGCTCATCCGCAAGCTCGAGGACCGGCTCACCGGCGTCGAGCACGTCGTCGAGGTCACCCCGGACGGCGCCGACGGCGACCCCTACGAGGCGCTGCTCGCCGGCGCCGAACCCCTCGAGCGGGACCACGAGGTGCAGCCCGACGACGTGTGCCTGGTGATGTACTCCTCGGGCACGACGGGCCGGCCCAAGGGCGTCATGCTCACCCAGGCGAACCTGATCGCCCACACCCTCAACGCCCACGAGGGCTGGGGATTCGACGAGGGCGACAAGAACATGGTCGCCATGCCGCTGTTCCACGTGGGCGGGTCGTCGTACGTCCTGTTCGGGATCCACGACGGCGTGCCCAGCGTGATGACCCGCGACCCCGACGGCGCCTCGCTGGCCGGTGCGATCATGGCCGGCGCCAACCGCACCTTCCTGGTGCCCGCGGTGCTGGCGCAGGTGCTGCAGTCCGGCGACGACGCCGTGAAGCTGTTCGGGGCGCTGAAGACCTACTGCTACGGCGCGGCACCGATGCCCCTGCCACTGCTGCGCGCGGCGATCAAGGCGTGGCCGGACACCGACTTCATCCAGGTCTACGGCCTCACCGAGCTCTGCGGCGTCATCACCCACCTGATGCCCGACGAGCACCGCGACGCCGAGCACCCGGAGCGGCTGGTCAGCGCGGGCCGCCTGATCCCGCAGGCGGAGCTGCGCGTCGTCGACCCCGACAGCCTCGAGGACGTCCCCGTCGGCGAGCACGGCGAGCTGTGGTTCCGTACGCCGCAGCGGATGCTGGGCTACCTCAACCAGCCCGAGGCCACCGCCGAGGTGATCACCGACGACGGCTGGTTCCGCACCGGCGACATGGGCAAGCTCGACGCCGACGGCTACGTCTACGTCGAGGACCGGCTCAAGGACATGATCATCTCGGGCGGCGAGAACATCTACTCACCCGAGGTCGAGCGCGTGGTGGCCGAGCACCCGTCGGTGATGGAGGTGGCGATCATCGGCGTGCCCGACGACCGGTGGGGCGAGTCGGTCAAGGCCGTGGTCGCGCTGCACCCGGGCACCGAGCTCACCGAGGACGAGCTGATCGGGTTCTGCCGCGAGCAGCTCGCGCACTACAAGTGCCCGAAGTCGGTGGACGTCCTCGAGGCGCTGCCGCGCAACCCCACCGGGAAGATCCTCAAGCGCGACCTGCGCAGCACCTACTGGGAGGGTCGCGACCGCTCCACCGTGTGAGCCGGGTAGGCGGGTGGTGCCGTGGTTGGATAGCGGACGTGTTCGCGCTCAGGGGTCGACGTGCGCGCCGGGCTGCGGCTCCCGGGACTCCGGCTGAGGACTCGCTGCGTGGGCGGCCGTGGGCCGTTGCCCAACAGCTCGAGTGGGAGGGCGAGCGACCGCCCCGGACGTTCTTCCGCGAGTGGCGCGACCGTCTCGACGGTGTGACGGATCCGGTGGTCGTGCTCGCGGCCGGTCGTCGTGCCGAGACGTGGACGGAGCTGGTCACCACGACGTGGCCGGAGGCGCAGGTCGTGCTCGTGCGTGCGGACGACGACCCGTCCGAGACGCACGCACGGCTGGCTGCCACCGGACCCTTCGACGTGATCCTCCAGGACGATGACACCAGCGCGTTCGCCCAGGTGCGTCTGTTCCAGCGGCTCTTCTTCCACCTCCGGGAGGGTGGCGCCTTCCTGACCCCCGAGCTGCTGCCCTGGGGCGAGGACGACGACCTCGCGGCCGCGGCGGAGCACGACGCGGTGCAGCGCGAGGATGGTCCACGAGCGGCGCCGTACCAAGGAGACCTGTGGAGCCTGGTCGCGGCCGCGCAGGCCGCGCGTGTGGACGAGTACGTCGACCGCGACGACCTCGGACTGGCCGCCCAGGACCTCGAGGGACTCGGGCGCCGCCTGCGCGAGATCTGGGTCCGTACCCGCGCCCTGCGCATCACGGCTGGGGTCGGGACCTCGCAGCCCAAGCTGACCGAGGGCGAGGCAGATCGGGTCCTCCAGGGGCGGACGGGGATCGGTGACGAGGTCGCGTCGGTTCCTCCTGCCCACCTGCGAGCCGGTCAGCCGGTGGTGCACAACCTGGCGGGCGAGGATCCCTTCTACAGCGACGTCACCCCCGCGCCCAAGATGACCCTGCGCAGGTACGACGCGCCCGTGTGCTCACGCGGACAGGTGGTGACCAGCCAGGGGTTGCTCCTCCCGGACACCTTCCGGTTCCCCACGTCGCCACGGATGACGAACATCTATGTCGAGGAGGAGGCTCCGCGCTTCGGCCACGTGCGGCGCGACGTCAGCGAGCCCGAGGACCTGCCCGGCGTCTGGTTCCACCTGGACTCGGAGTGGCCGGGTCAGTTCGGCCACATGATGACCGAGCGGATGGGAAGGATCTGGGCCTGGCGCCAGGTGCAGGAGGCGCACCCCGACGTACAGGTGCTGATGACGCCGCACGACCGGCCGCCGCACGACTTCCACCCCTACGAGCTCGAGCTGTTCGACGCCTGGGGCATCAGCACCGACGACATCCGGCTCTTCGACGACCCGGTGCGGCCCGAGGTCCTCTACTCGGCGACGTCGATGTTCTCGCTCAGCGCGTACGTGCACCCGGAGCTGACCGAGGTGTGGCGGACCGCCGGCGATCGACTTGCCGCGCGGGCACGCGTGTCGACGTGTCCGCCGAGACTGTTCGTGACCCGGCCCCAGTCACTCAAGCGGGCCTGCCACAACGCTGCTGACGTCGAACTGCTCTTCGAGCGCCACGGCTTCGTGGTGCTGCGACCCGAGGAGCTCTCGCTCGCCGAGCAGGTGGTCATGGTGCGCAGCGCCGACGTGGTCGGCGGCTTCGTGGGGAGCGGACTGTTCACCCTGGCGCTGTGCCCCGAGCCGAAGAAGCTGTTCACGGTGGGCCCGGACAGCTACACCGCTCGCAACGAGCAGCTGATCGCCGCAGCCCTCGGGCACTCGGTCGTCGCCTCGTGGAGCCGGGCGGACATCCCGCACCCGCCGGGCTCCTGGAGCCAGGAGGCGTTCTTCAGCGACTTCGCCTTCGACCCGGACCGGGAGGGCGTCTTCCTGGAGGAGCAGCTCGCCCGCCTGGACTCCTGAACCAGGACGGGTGACCTGACCTAGGCCCAGCGCTCGGTGGCCGGGACGAAGTCGAGTCCGCGATCGCCGGTGTACACCTGCTTGGGCCGGGCGATCTTCTGCTCCTTGTCCTGCACGAGCTCGAGCCACTGGGCCAGCCATCCCGGCGTACGCCCGATGGCGAACAGCACCGTGAACATCTCCGGCGGGAACTGGAAGGCCTCGTAGATGAGTCCGGAGTAGAAGTCGACATTGGGGTAGAGCTTCCGCTTCACGAAGTACTCGTCCTCGAGCGCGATCTTCTCCAGCTCCTGGGCGATCTCGAGCAGCGGGTTGACCCCGGTGACCTCGAAGACGTCGTCGCAGGCCTTCTTGATGATCTTGGCGCGCGGGTCGTAGTTCTTGTAGACGCGGTGGCCGAAGCCCATCAGCTTCTCGTTGCCGTCCTTCACGCCCTTGATGAAGTCGGGGATGTTCTCCTTGCCGCCGATCCGGCGCAGCATCCGGAGCACCGCCTCGTTGGCGCCACCGTGCAGCGGGCCGTAGAGGGCGCCGACACCCGCCGCGACGGCGGAGTAGGGGTCGACCTGCGAGGACCCCACCGAGCGGACAGCGTTGGCCGAGCAGTTCTGCTCGTGGTCGGCGTGCAGGATGAACAGCACGTCGAGTGCCTTGACCAGCCGCTCGTCGGCCTCGAAGTTCTGCTCGCTCATCTTGAACAGCATCGAGAGGAAGTTGGCGGTGTAGCTGAGCTCGTTGTCGGGGTAGACGTAGGGCTTGCCCTGCGCGTGCCGGAAGGCCCAGGCCCCGAGCGTCGGCATCTTGGCGATCATCCGCACGATCTGCATGTGCCGGTTGTCGCCGTCCTGGATGTTGGCCGACTCCGGGTAGAACGTCGACAGCGCGCCCACCGACGCCATCAGCATCCCCATCGGGTGGGCGTCGTACCGGAAGCCCTGCATGAAGGTCTTCACGTTCTCGTGCAGGAACGTGTGGTGGGTGATCTCGTGCACCCACAGGTCGTACTCGTCCTTGGTCGGCAGCTCACCGTGGATCAGCAGATAGGCGACCTCGAGGAAGTTCGACTTCTCGGCCAGCTGCTCGATCGGGTAGCCGCGGTACTCCAGGATCCCCTTCTCGCCGTCGATGAAGGTGACCGAGCTCTTGCACGAGGCGGTGTTCGTGAAGCCGGGGTCGTACGTCGCGATGCCGGGGGTGTCGTCGTCGACGCGGATCTGGCTCAGGTCCCCGGCCTTGATGTAGCCGTCGCTGATCTCGATCTCGTAGTCCTTGCCGGTCCTGTTGTCCCGGACTGTCAGGCTCTGCTGGTTCTGGGCAGTGTCGCCGGTGTCGGCCACGTCGGCTCCTCGAGCTGGTCGGCGGCACGCAGGGGGGTGCCGGTCCTGCCAACCTATTCCCCGGCCCTCGCCGCTCACACCTGGCCCGGAACGGTGCTCGCCATTTTGACCGGGTGCACCCGGCGCCGGTAGTCTGGGCGGTCGCGTCTCCTGCCGCGTCAGGGCTCCACGTTGTGGCCCTCCCGCAGACTCGCAGCCGGTCAACCCAGACCGTCCTCGAGCAGTGTTCGTCAGAAGGCGCGGAACCACCAACGGACCGCGCGACCGCCGGACCGGACACGAACGAGTGATGAGGAAAACGACGTTGCGCACGTACACGCCCAAGCCCGGCGACATCCAGCGCGAGTGGCACGTCATCGACGCCACCGACGTCCGGTTGGGCCGCCTCGCCGTCCAGGTCGCGAACCTGCTGCGCGGCAAGCACAAGCCCATGTTCGCCCCCCACGTCGACACCGGCGACTTCGTGATCGTCGTCAACGCCGCCAAGCTGTCGCTGTCGGGTGACAAGGCCACCAAGAAGCTGTCCTACCACCACTCCGGCTACCCGGGTGGTCTGTCGTCCACCCCGATGGGTGACCTGCTGGTCAAGGACTCCCGCAAGGCCGTCGAGAAGGCCGTGTGGGGGATGCTCCCCAAGAACCGCCTCGGCCGCCAGATGCTCAAGAAGCTGAAGGTGTACGCCGGCCCGGAGCACCCGCACGCCGCCCAGAAGGCCCAACCCTTCGAGATCAAGCAGATCTCCCAGTGACGACCTCTTCATCTTCCGAGACGAACCCGCAAAGGAACACCGTGGCTGAAGCAGAGACCGAGACCGGCGAGGAGACCTTCGAGGTCAACGAGCAGGGCGTGGCGTACTCCTCCGAGAGCGCACCCAGCGCCGACGCCCCTGAGCGTCCGGCGACGATCGCCCCCGCCGCGGCCACCGGCCGCCGCAAGGAGGCCGTGGCTCGCGTCCGGCTGGTCCCCGGCTCCGGCCAGTGGACCGTCAACGGGCGTGACCTGCCGAGCTACTTCCCCAACAAGCTGCACCAGCAGGTCGTGAACGAGCCGTTCGTGACCACCCAGCTGGAGGGCCGCTTCGACGTGATCGCGCGGATCCACGGCGGTGGCATCACCGGCCAGGCCGGCGCGCTGCGTCTCGGCGTGGCCCGTGCGCTGAACTCCATCGACGAGGAAGCCAACCGACCGGGCCTGAAGCGCGCTGGTCTGCTGACCCGCGACGCCCGCGTCATCGAGCGCAAGAAGGCCGGCCTGAAGAAGGCCCGCAAGGCTCCTCAGTTCAGCAAGCGCTAAGTCGGCCGCGGATGCCCCGCATCTTCGGCACCGACGGGGTCCGTGGGCTGGCCAACGGCCACCTCACGGCGGAGCTCGCCCTCGACCTGGGTGTCGCGGCGGCGCGCGTCCTCGTCGACCACGGCGACTACGACCGACCCCGCCCGTTGGCGGTGGTCGGTCGTGACACCCGCATCTCCGGGCAGTTCCTGGAGCATGCGGTGGTCGCCGGCCTGTCCTCGGCGGGCGTGGACGTCGTACGCCTGCGGGTGCTGCCGACCCCCGGGGTCGCGTACTTCACCGACCTCCTCGGCGCCGACGTGGGCGTGGTGATCAGCGCCTCGCACAACCCGATGCCCGACAACGGCATCAAGTTCCTCGCCCACGGCGGGGTGAAGCTCGACGACTCGCTCGAGCGCGAGATCGAGGCCGTGCTGGACACCGACTGGGACCGCCCGACGGGCGGCGCCGTGGGTCGGGTCACCCCGCACAACGACACGATCGACCAGTACGCCGCCTACCTCGTGGGCACGATCGAGCACCGTCTCGACGGACTCAAGATCGTGCTCGACTGCGCCAACGGCGCCGCGTCCGAGGTCGGGCCCCAGGCGCTGCGCGACGCTGGTGCCGAGGTGGTCGCGATCTATGCGGATCCCGACGGGCTGAACATCAACGAGGGCTGCGGGTCCACCCACATCGAGGTGCTGCAGAAGGCGGTCCTCGAGCACGGGGCCGACGCGGGCTTCGCCCTCGACGGCGACGCCGACCGGTGCCTGGCGGTCGACCGCGACGGCCAGGTCGTCGACGGCGACCAGATCATGGCGATCCTCGCGCTGGCGATGAACGAGGCCGGGGAGCTGCGCAGCGGCACCGTCGTGGCCACCGTGATGAGCAACCTCGGCTTCGTCCTGGCGATGCGCGCGGCCGGCATCGAGGTGCTGCAGACGAAGGTGGGCGACCGCTACGTCCTGGAGGCGATGAAGGCCGACGGCTACACCCTCGGCGGTGAGCAGTCCGGCCACGTGATCATGAGCCAGCACTCGACGACGGGCGACGGCCTGCTGACCACCCTGCACGTGCTGGACCGGATGGCGGCGACCGGCCGGTCGCTGGCGGACCTGGCCTCGGTGATGTCGCGGCTGCCCCAGGTGCTGGTGAACGTCCCGGGCGTGGACAAGACCCGCGCCGACGAGGACGCCGTGCTGCCGCGGCCGTGGCCGAGGCCGAGGCGGAGCTCGGGAGACGCGGCCGCGTGCTGCTGCGCCCCTCGGGAACCGAGCCGCTGGTGCGGGTCATGGTGGAGGCCGCGTCCGCCGACGAGGCCGGATCCATCGCCGAGCGGCTCGCGGGCGTGGTCGCTCGCCAGCTGGCTCTCTGAGCCGACCACCTCCCGGGGGAGCCGTGGCGACGCTGGCATGATCAGCGCATGCGTGGCCTGATTCTCGCCGGGGGCACCGGCTCGCGGTTGCACCCGATCACGCTGGGTGTCAGCAAGCAGCTGGTGCCGGTCTACGACAAGCCGATGATCTACTACCCGCTGTCCACGCTGATGCTGGCGGGGATCCGCGACGTGCTGGTGATCACCACCCCGCACGAGGCAGCCGGGTTCGAGCGACTGCTGGGCGACGGCTCGCAGTTCGGCATCTCGATCGCAGTACGCGCAGCAGCCGAGTCCCGACGGCCTGGCGCAGGCGTTCACGATCGGTGCGGACTTCATCGGCGCCGATGCCAGTGCGCTGGTGCTGGGCGACAACCTGTTCTACGGCCCCGGCTTCGGCCGCAACCTGCAGCGCTTCGCCGACATCGAGGGTGCCGGCGTCTTCGCCTACTGGGTCTCCGAACCCTCGGCCTACGGGGTGGTGGAGTTCGACGACGCGGGCCGGGCGGTCTCGTTGGAGGAGAAGCCGGACAAGCCGCGCAGCAACTTCGCGGTGCCCGGGCTGTACTTCTACGACAACGACGTGATCGCGATCGCGCGCGACCTGGAGCCCTCGCCGCGCGGCGAGTACGAGATCACCGACGTCAACCGGCAGCTACCTGGAGCAGGGGCGGCTGCAGGTCGAGGTGCTCGAACGTGGCACGGCGTGGCTGGACACCGGGACCTTCGACTCGCTCAACGACGCCGGCAGCTTCATCCGGACGATCGAGCACCGGCAGGGGCTGAAGGTCGGTGCGCCCGAGGAGGTGGCCTGGCGCCAGGGCTGGCTCACCGACGACGAGCTGCTCGAGCGGGCCGAGCCGCTGCGCAAGTCGGGCTACGGCGAGTACCTAGCCGACCTGATCGACCGCAAGCACTGACCCGCCGGCGACGCGCCCACCGTTCGCGCCAGTCGCCGATCGGCTCGATCCCTGCCTCGGCGAGACGGTCGTGCCCCAGGACGCTGTAGGCCGGGCGTGGCGCCGGCCGCTGGAACGCGGCCGAGTCGGTCGGGCTGACGATGTCCGGCGAGAGACCGGCCGTCTCGACGACCGCTCGGGCGAACTCGAACCAGGACACCTGGCCGCCCGAGGTGGCGTGCCACGTCCCCGCCGGCGCGTCCGCGACGACGAGGCGGACCATCAGCTCGGCCAGGTCGCGGGTCCACGTGGGCTGCCCGACCTGGTCGTCGACCACCTGCAGCGCCCCCCGCTCGTGGGCGGCCCTGGCGATGGTCTTCGGGAAGCACGGCCCGTGCGCGCCGTACAGCCAGGCGGTGCGGAGCACCAGGGCGTGGTCCGGCGCCTCGGCTCGCACCGCCCACTCGCCAGCAGCCTTGGTGCGCCCGTAGGCCGAGCGGGGCGCGAGCGGGTGGTCCTCGGCGTACGGCGTCGTGGCGTCGCCGTCGAAGACGTAGTCGGTGCTGACCTGGAGCAGCCGGGCGTCGTGACGACGTGCCGCCCGGGCGAGGTGGGCGGGAGCGACGGCGTTGAGGCTGAACGCCGCGGGCTCCTGCTCCTCGGCCGCGTCGACCGCGGTCCACGCGGCGCAGTTGACGACCACGTCGTGGCCGGCGACGACCTCGGCGAGCGCCGTCGGGGTCGAAGAGGTCGATGTCGCCCTTGTCGCAGTCGGTGTGGGCGATCCCGTGCTCGTCGAGCACCGCCCGTACGTCGGTACCGAGCATGCCCAGGGAGCCGACGACCAGCCATGTCATGAGGGGGAGCCTAGCCAGCCGGGCCCTCGCCAGCAGCGCCAGGGCCGATAGCCTGAGGACCGTGGAGGTCCGTGAGCTGTCCGTGCCCGGTGCCCTGGAAGTGACTCCGGTGCAGCACGGAGACGACCGTGGCGTGTTCCTGGAGTGGTTCCGCGAGGACAAGTTCGCCGAGGCGACCGGTCACGCGATGACGCTGGCGCAGGCCAACTGCTCGGTCTCTGCTGCCGGTTCGTTGCGGGGCATCCACTTCGCCCAGCTCCCGCCGAGCCAGGCCAAGTGGGTCACCTGCCTGTCGGGTGCGGCGCTCGACGTGGTGGTCGACCTCCGGGAGGGCTCGCCGACCTTCGGCCAGTGGGACTCGGTGCTGATCGACGACGTCGACCGGCGGGCGGTCTACCTGCCCGAGGGGCTCGGGCACGCCTTCCTGGCCCTGGACGACGCGACCACGATCGCCTACCTGTGCTCGGCCCCGTACGCGCCGGGTCGCGAGCACGGCGTGCACCCGCTCGACTCCGACCTGGCGATCGACTGGCCGACGCAGGACCGGCACGGCCGCGACCTGCAGTACCAGCTCTCCGCCAAGGACGCCGCCGCCCCGGGCCTGGCCGAGGTGCGGCAGCAGGGCCTGCTCGCCGGCTACGACGACTGCGTCGCCTTCACCGCGGGGTTGCGTCTAGGCACCGCTCAGTGCTGGAGGGCGGCGCGGGCCTTGAGGGGTTCCCACCAGTCGCGATGGGTGCGGTACCACTCGACGGTCTCGGTGAGACCCTGGTCGAAGGGCACCTGCGGGGTGTAGCCGAGCTCGGTGCTGATCTTGGTGATGTCGACCGAGTAGCGCAGGTCGTGGCCGAGCCGGTCGGGGACGCGGTCGACGCGGTCCCAGTCGGTGCCGGTGGCCTCGAGCAGCAGGCCGGTGAGCTCCTTGTTGGTCAGCTCCGTGCCGCCGCCGATGTTGTAGACCTCGCCGGGGCGGCCGTCGGCCAGGACGAGGTGGATGCCGCGGCAGTGGTCGTCGACGTGCAGCCAGTCGCGCACGTTGGTGCCCTCGCCGTAGAGCGGCACGTGGGCGCCGTCGACGAGGTTGGTGACGAACAGCGGGATGACCTTCTCGGGGAACTGGTACGGCCCGTAGTTGTTCGAGCAACGGGTGAGGCACACGGGCAGGCCGTGGGTGCGGTGATAGGCGCGGGCCAGCAGGTCGCTGGAGGCCTTGGAGGCGGAGTACGGCGAGTTGGGCAGCAGGGGCTGCTGCTCGTCCCAGCTGCCCTCCTCGATCGAGCCGTAGACCTCGTCGGTGGAGACGTGCACGAACTTCTCGATGCCGTGCTTGAGCGCGGAGTCCAGCAGCGTCTGGGTGCCCACCACGTTGGTCATCACGAAGTCCGCCGCGCCCAGGATCGAGCGGTCGACGTGGCTCTCGGCGGCGAAGTGCACCACGGCGTCGGCGTCGGCCATCAACCGGTCGACCAGGGGCCGGTCCAGGATGTCGCCCTCGACCACGCTCAGCCGCTCGTCGGCAGCCACCGGCGAGAGGTTCTCGATGTTGCCGGCGTAGGTGAACTTGTCCAGCACCACGACCCGGTCGGGCTCGGGTCCGCCCCAGGCGCCGTTGAGCACGCGTGCGCACGTAGTGGCTTCCGATGAAGCCGGCTCCTCCGGTGACCAGGACACGCATGGCGCCGACCCTACCGAGCAACGCGCGTCGCGGCGGGGTCGGCCCGATTTCAGCCCCAGACCTCCTCGGCGGTCTCCACGACGAGGCGCAGCTTGGCAATCTCCTCCTGCTGGGTGAGGTTGTTGCCCTCGACGGTGGAGGAGAAGCCGCACTGCGGGGAGAGGCAGAGCTGGTCGAGGTCGACGAACTTCGAGGCCTCGTCGATGCGCCGCTTGAGGTCGTCCTTGCTCTCCAGCACCGGGCTCTTGGTGGTGACCAGGCCCAGCACGACCTGCTTGCCCGGCGGCACGAAGCGCAGTGGTTCGAAGCCGCCCGAGCGCTCGTCGTCGTACTCGAGGAAGAAGCCGTCGACGTCGAGCTCACCGAAGAGCGCCTCGGCCACGAAGTCGTAGCTGCCGGAGGCAGCCCACGAGGAGCGGTAGTTGCCCCGGCACATGTGCGTCGTCACGCGCAGTGACTCCGGGCGCCCGGAGATCGCCGCGTTGATCTGGCGGATGTAGCGCTCGTGCTGGTGCTCGGCGTCGCGGCCCTGGGCCGCGACGTTGGCCCGCTGCTCGGGATCGTTGAGGTAGGCCAGGCTGGTGTCGTCGAGCTGCAGGTAGGTGCAGCCGCGCTCGGCCATCATGCGGACCTGGCTGGCGTACGCCGCCGACAGGTCGTCCCAGAACGCGTCCTCGTCGGGGTAGACGCTCGGGTCGATCGCCGCCGTGCCGCCGCGGTAGTGGACCATGCTCGGCGAGGGGATGGTCAGCTTCGGCGTCATCCCCTCCGGCGCGATCGAGGCGAGGTGCGCGAAGTCGTCACCGAAGATCGGCTCCTCGATCCGCACCGGCTGGTCGACCACCAGTCCCGCGGAGGTGAAGTCGAGGTCACCGCCGGCGTTGTGGAAGTGCACCTCGATCTTCTCGTCGGTCCGCCGCACGCCCTGGATCCGGTAGATGAAGTCCATGTGCCACGACGTACGACGGAACTCGCCGTCGGTCACCGTGCTCAGCCCGGCCTCCTGCTGCAGGCGCACGACGTCGGCGATCGCGGCGTCCTCGGCCGCCTTCAGCTCGTCGTCACCGACGCGGCCCTCGGCATGACCGGCACGTGCCTCGAGGAGGGCCGGTGGTCGCAGCAGGCTGCCGACGTGGTCGCCGCGAAAGGGCGGTAGGTCGCGCAAGGTCATGGTGCCTCCCGGGATCAGGCCGCCCACACCGGAGCGACGTTCTTGGTGTACCCACGCCCGAACACGCTGGTCAGGATCGCCAGCACGGGTCCGGGGATCGTGCTGCCGAGAGCCTCGCGCTCCGCAGGCGTGGCGCCGTCGAGCACCCAGGCGAAGAAGATCCCGCCCTTGCGGGGACCCACCTTGGCGAACTTCTTGCCCATGGCGACCATCTCGGGGCCATTCTCGTTCTCGAGGTACACCGGCTCGAGCACCTGCCTCCTCGTGGTCGAGGTGGGTCACGGTCACCTCGCGCAGGTGCTCCACGGCGCGCAGCGCCACCTCGCGGACGCCCTCGTCGGTCTCGAGCAGGAAGCCGTGCATCGCCCCACGCGCCTGGATCAGCGCGAGCGACATCGCCGAGTGCTCGGCATCCATCTGCGCGATGGTCTCCGCGGACACCCCGATCGACTGCAGCGCCGGCCAGGCGATCTCGTGCTCGCCCTCGTGGTGGTCGACCAGCTGCTTGTCGAAGTTGTCCCACGCCCGGACCAGGCCCTGCGCGCGCTCGGTGTCGCCGGGGTGGAAGGTCGTCAGCGCGTCGACGAACCGGTCGAGGTCTCGCCGGAACGCGCCGTGGATCACCTTGTTCATGCTCATCTCGGCCATGCCTAGGCAGCCTAGGCGCTCGAGCCGACAGTGGGCAGGGGGGAGCGGCGCCGCTCTAGTGCGCCGCGTGGGAGACGTCGGTCTCGAGGTGCCAGGCCGCGGGACGCAGGGGATCGGGGTCGTAGCGACAGCTGAGGCCGGTGCGGATGGTCGCGCGCAGCTCACCGGCCACCTCAGGATCGACCATGTCCAGGCGGGAGAGGGCCGTGGCGATGGCCTGGCGCACGATGATCCGGCGTCGAGGGTCCGGCGTCGCGTCGCCCTGGGCGAGGTTGTCGGCGCTGAGGTCCCGCCCCGGCTGGTGCAGCAGCGGCGGAGGTACTCCAGCCCGGGCATCGCGGTGACCTGGCGGGTGTGACCGTCAGGCCCGACGCACCACTGCGGGACTCCGGTCGTGCGGTGCGAGGGGTGCAGGTGCAGCACCCTCGGGAAGCTCGTGGACGGCGGAACGTCGAGGGCCCGCCTGCGGGCCCACCACCACGCGCCGAGCTGCTCGTACGACGTCCGTGCCCGCGCCGCGGCCTCGCGGTCGCCGGTCGCCAGCGCGAGGAAGTCGTCCACGACACCGCCGAACGCGGTGGCGCTGGGGAGCCACCACGGCGCGGTGCGCGAAGGGGGCCAGCAGGCGCGCCGAGGTCGCCGCGGCCACCCGGCGCCCGGTGCCGACCGCCGCCTCGCAGACTCGGCTCAGCACGAGCGGGGTGGCGTCGTCGTCGGGCAGCTGCTCGAGGCGGGGCTGCAGGGCGTCGACCAGCCGGCCGGCCCGGGCGACGTCGCCGCTGCCCAGCCACAACACCGCCGCCTCGGCGCGAGCGAGCATCGACCCGTCTTCACGGGCGCGCGACTCGCACCAAGCGGGCCCGGAGGCCATCCCCTCGCGGTCGCCGAGCTGGCGGGCCCGGTCGTTGCGCAGGGACCGGACTACCGCCTCGGCCTCCGGCAGGTCGGCGCTGGCGCCGATCCGGGACGCCTCGTCGGTCATCGTCGTGGCCCCGACGAGATCGCCCTCGGTCAGGGCGAACATGGCCCGGCAGGCCCGTGCGAAGAACGTCGCCGGGCCGGGTCCGGTCTCGTCGACGCGGTCGGCGTGCAGCTCCAGGAGGGCGAGATGGCGCCGGGTCATGGTCAGGTCGAGGCGCTCGAGGGCAGCCCTCAGCTCCTCCAGCAACTGGTGCAGGCGAGCATCGGGGGCTTGGGGCGAGGTCGTGCAGGGGCCGCCCTCCCCGACGCCGGCCGGCACCCCCGGTTCCGCCGCGTCCACAAACCCATCGTAGGAGTCCGGGGGTTTGACGTCAGCCGTCCGCGGTGATCACCCAGGGGTCTGGTCCGGGAGCCGGGCTCGCGTTGCGTCGTACAGGGCGCGACCGTACGGTGTGCACGAACTACGCGGACCATGAGAGAGGGCTGACCGTGGGGGGTCGTCATCGAGCACGCGAGTGGTCGCGGCGCGACGGGCTGCTCGTCGGTGCGGCGCTCGTCGTCGGACTCGTCGCCGCCGGCCTGACCCAGGACGCGGCCAGGTCCACGGTGGTGCCCGCTGGCAGCGGGTGGCGCGATCGACCGACGTCTCCGAGCTCACGCCGCAGTCGCTGACGAGCTCGGCGAGCGCGGTCGACGTCGTCCAGGCGCTGCCGGGTCGCCGGTCGACGTGGAGGTCGACGGAAGACCGTCGGCCAGAAGGTGGCGCTGGGCAAGGTCCTAGGCCCCTGCGCCTCTCGGCCGGCATGCACCAGGTCCGCTTCATCGGCGCCTCGACGACCGCCGCCAGCGTCACCGTCGACCGCCGGCGCCACCCACGACGTCGTGCTGCACGCCCCGGCTGCCGCCGGTGGCGATCCTATGGTAGGTCTACAAGACACCCACGGACCGATCGCCCGCGGCAAGGCCCGCGTCCTGCTGGCCCACACCGCCGAGGTCGGTGCCGCCGACATCTGGGTCGACGGCGCGAAGGTGTTCAGCAAGATCAGCAACGGCCAGTTCGCGCAGGCCGACGTGCCGGCAGGCACCCATCAGGTCGCCATCCGCCCCGCGGGGAGCACCGGGAAGCCGGTGCTCGGCCCGCTCCCGGTCGACCTGGCCGCGGGCACCGTGACCCTGGCCTACGCCGTCGGCAACCCCGCGGACGAGGGGATGTCGGTGGTCGCGCACGTCGAACGGCTCGAGGCTGACGGAAGCGTCAGCCCCTGCGCATCCACACCGGCAGCGCAGGACTGGCCACCGGTTCCGTGCGCGGGTTCGGCTCGCTGCCGGGCGCGCGCGTGGCGGGGGCCGGTGAACCTCAGCCACCGCACGAAGCTGGTCGTGGTTGTGATCGTCGCACTGGTGATGCCCTCGATCGTGGCCTGGGGTGTCCGCGCGGCCACCTCCGGCGATGGCGGGGACCGGGCGCAGCCCGCGGCCGCGAGGAGCACGCCGGCGCCCACGACCGAGACGCGCCGCGCCGTCGCCCTCCAGCACGCCGAGCAGCACCCCCATCGCCCAGGTCGAGGGCCCTGCCGCGCCGGCCCAGCAGGCGCAGCGGCTGCCGACCTCGGTGGTTCCGGAGCCGCCGGTGTCCGTGCGGCTCCCGGGGGGCGCCCTGGTGCGGGTCGTCCCGACGCGCACCGGTGTCGACGGGAGCCTCGGCATCCCCGACAACCTGCGCCGGGCGGGGTGGTGGCGCGGCGGCGCCCGGGTGGGTGACCCGTTCGGCTCGATGCTGGTGGCGGCGCACGTCGATGCCGTGGACCGCGGCCTGGGGCCGTTCGTCGCGCTGCTGAGCGTGCGTCGGGGCGCCGGGATCACCGTCTCCTCGCGCCATCTGCACCAGCAGTTCCGGGTCACGGCCCGCAGGCTGATCGACCGTGACC
>CAWCFR010000046.1:0-23409 GCA_963794725.1 uncultured Actinomycetota bacterium
ATGCCCCGCGCGACGAGGGATCGCCCCAGGACGCGCGACTGCTCCCACCCGGTCTCCGACAGCACGTCGTAGTCCTCGGCGTCCCACGAGGCCTGGCCGTGCCGCGCCAGCAGGATCTGACCCATCGGCCGCTCAGGCCCTGTCGATGAGGGCGAGGCAGCGCTGCTCGAGGAACCGCGCCGCCGGGCCGAAGATCGCGTAGGCCTCGTTGGTGGTCTGGCCGTGGAAGTAGCGGTAGTAGATCTGCTGCGCGATCACGCCGAGCCGGAACAGGCCGAACACCTCGTAGAAGAGCCACCGCTGCGCGTCCATCGAGAAGTCCATCGCGTCGCAGTAGCGCTCCACCATCTCCTCGCGCGAGAACATGCCGGGCAGGTTGGAGGGCTGGCGCCGGAACTCCCGGAAGAACTCGTCGTCCTGGTCGGTCACCCAGTAGGCCATCGTGCCGCCGAGGTCCATCAGCGGGTCACCGACGGTGGCCATCTCCCAGTCCAGCAGGCCGATCGGCGTGGTCGGGTCCTCGCGGGAGAGCACCATGTTGTCGAAGCGGAAGTCGTTGTGGATCAGGCAGTGGCCGACGTCCTTCGGCTGCCGCTCGTCGAGCCACGCCATCAGTCGTTCGTAGTCGCCGGCGTCGTCGGTGCGGGCGTCGCGGTAGCGCCGCGACCAGCCCGAGACCTGCCGCTCGACGTACCCGTCGCCCTTGTTCATCGACGGCCAGCGAGGTGCTGTCGACGTCGACCTGGTGCAGGTCGACGAGCACGTCGAGGGCGTGGGTGCACAGCGCCCGCGCCTGCTCCTCGTCGAGGGTGACGCCCCGGGGGAAGTTGCGCCGCGGGATGATCCCGTCGACGCGCTGCATCACGTAGAACGGCAGCCCGATCACCGACTCGTCCTCGCACAGCGCCACCATCTCCGGCACCAGCGGGAAGACCCCCGCGAGGCCGTCCTGGATGCGGTACTCGCGGCCCATGTCGTGCGCGCCCTTGGCCTTCCTGCCGCTGGGCGGTCGCCTCAGGATCAGGTCGTGCGAGTCGTCGCGCAACGAGTAGGTCAGGTTCGAGGCACCGCCGCCGAACTGGCGCACCTCCACGTCGTCGTCGAGGTCGGTCCCCTGCTCCGACAGCCACGCACGCACCGCGTCGACGTCGAAGGTGTCCTCCTCGCGGACCTCGTCCGCGCCCTCGATGCTCACTCGGTCCCCCCGACGGCGTTCATCCGGGCCGCCTGCTTGCGCATCATCTGGTCGTACGCCGCCCGGTCGTCGAGCTTGAGCCGGTACGCCGCCCTCGCCGCCTCGTCGGGCAGGATCAGCTCCTCGCCCCGGTCGAGGCCCTCGAGCACGGCTGCCGCGATGTCGTCAGGGCCGAGCGGAGCGGCGGCGACCAGCCCGCTGATCACCTTGCCGACCGCGGTGTCCGAGCCCTGCATCTTCTCCACCAGCCCGGTGCGGAAGTACGACGGGCACACGGCCGCGCAGCGCACGCCGTACTCCGCGAGCTCGTGCCCGGCCGTCTCGGTGAGCGCGACCACGCCGGCCTTGACCGCGTTGTAGGAGCCCATCCCCGCCGGGTGCACCAGCCCCGCCAGCGAGGCGATGTTGACGATCTGGCCGGAGCGCTGCTGCTTGAACATCGGCGTGAACGTGCGGATCCCGCGCACCACCCCGAACAGGTTGATCTCGGTGATCCACTGCCACTCGTCGAGCCCGGCCACGTCGAGCCGGCCGCCACCCGCGACGCCGGCGTTGTTGACCAGCACGTCGAGCCCGCCCCACTCGCGCTCGACCCAGTCGCGTGCGGCGGCCCAGTCGTCGTCGGAGCGGACGTCGAGGTGGATCGAGGCTCGACGCTCGCTGTCCGGGGACGGCTCGGTGATGTCGGCGACCAGCACCTGGTCACCCCGCGCCTCGAACGCGTCGGCCAGCGACGAGCCGAGGCCGCCGGCGCCGCCGGTGATCAGTACTCGGGTCACTGGTACTTGCCGATCTCGAGGCGGGCGACGACGCCGCGATGGACCTCGTCGGGGCCGTCGGCCAGCCGGAGGGCCCGTGCGTTGGTCCACATCCCGGCGAGCGGGAAGTCGGAGGACAGGCCGCCGCCGCCGTGCAGCTGCATGGCCATGTCGATCACCTGCTGCGCCATGTTCGGCACCACCACCTTGATCTGGCTGACCTCGCTGAGCGCGTTCAACGGACCGCCGGTGTCGAGCTTCCAGGCGGCGTGGAGCACCAGCAACCGGGCCTGGTCGATGGCCATCCGGGCGTCGGCGATGCGCTCGCGGTTGCCGCCGAGGTTGATCAGCGGTTTGCCGAAGGCCTCGCGGGACAGCCCGCGGCGGATCGCCAGCTCGAGGGCCACCTCGGCCTGGCCGATCAGCCGCATGCAGTGGTGCACGCGCCCCGGCCCGAGCCGGCCCTGCGCGATCTCGAAGGCGCGACCTTCGCCGAGCAGGATGTTCTCCCGCGGCACCCGCACGTCGTCGAAGACGATCTCGCCGTGGCCGATCGGGCTCGTCGTAGGTCTGCATCGTGGTGAGCAGGCGCTCGACCCTCACCCCGGGGGTGTCCCGCGGGACGAGCACCATCGTGTGCCGCTTGTGCCGGTGCGCCTCCGGATCCGTGAGCCCCATGAAGACCAGCACCCGGCAGTCGGGGTGGCCGATCCCGCTCGACCACCACTTGCGGCCGTTGATGACCACCTCGTCGCCGTCGACGACGGCCGTGGCGGCCATGTTGGTGGCGTCGGAGGAGGCGACGCCGGGCTCGGTCATCGTGAAGGCCGAGCGGATCCGCCCGTCGAGCAGCGGCTCGAGCCACTCCTCGCGCTGGGCGGGCGTCCCGTACCGCAGCAGCACCTCCATGTTGCCGGTGTCGGGCGCGTGGCAGTTGAAGACGTACGGCGCCAGGTGGGTCACCCGGCCCATCTGCTCGGCCAGCGGGGCGTAGTCGAGGTTGCTCAGCCCGGCGCCGCCGCGGGTGCCGTACCTGACGGCGTACTCCTCGGAGTGCTCGACCGGCAGGAAGAGGTTCCACAGCCCCTGGCCGCGCGCCTTGCCGCGCAGCTCGTCCAGGAGGGGCGACTCGGCCCAGGTCCCGCGTCGCGGCTGCCTCGGTCACCAACCGTTGGTACTCCGCGGCCACCGGCTCGATCTCGTCGCGGACGAACGAGGCGACCGACGAGACCAGGTCCGCAGCCCGCGAGGAGGGCGAGAAGTCCATACGGCCGACCCTACTCAGGCCTCCGGGAGCCCCGGAGGGCCTCACCCGCAGGTCGAGGGTGCGGTGACGCTGGTGGGTCCCTGGTGCATCCCGGGTGTCCAGCTGAACGTCGGGTCTGCCGGTTGACCGGATGCCGTCTCGAACTGCGCCGTCAGGTCGATCTTCTCCTGCGCCTTCAGCACGAGGCTGAGGTAGGCCACGGGTCGGCCGGCGTTGTGCAGGAGGAAGACGGGACGCTTCTCGCCGTTGGCGACGATGCCCGTGATCCGACCACCGGCGGGGCCGTAGATGTAGAGCCGGTCCAGCATGGACCCCTTCGCCACGTGGTTGCCGGTCCCGGTGATGTAGGAGGGCAGGCCCGAGATGTCCTTGGGTGCGTTGGACTTCAGCCTCAACCGCGCCTCGAACTGCTGCTTCCCCTGGTCGGTGCAGGAGACCGACCGCACGCCGCCGACGTAGTCGAGGTAGTACTCCATCTTCGCCGAGGTCGCGCCGTTGAGGTACATCCCCGCGTGCGTGGCCGCCTGCTTCCTGCGGGGAGCTCGCCGGCGAGCGGCGTCCCCGCCAGCGCCTTGCGCTCTCAGCCGGATGACGGCTCCACACCAGGAACCGTGCGCTGCTCAGCCATCGGGTTCAGGGCGCCGAGCACGGCGGTCGGGCTGACCGGGCGCGAGGACAGCACCTCGAAGATGCCCTTGGCGGCCGAGGCGAAGTAGGCGTCCTGCCGCGCCGGGTCGGGGAAGCGGAGGTACGCGGTGTTGAGCAGCTTGCGCACGACGTCGTCGGAGTGGAAGGTCTCGCCGCCCACCGTGACCGGACCGGTGGCCTGCAGCAGCGCCGAGAGCACGATGGGGTCGATGGAAGATCACGCCGTCGAGATGACGCGCCGAACTTCTTGGCGTACATCGCATCGATGATCTGCGCCGCGCGCGGGAAGCTCGGGGTGGCGTTCGCTGGCCCGGACGTCGCGGACCATCAGGTCGGTGTAGAGGGTGCGTTCGTCCTTCGGCTGCGGCAGGACCCCGGACGTCAGCACGGGGAAGTCGCCGGTCGTTGAGCTGTCGCCCGAGGCGGATGTGCCCGTCACGGGCCGTGATCAGCGAGAAGGAGCCCGGCAGGCCGCCGGTGGCCCGGGCCTCGGCGGTGTTCTGCTCGACCAGCAGGTAGGTGCGCGGGCCCTTGGCGCCCAGCATGCCCGGCATCACCTGCGTGGCGATCTTCCCGGCACGCGCGAGCGTGGCGAGGGAGTCCAGGCGCGTCTTGAAGGTGCGGGTCGCGTCGCGCACCGGACCGAGCTTCAGGGAGGCGACGTCGACGTCGTCGATCTCGCTCACCGCAGGGGTGACCCCGGACTGCAGCGCGTCGAAGCGTGGCGTGAGGCGCGCGATCGCCGCGGTGTTGAACTTGCCGTCGTCGGAACGCAGCTGCTGCTTCTGGACGGTCTCGTAGATCCCCAGCGCGTCGGGCAGCGCGTTGCGGGAGGTGGAGTCGAGTGCACTCGCCGCCACGCGGACGGCGTGGACGTCACCGCCGATCCAGGGGACGTGCGAGGCCGCCGACCACAGCACGTTGTCCGAGTGGCCGTGGGCCACCGCGGCCTGGTGCGTGAGGTCCTTCAGCGTGGTGCGCGCCCCGTTGACGTCGGAGCGGGCGACCTGCCCCGACAGCACCGCGGACTGCGTCTTGGCGCGGTGCAGCGCGAGCGCCGTCCGGGTCGCCTGGTAGGCGAAGACGAGCACGAGCAGGACGAGGAGACCGACCAGCACCTGCACGGCCCGGCGCAGGACGCGAGACCGTGCGGGCGCAGCGGAAGACCGGGGGTCGGCGTCGCCGACTCCCCGGTCGTTCGCTTCAGGCACTCAGTGAGTTCAGTGCGTCAGATGGTCTGACGGCGACGAGCGACGACGACCGTCGCGCCACCAGCAGCCACCAGAGCAAGCGCGCCACCGAGGAGCATGGCGTTGGGGCCACCGGTGTTCGGCAGCGACTCGTTCGCGGCAGCGACCTGGTTGTTGTCGCTCACGTTGTTGGACTGCACCGTGGTGCTCTTCGGCGGGGAGACCGACGGGTCGGACGGCCGTGGGCAGCTGTCCACGGCCTGCGCCGCGCCCATCGTGCTCACCGAAGCGAGCACCACGCCGGCGAGCACGGAGCCTGCAGCAGTGGTCTTGTTCATCTTTTTCCCCCGTATGTTGGAAGATTCAACTGAGTGTGACGACGTCATGGTGACATAGCCTCTTTCGCGTTTCACACCAGAGCCCGATTTCCCAGTGGGCAGGGGTGTTGGCGGTCTAGATCACATAACGACCGCATTTGTGTGGAGTTACGTCCCCAGTCAACTACCCAGGGCACCCCCGGCGCAAACCGGGCATCTCACATGTTGGCTCCGATCGGCGGATCGTGCAGGTCAGCCGGCGACCACGGCGACGACGCGGGACCGGGTCACCGGGTCGCTCCAGCGGCGGGCGGCCCGGAACAGGCGCAGCGCCGAGACCGCGAGCAGCCCGACCGTGACCGACAGCGACGATCCGGACGACGCCCAGCTCGGCCAGCCCCGAGTAGATCAACCCGGTGAACGTGGTCACCATGGCCAGCCGGGCGCTGTAGCCCGCCATCACCACCGGCGGTGCGGGGGTGGCGCGGGCGCTGCGCAGGTCGGCCGCGAAGGGCCGGGCGATGCTCCACCGCATGCTCGCGGAGACCACCTGGCTGGCCACGACGAGCGTCGAGCAGACCAGTGCCACGAGCTCGACGGTCGTCGGCCTCCCGGCCCGCAGCGCGGCGAGCAGGAGGGTGACGGCGGCCGCGGCGAGCAGCACCTCGAACAGGACGATCACCCGGGAGGCGAAGGCCACCCAGGACGGCACCGGCAGGCTGTCGCGCCACAGGGCGCCGCGGCCGTCGAGGCACCAGGTGTTCACGCCGAACAGCAGGGCCGCGCCGGAGGCCACCAGACCCGGCAGCACCGTCAGCATCTGCCACTCCAGGTGGCCGGCCAGGGCGACCGCACCGGGCATCAGGGCCAGGACGGTCAGGCCGCGGCGCAGGGGCACCGACCGCCAGATCGCGGTGCGGTCGATGCGCAGCATCATCGCGAGGTCCGAGCGGGGCAGGCGGCGCACCCGGTGGTGGCCGGACTCGAGCCGGAGCTCCTCGCGCATGGGCCGGCCCAGCGCCCAGGCGGCGGGCACGGCGCCGACGACCACCGCGGCGAGGCCGGCCACGGCGAGGCAGACGATGCCGACGAGCCACGGCGTCCAGTGCCCGATCCGCCCGTCCACGAGCACGTTGATGATGAAGCGGGTGGGGCTGCGGTCCAGCAGCGGCGCCATCCGGCCGGTGGCCACGAGGGTCGACGGTCGCGACGACGAGCACCACCACGAGCACCCGGAAGCCGGCGATGCCGTGCCGCCCGCGGCGTACTCCCTCCGCGCACCAGCCGACCACCTGGGCCAGCGCCGTCGCCGAGACCACCCAGAGCAGCACCGGGAGCTCGTACGCCGCCAGCCGGGTCGGCCCGAAGACGTAGCCGGCAAAGCCGAGCAGGGCCCACGTCTGCACCAGCCAGGCGATGTTCAGCGGCGCCAGCAGCAGCGCGCCGAGGTGGTCGGTCATCGACGAGACGGGGAAGGCCACCGCCTGCTCGCGCGGGATCACCTCACGGCCTCCGGCCGAGGCGACCGCGGAGATGCAGGACAGCAGCAGGAAGCCGAGGCACATCGACGGGAACACCGCGAGGATCGAGCCGCTCTTGTCACGCGGCTGCGGGCCACCGAGGTAGGCCGGCAGGACGGCGGCCGCCACGGTGAGCAGCACGATGACGAGGCTGCCGATGCGCAGGCGTCGGCGCGCCGTCGCGGTCAGTCCACTGCGCCGGAAGTGCAGCAGCGCCGCCAGGTCGAGGCGGCTGCTGCGCAGCTCAGTCCAGGAGAGCGCGGTAGACACGCGCGCCCTCCTCGCCCCGGAGCTCGTCGGCCGAGAGGGCCGCGACGGTGCTGCCACCGCGCAGCACCAGGGCGTTCTCGCAGGCCTGCATGGCCAGGTCGCGCAGGTGCGTGGAGACCAGCACCGCGGCGCCCCTGGCCTGGGCGTCGGCGATGACCTCGAGGGTGGCCTCCACCCCGAGCGGGTCGACGCCGTCGAAGGGCTCGTCGAGGAGGAGCACCGAGGGCTCGTGGAAGGCCGCCAGGACCACCGAGAGGCGGCGGCCCATCCCGTGGCTGAACCCGGAGGTGACCCGGTGCGTGGCGTCGCCGAGCTCGAAGCGCTCGAGCAGGTCGCGGGCACGCTGCTCCCAGTCGTCCATCCGGCGCAGGCGGGCGGCCAGCTGGAGGTGCTCCCACGGGGTCGCCCGCGGGACCAGGCCGCCGACGTCGGGGCAGTAGCCGACCAGGCGCTTGACCCGCAGCGGGTCCTCGCGCACGTCGGCGCCCTCCACGATCACCTGGCCCTCGGTCGGGGGGATGACCCCGGCCAGGACGCGCATGGTGGTCGACTTCCCGGCGCCGTTGCGCCCGAGCAGTGCGGTGGCCCGTCCGGCCTGGGCGCTCAGGTCGATGCCCTGCACGGCGGCCACGGAGCCGAAGCGGACCCAGAGCCCCCGGATGTGGACGCGGGCGACCACGTCGGAGTCGGGCGAGTCGGCGCGCGCGACGCCGGCACCCGGCGAGGTCAGGTCGGTCACCGCCTCATTCTCGCCCGGCAGGCGTCCCCGTGTGTCCGGTTTGCGGTTTTCTGCCTCGCCGCTCAGGCGGGGAAGGACTCGTTCTTCTCCGCCATCTCGCGCAGCCGGTCGGTGGGCTCGAACCGCTCGCCGAAGAGCTTCGCGAGCTGCTCGGCCCGGGCCACGAAGCCGGGGAGGCCGCGACCGGTCGGTCCGTCGTACCCCTGCATGAACTGGACCGTGCCGCCGGTGAGCGCGGGGTAGCCGATGCCCATGATCGAGCCGATGTTGGCCGCGGCGGCCGACTCGATGACGCCCTCCTCGAAGCACTTCGCGGTCTCGAGCGCCTCGATGAACAGGTAGCGGTCCTTGAGGTCGTCGATGTCGGCGGGCTCGTCGTTCGGCGGGAAGAGGTCCTTCAGGCCGGTCCAGAGGTGGGTACGACGTCCGTTCTCGTCGTACTCGTAGAAGCCGGCGCCGCGCAGCTTGCCGGGACGGCCCTCGGCGATCATCTTCGCGACGACGTCCTCGGCCGGGTGCGGGGCGTAGCCGTCACCGGCGGCGTCCTTCGCCGCCTTGGCGATCTTGGCCATCAGCTCCATGTTCAGCTCGTCGGAGAGCTGCAGGGTGCCGACCGGGTAGCCCGCCTGGGTGGCGGCGCGCTCCACCGACATCGGGTGCACGCCCTCGCCGAGCATGGCCAGGCCCTCGTTGACCATCGTCCCGATCACGCGGCTGGTGTAGAACCCGCGGCTGTCGTTGACGACGATCGGGGTCTTGCGGATCTGCATCACCACGTCGAGCGCGCGGGCCACCGACTCGTCGGAGGTCTGCTCGCCGCGGATGATCTCGACCAGCGGCATCTTGTCGACGGGGCTGAAGAAGTGCAGGCCGACGAAGTCGGCCGGGCGGTTCACGCCGTGCGCCAGCTCGGTGATCGGCAGCGTCGAGGTGTTCGAGCACAGCAGGGAGTCGGCGTTCACGACGTCCTGGATCTCGCCGAAGACCTTCTCCTTCAGCGAGGGGTCCTCGAAGACGGCCTCGATCACCAGGTCGCAGCCGGCGAGGTCGCCGGGCTCGGCCGTGGCGGTGATCCGTCCGAGGACCTCGGCCTTCTTCTCCTCGGTGGACTTCCCGCGCTCCACTGCCTTGCTGAGCAGCTTCTCGCTGTAGGACTTGCCCTTGTCGGCGGACTCCTGGCTGACGTCCTTGAGCACGACGTCCATGCCGGCCCGCGCACAGGAGTAGGCGATGCCGGCGCCCATCATCCCGGCACCCAGCACGCCCACCTTGGTGGCGGTGAACTTCTCCACGCCCTCGGGACGCAGCAGGCCGGAGTTGATCGCCTGCAGGTCGAAGAAGAACGCCTGGATCATGTTCTTGCTGTTCGAGCCGACGATCAGCTCGGCGAGGTAGCGCGACTCGATCCGGCTGGCGGTGTCGAAGTCGACCTGGGCTCCCTCGATGGCCGCCGCCATGATGGCGCGCTGGGCCGGGTAGTTCGCTCCCTTGGTCTGCTTGCGCAGCATCGCCGGGAAGGCCGGCAGGAACGCCGCGAGCGAGGGGCTCGACGGGCTGCCGCCGGGGATCTTGTAGCCCTCGCGGTCCCACGGGTTCGACGCGGCGGCCGCGTCGTCCTGCACCGACTCGATCCACTTCTTCGCGGCGGGCAGCAGGTCGTCGCGACCGGCGACGACCTCGTCGACCAGGCCCTTCTCCTTCGCGGCGGCGGGCTTGAAGCGCGGGCCCTGCAGCAGCACGTCCATCAGCGCGGACTGGATGCCGAACATCCGCACCGTGCGCGTGACGCCGCCGCCGCCCGGCAGCAGGCCCAGCGTCGCCTCGGGCAGGCCGAGCTCCGCCTTGGGGTCGTCGACCACGATCCGGTGGTGGCAGGCCAGGGTGATCTCGAGGCCGCCACCGAGGGCGGCGCCGTTGATCGCTGCCACGACCGGCTTGCCGAGCTTCTCCAGCCGGCGCAGGTCGGCCTTGATGTCCTGGCCCAGCGTGAAGACGGCCTCGGCGTCGCCCGGTCCCGCCGCCAGCATCCCCTTGAGGTTGCCGCCGGCGAAGAAGGTCTTCTTGGCCGAGGTCACCACGACGCCCGCACAGGATGTCGTCGTCGCGCTCGTCGTAGAGCCGGTCGACCGCCGCGTGCATCGAGTCGCGGTACAGGTCGTTCATCGTGTTGGCGCTGGCGTTGGGGTCGTCGAGGGTGAGGACGACGATCCCGTCGTCGCCGCGCTCGTACTTCACTGCGGAGTCAGTCATGTGCTTCTTCCCGTTGCGGATGAGCAGAG
The DNA here is from genome assembly GCA_963794725.1 of uncultured Actinomycetota bacterium. Lineage (GTDB taxonomy): Bacteria > Actinomycetota > Actinomycetes > Propionibacteriales > Nocardioidaceae > Marmoricola. The sequence continues at coordinate 10,184 of CAWCFR010000046.1, forward strand.
AGTCAGACGAGCTCGACGATGGTGGCGATGCCCATGCCGCCGCCGACGCACAGCGTGGCGAGGCCGCGCTTGAGGTCACGGCGCTCGAGCTCGTCGATCAAGGTGCCGAGGATCATCGCGCCGGTGGCGCCGAGCGGGTGGCCCATGGCGATCGCACCGCCGTTGACGTTGGTGATCTCGTCGCTGATGCCCAGGTCGCGCATGAAGCGCATCGCCACGGCGGCGAAGGCCTCGTTGATCTCGAACAGGTCGATGTCCTCGACCTCGAGACCGGCCTTGGCCAGCGCCTTGCGGCTCGCCGGCGCGGGGCCGGTGAGCATGATCGTCGGGTCGGCGCCGGAGACGGCGGCGGAGATGATGCGCGCGCGCGGGGTCAGGCCGAGGTCCGTGCCGACCTGCTCGTTGCCGATGGCCACGAGCGCGGCCCCGTCGACGATGCCGGAGCTGTTGCCGGCGTGGTGGACGTGGTCGATCTGCTCGACCCAGTGGTACTTCTCCAGCGCCACGGAGTCGAACCCGGCCTGGTCGCCGATGCCGGCGAACGACGGCTTGAGCCTCGCGAGGCCCTCCACGCTCGACTCGGGCTTGATGAACTCGTCGACGTCGAGGACGGTCACGCCGTTGCGGTCCTTGACCGGTACGACGGAGCGGGCGAACCGGCCGTCGGCCCAGGCCTTGGCGGCCCGGTGGTTGGACTCGACGGCGTAGGTGTCGACGTCGTCGCGCGAGAAGCCCTCGAGGGTGGCGATCAGGTCGGCGCCGATGCCCTGCGGGACGAAGGCCGTGGCGAAGGCGGTGGACGGGTCGGACGCCCAGGCGCCGCCGTCGGAGCCCATGGCCACGCGGCTCATCGACTCCACGCCGCCGGCGAACACGAGGTCCTCGAACCCGCCGCGCACCCGGGAGGCGGCCTGGTTCACGGCCTCGAGACCCGAGGCGCAGAAGCGGTTGAGCTGCACGCCCGCGACGGTGTCGGGATATCCGGCGGCCAGCGCCGCGGTCTTCGCGATGTCGCCGCCCTGGTCACCGACCGGCGAGACGACGCCGAGCACGACGTCGTCGACGCGGTTGACGTCCAGCGACGGGTTGCGCTCCTTGATCTCGTCGAGCAGGCCGACGACGAGGTCGACGGGCTTCACCTCGTGGAGGGATCCGTCCTTCTTCCCCTTGCCGCGGGGGGTGCGGATCGCGTCGTAGACGAACGCTTCTGTAGCCATGGCCATCCCAACTCTTCAGGTCAACTCAGGTGGGCACGCGGCGATGCCGCGGTCAACCGTGACAGTACTACTGTCATCGTCAGGTCGGGAGGGATGTGGTCGAGGTCACCCGATGCGGCCGGCGCACGAGGCCGTGCCCAGCCAGGAGTGCGGGTTGCCGTCCCAGCACCAGCCGAGCTTCGGCGCGCGCTCGCTGATCCAGAGGGCGGGAACCCGACGGTCCCCGGGCAGGCCCGTGCGGCGGGACCCGGCGACCATGAAGCACTTGTTCTTCTCCAGCACCTCGGGACGCTGCGTCACCAGTGCGATGCCCTCGTCGATGGTCAGGGGCGTGCGACCACGGCCGCGGATGGTGCGCACGGCGTCCTCGGGACGGACGCCGCAGAACTCCTCACCACGCTCGACACCAGCGAGGAGGTAGACCTTGCCGGGCGGGGCGCACCCCTCGATCGGGTGGTAGCTGGTCAGGTCGCCCTCCGGGTGGTTGCGGTCGACCCGTCCCGGGCGGTCGCCGCCTGCCAGCCGCAGCAGCGGCACGGTGTCGTACGGCGAGACGACGTCACGCGTGACCACGAGGAGGAAGTCGTCGTCCGCCAGCCCCCGCAGCGGCTCCACCCGCTCCCGGAACGCCGGCTCGGAGCTGCCGGCCAGGGCCGGGTAGCCGAGCTCGACGAGACGATCGACCTGCTGCTGGAACGTGGAGATGGCAGACCTCCTGGGTTCGGACGGCGGAGGTACAACGCCCGCGGGAGTGCCGGAGTTCCAGGTCAGCCCTCCTGCTCGGTCGGGCGGACCAGCACCTCGTTGACGGCAACGGCCCGACGGCGGGTGACGATGAACTCGATGATCTCGGCGATGTCCTCGGCCTCCATCCGCTCCATGTGGCCGAAGCGCTCCTGCAGCGCGGGCAGGATCTCCTCGCGGTTGTGGGAGGCCAGCTCGGTCGCGACGGCACCGGGCTCGACGAGCGAGACACGGACGTGGCGTCCGGTGACCTCCTGGCGCAGTGACTCGCTGAAGGCACCGACGGCGTGCTTGGTGGCGTTGTAGACGCCGCTGCCGTTGCGCGCCACCCGGCCGGCGACCGAGGAGATGTTGACCAGGTCGGCCACCTGCCGCGGGCTGTCCTCGGCGGCCTTCAGCAGGTGCGGCAGCGCTGCGTGGGCGACGTACAACAGGCCCTTGACGTTGAGGTCGACCATCCGGTCCCACTCCTCGGTGGGCGCGTCGACGATCGGCCCGAGCAGCATCACGCCGGCGTTGTTGATCACCGTGTCGAGGCGGCCGAGCTCGTCGACGGTCTGGGCGACGGCGCGCTTCGCCTCCTCCTGGTCGGTGACGTCGGCGGTGATCGTGAGCGCGGTGCCACCGGCGTCGCGGATCGTGCCGGCCAGCTCCTCGAGCCGGTCGGTACGGCGGGCCGCGACCGCGACCGATGCGCCGCGTCGGGCCAGGCTCACCGCCGTCGCCTCACCGATGCCGCTGGAGGCGCCCGTCACGAGCGCCACTGTTCCGTCGAGCGATTCCGTCATGCCGTCGACGCTAGCGAGCGGCCCAACCCGGCAACAGGGTGGTCTCGTCGGTCCGCATCGCCGCCACCTGCAGCCGGGTGAGGAACAGCGCCTGCGACAGGTCGGCGCCACGAAGATCGGCAGCACGCACGTCCGCCCCGAGCAGGTCGGCCTCGCCGAGGTCCACGTCCCGCAGGTCCGCCCCGATCAGCACGGCTCCGCGCAGGTTCGCGGCCACCAGGTCGCGCTCGCTCAGGTCGACGCCCGCCAGGTCGTGCCCGCGCAGGTCCGGCCCCGCGGGTCGTCGTACCAACGCGCTGGCCTCGCCCAGCAGGACGTCGGCCCGTGCCTGGAGCCGCAGCACGTCGACGTCAGCCGGCTCGACCGCCGCGCGTTCCACCGCGTCGCGCAGCCCCTCGAGCTCGTCGCGCAGCGGAGCTCGAGGCCGGGCGCTCGAGGACGTCGGCGAGGTACCAGAGCAGCTCGTGCAGCCGCTCCACCACCTCGAACGCCGCGAACATCGCCGCACGCTCCTCCGGCGAGCTCGCCCAGTCGCGGCCGCCGAAGAGGTCCGCGACGACCCGCTGCCCGGCGCCGAAGCAGTCGTAGACGGTGCAGCCGCGGAAGCCGCGCTCGCGCAGGTCGGTGTGGATCGAGCAGCGGAAGTCGCCCGCCTCCGGCGCCGCCAGGTTCGGGCAGGCCACGCCGCTCGGCTTGTCGATGGCGAAGTCCGCGGACGCGGAGAACGCGGGTACGACGCAGCACAGGCCGGCGCAGCGCGAGCAGTCCGCGCGCAGCTCGGCCCGCGAGATGCTCACGTCTGGACCGCCACGCCCTTCTCGATCAACGCGTCCACGTCGGCGATGCCCCACGCCGCGAGGGCCTCGCGGGTGTGGAGGCCCGTCGTCGCAGCGGGCGGCAGCCCCAGCGACCCGGTCGTCCGCGAGAAGCGCGGAGCCGGGGCCGGCTGGCGGATCCCCTCGTGCTCGACGAAGACCTCGCGCGCGGCGTTGTGCGGGTGCTCCATCGCCTCGGAGAGCGGGAGGACCCCTGCGACGCAGGCGTCGGAGCCCTCGAAGACCGCGCTCCACTCCTCCTGCGTCCTGGTCGCGAACACCTCGGCGATCCGGCTGCGCAGGTCCTCGGTGCGATCGAAGTCGTAGCGGTCGGGCGCGTCCTCGATGCCGAGCAGCCTGACGAACTCCTCGTAGAACTGCGGCTCGAGCGGCCCCACCGACATGTGCCGGCCGTCGGAGGTCTCGTAGAGGTCGTAGAAGGGCATCCCGCCGTCGAGCAGGTTCGCGGCCCGCTCCTCGCGCAGGTTGCCGGCGGCGAGGAACGCGGCACTCATGGCGTTCAGGTGCGCGGTGCCGTCGACGATCGCGGCGTCGACGACCTGGCCGCGACCACTCAGGCGGGACTCCAGCAGGGCGGCCAGCACGCCGATCACGAGGTACGTCGAGCCACCACCGAAGTCACCGACCAGGTTGGCGGGAAAGTGCGGCCGGCCCTTGTCCTGCCCCATCCCGAACAGGGCACCGGCGACCGCGATGTAGTTCATGTCGTGGCCGGCGCTGGCGGCCAGGGGGCCGTCCTGGCCCCAGCCGGTCATCCGCCCGTAGACCAGCCGCGGGTTGCGCTCCAGGCAGACGTCCGGGCCCAGGCCGAGCCGCTCGGTCGTGCCCGGGCGCATGCCCTCGACCAGGATGTCGGCGCCCTCGACGAGGTCGAGCACCGTGGCGATGGCCTCGGGCTGCTTGAGGTCGAGCGCGACGTTCGGCCGGCCGCGGGTGAGCAGGTCGGTCGGGCCGCCGGTCAGGGTCTGGCCGCCGGGACGCTCCACCCGGATCACGTCGGCGCCGAGGTCGGCCAGGATCATGCACGCGTGCGGCCCGGGGCCGATGCTCGCGATCTCCACGACCTTGACCCCCGCGAGCGGTCCGGTGCCCTGTCCGAGTGCGTACGCCATGGCGCTGATTCTGGCAGTGCCGCGCTCAGTGCCCGTGCATCGCGTGCACGACGGCATGGCCGCGCCCACGGGAGATCAGCCAGCGGTTGACGGGCACGGTGATGACGAAGGCGATCGCCAGGGAGAGCGCGAGGCTCCCCCAGAACAGGAAGGTGGCCAGGCCCGCAGCCATGGCACCCGGGACCACGAGCACGATCAGGTTGTCCACGATCTCCATCGAGGTGATCGAGACGGTGTCCGAGGCCAGCGCCAGCCGGACTCCCTCACGGGTCGACGCACCGTGCCGTCGTACCGAGGTGAAGGTGAGCAGGTAGCCGAAGAAGAACGCCAGCGCGACCGAGAGCACGATGCTGCCCGTCGCGCCCCAGCCCCACCAGGTCGAGAGCACCATGCCGAGGACCTCGCCGATGGCACAGCCGGTCAGGCAGTGCAGCGTCGCGCTGACCGCGGTCGACCAGGAGGAGTCGCGCACCCGCACATCGTGCCCGACCGGGCGAGGGGCACACGCTCAGGCGACCGACTCCGCACGGAGCCGGTAGCCGGCGAACGAGGCGAGCAGCAGGGTCACCCCGGTGACCAGGACGCCGCCCACGATGCCCAGCGAGCCCTCGGTCCAGTCCGAGATCGCCTCGGGCACCACGAGCGTCACGCCGACGACGGCGAGCGCGAGGTAGGGCCACGACTGCCGCGCGAGGTACATCGCCACTCCCGCGACCACGCAGCCGGCGGTCAGCAGGTAGCCGAGCCCCTCGTGGGTCCCGTCGATCACCGGCACCTGGGCGCCGACGAGCACCACACCGACGCCGAGCACGCGGGCGACCACGCCCTCCCGGAACCAGCCGAGCTCGGAGACCACCAGCCAGACGACCCCGGTGGCCACGAGCAGCAGGCCCGAGCCGTCGCCGTCGCTGATGCCGGTGAACACGTCGTCGACCCGGTCGGAGACCGTCAGGACGACCGCCAGCAGGGATCCCATCAGCACGAGCACGCCGACGGCGGTCTTCGCCCGCAGGTAGCCCACCGCGGCCACCACGAACATCACGGCGCCGCCCGTCAGCGTCTCCCAGTCGAAGGTCGTCGTCCTGTCGGCGTGGTCCACCACCAGACCGGCCAGCGAACCCGCCGTGACGGCCGCGCCGGCGAGCAGCGACCCGGCCAGCCGGCGGCGCACGTCGTACGCCGGGTCGAGCAGCCGAGCGCCGGCCGGCACGTTCGCGCTGACCAGCCCGGCGACGCCGAGGACCACCGTGGCGACAGCGAGCAACGCGACCTGGGAGCCGAAGCCGAGCGAGTCCCACTCCTGGGCGAGGAAGAGCAGCACCGCGGCCAGGACCAGGGCACCGCCGAGGTAGGCGACCACCTCGACGAGCTTGGGCAGCCCCCTCGCAGGTGCGGTCGAGGGCGCCGGCGCGGGCTGTCCCAGCGCGGACCCGACCACCTCGACGGCACGCGAGCGGGAGCCCGGTTCGAGGAGTCGTTCCGCGAGCAGGGCATCGACGACGCGATCAGCGGTCTGGTTCATGTAGCGATGGTGGCGTAGCGACGCCCCCGAGCGCGTGAGCGCGCGTACTCAACCTGCCGTCAGGCGTGCGACTCGCCGGGCTCGTGCTCCTGGTGGCTCTCCGGCTCGATCTGGAAGGTCGCGTGCTCGATCCCGAAGTGCTCGTGCACGCAGGCGCCGAGCTCGTCGAGGATCTGCCCGACCCCGCGCGTGGCCAGCGCCTCGTCGGTGACGGTGACGTGCGCCGAGAGCGCGGGCATGCCGCTGGTGATCGACCAGGCGTGCAGGTCGTGGACGTCGCTGACCCCCGCCGCCCCGACCAGGTGCTCGCGCACGACGTCCACGTCCAGCCCGGGCGGTGCCGCCTCGAGCAGCACCCGCACGCAGTCACGGAGCAGGCTCCAGGCGCGCGGCAGGATCAGGGCCGCGACGAAGAGGCTCGCGATCGAGTCGGCCTGGTTGAAGCCGGTGATCGCGATCACCAGGCCGGCCACGATCGCGGCCGCCGAGCCCACGGCGTCGCCGAGGGACTCGAGGAACGCGCCCCGCATGTTCAGCGACTCGCGGCCCCGCGAGGCCAGCAGCCCGACGGAGACGAGGTTGGCCACCAGCCCGACAGTCGCGAAGGCCAGCAGCTGCGCCACGTCGACGTCGACCGGGTGCGCGAGGCGTCGTACGCCTGCGACGAGGAGGTAGCCGCAGACGCCGAGCAGCACCACCGCGTTGACCAGCGCCGCCAGGATCTCGGCGCGGTGGTAGCCGAACGTGCGGCGCGGCGTGGCCGGCAGTGCGGCGACGTACGACGCGGAGAGCGCCAGCACGACGGCCGTGGCGTCGGTGAACATGTGCCCGGCGTCGGCGAGGAGGGCCAGCGAGCCGGAGAGGGCGGCGCCGACGAGCTCGAGGACGGCCACCGCGACCGTGATGAGCAGGACCAGACGCAACCGGCTGCGGTCGTGTGCCCGACCGGCAGCGTGATCGTGACCGGCGCCCATGTCTCACAGGTTAGGGAATCGGTCGTCACGGCGAGCCCGTTCCGCCGGTCCGCCCGGTCGTGCGGGCACTAGCGTGTGGTCGCGTGAGTGTGCGGCACACGCGCCTGGTGCTCCCGGTCCCCGAGCTCGAGGCGACGGTCACCGGGGCGCACATCGTGCTGCTCTCCCCGTTCCTCGAGGTCGACGCCGTCGACGACGGGGCGGTGGCCGAGCTGCGCGAGTTCTTCGCCGACCTGACGCCGTTCGCCTACGTGCTCACCGACGCGGCCGAGTTCCCCGGCGGTCAGCGCTACCTGCCTCCGCAGCCGGTCGGCGTCTTCCGGCGGATCACCCACTCGCTGCGCCGTACCTTCCCCGAGGTGGTGGGCCGCGCCACCTCCCTGGACACGGTCGTGCCGCACCTCTCCCTGCCCGAGGGTGTCGAGGTGCCGACTCCCCTCGAGGTGCACGCCCGGGAGGCCCTGCTCCTGGCCGATGCGGACGGCGACACCACCACCCTCGCGACGTTCCCCTTCGGCACCTCCGCCGCCTGACCATTCCCGATAGTCCGAGGCTGGAAGCAGCCAATTCCGGCGTGCAACTCATGCTTCTGGCCTCGGACTACCCGGAATTCGGGGCGAGTCGGGGTCAGGCGAGGGAGCGGATGTTGCGGACCAGCAGGGAGCCGGCGACGGTGACGACGGCCGCGACGACGTAGAGGGTGGGGTAGCCGAGGCCCAGGCCGAGTACGCCGGCCGCGAAGACCGGCGCGAGGACCTGCGGCAGCGCGTTGGCGATGTTGATGACGCCGAGGTCCTTGGCGCGGTCGTCGGCCGCGGGCAGCACCTCGGTGATCATCGCGAAGTCGACGGCCGTGTAGATGCCGAAGCCGACACCCAGGATCACCGCGCCGACGAAGGCGCCCAGCCAGGTGCTGACGAACGCCAGCAACAACAGCGCGACCGCGACGACGAGGCCGGAGGCGATCACGAAGACCTTGCGCCGGCCGATGCCGGTCGGACCAGAGGCCGCCGAGCACCGCGGTCAGCACCACGCAGACGCCGTAGACGGCGGTCAGCAGCGCGACCCCGCGCTCGGCCTCCTTGTCGGTGAGGTCGACGGCGTCCTTGAGGTAGTAGAGGAGGTAGAGGATCACCAGCGCGTTGCCGAGGTTCATCAGGAAGCGGGTGATCCACGCCCAGGCGAAGTCGGGGTGGGCCCTGGGCGAGACCCAGAACGAGCGCAGGAACGGGCCGATCTCGAACGGCTCGCGCAGGGCGGGGTCGAGGGCGATGTCACGGCTGTCGAGGCAGTACGGCAGCGACAGCACCACCAGCACGACGGCGATGGTCAGGTAGCCCGCGGCGATGCTGCCGGTGACCGCGGCGATGCCGGACCCGGCCACCACGCCGACGGTCTGGGCGATGGCCAGCCAGCCGCCGATCGCACCGCGCTGGCGCGAGGGCACCTGGTCGGGCACGGTCGCGGTGAGCGCCGCCAGCATCGCGTTCAGGGTGCCCTGGGCCATCGCCCAGCCGAGCACCATCACCGCGACCGAGTCGGCGGTCGAGAGCACCAGCATCGAGATCACCGCGCCGACGAGCCCGCCGATCACCCACGGCAGCCGGCGGCCGATGCGCAGCACGGTCCGGTCGGAGAAGGCACCCCAGATCGGGTTGAGCACGGTCGAGACCGCCGCTCCGACCCCGAGGACGAGCGAGAGCGTCGCCTCCTTGTGCTCGGGGCTGATCGCCTCCGCCTGCTGCGCGAGCAGCACCTGGATCGGGCCGAAGAACCCCGAGCAGACCGCGATCGAGGCGAGCGACAGCCAGGCCACCCACAGCTTGCTGACCGAGCGGGTCGGCTCGGCCAGCGCGGTCGTCACCTCAGCCCTGCTGGGACGCGATGGTCTCGGCGAACCAGTGGTAGGAGCGCTTCGGCGTGCGCACGAGGGTGTCGTAGTCGACGTGCACCAGGCCGAAGCGCATCGTGTAGCCCTCGCCCCACTCGAAGTTGTCCATCAGCGACCACGCGTAGTAGCCGCGTACGTCGCACCCGTCGGCGACCGCGTCGGCGACCGCGCGCAGGTGCCCGTCGTAGTAGTCGATGCGCGGCTGGTCGTCGACGACACCGTCGGCGTCGGGACCCATCCCGTAGGAGCAGCCGTTCTCGGTGATGTACATCGGCGGGATGTCCGGGTACCGCTCGTCGAGCTGGTTGATCACCTGCCGCAGGCCCTCCGGTACGACGGGCCAGTCGAACTCCGTGCGCGGGTAGCCGGTGACCTCGGTCATCCGGAACGGGACCTCGTCGCCCTCCTTCGGCGCACCGATGCCCATCGGGTTGTAGTAGTTGAACCCGTAGAAGTCGATGGGCTGGTGGATGGTCTCGAGGTCGCCGTCCTGCACCGGGAGGGCGTCGACCCACGAGGCGGGGTACTCGCCGAGCAGCATCGGGCTCGCGAACAGCCGGTTCCACAGGTCGTCGAAGACGTTGGCGGCCGCGGTGTCCTCGGCACTCTCGGAGGCCGGCCAGATCGGCGCGTGGTTGTTCGCCGTACCGACCTGGGTGGCGCCGTTGGCCCGCAGCGCCTGGACCGCCAGCCCGTGGCCGAGGTTGAGGTGGTGGGCGACGGGCAGGGCGCCGACGCCGAGCTTCAGGCCGGGCGCGTGCCGGCCCTCGGCGTGGCCGATCATCGTGACCACGTTGGGCTCGTTGACCGGAGCCCACTTGACGACCCGGTCGCCCAGCCGCTCGGCGCAGAGGGCGGCGTACTCGGCGAAGCGCTCGGCGGTGGACCGCTCCAGCCAGCCGCCACCGTCCTGCAGGGTCTGCGGCAGGTCCCAGTGGAACAGCGTGGCCATCGGCTCGATGCCGGCACCGACGAGCTCGTCGACGAGCCGGTCGTAGAAGTCGAGGCCCTTCGCGTTGGCCGGCCCGCTGCCGTCCGGCTGGATGCGCGGCCAGGCGATCGAGAACCGGTAGGCGCTGACGCCGAGGTCCTTCATCAGGCCGACGTCCTCGACGTAGCGGTGGTAGTGGTCGCAGGCGACCTCCCCGGAGCTCCCGTCGATGATCTTCCCCGGCTCCGCGCAGAAGGTGTCCCAGACGCTGACCCCCCTGCCGTCCTCGTGGACGGCTCCCTCGATCTGGTACGACGCCGTGCTCGTCCCGAACACGAAACCTGCTGGCATTGTCGGATAGCTGTCTCCCATGAGAAGCATTCAACCGCGACCATGGGTCCGTGATCGAGTACCGGGAGTCAGACGGCCGCTTCGTCACGCGCGCCGAGGGGCGGACGACGCACCACTCGTTCTCCTTCGGCGCCCACTACGACCCGGCCAACACAGGGTTCGGCGCCCTCGTGGCGCACAACGACGAGCGGCTGCCGCCCGGGACGGGGTACGACGAGCACCGCCACGAGAACCTCGAGATCGTCACCTGGGTGCTGAGCGGGTCGGTTGCGGCACACCTCGACGGTCGGCTCGGGCGTGATCGGTCCCGGCGAGGTGCAGCGGCTGTCGGCGGGAAGCGGCGTCGTGCACTCCGAGGTGAGTGACAGCGACCGAGGAGACCCGGTTCCTGCAGTCGTGGGTGCGGCCCGACCGGAGCGGCACCTCGCCGGACTACCGCTCGGCGAGGGTGGAGCCCGGTCCGGACTGGACGGTCGTCGCCGGGGCCGACGGCGCGGTGCCTCTCGGGGTGGCCGGCGCGGCACTGCTCGTGGCGCAGCCGCCGGCGGGCCAGTCGGCTGGTGCTGCCCTCCGCGCCCCGCCTGCACGTGTTCGTCGCCTCGGGGGCGGTGATGCTCGGGGAGCGACGGCTCGAGCCCGGCGACGCCGCCCGGCTCGTCGACGAGGGCGGTCGCGTGATCACTGCCGAGGTCGAGGGCCAGGTGCTGGTCTGGGCGTTCGGGGGCAGCCGGCCGACGCCGTACGGCATGTAACGCGGTGTTATTGACGCTGAGCGCGCGGACGTACCGCTTGTTCAGCGGCAATAACTCCGCGTTACATGGGAATGCTGTGGGGTCGTCAGGGGATCAGGACGCCGGGGTTGAGCACGCCGGTGGGGTCGAGCTCGTGCTTGAGGGCGCGGAGGATGCCGACGCCGACGGGGCCGATCTCGCGGGCGAGCCAGGGCTTGTGGTCCTGGCCGACGGCGTGGTGGTGGGTGATCGAGGCGCCGTTGTCGACCATCGCGTCGGAGGCGGCGGCCTTCGCGGCGAGCCACTGCGCCAGGGGGTCGTCGGCCTGCTTCGTGGCGACGGTGAAGTACAGCGAGGCGCCGGTCTCGTAGACGTGCGAGATGTGGCACAGCACGAGCGTCGCCTCGCCCAGCGACTCGGTCAGCGCCGCCTTCACGGCGTCGTACACCTGGTGCAGGTGGGACCAGAACGTCACCGTCTCGAGGGTCTCGACCAGCACGCCGACGTCGAGCAGCGAGTCGCGCAGGTACGGCCCGTGGAAACGGCCCGTGGACCAGCCGTCGTCGACACCCAGCGACGATCCGCCGACCGAGGTGAGCAGCTCCGTGCAGGCGGCGCGGCGTACGTCGACCGACTGCTGGGTGCCCTCGTAGCCGGTGATCATCAGGCACCCGCCGCTGCTCTCGCCACCGACCTCGTCGGGCTTGGCGAGGTTGATCGAGGTCTCGTTCTCGTCGGAGAGACGCAGCACGGTCGGCAGCACGCCGCTCTGCGCGACGGCACGCATGGCGGCCGCACCCGCGACGAACGAGTCGAAGCGCCAGGTCTCGTAGAGCTTCACGGCCGGGCACGTGGCGGACCCGCACGGTGACGGCGGTGACCACGCCGAAGGCGCCCTCGGAGCCCATCACGACCTCGCGCAGGTCGGGTCCGGCGGCGTTGGCCGGGCGAGCTGCCGAGCACGAGCTCGCCCTGCGGGGTGGCGACGCGCATGCCGACCACCAGCGAGTCGAAGCGCCCGTACCCGGCCGAGGACTGGCCGCTGGAGCGGGTGACCGCGAAGCCGCCGATCGTGGCGTACTCGAAGGACTGCGGGAAGTGGCCGATGGTGAGGCCGTGCTCGGCCAGCAGCGCCTCGGCCTGGGGGCCGCGCAGGCCGGGCTCGAGGGTCGCGGTCATCGAGTCGAGGTCGACGGCGAGCAGCTTGTCGAACCGGATCAGGTCGAGGGACACCACGCCGGCGAAGCCCTCGCGGCGCGCGGCGAGCCCACCGACGACGGAGGTGCCGCCACCGAAGGGCACGATCGCGACGTGCCGCTCCACGGCCCAGGCGATCAGCGCCGCCACCTCGTCGTGCGTGCCCGGGCGGACCACGGCGTCGGGTGAGTCCGACCCGTCGCCGGCACGGAGCCGGAGCAGGTCGGGGGTGGACTTGCCCCGCGTGCGGTGCAGCCGCGTCTCGTGGTCGGTGAGCACCTGCTCGTCGCCGACGATGCCGCGCAGCTCGGCGAGCGAGGTCCTCGGCGAGCGGCTCGCTCAGCCGGACCTCCGCCGGGTCGACGGCCGGGGTGTCCGTCGTACCCAGGAAGGCGTCGACGAGTGCGTGCGCACTCTCGGGCAGCGGGCCGGCCTCGGCGGGGTCGCCCCAGCGCGACCAGTGCATCTCGCCAGGACCTTCAGGGGTGCTCATGTGTTACAGTGTGACACATGACGTCCATTCGTCACAAGGCCTCGACAGGCTCGACCGCCCCGGGTGACGACGCCTACCTCGACGCGGCCCGGGAGGCCATCCTCGCGGTCGGCTGGAGCCGCACCACCCTCACCGACATCGCCCGCCGGGCCGGCGTCAGCCGGATGACGCTGTACCGCCGGTGGCCCGACACCCAGACCCTGCTCGCCGACCTGATGACGCGCGAGTGGCAGAGCGTCGTCGGCGTCGCGGCCACGGGGGCCGAGGGCACGGCACGAGAGCGGATCGCCGACACGATCGTGGCCACCGTCCGGGCTCTGCGCACCAACGAGCTGGTCCAGCGGATCGTCGACGTCGACCCCGAGGTGCTGCTGCCGTACCTGCTCGACCGTCGCGGTCGTAGTCAGGAGTTCGTCGCCGAGGCCACTGCAGGCGTGAT
>CAWCFR010000047.1:0-100540 GCA_963794725.1 uncultured Actinomycetota bacterium
CAGTGGGGTTGCCAGGCGTCGTCGTCGAGGGTGAGTCGTTCGACCTCGGGGGGCAGGGAGCGGCCGGCGAGGGCGTCGAGGGTGACGTTCTCGAAGACCTCGCGCAGGGCGCTGCGGGCCGCGATCCAGACCCGCTGGAGGATCTCGGCGGACTCGTTGTAGCTGACCGCCTCAGGGCGCAGGCCGTAGACGCTGACCAGGGGGCCGTCCACCGCCCGGATCACGTCGGCCACGGAGACCTCGGCCGCGCTCCGGGCGAGCCGCCAGCCTCCCGACTGGCCGCGCTGGCTGACCACGATGCCGGCCCGGCGCATGTCCGCCAGGATCGCCTGCAGGAAGCCGTGCGGGATCTCCTGCAGCCGCCCGAGCTCCTCGGCGCTGACCGGCAGCCCGTCGCTGCGCTGGGCGATCTCGATCAGCGCCCGGAGGGCATAGTCGGCCTTCGCGGAGACGCGCACCCACCAAGTCTGTCAGATCACGTGCCTTGGTAGGGGTTCACACGCGGTGCGCGCGGCCGCCCGGCGCCCAAACGTTGGCCACGCCACATCGGGATTTGCTTGCACGACGCTACTGGCCGGTAGATACTGAGGTTACCGACGAGTAGCACCGACGGCACCGTCGGTTCCAACGACGCAAAGGGTGGGTCAGTGAGCCACTACAAGAGCAACGTGCGGGACATCGAGTTCAACCTCTTCGAGGTCCTGGGTCGCGACGAGGTCCTCGGCACCGGCCCGTTCGAGGAGATCGACGGCGAGACCGCCCGCGCGATCCTCGCCGAGGTCGACCGGATGAGCCGCAACGAGCTGGCCGAGTCCTTCGTCGAGTCCGACCGCAACCCGCCGGTCTTCGACCCCGAGACCCACACCGCTCCCCTGCCCGAGGCGTTCAAGAAGAGCTACCACGCCTGGATGGACGCCGAGTACTGGCGCCTGGGCACGATGGCCGAGCTCGGCGGCACCCCTGCGCCCTCCAGCGTCAACTGGGCCCTGGGCGAGATGGTGCTCGGCGCCAACCCCGCGCTGTGGATGTACGGCGCCGGCCCGATGTTCGCCGGCGTGCTCTACCGCAACGGCAACGAGCGCGACCGGAAGATCGCCCAGCTGATCGTCGACAAGGGCTGGAACACCACGATGGTGCTCACCGAGCCCGATGCCGGATCCGACGTCGGCGCCGGCCGCGCGAAGGCCACCGCCAACGACGACGGCACCTGGAACATCGAGGGCGTCAAGCGCTTCATCACCTCGGGCGAGAGCGACCTGTGCGACAACATCATCCACATGGTGCTGGCGCGCCCGGTGGGCGTCGAGGGCGCGGGCGGCCCGGGCACCAAGGGCCTGTCGCTGTTCATCGTGCCGAAGTACGACTTCGACCTCGAGACCGGAGAGCTCGGCGAGCGCAACGGCGTCTACGTCACGAACGTCGAGCACAAGATGGGGATCAAGGTCTCCAACACCTGCGAGCTCACCTTCGGCGACGGCGCCCCGGCGAAGGGCTACCTGCTCGGCGAGGTGCACGACGGCATCGCGCAGATGTTCCAGGTCATCGAGAACGCCCGGATGATGGTCGGCTCCAAGGCCATCGCCACGCTGTCCACCGGCTACCTCAACGCCCTCGAGTACGCCAAGTCGCGGGTGCAGGGCTCGGACCTGTCCCAGGCCGCCGACAAGACGGCTCCCCGGGTCACGATCACCCACCACCCCGACGTACGCCGCTCGCTGATGGTGCAGAAGTCCTTCTCGGAGGCCATGCGCGCGCTGGTGCTCTACACCGCGAGCTGGCAGGACCGGGTCCAGATCGCCGAGCACAACGGCGAGACCGACGAGCTGGCGATGCGGGTCAACGACCTGCTGCTGCCGATCGTGAAGGGCTACGGCTCGGAGCGCTCGTGGGTGCTGCTCGGCACCGAGTCGCTGCAGACCTTCGGCGGATCAGGCTTCCTGCAGGAGTACCCGATCGAGCAGTACGTGCGCGACGCGAAGATCGACACCCTCTACGAAGGCACCACGGCCATCCAGGGCCAGGACTTCTTCTTCCGCAAGATCGTCAAGGACCAGGCCAAGGCCCTGGGCCACATCGCCGCGGAGATCGACGGCTTCATCAAGAGCGAGGCCGGCAACGGTCGCCTCAAGGTCGAGCGCGAGCTGCTGGCCAAGGCGCTCGAGGACGGCCAGGCCCTGGTCGGCTACATGATCAACACCCTGATGAGCGCCGACGAGTCGGCCGAGGGCGGCGACCTGAAGAACATCTACAAGGTGGGCCTGAACACCACCCGCCTGCTGATGATGCTCGGCGACGTCGTCTGCGCCTGGCTGATGCTGCGTGGCGCCGAGGTGGCGCTGGAGAAGCTCGGCGGCGAGGTCTCCGAGCCCGACCGGCTGTTTTACGAGGGCAAGGTCGCGGCGGCGCAGTTCTTCGCCCACCACAACCTGCCGAAGCTGAGCGCCGAGCTGGCCATCGCCGAGGCCACCGACCTGTCCCTGATGGAGCTCGACGAGGGCTCTTTCTGAGTCAGGCATGAACTGTCCCCTTTCTGGGCACACTGCCCACAACGGAAGGGAGCACCCTCATGGGTATCGGACTCGGCATCGTGCTGCTGCTGGTCGGACTGGTCCTGGCGTTCGGCGCCGTCGACCTGCCAGCGAGCATGGACAACGCCATCGACGGCAACACCCTCGGCTGGATCCTCATCGTGGTCGGCGTGCTCGCCCTCATCGGCTGGAGGATCAGCCGGGGTGGGTCAGTGGGGCTGCCAGGCGTCGTCGTCGAGGGTGAGGCTCTCGACCTCGGGGGGCAGGGTCCGGCCGGCGAGGGACTCGAGGGTGACGTTCTCGAAGACCTCGCGCAGGCTGCTGCGGGCCGCGATCCACACCCGCTGCAGGATCTCGGCGGACTCGTTGTAGCTGACCGCCTCGGGGCGCAGTCCGTAGACGCTGACCAGGGGGCCGTCGACGGCCCGGATCACGTCGGCCACGGTGATGTCGGCCGACCGCCGCGCCAGTCGCCAGCCGCCGGACTGGCCACGCTGGCTGACCACGATGCCGGCCCGGCGCATGTCGGCCAGGATCGCCTGGAGGAAGCCGTGCGGGATCTCCTGGAGCCGGCCGAGCTCCTCCGCGCTGACCGGGAGCCCGTCGCTGCGCTGGGCGATCTCGATCAGCGCCCGGAGGGCGTAGTCGGCCTTCGCGGAGACGCGCACCTACCAAGTCTGTCAGATCACTCGGCTTGGTCGGGCTTCACACGCGGTGACGCGAGTGGCCGTCGAGGCGGGCGCCGACGTAGCCCACGCCACACCGGGAATTCCTTGCACGACGCTACTGGTCGGTAGATACTGGAGGTTACCGGTGAGTAGCACATACGAATCACGCCGGATCCGACGACGCAAAGGTGGGCCCGTGAGCCACTACAGGAGCAACGTCCGCGACATCGAGTTCAACCTCTTCGAGGTGCTGGGCCGTGACGAGGTCCTCGGCACCGGCCCGTTCGAGGAGATCGACGGCGAGACCACCCGCGCGATCCTCGCCGAGGTCGACCGGATGAGCCGCAACGAGCTGGCCGAGTCCTTCGTCGACTCCGACCGCAACCCGCCGGTCTTCGACCCCGAGACCAGCACGGCTCCCCTCCCCGAGGCGTTCAAGAAGAGCTACCAGGCCTGGATGGACGCCGAGTACTGGCGCCTCGGCACGATGGCCGAGCTCGGCGGCACCCCCGCCCCCTCCAGCGTCAACTGGGCCCTGGGCGAGATGGTGCTCGGCGCCAACCCCGCGCTGTGGATGTACGGCGCCGGCCCGATGTTCGCCGGCGTGCTCTACCGCAACGGCAACGAGCGCGACAAGCAGATCGCCCAGCTGATCGTCGACAAGGGCTGGAACACCACGATGGTGCTCACCGAGCCCGACGCCGGGTCCGACGTCGGCGCCGGCCGCGCCAAGGCCACCCAGAACGACGACGGCACCTGGAACATCGAGGGCGTCAAGCGCTTCATCACCTCGGGCGAGAGCGACCTGTGCGACAACATCATCCACATGGTGCTGGCGCGCCCGGTGGGCGTCGAGGGCGCCGGCGGCCCCGGCACCAAGGGCCTGTCGCTGTTCATCGTGCCGAAGTTCGACTTCGACCTCGAGACCGGTGAGCTCGGCGAGCGCAACGGCGTCTACGTCACCAACGTCGAGCACAAGATGGGCATCAAGGTCTCCAACACCTGCGAGCTCACCTTCGGCGACGGCGCCCCCGCGAAGGGCTACCTGCTCGGCGAGGTGCACGACGGCATCGCGCAGATGTTCCAGGTCATCGAGAACGCCCGGATGATGGTCGGCTCCAAGGCCATCGCCACGCTGTCGACCGGCTACCTGAACGCCCTCGAGTACGCCAAGTCGCGGGTGCAGGGCTCGGACCTGTCCCAGGCCGCCGACAAGACGGCCCCGCGCGTCACGATCACCCACCACCCCGACGTACGCCGCTCGCTGATGGTGCAGAAGTCCTTCTCGGAGGCCATGCGCGCGCTGGTGCTCTACACCGCGAGCTGGCAGGACCGCGTCCAGATCGCCGAGCACAACGGCGAGACCGACGAGCTGGCGATGCGGGTCAACGACCTGCTGCTGCCGATCGTGAAGGGCTACGGCTCGGAGCGCTCGTGGGTGCTGCTCGGCACCGAGTCGCTGCAGACCTTCGGCGGCTCCGGCTTCCTGCAGGAGTACCCGATCGAGCAGTACGTCCGCGACGCCAAGATCGACACCCTCTACGAGGGCACCACCGCGATCCAGGGCCAGGACTTCTTCTTCCGCAAGATCGTCAAGGACCAGGCCAAGGCACTGGGCCACATCGCCGCCGAGATCGACGGCTTCGTGCAAGAGCGAGGCCGGCAACGGTCGCCTCAAGGTGGAGCGCGAGCTGCTCGCGCAGGCGCTGAAGGACGGCCAGGAGCTGGTCGGCTTCATGATCAACACCCTGATGAGCGCCGACGAGTCGGCCGAGGGCGGCGACCTGAGGAACATCTACAAGGTGGGCCTGAACACCACCCGCCTGCTGATGATGCTCGGCGACGTCGTCTGCGCCTGGCTGATGCTGCGCGGCGCCGAGGTGGCCCTGGAGAAGCTGGGCGGCGAGGTCTCCGAGGCCGACAAGCACTTCTACGAGGGCAAGGTCGCGGCGGCGCAGTTCTTCGCCCACCACAACCTGCCCAAGCTGAGCGCCGAGCTGGCCATCGCCCAGGCCACCGACCTGTCCCTGATGGACCTCGACGAGGCGTCCTTCTGATTCACGCATGAACTGGCGCCTTTCCGGGCACACTGCCCACAACGGAAGGGAGCACATCATGGGTATCGGACTCGGCATCGTGCTGCTGCTGGTCGGACTGGTCCTGGCGTTCGGCGCTGTCGACCTGCCGGCGAGCATGGACAACGCCATCGACGGCAACACCCTCGGGTGGATCCTCATCCTGGTCGGGGTGCTCGCCATCGTGCTCGCCCTGGTGATGAACAGGCAGCGCACCCGCCGGAGCACCGTGGTCGAGGAGCGCCGCATCGACGACCCCCGCGTCTGAGACCCGGCTTCGACCGTACGGCAGCCGGCCCTACGCTGTCGCCATGACTGACGGCACCCCTGCTGGGCGACCCGCGGCTCGTCGGCCTGGTGCCGTTGTGGAAGCAGGCGTGCGACGACTTCGTCGCGCTCGCCCGGTCGCTGTCCGGAGGAGCAGGCCGACCTGCCCACCGACCTGCCGGGCTGGAGCGTGCGCGACAACGTGGCGCACACCGCGCACCTCGAGGCCGTGCTGGCCGGAGCCCCCGAGGAGACCATCGAGGTCGCCGAGGCGCCGCACCTGGTCGGGCTGCAGAACTACTACACCGAGCAGGGCGTGCTGGCCCGGCGCGGCCGCACGCTGGCCGAGCTGGCCGACGAGCTCGAGGGCGCGGTGGCGACGCAGGTACGCCGCGCTGCAGGCCGATCCCCCGACCGACGCCGACGCGGCACCGGCGAGGACGCCGGGCGGCATCGGCTGGAGCTACCTCACGCTGCTGACCAACCGCCCGCTCGACGTGTGGATGCACGACCAGGACGTACGTCGGGCCGTCGACCGTCCCGGCGGCTACGACACCCCGGTGGCCGAGCACGTGCTGGCCCTCTTCGGGGGCGCGCTGCCGATGGTCTGGGGCAAGCGCGTCGGTGCACCCGTGGGGGCGGTCGGGCGCCTGGTCCTGTCCGACCGGCCCGGCTGGCAGCACACGGCCCGGGTCGGCGAGGACGGCCGCGCGGTCCGTGACGACGCCGCGACCCCGACGACCGAGGTCGCACTCACCGCCGAGGACTACGTCGTGCTCAGCGGCGGCCGCCGCGGAGTCGAGGCGACCGACCCGGAGATCAGCGGCGACGAGGAGCTCGGCCGACGGCTGCTGGCCTCGCTGGCGGTCACCCCATGACCCAGACCGCTGACGGCAAGCGCGTCTGGACACCCGCCGACATCCCCGACCAGACCGGCCGCCGGGCCCTGGTGACGGGCGTGACGAGCGGCATCGGTGAGCACACCGTGATCGAGCTCGCCCGCAAGGGCGCCGAGGTGATCCTCGGCGCGCGCAACGAGACCAAGCTGGACGAGACCGTGCGCCGCGTCCGGGAGGCGGTCCCGGAGGCGCAGCTCCAGCCGCTGATCGTGGACGTCTCCGACCTGTCCTCGGTGGAGCGGGCGGCCGCCGAGGTCACCGGGCCGCTGCACCTGCTGATCAACAACGCCGGCGTGATGGCGACGCCGTACGAGCGCACCGCCGACGGGCTCGAGCTGCAGATGGCCACGAACTACCTCGGCCCGTTCGCCCTGACCGGCCGGCTGCTGCCGCGGCTCGTCGAGTCCGGCGAGGGGCGCGTGGTGGCGGTGAGCTCGCAGGCGCACCGGCTGGCGCGCGCGGCACCCCTGGACGACCCGCACTCGGCGCGGTACGGGCGGTGGACCAGCTACTTCCGCTCGAAGCTGGCCGACCTGATGTTCGCCCTCGAGCTCGACGAGCGGGCGAGGGAGCAGGGAGTGCCGGTCACGGGACTGGCCGCGCACCCCGGGTACTCCGCCACCGGCCTGATGGGCACCGGCCGCAACCACGGCAACGCCGAGGGGAAGATGCGCTGGACGGCGACGATCATGCAGGCCGTCTTCGAGACGGTCGGGCAGCCGGCCGAGCTCGGCGCCTTCCCCACCCTGATGGCGGCCACGGCCGACCTGCCCGGGTCGACGTACGTCGGACCCAGCGGGCTGCTGCAGTTCCGCGGCCACCCCCGGATCGTCGGCACCCGGGCCCTCGCGCAGGACCGTGAAGCCCGGCGGGAGCTGTGGGAGCTCAGCGAGCGCGCCACGGGTGTGCAGTTCTTGGACGGCTGAGGCTGAGCTGGATGAGACGCGCCGTGCTGCGCCCGGTCACCGAGGCCGACCACGCCGCGGTGCTCGCCCTGAACGAGGACAACGTCGAGCTGCTCGCCCCGCTGGACGAGCCGCGTCTGCGCCAGCTGCTCGACTGGGCCGACTCGGGATCGGTCATCGACGTCGACGGCGCCTTCGCCGGCTTCGTGCTGACCTTCGCCTCCGGCTCGTCGTACGACGGGGAGAACTTCGCCTGGTTCGCCCAGCGCTACCCCGACTTCGCCTACCTCGACCGCGTGGTGATCCACGAGGACTTCCGGCGCCGCGGGCTGGCCACGCAGGTCTACGACGAGCTCGAGGGCAGCTGCGGGCGGCCGGTGTTCACGCTCGAGGTCAACCTCGAGCCGCCCAACGAGCCGTCGCTGGCCTTCCACCGTGCCCGCGGGTACGTCGAGGTCGGGCAGCGCTCCATGCCGCACCCCTCCGGTGACCACGTGGTCACGATGATGGTGAAGCAGCTGCGCTGAGGGCGCTCAGTCGGTGACGACCAGCGCCACGCGGTCGGTCGGGTAGCGCACGCCGGCGGCGAAGTGCTTGTGGAAGAGGTAGGTCAGCTGGGCGAGGTCGGTGGGCGACATCTTGATGCACCCCAGCGACTTGTAGTCGTTGATCCGGGGCCACTCCCACCGGCAGGCCTGGTCGCCGCGCCGGTTGCGGCACTGGTGGTTGCCGGTGGTCTGCTCGGTGTGGAGGAACAGGTTGTGCCGCACGTTCCCGCTGCTGCAGGCGTGGTTGTCGAGGCGGAACACGCGTCCGTGGATCACGTTCCCGTGGTAGTTGTTGTACTGCCGGAAGTGGTAGGTGCCGTTGGGCAGCCAGCCGCGCGAGGTCGCGCAGGAGTTGCGCCCGATGCGACCGGGCAGGCCGGAACCGGCCCGCCAGGCGTGGGTCTCGACCAGCTTCCAGGCGGGGCCCTGCTTCTGGTAGAGCCGCCAGACCACCCGGGAGTCGAACTGGTTCTTCCAGTTCTTGTCGAAGGTGATCGTCGCCTTCCACGGGAACTCCGAGGACTGGGCCGGGGCCGCGAGGGCCAGTGAGCCCATCACCGACAAGCCCAGCGCCAGGGCCAGCACGGCGCACACCGTCGCGAGTCTCTTCACGCAGAGCACCATAAGGTGCCGGAGACAACTTGTCTGGAGCAGGTCAGGCACGGCAGGTTGGGGCCATGCGACTTCTCGTGCTCGGCGGTACCCAGTTCCTCTCCCGCGCCGTCGCCGCCGAGGCCGTTTCCCGTGGTCACACGGTCACCTGTGCGGCTCGCGGCGAGTCCGGGACGGTGCCCGACGGCGCGGCCCACGCCTTCCTCGACCGGACCGCGCCGGACTGGACCAGCCTCGAGGGCGAGTGGGACGCCGTCGTCGACGTGGCCCGGACGCCGTCGTGGGTCCGCGACGCCCTCGCGGCCCTCGCCGGAGCGGGTGCCGCACTGGACGTTCGTCTCCTCGATCAGCGTCTACGCCGACCACGCGCTCCTGCACGGCACCCCGGAGACCCTGCCCCTGCTCGAGCCGTTGACCGACGACGTCGACCAGGACACCCCCGAGGCGTACGGCGCCAGCAAGGTCGCCTGCGAGCAGGCGGTGCAGGCCGGCGCGGAGCAGTCGCTGGTCGTGCGTCCGGGGCTGATCGTCGGACCCGGCGACCCGAGCGGCCGGTTCAGCTACTGGCCGGAGCGGATCGCCGAGGGCGGCGACATCCTGGCCCCGGGCTCCCCCGAGGACGACACCCAGCTGATCGACGTACGCGACCTCGCGGCCTGGCTCGTCGACGGTGCCGAGCAGCGCCTCACCGGGGTGTACGACGCCACCGGCCGGGTCACCTCGATCGGCGAGGTGCTCGAGGAGGTGACCGTCGGCGTCGGCGGCGACCCGCACCTGTTCTGGGCACACCCGGCGTTCCTGCGCCGCCACCACGTGCAGCCCTGGTCCGGGCCGCGCTCGCTGCCGCTGT
The DNA here is from genome assembly GCA_963794725.1 of uncultured Actinomycetota bacterium. Taxonomy (GTDB): domain Bacteria; phylum Actinomycetota; class Actinomycetes; order Propionibacteriales; family Nocardioidaceae; genus Marmoricola. The sequence continues at coordinate 9,353 of CAWCFR010000047.1, forward strand.
GGCTGCCCGAGGAGATGTCCGGGATGGTCAGCCACGACGTCAGCGCGGCCTTCGACGCGGGCCTGCGCACCCGGCCGCTGTCGGAGACGGCCGCGGACACGCTCGCCTGGATCCGCTCGGAGGGGGGTCGCGCGACGGTGACCGGGATGACCCGGGCCGAGGAGCAGGACCTGCTCGACGACTGGCATACCATCCGCGCGTGAGCCACTCGGCGCGTGACCTGATCGACCTGGTCCTCGACGAGGGGTCCTGGTCGAGCTGGGACGTCCCACCCGACCTCACCGGCATCGGGCCGGGCTACGCCGAGACCCTCGCCAGGGCCGCCGAGAAGGCCGGCACCGACGAGTCGGTCCTCACCGGCGAGGGCACCCTGCGCGGTCGGCGGGTCGCCGTGGTCGCCAGCGAGTTCGCGTTCCTGGCGGGCAGCATCGGCCGCGCCGCCGCGGACCGCCTGGTCGCGGCCGTCGAGCGGGCCACCGCCGAGCGGATCCCGTTGCTCGCGGCCCCGTGCAGCGGCGGCACCCGGATGCAGGAGGGCACGCCCGCCTTCGTGCAGATGATCCGGATCTCGGCCGCGCTGGCCGCCCACAAGTCCTCCGGCCTGCCCTTCCTGGTCTACCTGCGCCACCCCACGACCGGCGGGGTGATGGCCTCGTGGGGCTCGCTCGGGCACATCACCGTCGCCGAGCCGGGCGCCCTCGTCGGGTTCCTGGGCCCGCGCGTCTACGAGGCGCTGTACGGCGAGCCGTTCCCCGAGGGCGTGCAGACCGCGGAGAACCTGTTCGCGCACGGCATCGTCGACGCCGTCGTACCGCCCGAGGAGATCGGCGAGGTCCTGCACCGCGCGCTGCGGATCCTCAGCCCCGCCGAGGCCGAGCCGGTCGCGTCGCCGGCCGAGGAGGAGATCCCGGACGTCGACGCGTGGGACTCCATCACCCGGTCGCGGCGCAGCGACCGTCCCGGCGTACGCCGCCTGCTGAAGTACGCCGCCACCGACGTGATCCCGCTCAACGGCACCGGGGAGGGCGAGGCCGACCCCGGCCTGCTGATCGCCCTGGTGCGCTTCGACGACACCGGGTGCGTGTTCCTCGGGCAGGACCGGCGCGGACAGACCCGCACGGACCCGCTGGGTCCCGGCGCGCTGCGCGAGGCCCGTCGGGGGATGCGCCTGGCCGTCGAGCTCGGGCTGCCCCTGGTCACCGTGATCGACACCCCCGGCGCCGCACTCTCCCCCGACGCCGAGCAGGGCGGGATGGCCGGCGAGATCGCCCGCTGCATCTCCGACCTGGCCACGCTGCCGGCCCCGACCCTGTGCCTGATGCTCGGCGAGGGCAACGGCGGTGGCGCGCTGGCCTTCCTGCCGGCGGACCGGGTCGTGGCCGCGCAGCACGCCTGGCTCTCGCCGCTGCCGCCCGAGGGCGCCAGCGCGATCGTGCACCGCGACACCGAGCACGCCCCCGAGCTGGCCCGGGAGCAGCACGTCCGCTCCCTCGACCTGCGGGCCCGCGGCATCGTCGACCGGATCGTGCCCGAGCACCCGGACGCCGCCGACGAGCCCGAGGAGTTCTGCCTGCGGGTCGGCGAGGTGCTGCGCTTCGAGCTCGCCCAGCTCTCCCGGCTCGACCCCGAGGTGCTGCGCCGCTCGCGGGCCGCGCGGTTCGCGGGCACGGCGGACGCGGCTCGCCCCTAGGCTCCGCTCGACACTAGAACGTGTTTCAGTTTGAATGACCCCATGGACCTCTCCGTGGTGCTGTTCACGAGCGACCGGGGCATCACGCCGGTGGACGCGGCACGCGCCGCCGAGGAGGCCGGGTTCGCGGGCTTCTACGTCCCCGAGCACTCCCACATCCCGACCAGCCGCGACTCCGCCCACCCCGGCACCGGCGGCGAGATCCCGGACGACCGCTACCTGCGGATCCTCGACCCCTGGGTGGCGCTGGCGACCGCCGCTGCGGTGACCAGCACGATCCGGCTCGGCACGGCGGTGGCGCTGCCGATGGAGCACGACCCGATCACCCTCGCCAAGACGCTGGCCACCCTCGACCACCTCTCCGGTGGCCGGGTCACCCTCGGCGTCGGCTTCGGCTGGAACGTCGAGGAGCTCGAGGACCACGGCGTGCCCGGCAACAAGCGCCGCACCGTGCTGCGCGAGTACCTCGAGCTGATGCAGCAGCTCTGGGGCAACGAGGTCGCGTCGTACGACGGCCAGTACGCCTCGCTGAAGCCCAGCTGGGCCTGGCCCAAGCCGGTGCAGCAGCCCCGCATCCCGATCCTGGTCGGCGGTGGCGGCACCCCCAAGAACTTCGACTGGATCACCGCCAACGCCGACGGCTGGATCACCACCCCGATCGAGACCGACATCGAGGACCGGGTGGCCACGCTCACCCAGACCTGGAAGGACGCCGGCCGCGAGGGCGACCCGCGCGTCGTGGTGCTGCTGGCCAGCCGGCTCGAGCCCGGCCAGCTCGAGCGCTGGGAGGCCGCCGGCGTCGACGAGGTGATGGTCGGCCTGCCGGACAAGGAGCCCGACGACGTCAAGAAGTTCATCGCCGGGATGGGCGCCAAGCTGATCCGATGACCCACCCGTGAGCACGTACGTCGTCAGCGGCTCCGCCTCCGGGATCGGCGCCGCCATCACCGCGCAGCTGGAGGAGCGCGGGCACCGGGTGATCGGCGTCGACCTGCGCGGCGCCGACGTGATCGCCGACCTCGCCACCCAGTCCGGGCGCGACGCGGCGATCCGGGCGGTGGGCGAGCTGACCGACACGGTCGACGGGGTCGTCCCGTGCGCCGGCGTGGCCGGCCTCACCGACACCGACTCGCGGCTCGTCGTCTCGCTGAACTTCTTCGGCGCCGTCGCCCTCGTCCGCGGCCTGCGCCCGCTGATGGGCGAGGGCAGCAGCGTGGTGCTGCTCAGCTCGAACTCGATCACCGCCCAGCCCGGCTGGAGCGCCGACGTCGCGGGGGCGTGCCTGGCCGACGACGAGGAACGGGCGCGCCGCCTGGCCGGCGAGCTCGACGCGGTCCACATCTACCCCGCGACCAAGGCCGCGCTGGCGTACTGGACCCGGCGCGAGTGCGTCCCCTGGGCCGCCGACGGCATCCGGCTCAACGCCGTGGCACCGGGCCTGATCGCCACCCCGATGACCGACCGGCTGCGCGAGGACCCCAAGCTCGGCGCCTTCGCCGACGCCTACCCGAGCGCCCTGGGCCGACCGGGCCGACCCGAGGAGGTGGCCGCCCTGGTCACCTTCCTGCTCTCGCCGGAGGCCGGCGCTCGTCGTCGGGTCGGTCGTCTTCGTCGACGGTGGCACCGACGCGCTGCTGCACCCGATGAAGCCGGAGGGCATGGAGGTGCCCAAGATCGTGCTCGGCGCGATGGACGTGGTCGGCTCCGCGGTGACGCGGCTCAAGGCCCTGCGCAAGCGGTGACCCCGCGCGGGCACAGTCGTGTCACCGGCGTGAGGAAACCCAGCGCCGGCGTACGTCATACGAATTGGCTGCTATGACGACCAGTTCGTATGACGTCCGGGAGCCTCAGAAGAGCAGCGCCGAGGCGGGGTCCGCCATCACCGCGGCGACGTCGGAGAGGAAGCGCGAGCCCTTCTCCCCGTCGACGTGGCGGTGGTCGAAGCTGAGCGCGAGCGTGCACACGTCGCGGATCTCGAGCCGCTCCTCGCTTCCGGTGCCAACCACCCAGGGCTGCCGCTTGACCGCGCCGAAGCACAGGATCGCGGACTCACCCGGGTTGATGATCGGGGTGCCGCCGTCGACGCCGAACGGCCCGACGTTGGTGATCGTGAAGGTCCCGCCGCTCATCTCGGCCGGCTGCGTGCGGCCCTCGCGGGCCGTCGCGGTGAGCTCGCCGAACGCCTGCGCCAGCTCGAGCAGGCTGAGCCGCTCGGCGTCCTTGACGTTCGGCACCACCAGGCCGCGCGGGGTGGCCGCCGCGATGCCGAGGTTGACGTAGGACTTGAAGACGACCTCCTGCGCCGCGTCGTCCCACCACGAGTTGATCTCCGGCGTACGGCGCATCGCCAGCATGCAGGCCCGCGCCAGCACGAGCAGCGGCGAGACCTTGACCTCGCGGAAGTCGCGATGGGCCCGCAGCCGCTCGACGAACTCCATCGTGCGGGTGACGTCGACGGTGACCCACTCGGTGACGTGCGGAGCGGAGAAGGCCGAGTCGACCATCGCCTGCCCCATCATCTTGCGCACGCCCTTGATCGGCTCCCGCCGCTCCCGCTCGCCCGTGACGTCATACGAGCTGGTCGCTGTAGCGGCCACTTCGTATGACGTCGCGCCGGAGGCAGCGGACTCGACGTCGTCGCGGGTGACCGAGCCCTCGGGGCCGGAGCCGGTGAGAGCGGCCAGGTCGACGCCGAGGTCCTTGGCCAGCTTGCGCACCGGCGGCTTGGCGAGTGCGCGGGTCTCGGCGGCGGGCGCGGGCTCCGGGGTGCCGACCGCTGCCGGGTACGGCGGGCTCGTCGGACTCCACCACGTCCTCCGACTGCGCGCCGCCGGGGGTGAACGCCCCCTGGAGCTGCATCTGGGTCGCCGCTCCGGCGTCGCTGGCCGGGCTGGCGGAGCCGCGGCGCGGGCGGCGGGTGGGGCCGCGGTCGGCCTTGTTGCGCCCGACCAGGCTCTCCCCCTCGCCGCCACCGCTGGCGGCCGGGTTGGAGAGGTCGATCTCGGGCTCAGGCTCCTCCGCGCCGGCTTCGAGACAGGACTTCGTCCTTCCTCGGGGCACCGGCGGCAGCCGTCGCCGATGCGGATGATCGGGGTGCCGACGGCCACGGTCTCGCCCTCGGCGACGAGGAGCGCGGCGACGGTGCCGGCGTACGGCGAGGGCAGCTCGACCAGCGACTTGGCGGTCTCGATCTCGACCACGATGTCGTTGATCTCGATGACGTCGCCCTCCTTGACGCGCCAGGAGACGATGTCGGCCTCGGTGAGGCCCTCGCCGACGTCGGGCAGCTTGTACTCGAAACTCATGCGCGTACTCGCTTCGCTCCGTGCGCGCACGAGGCTCCGGGCGCGCTGCGTGGGATGATTCGCTCGCTGCGCTCGCTCATGGCTTGTCCTCTCGGTGGTCTCGACTCCGCTCGACCATCAAAACGTGAAGGTCCGGTCGACCGCGTCGAGCAGCCGGTCGAGGTCGGGCAGCCACTCCTCCTCGATGCGGGAGGGCGGGTAGGGCGTGTCGAAGCCACCGACGCGCAGCACCGGCGCCTCGAGCGAGTAGAAGCACTCCTCGGTGATCCGGGCGGCGATCTCGGCGCCCATGCCGAGGTTCACGTGCGCCTCGTGGACGACGACGGCCCGGCCGGTGCGTCGTACCGACTCCAGGACCGGACCCATGTCGAGCGGCGACAGCGTGCGCAGGTCGATCACCTCGATCGAGCGGCTCTCACCCGAGGCCGCCTCGGCAGCCTTGAGGGCCGTCTTCACGGTCGGGCCGTAGGCGACCACGGTGACGTCGGTTCCCCGGCGCACCACGTGGGAGGAGAACAGCGGCAGCGGGGTCGCGCTCTCGTCGAGGTCGGCCTTGTCGGCGTGGTACTGCCGCTTGGGCTCCAGGAAGATCACCGGGTCGTCGCAGGCGATCGCCTGCTGGATCATCCAGTAGCCGTCGACCGGGTTCGAGCAGGCGACCACCTTCAGCCCCGGCGTGTGCGCGAACTGCGCCTCCGGGCTCTCGGAGTGGTGCTCCACGGCGCCGATGCCACCCCCGAACGGGATCCGCACGACCAGCGGCATCTTCACCTTGCCCTGGGTGCGGAAGTGCATCTTGGCGACCTGGCTGACGATCTGGTCGTACGCCGGGTAGACGAACCCGTCGAACTGGATCTCGCACACCGGGCGGTAGCCGCGGATCGCCAGGCCGACGGCGGTGCCGAGGATGCCGGACTCCGCGAGGGGCGAGTCGATGACGCGGTCCTCGCCGAAGTCCTTCTGCAGCCCGTCGGTGATCCGGAAGACGCCGCCGAGCTTGCCGACGTCCTCTCCCATGATCAGGACCTTGGCGTCGTCCTCCATGGACTTGCGCAGCCCGGCGTTCAGGGCCTTGGCGAGGGTCACCTTGCTCATGCCTGCGCCCCCTCGGTCTCGAAGCTCTCGAGGTACTTCTCGAACCCGGCCTTCTGCCCGGCCAGCTCCTCGGTCTGCTCGGCGAAGACGTGGTCGAAGACCAGGCGTGGGTCGGGGTCGACGAGGTTCTTGACGCCCTCGCGCAGGTGCGCGCCGAGGTCGGCCGCCTCCTGCTGCACGCCCCCGATGAAGTCGTCGTCGACCAGGCCGTTGCGGCGCAGGTAGACCTCGAGGCGGGCGATCGGGTCCTTCAGCTTCCAGTGCTCGACGTCCTCGTTGAGCCGGTAGCGCGTCGGGTCGTCGGTCGTGGTGTGCGCACCCATCCGGTACGTGTAGGCCTCCACGAGGGTCGGCCCGCTGCCCTCGCGCGCCCGTTGCAGGGCCGCCTGCGTCACGGCGTACGTCGCCAGCACGTCGTTGCCGTCGACGCGGACGCCCGGGAAGCCGAAGCCGAGGGCCCGCTGGTAGAGCGGGATCCGGGTCTGCCGCTCGATCGGCTCGGAGATCGCCCACTGGTTGTTCTGGCAGAAGAACACCACCGGGGAGTTGTACGACGCGGCGAAGATGAACGCCTCGTTGACGTCACCCTGGCTGCTGGCGCCGTCGCCGAAGTAGGCCACCACCGCCGCGTCACGGTCGGGGTCGCCGGTGCCGACCGCACCGTCGCGCTGGACGCCCATCGCGTAGCCGGTGGCGTGCAGGGTCTGGGCGCCGATCACGATCGTGTAGTTGCCGAAGTTGTGCTCGTGGGGGTCCCAGTTGCCCTGGTCGACACCGCGGAACAGGCCCAGCAGCTTCAGCGGGTCGACCCCGCGGCACCACGCCACACCGTGCTCGCGGTAGGTCGGGAAGACGTAGTCCTGCGGCCGCAGGGCCCGCCCGGACCCGATCTGCGCGGCCTCCTGGCCGAGGAGCTGGGCCCAGATACCGAGCTCGCCGTGGCGCTGCAGGGCGGTGGACTCGGTGTCGATGCGCCGGGTCAGCACCATGTCGCGGTAGAACCCGCGCAGCTGCTCGGCGCTGAAGTCGAGGTCGAAGTCGGGGTGGTGGACCCGCTCACCCTCGGGGGTGAGCAGCTGGACCAACGTGGGTCCGCCGTCGCGCTGCGTGGGTCCGAACACCTCGACGAGGTCGGGGCCGAAGTCGGACGTGGGCTCGGGGGGTGAGGGATCGAGCGGCTCGCTCATGCGTGCTCCTGTCGGGTGCGCGGGCCGCGGGGTCGCCGCGACTGCTTCCAGACCGACTCGGGCGAAGGGATGGCTCGCCGTGTGAGCCGGACCACATGGGTGGAGCCACGGTAGCGCCCAGAGCCCCGTCGGCCTATCTCGTGGTGAACGCGCCGCCGTTGAGGTGCACGGTCTGGCCGGTGATGTGCCGGGCATCCGGACCCGCGAGGAAGTGGATCGTGCCCGCGACGTCCTCCACGGTGCCGGGGCGGCGGACGTGGGTCGCGGCCACGAGGGCCTCCCGCCGCTGCGGGGACGGGCCGGCGCCGAAGAAGCCGGTGTTCTCGACGTAGCCCGAGGAGACGACGTTGCAGGTGATGTCGCGTGGTCCGAGGGAGGCGGAGAGGAACGCGTTCCACGCCGCCAGCGCCGCCTTGGCAGCGCCGTAGGAGCCGCCACCGCGCTCGGCCCCGATGGAACCCAGACTGACCACGGCCCCGCCGGTACGCATGCCCGGCGCGAGCGCCGCGGTGGTGAGCACCGCCGAGAGCAGGTTGGTCTCGAGCTGCTGCAGCCACGACGTCCGGAGGTTGTGCAACCCCACGTCGGAGCCGTCCCCGAGGTCGGTGTTGGCTCCGGCGTTGTTGACCAGTACGTCGACCCCACCGACCCGCTCCGCCAGCACGGCGATCGCGTCCGTGTCGGTGGCGTCGCACACGACAGCCTCCGCGCCGAGCTCCGCAGCCGTCGCCTCCAGGACGTTCTGATCACGGCCGGTGAGGATCACCTGATCCCCGCCGGCGGAGAAACGTCGTGCCACCGCTCGCCCGATGCCGCGCCCGCCGCCGGTGACCACTACTCGTCGTGCTGTCGTCATGCACCCGGCGATACCCGCTATGTTTAGGCCTAAACATAGGGAGCCAGTCATGAGCAGCGAGGCGACGTACGGTGCCACGGACCCGGTCTCCGCGGAGCCCGCGGCGGCGATCGCGCAGGCGTGGGAGCGCGAGGCGCCCGGCCTGCCGACCGACTCCATCCCGGTGGTCACGCCCGTGTGGCGGCTGGCCAAGCTGTTCGCCGACGACCGGCGTCGCGCGCTCGCCGAGGCCGGGGTGGACGCCGCCACGATGGACCTGCTCAGCACCTTGCGCCGCTCGGGCGACCCGTGGACGCTCACCACGCGCGAGCTCTCCCGACGGGTGCTGGTCACCGCAGGTGCGATCTCCCAACGACTGGCGCGGGCAGAGGCGGCCGGTCTGGTGGTACGACGACCCGGGCGGTCGGGTCGGCGCAGCGTCGACGTCGAGCTCACCGCTCAGGGCCACGAGCTGGTCGAGGCGTCGGTCGCGGTCGTGCTCACCCGTGAGTCCGCGCTGCTCGCGGGGCTCCCGGACGAGGACCGTCACCAGCTGGCACGGTTGCTCGACCTGCTGCTGACCCAGGTGCGCTCGCGCGTGCGGACCGACGAGGCGGCACGGCCACGCGGTGAGCATCCGCAAGGGCAGAGCTGACGATCGGGCGCTGGAGCGATCTGGCTTCGACCGCTCCAGCGCTCGACCTACTCCCCCCGCTCCCCCTTGTCCCCCTGCTCCCCCTGCTCCCCCTGGCCCCCCGGCTCTGTGCGCTGGATCTGCTCGCCGGTCACCGGATCGATGGCGCTCTGACCCGGCGGCAGGTTGGAGAGATCCGGCGCGATCACGGTGCGCTCGCGCGAGTCGGGCAGCCGCACGCCCGCCGGCATGCCACCGCCTCCGACGAGCACGAGGTCACCGGAGTCCCGCTTCGGCAGCGTCTCGCCGCGGAAGTACGCCGGCGCGATCGCCTGGTAGACGAACATCAGCACCACGCCGAGCAGCAGCGACCCGATGCCGATGATGAAGACGCCACCGATGTCGCCGATGGCGGTGTAGCCGTAGTCGGGGTCGGCATAGGTCTTGCAGGCGATGAAGAAGAACACCACCAGGATCAGGCCGCCCAGGAGGGGGATGATGCCCTGCATCAGGATGTCGCGCGGCTTGTCCCACATGGTCTTGCGGTAGAACCACACGCAGGCGAAGCCGGTCAGGCCGTAGTAGAACGCGATCATCAGGCCGACGGCCGCGATCGTGTCGGCCAGGATGTGGTCACTGACCAGGGTCAGGCCGACGTAGAAGACGATCGAGACGCCGCCCATCCAGATCGTGGAGTCGGTCGGCGTCAGGTACTTGGGGTGGATCCGGGCGAAGCGGCTCGGGATCGCCTTGAAGGCGGCCATCGACAGGCTGGTACGGGCCGTCGGCAGGATCGTGGTCTGCGTCGACGCGGACGCCGAGGTGAGCACGCAGATCGCGAGCAGGTGCACCATGATCCAGCCGACCGTGCCGCCTCCGAACACGTCGTGACCCATCGCGGCGAAGACGTCGTCGGCGTTGTCCACGTTGCCCAGTCCGATGCCCGTGGTCCCCACCCCGGCGAAGGCGATCGTGGCCACCGAGACCAGCGCATAGATCAGCAACAGGAGAACGGTGGAGAGCACGGCCGCCTTGCCGGGCGTGCTGCCCGGGTCGTCGGACTCCTCGTTCACGGCCACCGCGGTGTCCCAGCCCCAGTAGATGAACACCGCGATCAGGGTGGCCGAGACGATGGCGGTCAGGCTCAGCCCGGAGGGCGAGAGCCAGCTCAGGGAGGGCTTGAGCCCGGCCGGTGCGGTCCCGTTGTAGACCTTGACGAGGGCGAAGAGCGCGAACGCCACCAGCGTCACGATCTCGACGCCGAGCAAGGCGTACTGCATCCGGGCGGAGACCTCGATCCCGCGGTAGCAGATGTAGGTCATCACGACGATCCAGATGATCCCGGCCACGGTGCTCCAGAACACGCTCGCGGCCAGGGTGTCGGCGCCGACGAGGGCGAAGGAGTAGGAGCCGGCGATCTGGGAGAGGTTCGCCATCACGATGACGTCGGCGGCGATGATCCCCCAGCCGCCCAGCCATCCGGTCTTGGTGCCGAAGGCGCGCGCGGCCCAGGTGAAGGTGGTGCCGCAGTCCGGCTCGGCCTTGTTGAGCTCCGAGTAGGCCACCGCGATGAAGTACATCGGGATGAACGCCACGACCATGATCAGCGGCGCTTTCACCCCCACGATCCCGTCGCCGTTCGCGACGATCACGACGTAACCGAGGCTGGCCGCGAGGCTGTACGCCGGCGCGGTCGAGGCGATCCCGATGACGATGCTGCCGGCCAGCCCGAGGGCACCGGCCTTCAGCCCCTTGGTCTCTCGTTCGACTGATTCCGTAGCAGTCATCCCCAAGGACCTCCTGATTGCGCGGCGAAATCGCGATTTCGATAAGGGAACAGTAGGTCGAGTGTGCAGGTAAAGGGAAGGGGCAAATCCGACTGATTCACGGCGACCCGGCGGCGCGCACCAGCACCGCAGCCCAGGTGCGCATGGGTCGCCACGCCTCCGCGATCCGGGCCAGCTCGGCGGGCCCGGGCGGCTGCTCGAGGCCGTAGAGGCGCTGCACGAGCGCCTGCAGCCGCGGCTCGCGGTCGACCAGGACGTCGGCGAAGCCGGTGCCGCGGACCACGATCAGGGAGGCGTAGAACGGTCCGATCCCGGTGATCTGCTGGACGCTCTCGGTCGCCCGCTCCGGGCCCATCGCGAGCAGCCGGTCGGCGTCGAGACCGCCCTCGCGGGCGAAGTCGGCCACCCCGTGCAACCGGGCGATGCGGTCCTGGGGCACGCCCTCTGCCGTCTCCACGCCGAGCAGCTGGTCGGGCGTCGGGAGCGCGCGCCAGCTCGCGGCCCTCGAGCTCGAAGACCCGGCCGTGGGCCCGGGCCAGGGCGTCGCGAGCCCTGGTCGCCACCGCCGCCGGCCGGCGGGTCGAGAGGATGGCCCAGACCGCCGCCTCGTAGGGCGAGTGGAACAGCGGCGGCCGCAGGCCGGGCCGGATCGTCTGGAGCCGCCCGATGACCGGATCGCGCTCGCCGATCGCCTCGTAGGGGCCGGCGTCGTGGTCGAGCGACAGGATCCGGGCGACCTGCCGCTCGACCAGCGCCACGTCGGCCGCACCGTGCACCTCGCCGATGCACCTCGGCGTCCGGGTCGGTCCTGGCGGAGGACCACGCCGACCTGGTCGGCGTACCCGTCGAGGCAGAAGGCGAGCCGCATGACGCCCTCGAACCGCTCGGAGTGCCGCTGGCCGAAGCCGAACTCGACGGACTCCTTCAGTGCGTAGGCGCCCTGCGGGTGGATGGTGAAGCCGGGCATGCGGCGAGCATGGACCCGACCACCGACAGCTTCCTCAGGGCGCGCTCAGGGGCGGTGGCCAGCCGCTGCATCAGCACGAGCAGCCGCTTCGTCCGCGCCGGCGAGAGCGCGTCGAACAGTGCCTCCGTCATGCCGTCGGCCAGGCGCGCAGCCTCGGCGAGCACCTCGGGGACCTCGGGGAGCGCGTGCAGGACCTGCGTCCGGCGGTCGCTCACGAGCCGACGGCGCTCCAGCAAGCCCGCGGTGCTCGAGGTCGTCGACGATCTGCACCATGCTGGCGCCGCTGACACCCATGTGACGGGCGAGCTCGGCCTGGGAGACAGGACCCGTCGCGCACAGCGCGACCAGCGTCCCGAAGTCGCGCGGCTCGATGCGCAACGGCTCCAGCGCGACCATGAACTCGCGATGCATCCGGTTGTGGATGCGGGTGACCAGGAAGGCGATGCTCTCGCGCAACGGCTCGGGCACGTCGGGGGCGAGCTCGACCTGCGCCACCACGAAGAGCAGGCCGCGCAGCTCCTCCCGCTCGGTCAGCGTGAAGCCGGACGTGATCGTGTCCTCGAGGTCCTCGGCATGGCGGCGCCAACGTCGTGCGGCGGCCGCTCCCTCGGGCGTGCGCGTCAGGGCGTAGGAGCGGCGGTCGGCAGGGTTCCGCACCCGCCTGACCAGGCCCTGGGAGGAGAGGTCGGCGGCGACCCGGACCATGGTCGTCCGGCTGACGCTGATGGTCTCGGCCAGCCCCTGCTGGGACCGGGTGATGCCGCCGGAGAGGGCCAGCAGCGCGGCGTAGGCGTGGATGTCGACACCGGGCGGGAGCACCTCGCCGAGGGCGCTCGCGACGCGGGCCTGCGCTCGCCAGAACAGGTGCCCGGGCAGGGTCGCGAGCTCGGGGAGGAGCTGGCGCACACTGTTCGGGTCGCCCACCGTTCCTCCCTTCCGGAATCGTTAGCCACTTGACGGTTTTCTCGGGACTTGCGTATCGTACCGAACGTAATCGTTAACCTGTTGACGATTGTTCGGACCGACCAGAGGATGCTTCAGATGGCCCAGGACACCGCAGCCGTTGCCCCCGGCGGCCCTGCCGAGCGCGCCCCCCGCGACCCGAAGTGGTGGACGCTCGTCGCCGTCTGCACCGGCGTCTTCATGCTGCTGCTCGACATCACGATCGTGAACGTCGCGCTCCCCGACATCCAGACCGAGCTCGACGCGTCGCTCTCCGACCTGCAGTGGGTGATCGACGCCTACGCGCTGAGCCTGGCGGCCCTGCTGCTGACGGCCGGCTCGCTCGCCGACCTCTACGGGCGGCGCCGGGTCTTCGTGATCGGCACCGTGCTCTTCACGCTGGGCTCCATCGCCTGCGGCTCGGCGCAGGACATCCTGTTCCTGACCATCTCGCGTGCGTTCCAGGGCATCGGCGGCGCGGCCATGTTCGCGACCGCGCTGGCGCTGCTCGCCAGCGCCTTCCACGGCAAGGACCGCGGCACGGCGTTCGGCGTCTTCGGCGCGACCACCGGCGTCGCCGTCGCGATCGGCCCGGTGCTGGGCGGCGTGCTCACCAGCGGCCTGTCCTGGCGCTGGATCTTCTTCGTGAACATCCCGATCTGCTTCGTCGCCATCGCCGTGGCGCTGCTGAAGGTCCAGGAGTCCAAGGACCCCCGGGCCGGACGACCCGACTGGTTCGGCTTCGTGTCGTTCTCCCTCTCCCTCGGTGCGCTGGTCTACGGACTGATCGAGGCCGGCCAGGACGGCTGGGGCGAGGCGAAGGTGGTCGAGTCACTGGTCGCCTCCGCGGTGCTGATGGTGGTCTTCCTCGTCAGCCAGGTGCTGCAGAAGCAGCCGATGTTCGACCTGTCGCTGCTCAGGAAGCCGACCTTCACCGGTGGCCTGATCGCGGCCTTCGGGGTCTCGGCGTCGGTCTTCTCGCTGCTCACCTTCCTGGTGATCTACGTGCAGAACGTCCTCGACTACTCCGCCGTCGCGACCGGCCTGCGCTTCCTGTTCCTCTCGGTCGCCTCGTTCTTCGCCGCCGCCGTCGCCGGCCGGCTGACCGAGCGGGTGCCGATCAAGTGGCTGATCGGGCCGGGCTTCCTGATCCTCGGGGTGGGGCTGGTGCTGCTCCTCGGCATCCAGACCGACTCCTCGTGGACGCACCTGATCCCGGGCCTCACCGTCGCGGGCGTCGGCGTCGGGATGATCAACCCGCCGCTCGCCTCGACCGCGGTCGGCGTCGTACCCGTGGAGCGCTCCGGCATGGCGAGCGGGGTGAACTCGACGTTCCGCCAGGTCGGGATCGCCACGGGCATCGCGGCCCTGGGCTCGATCTTCAGCCAGCAGGTGGCCGACGCAGCCCGTCCGGGCCTCTCCGGCAAGGTGCCGTCAGCCGCACTCGAGCGCCTCACCGGCGCCCTGTCCGGAGGCCAGGTCCATGCGGCCGCCGAGGGTGCCCAGAAGGCGGCGACCGCCGCCGGCGGCCCCGACGCCGGCCAGCAGGCCTTCGACCTGGTCAACCGGGTCGGCACCTCCGCGGTGGTCGACTCGCTGAACCACATCACCCTGATCGCCGCGGTGGTGGCGTTCACCGCAGGGGTCCTGTGCCTGGGGCTGATCCGGCAGAAGGACTTCGTCGTCCGCGGCGGGCCGCCGGCGGAGGCAGCGGCCGCGCCCACGGAGGAGCAGCCCGCCGGGGAGCACGTCGGCGAGCCGGTCGACGAGGAGGCCGACCTGCCGGTGGGCGGCGCCCACGCCGCGAGGTCGCACCGGGCCTGACGGGGCCGAGGACCCTCGGTCAGAGGCGGTCGCGGCCGTGCGGGGTGTGCCAGCCGGACAGGTCGGGGCCCTGCGGGACGATCCCCGAGGGGTTCACGTCGCGCTGGACGACGTAGTAGTGCTCCTTGATCTGGCCGAAGTCGATCGTCTCGCCGAAGCCCGGCGTCTGGAACAGGTCGCGGGCGTAGCCCCACAGGTGGTGCATCTCGCTGAGCTTGTTGCGGTTGCACTTGAAGTGGCTGTGGTAGACCGCGTCGAAGCGCGCCAGCGTCGTGAACAGGCGTACGTCGGCCTCGGTGATGCTCGAGCCCATCAGGTAGCGGCGGTCGGCGAGCCGGTCCTCGAGCCAGTCCATCGTGGTCCAGAGCCGCTCGTAGGCGTCGTCGTAGGACTCCTGCGAACCGGCGAAGCCACACCGGTAGACACCGTTGTTGACCTCGGTGAAGACGCGGTCCATCACGTCCTGCATCTCCTCGCGGCAGTCGGCGGGCCACAGGTCGGGCGCGTCGGGCCGGTGGTGCTCACGCCACTCGAAGAAGAGGTCGCGGGTGATCTGGGGGAAGTCGTTGGTGACGACGGCGCCGGTCGGCACGTCGACCATCGCCGGCACGGTGATCCCGCGCGGGTAGTCGGGGATGCGCGCGAAGTAGGCGTCCTGCAGCCGGTGGATGCCGAGCACCGGGTCGACGCCGCCGGGGTCGAGGTCGAAGGTCCAGCTGCGCTCGTCGTGCACCGGCGCGCACAGGCCCATCGAGATGACGTCCTCGAGCCCGAGCAGGCTCCGCACGATGATGGCGCGGTTGGCCCAGGGGCACGCGCGGGCGGCCACCAGCCGGTAGCGCCCCGGCTCGACCGGCCACTGCTCGGAGTCGCGCGTGATCCGGTCCGGGATGTAGTCCATGTCGCGCTCGAAGGAGGTGCCCTGCTCGACGAAGGTGGTGCCAGCCATGCCGTCAGTGTTCCCAAATCGGACAAACTTCAACCACTGACGGACCAGTCAGCGCGAGGTGATCCAGTCGGCGGCGACCTGGAGGAAGACGTCGTTCGCCTCGGGCTCGCCGATGCTGACCCGGACCCCGTCGCCGGCGAAGGGCCGCACGGTGATCCCGGCCGTCTCGGCCGACGCCGCGAACTCGGCCGCGTCGTCGCCCAGTGGCAGCCAGACGAAGTTGCCCTGGGCCTCGGGGACCTGCCAGCCCTGCGAGACCAGTCCCTCGACGACGCGGTCGCGCTCCCCGACGATCGCCTCGACCCGCTCCATCAGCGCGTCCTCGGCGTCCAGGCTGGCGACGGCGGCCGCCTGCGCGACCGCGGAGACGCCGAACGGCAGCGCGACCGCGCGCACGGCGGACGCGACCTCCTCGTGGGCCACCAGGTAGCCGACCCGGAAGCCGGCCAGCCCGTAGGCCTTGGCGAAGGTGCGCATCACCGCGACGTTCGGGTGCTCGGCCACGAGGTCGAGGCCGACGACCTCGTCGCTCATCCGCACGAACTCGCGGTAGGCCTCGTCGACCACCACGAGGACGTCGTCGCGGACCTCGTCGAGGAAGGCGCGGAGCTCGGCGTGGGAGACCGACGGTCCGGTCGGGTTGTTCGGCGTGCAGACCACGACGACGCGGGTCCGGTCGGTGACGGCCGCGGCCATCGCGGCGAGGTCGTGCCGTCCGTCGGCGGTGACCGGCACCTGCACCGACGTCGCCCCTGCCGCGGAGACCGCGATCGGGTAGGCCTCGAAGGAGCGCCAGGCGTAGACGACCTCGTCTCCCGGCTCGCAGAAGGCCTGCAGCAGGTGGTAGAGCACGGCCACCGACCCCGTGCCGGCGGCGAGACGGTCCCTGGGCACGTCGAGCCGAGCGGCCAGGGCGTCGTACAGCGCGGTGTTGCCCATGTCGGGGTAGCGGTTCATCACCGCGACGGCGCGCTGCGCGGCCTCGACCACGCCCGGCAGCGGCGGGTAGGGGTTCTCGTTCGAGGACAGCTTGTAGACCGTGAGGCCGGGTCGCGGCTGCGGCGGCTTGCCCGCGACGTACGCCGGGATGGTGGCGACGCTCGCGCGGGGTCGGGGAGTGCTCATGGCAGGCAGGTTAGGACGGGTCGCGAGGTTTCGAGGCTCAGGCCTTGACGGCCTTCGCACCTCAACCAGCGAAACGGTCAGGCGAGGACGACCCGGCCGCCGGGGACGAGGTCGAGGTCACGGCCGAGCTCGACGTCGAGGGGGTTGGTCAGGCACCGGATCGCGCCGCCACCCTTGAGGAACTCGCCGACCTCGACCACCACGACCTCGAAGCCCCAGGCCTCGAGCTGCGTGCGGACGCGGTCGGGGCAGGCGGGCATCACCACGGTGCGGCCGATCACGATCGAGTTGGCGCAGAACGTCATCGCCTCGTCCTCGGTCAGCACCAGCGGCTCGGGCACGAGCTCGAGCAGCGCCGCCGCACCCGCGTCGTCGTAGGCCGCGGGGCAGACGAGCGCGTGGGTGTCGTCGAGCGGGCAGAAGCCGAGATCCATGTGGTACATCCCCGGGTGCGTGATCCGGATGCCGCGCACGGTGATGCCGAGCTCGGTGGCGAGGTGCTTGAGCGCGAGCTCCTCGGTGCGGGGGCCGTAGCCGACGACGAGCTCACCACGGAAGGCGAAGGCGTCGCCGGCCTCGAAGTGGGCGCCGACCGCGTCGCGGCCGATGCGCTGGGTGGTCCAGCCGCGCGCGGCGAACCAGTCCTCGGCCGCCGGCGTCTCCATCCGGCGCTGCGGGTAGCGCATGTGCGAGAGCACCACGTGACGGCCGCCGTCGGGCCCGACCAGCGGGAGGCCGAGGTTCATCGCGTAGACCATGTCGGGGGCCTCGGGCAGCTGCGGGATCACCTCGACGGTGCCACCGGCGGACTCGATCGCCGCGACGATGGCCAGCCACTGGGCACGGGTGCGCAGCGGGTCGGGCTGGTCGTCGAGGTGCATGAAGGGGTTGATCGTGTAGTCGACGCGGAAGTGGTTCGGCTCGGTCATCAGGTACCGGTGTCCCCAGGCGAGCGCGCCGACAGATGTCACAGCCATGGTCCCTCCTCGCGATTGTCCGACAATCAGGCAATCCCAGTGTGCGGCACGGGGTGACGGGAAGCAAACGATTGTCGGACAATCGGCATGTCATGAGTGCCACACCACCGGTCGGCCCGTACGCGTCGTTGAACCTGGACGTCCTGTCCACCGTCGACCGCGCGGCCGAGGAGCTGCGGCGGTCGCTGTTCGAGGGCGAGCTGGCCCCGGGCACACCCCTGCGCGAGGTCGCCCTGGCCGACGCCCTGGGCGTCTCGCGCTCGACGGTCCGCGAGGCGCTCGGCATCCTGGTCGCGGAGGGCCTCGCCGACCGGATCCCGAACAAGGGCACCCAGGTACGCCGGCTGGACCCCGGCCAGGTCGGTGACGTGTGCCGCGCCCGGACGGTGATCGAGACCGCCGGCGTACGGCACTGGCAGGCGGCGACCGAGGCCGCAGCGCGACGACGTGCGCGACGCCCTGCGGGCCTACTCCGAGCTGCGCGACGGCGAGTGCACCACGACGGAGTTCACCGCCGCGCACCTCGAGATCCACCGCGCCTTCACCGCGCTCAGCGGGTCCTCACGGCTGGTGGCGTTCGCGGAGTCGCTGCACGCCGAGGTCCGGCTCGCGCTCGCGCAGGTCGACCGCGCCCGCGGCAACGCCGCCGAGCAGGTGCACTCGCACGCCCACCTGCTCGACCTGATGGAGGCCGGCGAGCTCGACGCCGCCGCGGACGAGCTGACCGCCCACCTCGGCGAGGCGGAGGAGTCGATGGTCGAGGAAGTCACCTCGCGCAGCCGAGCGCGGGATCCGCGGGATCCGTGACCGCGCTGTCTACGCTCTGGCCATGAGGTTCGTGTCCTGGGTCGTGGTGAACGCGCTGGCGCTGGCGCTGGCGGTGTGGCTCTTCGACGGGATCACGCTGACCGGCGACAGCGGCACCCAGAAGTTCGTCGAGCTCCTCGTCGTGGGCCTCATCTTCGGTGTGATCACCTCGTTCGTGCGGCCGATCGTGCGGCTGCTGTCGCTGCCGCTGATCCTGATCACCCTCGGCCTGGTGCTGTTCGTCATCAACGCGTTCATGCTGCTGCTGACCAGCTGGATCGCCGGCGGCCTCGACCTCGGCTTCCACGTCGACGGCTTCTGGACGGCGCTGTGGGGCTCGATCGTGATCTCGATCGCGCTGATGCTCCTCGAGGCGATCCTCCCCGAGCCCCGCCGTCGCTGAACCTTTCCGCCGCCTGCTCGGGCGCAAGGCGCGTAGATTGCCGGTCACCACCACCTGTCTGGCGGGACCCGTTCACAGTGCGCGAGGAGACGGATCATGACGGATGCCGGGTCGACCCCACTCCAACCACCCTCGGCCACCGCGTCCGCTGTCCAGCTGACGGCTCCCCCGCCACCGGAGCCGGTGGCCGCCACCTCGGCCCCCCGGATGGCACCGGCCGTCGAGGCTGCCGCACTCCCGGGCCTCGACGCGAAGGTCGACACCTTCCTCACCAGCCTGATGACCGCCGCACCCCGGTCGCCGGAGTTCGCCGCGAAGGCGACCGACGTACGAACGATGGGCGACGGTGACATCCGGGCCGCGGCCGAGACGTCGAACCGCCTGCTGAAGTCGCCGGTACGCGCCCTCCAGGAGGGCGGCCTCTCCGAGGGGTCCAAGGTGGGCTCGACCCTGCTCGAGCTCCGCAGGACCATCGAGGACCTCGATCCCAAGCAGGCCTCGGGGGCCAAGAAGCTCCTCGACATGCTCCCGTTCAGGGACAAGCTGACCGACTACTTCCGCAAGTACCAGTCGGCCGAGAAGCACCTGGACGGCATCCTGCACTCCCTGCGGGAGGGCCAGGACGAGCTCGGCAAGGACAACGCAGCGCTCAACCTCGAGAAGCAGCAGCTCTGGGAGGCGATGGGCCGCCTCAACCAGTACGTCTACGTCAGCGAGCGGCTCGACGCGAGGCTCGCCGCGGCGATCGCCGATGTCGAGACCACCGACCCCGAGCGCGCCAAGGCCCTGCGTGAGGACGTGCTCTTCTACGTGCGGCAGAAGCACCAGGACCTGCTGACCCAGCTGGCGGTCTCCATCCAGAACTACCTGGCGATCGACATCGTCATCAAGAACAACATCGAGCTGGTCAAGGGGGTCGACCGGGCTTCGACCACGACCGTCTCGGCGCTGCGGACCGCGGTGATCGTCGCCCAGGCCCTCGGCAACCAGAAGCTGGTGCTCGACCAGATCACGGCCCTGAACACGACGACGTCCGGGATGATCGAGCGCACGAGCGAGATGCTGCGGGACAACTCGACCCAGATCCAGGAGCAGGCCGCCTCCGCCACCGTCGGACTGCCCCAGCTGCAGGCGGCCTTCGCGAACATCTACGCCACGATGGACGCGATCGACACCTTCAAGGTCCAGGCTCTGGACACCATGGCAGCGACCATCGGGACGCTCGAGACCGAGGTGACGAAGTCGCAGGAGTACCTCGCCCGCGTCGAGCGGCAGGACCCGGCCGTGGCGCACGGGGCACTGGACCTCGGCGGCTCACCGTAGGTGCCGGGCAGTCGAGACACGTGAGGGGCAGGTGGTCGTATGGCGGGCGGATTCCTCGGCCGCCTCTTCGGGCGCCCGGAGCACGCGCAGCGCGGTGAGTCGTCCGCTGGGGCGCACGTGCCGACCAGCGACGAGCTGCTCGCGGCGCTCTCGCGCGTCGAAGCCATGGTGTCGGCCGGCGCTGTCCCGGCGCCCGTCGCCTCTCGGGTACGCCGGGTGGACCGCGTCGTGCGCGACACCATCCCGCGCCTGAGCAGCCTCGGGGCCGGCAGCCCCCAGGCCTACTCCGTCATGGCGACCGCCACGGACTACCTGCCGGAGGCGGTCGGCGGCTACCTGCGGCTGCCGCGCCAGTTCGCCGACAACCGCCCGGTCGACCGGGGCAAGTCCTCCTTGATGGTGCTCATCGACCAGCTCGACCTGCTTGCCTCCACCATGGACAAGGTGTTCGACGCGGTGTGCCGGGAGGACGCGGCGGCGTTGGTGGCGCACGGGCGCTTCCTCGAGGAGAAGTTCGGCAGCGGCTCCACCGGGGGCGTGCTCGACGTCGGTGCGGCCCCGCTGCCACCGATGCCGGACGGGCCGGCCGGCAGCGGTCTGCGCCTGCAGCCGCCCGCCGGAGGCGACGCGTGATGAACGCTCCTCCGCTGCGCAAGGGCTCGGGCGCCGAGCCGTCCCGGAGCCTGGATGACGCCGTCGAGGCGCTCGCGAAGGCGGCGCTGGCGGCCGGGGCGGACCAGCAGGCGGCGCGGGACGAGGGTCTGTCACTGGCGGCAGCAGTCGCCGAGTCGGCCCCGGGCGCGGCGCGCGACTGGGCGGAGGCGGCCGGTCCCGGCGCCACCACCCAGGACTTCTTCGACGCCGCGAGCCGGGGGCGCCGGTGGCGTGGCTCGCCCACGTCGGTCCTCAGCACGCTGGCCGCCCAGGGCTCCACCGAGGCCGCCCGGTACGCCGCCCTGCTCGCCGAGGTGGCCTCGGCCGCCTGCCAGCTCGGCGAGCCGACCATGCGGGTCATCGGCAACGCCTCGGTCGCTGCCGCGGCCCAGCTGGGCGCCGTGCACCGAGCCACCCGGCCCCGTCGGCACCGACCACGTCCCCGCCTCGCCGCTGATGCCGTGCAGCGCCACCGCCCCGGCTGCACCGGCATCGCCCACTCCGGAGCAGCCCGCACGGACGCTCGAGGAGCTGCTCGCGGAGCTCGACGCCCTGATCGGCCTCCAGCGGGTCAAGCGCGAGATCCACCGGCAGGTCGCGGTCCTCCGGGTCGAGAGGCTGCGCGGGGAGGTCGGACTGCGCAGCCCCACGCTCACCCGGCACCTCGTGTTCACCGGCAACCCGGGCACCGGCAAGACGACGGTCGCCCGGCTGGTCAGCGGGATCTACCGCGCCCTGGGCCTGCTGTCCCAGGGCCAGCTCGTCGAGGTCGACCGCTCCGAGCTGGTGGCGGGCTACCTGGGCCAGACCGCCACGAAGACGGCCGAGGCCGTCGCCTCCGCCGAGGGCGGGGTGCTGTTCATCGACGAGGCCTACAGCCTCACCGGGACGGGCCTGCAGGGCGACCAGTACGGCCAGGAGGCCGTCGACACCCTGGTCAAGGAGATGGAGGACCACCGCGACGACCTCGTCGTCATCGTGGCTGGCTACCCCGCTCCGATGAAGGTCTTCATCAGCGCGAACCCGGGCCTCGCGAGCCGCTTCCGCACCACGATCGAGTTCGAGGACTACACCGACGACGAGCTCGTGGAGATCCTGCTCCAGCTCGCGGACGGCGCGGACTACGAGATCGTCCCCGAGGCGGTCGAGCGCTTCCGCGAGACGCTCGGGCGGACCCCACGCGGCGAGACCTTCGGCAACGGACGGTTTGCGCGCAACGCGCTCGAGTCGGCGATCGGGCACCAGGCCTGGCGGCTGCGTGACGTCGCCGAACCCACGCGCGACCAGCTGCGCCAGCTCGTCGCCCGCGACTTCGACGACGATCCGCCCGACGAGGGGGTTCCCCCGGCGCCTTCCGGTCGGCATGATGCCTCGACGGAGCCGGGGACCCGCGAACCGAGGGCGGGAGGACGCTCGTGACGGTGACCAGGAGCGGGACTGACGGGGCAGCCACGCCCGCGACCAGCCCGGCGACGGCACCCCCACCCGCGCCCGGCACGCCCTCGTCCCTCGCCACCAGGCTGGGTTCGCTGGTCTCGTCCATTCGTTCCGGCTTCGAGGGCACCCCGGGCCGGATGCGGGCGGTCGCCGCCGTCACGGTCCTCGCGGCTGTGGTGTTCGGCCTGCTGGCCGGCTACTCCTTCCGCGCGGCGGACGGCGCCCTGGCTCGCGCCAAGGCGAACACCGACCAGCTCATCCGGGTGCAGGCGATCCAGAACCACGTCGTCCAGGCGGACGCGGACGCCACGAACGCCTTCCTGGTCGGCGGTCTGGAGCCCGCCGCCCAGCGTGCCGACTACACCGACTGCCATCTCCTCGGCGTCCCAGCTGATCGCCGAGGCCGCCAAGAGCCAGCCTGCCGACGGGGAGGCGCTGGGCGCACTGAACGAGGCGCTCGTCGCGTACGCGAGCACGATCGAGCAGGCGCGGGCGAACAACCGCCAGGCACTGCCGATCGGCTCCCAGTACCTCAAGGACGCCAGCGCCGAGCTGCGCGCCAGGCCCTGCCTCCGCTCAAGAACCTCGTGGACGCCAACAACGCCCGCGCGGCCGAGGAGTTCGACAACGCCGGGAAGGCCGCGGTCTGGCTGGTCGTCGCGGGCCTGCTCACCCTGCTGGTCCTCGGCCTGGGCATGTTCTGGCTCGCTCGCAGGACACGGCGCTACCTGAACGTGCCTCTGGCAGCCGCCGCGGCGATCGTGTTCGTGGCTCTGGTGCGTGGGTGCCATCGGCCTGTTCGGCGTCGGCAACAAGGTCGACACCGTGCAGGACGGTGTCTACGCCGCCACCCTGTCCACGGCGCAGGCGCGCATCGCCGGCTTCGACGCCAAGTCCAACGAGAGCCTGACGCTGATCGCCCGCGGCTCGGGTGCGGACTTCGAGACCGCCTGGAAGGCCGCGGACGAGGTCGTCCAGCGTCAGATCCACGACCTCGCACAGAACCCGGCGGCCGACGGCCTCGACACGTTGCCGTGGGACCCGTACGCGACCGTGCACGCAAGAGATCCGGCAGCTCGACGACAGTGGGCGACTGGGACGGGGCGGTCGCCTGGCCACGTCCACGGCGTCCGGCTCCGGCAACGTCACGTTCGCGAAGTTCGACGACAGCTCGGGGGCGCAGCTGTCGTCGCTCGGCAAGGACACGGCATCCGATCTCGACCAGGCCGGTGGCTGGCTGCCCTTCGCCGCTGTCCTGGGCCTCCTCGCAGGGATCGTGGCCGCCCTCCTCGCCTGGTGGGGCTTCGCGCAGCGGCTGGAGGAGTACCGATGATCCGCCGCCACGCCGCAGCGGCCGCCCTGGCCACGGTGGCGACGCTCTCGCTGGTCGGCGCCTGCTCGTCCGCGGGCGACTACGACGGCCACGCCAGTCCCGACGCCGAGCGCGACACCCTCGCCCTCCCCGAGCAGCGCCCCGGCTCCCCCGGCCACCCCTGGCTCCGACATCACGGCCGCCAACTGCCTGCGGTCCTACGCCCCCGACGACACCCTCCCGCCTGCCCGGGAGATGCCGGCCGGGTCGTACATGAAGAAGATCCAGGACCGCGGCCGGCTGATCGCCGGCGTCTCGGCCGACACCCTGCTCCTCGGAGCGCGCAACCCGATCTCGGGCAAGATCGAGGGCTTCGACATCGACATGCTGCACGCCGTCTCCAAGGCGATCTTCGGCGACCCCGACCGGATCGAGCTCCGGGTGATCACGGCGCCCAGCGTCTGCCTGTGCTGCAGGACAAGAGCGTGGACATCGTCGCGCGCAACATGACGATCAACTGCGCCCGCTGGAAGGACATCGCGTTCTCGGGCGAGTACTACCGCTCCGGGCAGAAGGTGCTGGTGCGCCTGGGCGAGAAGACCCCGACCGGCGGCAGGATCACCGGGATGAAGGACCTGAAGGGCAAGAAGGTGTGCGCCCCGAACGGCTCGACGAGCATGGACAAGCTGCGGACGCTTCGCCGGCGTCGAGGCGGTGGGCGCCGACGCCCACACCGGCTGCCTGGTGCTGTTCCAGGAGGGCAAGGTCGACGCCATCACGGGAGACGACACGGTGCTCGCCGGACTCGCCGCCCAGGACCCCTACGCCGAGGTGGTGCAGGCTCCCGCGTTCACCGCGGAGCCGTACGGGCTCGGGATCAACCGCGCCAACCGGGACTTCGTGAGGTTCGTCAACAGGGTCGTCGAGAACATGAAGAGCGACGGGCGCTGGTCCAGCAGCTACAAGAGGTGGCTGGCCGACGCGCTGGGCCCCGCTCCCGCGCCGCCCGCCGCCGCGTACGGGCGGACACCGTGATCGGCGCGGCGGTGACGACCACCGCTCCCACCGCCCCCGCCCGACTCGGGCAGGCGATGGCCGCGGCCGACGCGTTGCAGCTACCTCGAGGCCCTGACGCAGCTGGCGGGACTCGGCGCAAGGCCGAGCTCGACCAGCTCGACGAGGCGGCACTGGCAGCCGCCGACACCTCCGGTGTCACCGACGACATGCTCCTCTCGATGGCCCTGTGGAAGGCAGCGGCGGACCGGCTCGACCTGCTGATGGTGACCTGGGACTCGGGTCGCGTCGGCCTGAACGAGCTCGAGCGGCTCAGCACGCTGGTGTGGGGTCGGCTGGATGCCACCAGGCAGCTGGGAGGCAGCGCGCCTGAGGGTGCCGGAGCAGGTGCCGTGGGTGCCCTCGCGGTCTCGCTGCCCGAGGCGTGCCGGCTCTCGGACGCGCTCGCCGCCTCGCTCCGCGCCCGCCTCGGCATCGACGCGTCGGAGGCGGACACCACGGCACGCCTGCGCGAGCTGAGGGCCTCGGTGGAGCGGGTGCGCGACCTCGTCGAACGCGAGCCGGCCGCCAGCCACGACGCCGCCGCGCACTGCTGGACAAGCTGGACGGGCGCGTCACCGATGCGACTGCCAGGGCCAGGCGCGGAGCCACGGTCGAGGGGCTGCTCGGCCCGCTCGAGCAGGACGTGGCCCGGGGCGAACGCGACCTGATCGTCGCGGCCGCCAACCGGCGCGCCCGCGCGCACGACGAGGCGAGAGCCCGAGCCGTGCGTGAGCGAGCTGCTCGCCGCGGAGCGGCGCTCCGTGACCTGGCTGCGAGGTGCGTCGCCGAGGTCGACGCCGGCTCCCCGGTTCGCGGTGCCCGACGTCACGGCCCTCGGCACGGTCCCCCACGAGCCCGGTGCCGTCGACGCGTACCTGCTCCGGTTGGACGCCGTCGGGCGCGCCATGGCCATGGCCCAGACGGCGTACGCCGCTGCGCTCGGCGAACGCGAGGAGCTGCGCGGGCGCCTGGAGGGGTACGCCGCCAAGGCAGCGGCCCTGGGCGCCGGCGGGCGAGGACCTCGAGGACCTGGAGCGACGAGCGACGGAGGTCCTGGACGGCACGCCCGCCGACCTCGAGCGCGCCCGCGCCCTGCTCGCGGCCTACCAGGGCTACCTGGCCAGCCGTGAGGCCCAGCGGCCATCGGCGGGGGGCCGACCATGACGGCCATCGCCTGCACCCAGCCCGGGTGCACCGGCATCGATCCTCGACGGGTACTGCGACGTCTGCGGCTCACCGGCGGCCGCGGCCGGAGCGGCGTCTGCGGTGCCTGCGCCGCCCGCGACCATCGGGTCAGCCGGGGGCACCTGCACCCAGCCGGGCTGCACCGGCACGATCGTCGACGGGTACTGCGACGTCTGCGGGGCGCCGGGCGCCGCCGCCGTCAGCACTGCCACCGCGGCACCCGCGGGTGTGGCACAGGCTCCGTCGCACCGTCTCGCGTGCCTCCAACAGGCTCGCCTCGACCGCACTCGGTTCTGCGCGGGCCGCGGCAGGTGGCACCAAGATCACCCGACGCCTCGGCACCTCCTCGACCCGGCTTCGTGGGGCCCGGCTCGGTGCCGGGCTGACGTCGATCCCGGCCGTCCCAGCGGTGGACGCCGGCAAGGCGATCCTCGAGAACCCGATGGTCCCCGAGGACCGTCGCAGCTGCCCCTCCTGCGGCGCTGCGGTCGGCCGTGCCCGTGACGGCCAGCCGGGACGCACCGAGGGCTTCTGCCCGAAGTGCCGGACGCCGTTCTCCTTCGCCCCGAAGCTGAAGGCCGGCGACCTGGTCGGGGGCCAGTACGAGGTGGCCGGCGCCATCGCCCACGGCGGTCTCGGCTGGATCTACGTGGCGCGCGACAAGAACGTCTCCGACCGCTGGGTCGTGCTCAAGGGCCTGCTCAACTCCGGCGACCCCGACGCGCTCGCCGCCGCCATCGCCGAGCGGCAGTTCCTGGCGCAGGTGGAGCACCCGCTGATCGTCGAGATCTACAACTTCGTGACCCACGAGGGCGCCGGCTACATCGTGATGGAGTACGTCGGGGGCACGTCGCTCAAGGAGCTGCTCAAGAAGCGGATGGAGGCTGCCGGCGGCGTCTACGACCCGCTCCCCGTCGACCAGGCGATCGCCTTCATCGTCGAGATCCTGCCGGCGTTCCAGTACCTCCACGACCTCGACCTGGTCTACTGCGACTTCAAGCCGGACAACATCATCCAGGTCGGGCGACGCCGTGAAGCTGATCGACCTCGGTGGTGTCCGCCGCCTCGACGACCTCGACTCCGCGATCTACGGGACCGTCGGCTACCAGGCGCCGGAGGTGCCGGCGGTCGGGACCTCGGTGGCCTCCGACATGTACACGATCGGGCGCACCTGACGGTGCTCGCGATGGAGTTCCGCGGCTACCAGAGCACGTACGTCGCCTCGCTGCCGCCGATCGAGGAGACGCCCGCTGTTCCAGGCAGAACGACTCGCTTCTACCGGCTGGTGCTCAAGGCCTGCGCGCCCGATCCCGACGACCGGTTCGTCTCGGCCGACGAGCTGCGCGTGCAGCTGCTCGGCGTGCTGCGCGAGGTGGTCGCCCTCGGCCGCGGCGACGCGGCCGAGCACTCGGCCGTCCTCCTGCTGTTCGGCTCGCCGGCGGTCTCCGAGCGAGCGCGCTGGACTGGCAGGACCTGCCCGGCGCTGCGGGTCGACGACGAGCGACCCCAGGCGCCCTGGCTGCGGACGTCGAGCATCGACGACCCCGAAGCAGCGGCTCACCGCGCTGGAGGGGGCGCCCGAGGCGACTCGGCCGAGGTCCTGCTCGCGCGGTCTCGGGCCGCCATGGAGTCGGGTGACCCGACAGGTCGGACGCAGGCCGCGCAGACGCTGCTGGACGACGACCCGTGGGAGTGGCGGGCCGCCTGGATGTCGCGGCCTGATCGCCGCTCGCCCGAGGCGAACGACGGCCGAGGCGCAGAGCGCGTTCAATGCCGTGTACGGGCAGGTGCCGGGCGAGCTCGCACCCAAGCTCGCGCTCGCGTTCGCGTGCGAGATCGGTGGCGAGGGTGACGTGGCGGAGTCGCTGTACGTCACCTGCGCGCGCACCGACGCCGGCGTACATCGCCCCGGCGGCCTTCGGGCTGGCGCGCATCCGGACCGGCCGCGGGGACGTCGGCGGCGCCATCGAGGGCGCTCGAGCTGGTTCCCGGCACGAGCCGCGCGTTCACGTCGCGCCCGGCGCCGGCGCGCCACCCTGCTCGCGGAGTCCGGGGGTGGCCTGCCGTCGCTCGCATCGGCCCTCCAGAGCCTCGACAGCCTCACCATCGACCCCGTCGACCGGTCTCGGTTCCGCGTCGAGGTGCTGAAGTCCGCGCTCTCGATCGTCGAGAAGCAGGGCGCGGACCCCGCGGTCTCCTTCGTCGGTCAGCCCGCGTCGGAGCCCCACCTCCGCGACGGGCTCGAGGCCGCCTACCGCGACCTCGCGCAGTACGCCCCCACCAGGCAGGAGCGGGTCGACCTCGTCGACCGGGCCAATTCCGTACGCCGCTGGACCCTCCGATGACGCCGCCGACAGCGACCGGCGAGGTGAGCACGCGATGCCCCGCGTGCGCCGAGCCCGTCGAGCCCGGCGAGCTGTTCTGCGAGGCCTGCGGCGCGACGCTCCGAGCCGGCATCCGCCGGGCCGGCCCTGGACCCCGCAGCCGACGCGACGCCCGTCACGGACGTCAGTGGGCAACCGGGCACGTGCCACGAGTGCGGCGGTGACATCGCAGCGGACGGCTACTGCAGCAGGTGCGGGGCCAAGGCACGCAGCCTGCGTGACCACTTCACGGAGCAACCGGCTCCCTGGGTCGCAGCCGTGTGCGACCGGGGTGTCCGCCACTCGCGCAACGAGGACGCCGTCGCGCTGGAGGCCAGGCTCGAGCCCGGGAGCCACGCAGTGCTGGTGGTCTGCGACGGCGTCTCCTCCTCGACGGACTCCGACGTCGCCAGCCTGGCGGCCGCTCGCGCCGCCCGGGACGTGCTGGCCTCCTCGTCACCCAGCGGCATCGGCACGGCCGCAGCACACGTCGCCGCGACCGCGAAGGCCCTCGACGCTGCCGTCGACGCCGCGAACGAGGCCGTCATCGCGAACACCGTCGAGGGCCCCGGCGAGCCGGCGTCGTGCACCTTCGTCGCGGCGGTGGTGGACGCGTCCCTCCTCGTCGTCGGCTGGGTGGGCGACAGCCGCGCGTACTGGCTGCCCGCGACCGGCGAACCCCGCCTGCTCACCGTCGACGACTCCTACGCCGCCGAGCAGATCGCGCAGGGCGTCCCCCGAGCCGAGGCGGAGACGGGCGCCCAGGCACACGCGATCACCCGGTGGCTGGGGAGCGACGCTCCCGACCACCAGCCGCAGACCACCTCGCTCGATCTCGACCGGCCGGGGTGGGTGCTCGTCTGCTCCGACGGGCTGTGGAACTACTGCTCGGAGCCCGACGGACCTGGCTGCACTGGTGGGCACGCTGGGCGGGGCCCAGGGCACGGACCCGCTCCTCCTGGCCGACGCACTCGTCGGCTGGGCCAACGTCCAGGGCGGTGTCGACAACATCACGGTGGCGCTCGCCCGCATCGATCCCCCGGGCACGGTCCCCATGACGCCGCCCGACACAGAGGCCGTCCACGCGGCGGCGCACAGAGAGGAAGGGACGCCCGATGGCCACGTTCTCAGCTGAGGTCTACCAGAACGAGTTCCTGCCCGAAGGCGGCAGCGACGTGCACGCCATCGTCACGGTCACCTGCGCTGGTGCCGGCGCGGCAGGCAGCTCCGACGAGGGCGCCGCCGCGGAGATCGTCATCATCGACACCTCCGGGTCGATGGGGGCCGACAAGATCGCCGCCGCACAGCAGGCCGCCGTCGCGGCCCTCGACGAGGTGCACGACGGCGTCTGGGTGGCCGTCATCGCCGGCAACCACGAGGCACACCTGGTCTATCCGACCTCGGGGACCGGAATGATCCGGATGGACCCCCAGACACGGGTGGACGCCAAGACCGCGGTCAGCCGGCTCACGCCCGACGGCGGCACCGCGATGGGTACCTGGCTGCGGCTCGCGACCGAGGTCTTCGCCACCGTGCCCGGCCTGGCGCAGAAGCACGCGATCCTGCTGACCGACGGCATCAACCAGCACGAGACGCCCGAGCAGCTCACCGCGGCCATCCAGGCGGCGCAGGGCCAGTTCCAGTGCGACTGCCGCGGAGTCGGCACCGACTGGCAGGTCGCCGAGGTCCGCCGGATCGCCACCGCCCTGCTCGGGAGCGTCGACCTGATCGCTGCGCCGCAGCAGATGGCGGCCGACTTCGAGCGCATCATGCGCGAGTCGATGTCTCGCGGCGTGGCCGAGGCGTGGCTCCGGGTGTGGGCACCCCAGGGGGCGCAGGTGCTCTTCGTCCGCCAGGTCTCGCCCACCGTCGACGACCTCACCGGTCGGCGCACCGAGGTCAACGCGCTGACCTCGGCGTACCCGACGGGCTCCTGGGCGGACGAGGCCCGCGACTACCACGTCGCCGTACGACTGGCGGCCAAGGCGATCGGTCAGGAACAGCTCGCCGCGCGGGTCCAGCTCACCGTCGGTGCGGACGTGGTGGCCCAGGGGCTGGTCAAGGCCATGTGGTCCAACGACGACACCCTGACGACCCGCATCGACCCCGCCGTCGCCCACTACACCGGGCAGGCCGAGCTGGCCGAGGCGATCCAGGAGGGGCTGGCCGCCAAGGCGTCCGGCGACACCGCGACCGCGACCACCAAGCTGGGCCGTGCCGTCCAGCTGGCTGCCGAGACGGGCAACGACGAGGCGACGACGCGCCTGCGGAAGATCGTGGACATCGACGACGCCGACACCGGTACCGTGCGACTCCGGCGCAGTGTCGACAAGCTCGACGAGATGGCCCTCGACACCGCCTCCACCAAGACCACCCGGGTGAAGAAGTGACCACGACCAAGGCAGCTCCGCGCGGCTCGCGGCAGGGTGCATGAGCACGTTCACCTGCCCGCAGGGGCACCAGTCATCGTCCGGCGACTACTGCGACGTCTGCGGCGTGCCGATCCCCGCAGGCGCCTCGAGCACCGCTGTGCCCGAGGCGGCACCGCCCGCGGCGTCCGGCGACTCAGGACTGCCCCAACTGCGGCACCCCGAGCGCGGCGACCGCCCTGTTCTGCGAGGCCTGTGGCTACGACTTCACCACCGGCAGCCTGCCCCGCCCACCGGACGCCACGGCCGCTGTGGGCATCCCGGCCCCGACCCCGGCTGCCTCGCCCGGCTCGTTGTCGGCCCCGATCGCCCCCGAGTGGGTGGTCGAGCTGTGGGTCGACCCGGACTGGTACGCCGTGCAGGAGAGCGACGACCCGTGCCCGTCGCCAGGGCTCCCTGTCGTCGTGCCGCTGACCTCGCAGAGCGTCCTGGTCGGACGGCCGTCGAAGAGCCGCAACATCCATCCCGACGTCGACTGCAGCAGCGACACCGGCGTGAGCCGTCGCCAGGCCCAGCTGACCACGGACGGGCAGCGTTGGTGGGTCGAGGACCTGCAGTCCTCCAACGGCACCTTCGTCGGGCCGGCCAGCGGCCCGCTGCCCACTGTGCCGGTACCTCCCGGGCAGCGCCGCGAGCTCGACGAGGACGACCGCGTCTACGTGGGGACCTGGACCAGGCTCGTCGTACGACGGGCCACTCCCGAGGAGAAGGCCGGCGAGGGCTGATGCCCCTTCCGGCACCACGCGGCACGCCGTACCGGATCGGCTTCGTCTGCCTGGGCAACATCTGCCGCTCGCCGATGGCCGACGTCATCCTCACCGAGCTCGTCGACGCCGGGGGCCTGACCAGCAAGGTCGAGGTCTCCAGCTGCGGCACCGGTGACTGGCACCTCGGCCAGCCGATGGACCCGCGCGCGGCCACCGCGCTCCTGGCCGAGGGCTACGACCCGTCGGCCCACCGCGCGCAGCAGTTCGGGCCGGACTGGCTCGAGCAGGACCTCCTGCTGACCATGGACGCCCAGAACCTGCACGACGTGACGGGCGGCGCGGGCGAGTCCGAGCGGGTGCGGATGTTCCGCTCCTTCGACCCCCTGCTCCCCGACCCCACGGGCGCCTCGGACGAGACCGACCGCGACGTACCCGACCCCTACTACGGCGGCGACGACGGCTTCGCCGAGGTGGTCGCGATCGTCGAGCGCACCTGCCGCCGCCTGCTCCAGGAGCTGGAAGCGCTCGCGTTGTAGGGCGACCCATGTAACGCGGAGTTATCGACGCTGAACAAGCGGTACTCCGCGTGCGAACCGTCCGTAACACCGCGTTACATGGAGTGGCTGAGGCCGCACCGATGAGTTCTCGCCTCGCCCCCGGTCAGTACCAGTGCCTACAGTTGTGACCCGAGGAGCACCCATGACGCAGCTCGAGAACAGAACGACGGGATCGCCCCAGAAAGTCGACTGAGGCGCCGCCTGCGGCCGACCAGTTCCCGCAGGTCGCCGACCAGTACCGGCGCGAGCTCACCGCGCACTGCTACCGGATGACCGGTTCGGTGTACGACGCCGAGGACATGGTCCAGGAGACCTACCTGCGCGCCTGGCGGGCCTACGACGACTTCGAGGGCCGCTCCTCGGTGCGCACCTGGCTCTACCGGATCGCCACCAACGTGTGCCTGACCAACCTGGAGAACAAGGGCCGCCGGCCGCTGCCCACGGGTCTCGGCATGCCGGGTGCCCAGGCGCGCGACGAGCTCGTCGAGGCGACCGAGGTGCCCTGGCTCGAGCCCGTCCCGGACGTGATGGTCGACGTCGCCAACGTCGACCCCGCCCAGGTCGTCGGCAACCGCGACTCGATCCGCCTCGCGTTCGTCGCCGCCCTGCAGCACCTGCCGCCCAAGCAGCGGGCGGTGCTGGTCCTTCGCGACGTCCTGCGCTGGTCGGCCAAGGAGACGGCCACCGCGCTGGACACCACGGTCGCGGCGGTCAACAGCGCGCTGCAGCGGGCCCACGCCCAGCTCGCCGAGAAGCAGCTCTCGGAGGGCACCGTCGAGGACGACCTCAGCCCCGATCTCGAGGCGATGCTCGAGCGCTACGTGCAGGCCTTCTGGGCCAAGGACGTCAACGCCCTCGTCACGATGCTGGCCCACGACGCCGTCTGGGAGATGCCGCCGTTCACCGGGTGGTACGCCGGCGTGGAGAACATCGCCACGCTGATCGACACCCAGTGCCCGGGCGGCGTCCACGACATGCCGATGATCCGCACGCAGGCCAACGGGCAGCCCGCCTTCGGCCTCTACATGCGCCAGCCGGAGGGCCACTTCGAGCCGTTCCACCTGCAGGTGCTGCAGATCGTCGACGGCAAGGTCACCCACGTGGGTGCGTTCTTCGACGCCAGGTTGTTCGAGACCTTCGGGTTGCCGGCCACCCTGCCGTCGTCGTACTCCATGTCCTCATCGGACTGAGCCTCCGATGCTGGGCACCTCGCCACCGAGATCGGTGACGGCGCTCGACAGTGCCGTCACCTACACCCACGCGGCCCTCCAGCAGGCCCGGCTGAGCCCCCTGTCCGTGCCGACGCCGTGCGCGGACTGGGACCTGGGCCACCTGCTGCTCCACATGGAGGACTCGCTGCTCGCCATCGGTGAGGCCGCGGAGGTCGGCCACGTCGACGTCCGTGACCACCCGGACCGTGTCGGCAGCGACCGCATCGTCGACCGCATCGTGCAGCGCGCCTGCACCACCCGCACCGCCTGGCTGGAACGGCTGACCTCGGCGCCCGTCGGCGTGGGCGACCTGGTGCTGGGCCGCGACACCCTGGTGCTCGTCGGCGCGCTGGAGATCGCGGTGCACGGCTGGGACGTCGCCGAGGCCACCGGCCGGCCGCGGCCACTGCCCGAGGACCTCGCCGTGCGCCTGTACGACGTCGCGCTCGCCGTGGTCACGCCCGACCGAGCGCGGCCGTCGCTTCGGGCCGGCCGATCGACGTGCCGCCGACCGCGTCGTACGGGACCCGCCTGCTGGCACACCTCGGCCGGACGGTGAGTCGGCTCGCCCGCTCGACTGCGCTCGACCACCAGGGGTAGGGCCAGACCACTCTGGCGCGACCCGCCCGGGCAGGGCAGGCTGACCGTGTGGCGCGCATGCGCGGGATCGCCGACCGGGTCGAACAGGTGCTCGGTCAGGCCGTCGTTGCCACCACCCCGGTGGCCGGCGGCGACATCTGCACCGCCACCCGCGTGCGGCTCAGCGACGGCGGCTCGGCCCTGGTGAAGACCCGGCCGGGCGCGGCCGACGGCTTCTTCGAGACCGAGGCGCGCTGCCTGCGCTGGCTGGCGGAGCCCGGCGCAGCCCACGTCGCGGAGGTGCTCGCCGTCGAGCACGACTGCCTGGTGCTGCGGTGGGTGGAGCCGGCGCGACCCAACGCGGAGAGCGCCACGACCCTGGGCCGTGAGCTCGCCCGCCTGCACGCCAGCGGTGCCGACGGCTTCGGCGCCGAGCAGGACGGGTTCATCGCGACGCTGCCCCTGCCCAACAGCGGTGCCCCGACCTGGCCCGAGTTCTACGCGACGAAGCGGGTGCTGCCCTACCTCAAGCTCGCCGCCGACCGGGACCACATCGAGAGCGCCGACGTCGAGACGGTCGAGGCCGTGGTCCGGCGGCTGACCGAGCTGGCCGGCCCGGAGGAGCCACCCGCCCGGATCCACGGCGACCTCTGGTCCGGCAACATCGTCTGGGGGCACCGAGCACGGCACCCTCGTCGATCCCGCCGCGCACGGGGGTCATCGCGAGACCGACCTGGCGATGCTCGCCCTCTTCGGCGTCCCCCACCTCCAGCGGCTCCTCGACGCCTACCAGGACGAGACCCCGCTCGCCGACGGCTGGGAGGCGCGTCAGCCCCTGCACCAGCTGTTCCCCCTGCTCGTGCACGCCGCCCTGTTCGGCGGTCACTACGGGCTCAAGGCGAGCGAGGCGGCCGAGCGCGCCCTGCAGTGTCTGACTCGCACGTGGTCTCGACTTCGCTCGACCACCTACCCGGCGTCATCTCAGGCATTGCTCAGTTCGTGGTGGCACCCTTGCACTCGTGAGTGCGACGGATCCGAGTGCGGCGACCCAGCACGTGCTGGTGGTCGAGGACGACCGCGCGGTGCGTGAGTCGCTGCGCCGGTCACTGGAGTTCAACGGCTACCGGGTCTCCACCGCGGCCGACGGCGCCGAGGCGCTGGCCGGGATCGCCGGCATCGCCCCCGACGCGGTGGTGATGGACGTGATGATGCCGCGGCTCGACGGCCTGGAGACGACGAAGGCCCTGCGCAAGGTGGGCAACAGCGTCCCGATCCTCGTGCTGACCGCCCGCGACGCCGTGGGCGACCGGGTCGAGGGGCTCGACGCGGGCGCCGACGACTACCTCACCAAGCCCTTCGCCCTCGAGGAGCTGCTGGCCCGGCTGCGTGCACTGCTGCGCCGGGTCACCCCCGGTCCGGACGACCCCGACGAGCACCTCGCCTTCGCGGACATGACCATGGACCTCGCCTCCCGGGAGGTACGCCGCGGCAACCGCCTGATCGAGCTGACCCGCACCGAGTTCACCCTGCTCGAGCTCTTCCTGCGCCGGCCGAGACGCGTGCTCGAGCGTTCCTTCATCCTCGAGGAGGTCTGGGGCTTCGACTTCCCCACGACCGCCAACAGCCTCGAGGTCTATGTCGGGTACCTGCGCCGCAAGACCGAGGCAGAGGACGAGGCCCGCCTGATCCACACCGTGCGCGGTGTGGGGTACGTGCTGCGCGAGGGGTCGTGAGCACCGGCCTCGACGACGCGGAGCGCCGGGGCTTCGGTTGGATCCCGCTGAGATACCGGCAGTCGCTGGCCAGCCGCGTCGCCCTGCTCACCGCGATGGCCGTGGGCGTCGCGGTGACCGCGGTGGCGTTCGCGGCGTACGCCACGGTGCGGATGCAGTCGATGCACACCCTGGACTCCTCGCTGCACAGCCGGGCCGTCCTGGCCGCCAACGCCGACACCCTCGACGCTCTGTCCAGCGAGGAGATCCCGGCCTGGGTGCTGGGCGCCGCCGACGTCAAGATCATGTTCCTCAACGCCTACGAGCAGACCATCCGCGGTGGCAGCAAGAGCGCGGCAGCCACCATCTCCACCCCCGAGTTCCGGGTCGCGCTGGGCAAGGACGACTGGTCGGCGCGGACCGTGCGCATCGACGGGGAGCGGTACCGCGTGGTCTCGGTGCACGCGCAGAGCGGCGAGGCGCTGATCCTCGCCCAGTCGCTGGAGCCCACCGACCAGATGCTCGACCGCCTCGGCCTGGTGATGCTGCTCTTCGGCCTGGCCGGGATGATCTCGGCGGGGCTGGCGGGCTGGGCGGTGGCCCGCAACGGGCTGCGGCCGGTGCGCCGGCTGACCACGGCCGTCGAGGACATCGCCCGCACCGAGCGACTCGAGCCCATCCCCGTCGAGGGCACCGACGAGGTGGCCCGGCTCGCGGTCGCGTTCAACGCGATGCTGACCGCGCTCTCCGCCTCGCAGGCACGCCAGCGCCAGCTCGTCGCCGACGCCGGCCACGAGCTGCGCACGCCGCTGACCTCGCTGCGGACCAACCTCGACCTGCTCGCCCAGGCCGACAGCTCGACGGCGCTCTCGCCCGCCTCGCGCAAGGAGCTGCTGGACGACGTACAGGCGCAGATCAGCGAGATGACCACAGCTGATCGGCGACCTCGTCGAGCTCGCGCGCGACGCGCCCGCCTCCCCGTCGGTGGAGCCGGTCGAGCTCGCGGCCGTGGTCTCCCAGGCCGTGACGCGGGTACGACGCCGCACGACGACCGTGGAGTTCGACGTGCACACCGAGCCCTGGTGGGTGCACGGCGACGCCGGCGCCCTCGAGCGCGCCGTGACCAACCTGCTCGACAACGCCGCCAAGTGGAGCCCGCCCGGGGGACGCGTGCGGGTCGAGCTCCGCGCACGGCACGATCATGGTCAGCGACCAGGGCCACGGCATCTCCGAGGACGACCTGCCGCACGTCTTCGACCGCTTCTACCGCTCGCCGGAGTCGCG
Organism: uncultured Actinomycetota bacterium; assembly: GCA_963794725.1. Lineage (GTDB taxonomy): Bacteria > Actinomycetota > Actinomycetes > Propionibacteriales > Nocardioidaceae > Marmoricola. The sequence goes on from CAWCFR010000047.1 coordinate 45,689, forward strand.
CACGATGCCGGGCTCGGGGCTCGGGCTCTCGATCGTCAAGGCGGTCGCGGACCGCCACGGCGGCGAGGTGCGGGCCGGGACCGGGCCCGACGGCGGGGCCGGATTCTGGTTCGAGATTCCGGGCACCCCGGCGCCGCCCGAGGTTTTGGCACGGTCGTAGCCGTCTCAAAGCCCGCTCTCAGGATGAGCACACAGACTCGTGGGCATGGACGACAACCACCCTGTCTTCGGCCCCACGGGGCCCGAGTCCCAGCCCGAGTCCCAGCCCGGGTCACAGCCCGCGTACGACCCCGCCAGCGACGAGCACACCCGCCCGCTGCCGCCGTACAACCCGGCCCCGGTGCAGACCCAGACGGCCCAGCCCGCGCGGCGCTCGACCCTGACGGCCGGCGTCCTCGTCGGCGCGCTCGTGCTCGGCGGCGCCGCCGGAGTCGGCGGAGCGGCCGCCTACAGCGCCGTGCACGACGACTCGTCCAGCACCACCTCGACCACGTCGGGCGGCTTCCAGGCCACCAAGACCTCCGTGGTCAAGGACGGCAGCGTCGAGCAGGTGGCCAACGCCGTGCTGCCGTCGGTGGTCAAGGTCAACGTCTCCGGCTCGCAGGAGTCCGGGTCCGGCTCGGGCATCGTGCTGAGCAAGGACGGCGACATCCTCACCAACAACCACGTCGCCGCGGTCGCCGGCAAGAGCGGGTCGATCTCGGTCAGCTTCAACGACGGCACCACCAAGAAGGCCACCGTGGTCGGCACCGACCCGCTGACCGACATCGCCGTGATCAAGGCCGAAGGCGTCTCCGACCTCACGCCGGCCGCACTCGGCCAGTCCGGCGACCTCAAGGTCGGCCAGACCGTCGTCGCCGTCGGCTCGCCCTTCGGCCTCAACGCCACCGTCACCTCGGGCATCGTCAGCGCCCTGAACCGGCCCGTGTCGGTCTCCACCGACGAGAGCCAGGGCCAGGGCCAGGGCCAGGGACAGGGCCAGGGCCAGGGCCAGGACCCGTTCGGCTTCGGCCTGCCGCAACAGCAGCAGCAGGCGCAGCCGCAGCAGGGGCAGGACCTGAGCACGACGTACCCGGCGATCCAGACCGACGCCGCGATCAACCCCGGCAACTCCGGTGGACCGCTCGTGGACCTCTCCGGTCGCGTGGTCGGCATCAACTCCTCGATCCGTACGGCGAGCGACAGCGCTGACTCCAGCGCCCAGGGCGGCTCGATCGGCCTCGGGTTCGCGATCCCGATCGACGAGGTGCTGCCGATCGTCAACCAGCTCACCGACAAGCAGGCGCCGACCCACGCCCGCCTCGGCGTCACGGTCTCCGACGTCAGCGGCAAGTCGCTGAACCAGGGTGGCCAGCTGCAGTCGATCGAGTCCGGCGGGGCCGGCGACAAGGCCGGGCTGAAGAAGGGTGACGTGATCACCAAGGTCGACGGCGAGGTCGTCGACGGCTCGGAGTCCCTGGTGGCCACGATCCGCGGGCACCGGCCGGGCGAGAAGGTGACGATCACCTACCTGCGCGACGGCAAGACCCACACCACGACGGCAGACCTGGGCTCCGACGCAGGGACCCAGACGAGCTAGGCGCTGATCCCTCCCGGAAAAGCTCGAGGCAGACGATCGAGGCAGTCGGTCCAGCCCTGACGGAAGTCAGCGGCGCCGGCTGCCTCGGTCGTGTGCCGGACCGTGACGAGGGTGCCGGTCGAGGTGCTGCTCAGCTCGACCACGACCTGCTCCTCCGGTCCCTCGATGCCGTCGTCCTCCCACACCCAGCTGAGCTCGAGCCGGTGCGGCGGGTCCAGCGACACGTAGGTGCCGTGCACGCCGAAGCCGGCCACGGACGAACGGATCGCATAGCTGCCGCCCTCCCGGACGTCGAGCTGGTACGACGTCTCGAACCGCTCGGGCCACCACCAGGTGGCGAGCTTCGCGGGATCGGTCCAGGCCTCGTAGACCGCCTCGACGGGTGCCGCCACGTGCTGCTGCACCTCGATGGTGGTGCTCTCGGTCATCGGTCCTCCTCGAAGCTGGCGGCCAGCGAGGTGAGCTGGCGCGACCAGAAGGTGCGGGTGTGCTGCAGCCAGGCCTCCGCCTCGGTGAGCCGGTCGGCCTCGAGGTGGACGGTGACGGTCCGCCCCCGCTTGGCACGGCTGACCAGCCCGGCGTCCTCGAGCACCCGGAGGTGCTTGAGGGTGCCCTGCAGGCTGATCGGCATCGTGGCAGCGAGCTCGGAGACGGTGCGGTCCCCGTGGGCGAGCAGGTCGACCAGCCAGGCACGGCGCGCGTCCCCGAGAGCCGCGAACACCCGATCCGGACAGTCAACCATATGGTTCACCTTAGGTGATGCTGCCTGCTCGCAAGGGATCGTTCGCGCCCGTGACACAGCGGCTCGCCAGGCGTAGCGTCCGAAACTGTCACCGCTCCGCGGTGGGGCGGCCTCTCGGGGGAGAGGAGAACGCCATGTTCATCCAGGTCATCCAGGGCCACTGCCGAGACGGCGAGCAGATGCGCGCGCTCGGCGACGAGTGGGCCGAGAAGCACGGGCCGCAGGTCCCCGGCTGGCTCGGGGGCACCTACGGCCTGACCGACGAGGGCCAGTTCGTGGCCGTCGTCCGGTTCGAGTCGCGGGAGGTCGCCGAGGCCAACTCGGCGCGTCCCGAGCAGGGCGAGTGGTGGGAGCGGATGGCGGCCTGCTTCGACGGCCCGGTCACCTTCCACGACTGCGACGACGCCACGCTGTTCCTCGGCGGTGGCTCGGACGAGGCCGGCTTCGTGCAGGTCATCCAGGGCCGACTCTCGGACCCCGACCGGTTCCGGAAGTTCCTGTCGCAGCCGATGGACGCGCTGGCGGAGGCACGACCCGAGATCATGGGCGGGACCGTGGCCATCGACGCGGACGGGTACTTCACCGAGACCATCGCCTTCCACTCCGAGAGCGAGGCACGGCTCGGGGAGAAGCAGGAGATGCCGGCCGACCGGCAGCGGGAGTTCCAGGAGGAGATGGCCCAGGTCGAGGGCCTGACCTTCCTCGACCTGCACCACCCCTGGTTCAGCAGCGCACGGATCAGCTGAGGCCGGCCCTAGGTCAGGAGGGAGGCGCGGAGGCGCTCGGCCTTCCAGAGCGTCTCCGCCCACTCCTCCCCGACCTCCGAGCGCACGGTGATGCCGCCGCCCGTGCCCAGCTGCCAGGGGCCGTCCGGGCCGGAGTACAGCGAGCGGATCACCACACCGAGGTCGGCCCGGCCGTCGGCGCAGATCCACCCGAAGGCGCCGGCGTACGGGCCCCTGGGCGTGGACTCCACGGCGTCGATGACCTGCATGGTGCGCAGCTTGGGGGCGCCCGTCATCGAGCCCGCCGGGAACAGCGCCCAGAGGGCGCCGACCGTGCTGACGTCGTCGCGCAGCCGGCCACGCACCGTGGAGACGAGCTGGTGCACCGTGGCGTAGGACTCGACGGCCATCAGGCTGGGCACCTCCACCGTGCCGACCTCGCAGACCATGGACAGGTCGTTGCGCAGCAGGTCGACGATCATCAGGTTCTCGGCGCGGAACTTGGGGTCCGTGGCCAGCAGCTCGCGCAGGCGCTCGTCCTCGGCCGGGGTGTCACTGCGTGGGGTGGTGCCCTTGATCGGGCGGGTCTCGAGCACCCGGTCCAGGTCGACGGTGGCGTACCGCTCGGGCGAGCTGCTGAGCAGGTGCGTTCCCTGGTGGCGCAGCAGCCCGGCGTACGGCGCCGGGTTGGTCGCGCGCAGCCGCAGGTAGGTCTCGAGCGGGCCCCTGGCTGGGCCGAGGTGGGCCGCGCCGAGCTCCTCGCGGTAGGTCAGGTTGACCTCGTAGGTGTTGCCGGCCAGGAGCTGCTCCTGCACGCGGGTGAAGGCGTCGGCGTACCAACCCGGCACCCCGTCGTCGCCGGGAGTGCTACGGAGATCCGCACACGTGTGCGGTTCTCCGTAGTGGTCGAAGAACCGCACGTCCGCAGCACCGCATCCAGACCGCGTCCGGGCCGGCGCCCCACGGCGTCGCGGGCAGCTCGGGCCGTGCGGCGTAGCCGAAGCAGCCGACCCAGTGCACGGCGGGATCGCCCGCATCGCGGGCGACCTCTTCCTCGAGCACGCCGAAGACGTCGTCGCCGACGACCTCGGACCTGCCGCCCTGGTGACGCGTGACCTCGCGAAGCCCGGCGTCGAAGGTGAGCGAGACGTCGTCGTCGGCGAGCACGCCGACCAGCGAGCGGCGGCCGGACCAGTTGCGCGCACCGCCCCCGTCGAGCCAGAACACCCTGTCGCTGCTGGCGAAACCGTCGCGGACGACGTCGACGACGTCACGCACGCGGCACCTCCACGAAGTTGGCGACGATCTCCCGGCCGTGGCGCGACAGGATCGACTCCGGGTGGAACTGCACACCCTCCAGCGGCAGCTCGCGGTGCCGCACGGCCATCACGACTCCCGCGGCCGAGGCGGTCACCTCGAGCTCGTCGGGCACCTCGACGGCGGCCAGCGAGTGGTAGCGCACGGCGTCGAACGGCGAGGGGATCCCGCGCAGGACGCCCACGCCGTCGTGCTCGACCGAGGCCACCTCACCGTGGGCCGGCTCGACCCGCTCCACCTGCCCGCCGTACGCCGTGACCAGCGCCTGCATGCCCAGGCACACCCCGAGCACGGGCACGCCGAGGGCGAAGACGTCGGGGCCCAGCGCGAAGTCGACCGGGTCGGCCGGGTGGCCCGGCCCCGGGGACAGGACGACGTGGGAGTAGCCGGGCAGCCGCGCGAGCAGCCCGTCGCTGTCGTGCTCGGCGACGTCGGGGAGCCCGCCGGTGACGGCCGCGACGAGGTGGACCAGGTTCCACGTGTAGGAGTCGTAGTGGTCGACCACCAGCACGCGGAGGCGATGGTTTCGAGACGGGCCTTGCCGGCCCTCCTCAACCACGGAGGAGCTCCAGCAGCAGGCCGCGCAGCAGGGCGAAGCCGTTCTCGGTGAGGATCGACTCGGCGTGGAACTGCACGCCGCGGTACGTCGGCCCGGACACCAGGTGGATGTCGCCGGTCGCCGGGTCCGACTGCACGCTGACGCCGTCGGGGAGTGGTCTCGACTCCGCTCGACCGCCGGCTGATCTCCGCTCGACCACCAGCCCGGGCGACGAAGGTGTTGTAGAAGCCGACCTTCTCCTCGCGGCCGTCGATGCCCACCGACGACTGGGTGCCCTGGAAGACGATGTCCTTGTAGGCAAGGGGAATCTCGAGCACGTCGCAGAGGACCTGGTGCCCCAGGCACACGGCGAGGAACGGCGTGCCACTGGCCAGGAGGTCCTCGATCGCACGGCGGTACGCCGCGATCTTGGGGTGGTCGTGCTCGCGCGGGTCACCGGGCCCGGGGCCGACCACGACGAGGTCGGCATCGTCGAAGGCACCGGCGAGCCCATCCTTGAGGAGCGTCTCGTGCCGGACCACGCGCGAGCTCATCCCGAGCACGGAGAACACGTGCGCGAGCATGTTCACGAAGTCGTCCTCGCCGTGCAGGATCGTGACCTTCCGGCCCTCCAGCGTCGGCGCCGGGGCCGCACCGGACTGGTCGGTCAGCCAGAACTTCGCGAGCCGCTGGTTGCGCGAGTTCAGCGCGATCAGCACGTCCTCGTCCTGGGTGAGGTCGGTGATCGCGGTCGGCGTACCCGTCGCACCCGGCACCAGCCCGAACGCGGAGAGGATGCCGCCCGCCTTCGCGAGGGTCTCGGCCACCTCGTACTCGGGCTTGGAGTCGCGCACCAGCGTGGCGCCGGCCGTCACGAGCATCTCGCCCTCGGGGCTCACCTCGGCGGTGCGGATCACGATCGGGGAGTCGGCGGTCGGGGCGCCGGTGGCGTCGCGGCCGATCAGGGCGAGTGCCCCGGCGTAGTAGCGCCGCCCCTCGGACTCGTACTCGTGGATCAGGCGGCAGGCGTTCTCCACCGGCGCGCCCGTCACGGTCGCCGCGAACATCGTGTCGCGCAGCACGTCGCGCACGTCGGCGTGGGTGCGACCGGCCAGGAGGTACTCGGTGTGCACCAGGTGCGTCATCGGCTTGAGGAACGGCCCGAGCACCTGGCCACCCTCGTGGCAGATGTCGCACATCATCTTCAGCTCCTCGTCGACCACCATGAAGAGCTCGAAGATCTCCTTCTCGTCGGCGAGGAACTCGAGCAGCCGCTGCTTGCGCTCGTCGTCGGGCACGCCCCGGAGGCGGAAGGTCCCCGAGATCGGGTTCATCCGTACGTCGCCGCCGTGCACGCTGACGTGCCGCTCGGGGCTGGCGCCGATCAGGAAGCGGTCACCGGTCCAGAAGCAGAAGGTCCAGTAGGCACCCCGCTCGGCGGTGAGCAGCCGCCGCAGCACGGTGAGGGCCTTGTCGCGGTCCCACTCGCGCAGCTGCGCGCGGTAGTGCCGGCCCACGACGAGGTTGGCGCCCTCGCCGTTGCCGATCTCGTCGTCGATGATGCGACGCACCACGGCGGCGTAGTCGTCGTCGGAGGTCTCGAAGCCGCCCTCGTCGTCGAACGCGACCTCGACGTCGGGCAGGGCAGCGACGAGCTCGTCGAGCGGCACCTCCCGCTCGAGGGCGAGGTCGACGACGGCGAGCGGCGTCCCGTCGTCGTGCGCCTGGAAGCCGCGCTCGGTGACCTGCCGGAACGGGACGGCGACGAGCCGGTCGAACCGCCGGCCCTCGTCCGGGACACCCTCCTCGAGCGGGATGTCGGCCAGCCGGTCGAGGTGGCTCACCGCCCCACCGACCAGGGTGACCGTCGGGCTGTCCCGGAGCCGGATCACCGCCCACGCCTCGTGCCCCAGCAGCTCCTCGAGGCTGTCGTGGGCGGAGGGGTGCTCGGGCATGCGGGGAACGCTACTAGTCGGGCCGGGTCACCCGTCCTGCACCGCGCGCTGCACGAGGGCCACGGCGGACCAGGCCATCTGGTCGACCGCGTCGTCCGTGGACAGACCCGCGACGTCGGTGAGCCAGACGAGAGCCTCGATGCCGCACACCGCCCGGACGGCGACCGCGAGCCGGCGTACTGCCGTCGCTCGCCCAGCTGCTCCGCGAGGGGCTCGAGCGCCTCGGAGAACCAGGCGATGGCACGACCCTGTCGCAGCGGCAGCTCCCGGCTCGCGGGCTCCGCCTCGAGCGAGAGGCGCAGCATGGTGCGCTGCTGCGCCTCGGTGTCGGCGACCATGGCCATGAAGGCGCGCACCGCCGCCTCCAGGCGCTGCGCCGGGTCGCTCCCGGGCTCGGCGGGGAGCATCGACGTCGCGACGACCTCGGGATGGGCCGCCACCAGGAGCGCGCGCTGCGTCGGGAAGTAGCGGTAGGCGGTCGTCCGCGAGACGGCCGCCGCCTCCGCGGCCTCGGCGACCGTCGGCGCACGGCCCCCCTGCGCGATCAGCCCCCGGGCCGCGGCCACCAGGGCCTCCCGGGTGCGGTGCTTCTGCCGGGTCCGACCGGTCTCCTCGTACGACGTTGACATCGGTCGTCACGGTACCGTAGTTTCATCGTGGGACTCATGTCCCACGAAGGTCGGGAAGGACATCCCATGACCACCACCCGGTTCGAGCCGCTCGTGCGCAACGCCGAGGACGCTGAACGTCGTTGGTTCCACGGAGGCGGGCTGCACGCCTGGCTGGTGCACGAGGGCGAGGTCGACGGCGGGCTGCTGATGTTCGAGGACACCGTCGAGCCCGGCAAGCGCACCCCGCTGCACACCCACCCGGGGGCGGAGGAGACCTTCTACCTCCTGGCCGGGTCGATCCTGCTGCACGTCGACGGCCGGGAGCACGAGCTGCGGGCGGGAGGCGTCGCCGTCATCCCCCGTGACGTGCCGCACGCCTTTCTCGCGCAGCAGGACGGAGCCCGGATGCTCTGCCTGCACACGCCAGGTGGGGGCGAGGAGTTCTACCGGACGGCGAGCGAGCCGGCGGTGCCCGGCGAGCCCGAGGCCCCGGTCGACCTCGACAGCATCCGGCAGGCCGCCATGGCCACCGGCACCATGCGGATCGTGGGACCGCCGCCCTTCTGAGGCGGGTCAGCGCTGGGTGAGGGTCACCATCTGCTGGGTGGCGCGGGTGTAGACGACGTAGAGGGTGGCCCGGCCCGTCGGGGACTCCTGCTCGATCTCGTGCGGCTGCACGACCAGGATGCCGTCGAACTCCAGGCCCTTCGTGTCCAGCCCGGGGAGGACGACGACCCGGCTCTCCTGCCCACCGGTGTCACCGGCGAGCTCGGGCCACGACGAGACCCAGCGGCTGACCTCGCCCAGGCGGGCGACCGGCACGACCACGCCGACCGTGCCCTCCAGCGATCCGGCCAGCTCGACGAGCTGGGTGCGCAGCGAGGACTCCAGGTCGTCGACCTCGAGCACGGCGGGCTCCACGCCGGTCGTGCGCACGGCGTTCGGCAGGTCGGCGCCGAGACCGGCCTGCTCGGCGTACGCGGCGGCGAAGTCGTAGATCTCCGCGCTGTTGCGGTAGTTCGTGGAGAGGTGGAAGTCGTGGCGCGGGCGGTCGCCACGCGGCGAGCTCAGCGCCTCCTCGCGGGCCGCCTGCGCCTCCGCCGGCACCGGCCACGACGACTGCGCCGGGTCACCGACGACGGTCCAGGTGGCGTGGCGTCCGCGACGGCCGACCATCCGCCACTGCATCGGGGTCAGGTCCTGGGCCTCGTCGACCAGGACGTGGGCGTACCCGTCGTCCTCGACCCGGTTCGTGGGCGGCGACCAGCTGGCCTGGCCGGCGAACTCGCGCTCCGAGGCCGTGGTCACCTCCTGCATCGCCCCGACCAGGGCCTGGTCGTCGAGTCCCAGGTGCTCGTCGTCCACCGACCCGGTGTTCACGATCGGCGGGTCACCGAGCAGGTAGCGCAGCTCGTCGAGCAGCGGCACGTCGTCGATCGAGAGCGAGGCCGTGGAGCCGGCCGTGCTCCACGACTTCGAGAGCAGCCGCACCGACTCCTCGTCGAGGACGCCCTCGCCGACGCGCGCGAGCAGCTCGGGGTCGCGCAGCCAGCCCAGCACCGTGGCGGCGTCGAGCTGCGGCCACCACGACGCGGCGAACTCGAGGAAGTCGTCGCTCGTGCGCATCTCGGCGGCGAAGTCCTCCTTGGTGCGCTCGCGGGCCCGCTCGCTGGTCACCTGGCGCCACATCGCGTCGATCAGGGTCGAGGCGACCCGCGTGGTCGAGCGGTTGCGACGGCCCATCGACAACAGCTGACGGCGCAGCTGGCCGAGCTCGCGCGGGCCGAGCGTGATCACGTCGTCGCGGTAGAAGACCCGGAACTCGCGTGGGCCCGTCGGGCACCGCCTGGCGCGCCGTACGACGCAGCAGCTCGGTCATCGCGGCGGAGCCCTTCACCTCGGCCACCGACGGCTCGTCGCGCCGGGTGGCCCGGACGCCGTCGACGACCTCGCCGAGCGATCGCAGCGCCACCGCGGTCTCGCCGAGCGAGGGCAGCACCCGCTCGATGTAGCGCATGAACACCCCGGACGGGCCGACCACGAGCACGCCGCCGCTCTCGTAGCGCCGGCGGTCGCCGTAGAGCAGGTACGCCGCGCGGTGCAGCGCGACCACGGTCTTGCCGGTGCCGGGACCGCCGCTGATCGAGACGACGCCCTTGTTGGGCGCCCGGATCGCGCGGTCCTGCTCGGCCTGGATGGTGGCCACGATCGAGTGCATCGAGCGGTCGCGGGCCCGGGACAGCTGGGCCAGCAGAGCACCCTCGCCGACGATCGGCAGCTCCTCGGCGTTCGGGCTCTCCGGGTCGATCAGGTCGTCCTCGACGCCGAGGACGATGACGCCCTTCGAGCGCAGGATCCGGCGGCGTACGACGCCCAGCGGGTCGGCCTGGGTGGCCTGGTAGAACACCGCGGCGGCGGGCGCGCGCCAGTCGATCAGCAGCACGTCGTAGTTGTCGTCGCGCAGGCCGATCCGGCCGATGTAGCGCGGAGCACCGGTGACGTCGGGGCGCATGTCGAGCCGGCCGAAGACCAGTCCCTCGTGGGCGGCGTCGAGCGTGGCCATCCGGCGCGCGGCCTGGAAGACCATGGCGTCGCGCTCGACGAGGCCGCCCTCGTTGCCGATGCGACCGCGCTCGAGACCCTCCTTCGCCAGCTGTTGGGCCGAGTCGGCGGCCTTCTCCATCTGTGCGTAGACGGAGTCGACGAACTCCTGCTCACGCGCGATCTCGCGCGAAGCCACGTCACTGCTCAACGCAGACGCCCTCCACCGGGGAAACAAAGCAAAGAACGATTCTACTGACGCGTTCGGCGCCCGGTGCGGGAACTCCCCCTGAGGGCCACATCGAGAGACGTTCGGGCCCCGGGATCAGGCGAGGTCGTGCACGAACTCCCCGAGCTGGGTGAGGTTGCGGCACTCGATCATCGGCACCAGCCGTCCGTACTCGCGGGCCGCCGAGTCGCCGGTGTTCCAGTTGCGGTGGTGCTCGGGGTTGAGCCACCAGCTGTGCCGTGCGGCGTGGACCATCTCCCGCACCACCGGGAGCGCCAGGTCGGTGTGGTTGGAGCGCGCGTCGCCGAGCACGAGCAGGTTCGTCTTCGGGGTCAGCGCGTCGCCGTACTCCTCGGAGAAGCGGGTGAAGGCGCGGCCGTAGTTCGTCCGGCCCCACATGCTGGCGTAGCGAGCGCTCGCCGCCAGGTCCGACATCGTCCGGGCGGGGTCGGCCCCCGGCGTGAAGCGATCGGTCACCTCGTGGATCTCGTCGACGAAGGTGAAGGCGCGCACCCGGTTGAACTGCTCGCGCAGGGCGTAGACGAGCATCAGCGTGAACCCGGCGAAGTTGGCCACCGAGCCGCTGACGTCGCACAGGACCACCAGGTCCGTGCGCCCGGGACGTCGCGGCCGGTGATGCGTCTCCAGGGGCACGCCGCCGCTGGACATCGAGGCCCGGACGGTGCGGCGGAAGTCCAGCGGCCGACCGCGCCGCGCGTGCTGCTCGCGGCTGACCCGGGTGGCGAGCCGGCGCGCGAGCGGCTGGATCTCGCGGCGCATCAGGTCCAGGTCCGCCTTGCGCGCGGAGGTGAAGTCGACCTGCTCGATCGTCGGCCGGACCGTGTGCCGGGCGACGTGGTCGGGACCGCGCACCTCGGCCGCGCGGCGGCGTACCTCCCCCTCGACGAGCGCCTCGAACGCGCGCACCTGGGCCTCGACCAGCCTGCGCGTCGCGGGGTCCTCGTCATCGGCGTGCACCGCCAGTCCGGCCAGCGCCTTGCCGACCAGCTCGTCGGGCGAGACCCGGTTCATCACGTTGTACGACGACCAGCGCTGCTCCCCCGGCCCGCGCCCCCGGATCAACCCGAACCGTGCCACCGCCTCCCGCGCCAGCATCGCCAGCGCGTCCGGGTCCCCCATCGCCAGCGCGGTCGCCAGCGCCTCCCGGAAGTCGGCGAGGGCCTGGGGGCCGTCGCCGGATTCGGGTAGTCCAGATCGGTCGAAGCCACTCTCCTCCGGCGTGTCCTCGTGCAAAGCGTTCTGGACTATCCGATTCTCGGGATGCGCCGTCACCGACCAGCGCGGGCCAGTAGAGGTCGAAGACCTGGTCGAAGCCGGGGCGGTGGTTCTGGCGCTTGACCAGCGTGGCGGCGTACGCCGCTCGGAGGGTCTCGCGCTCGCCCAGCCCGAGGGCGCCGATCGCCTCGACGGCGTCGAGTCCCTCGGCGAGGGAGACCGGGAGCCCGGCCTCGCGCAGCGCCTCGACGAAGGCGATGTGCCGGTCGAGCAGTGTCATCGGCGGGGGGTCATCGGCGGGGGTCATCGGGCGCGCAGGCGCAGCTCGTTGACGGCGCGCTCGTGGTCGCTGGCGTGCTTGAGCACCACCCCGAGCGTCTGGTCGATGGTGGCGGGGTCGAGGGTCCCGGTGCCGAGGGCGACGAGCGTGCGGGCCCAGTCGATCGTCTCGGCGATCGAGGGCGACTTGCGCAGCTCGAGGCCACGCAGCCGTCCGACCGTCTCGACGACCTGGCCCGCGAGCTCGGCCTCGATCTCGGGCACCTGCGAGACGACGATGTCGCGCTCCCGCTCGGCGTCGGGGTAGTCGATGTGCAGGAACAGGCAGCGGCGCTTGATCGCCTCGGACAGCTCGCGGGTCGCGTTCGACGTCAGCACCACGAACGGCCGGTGCGTGGCGACGATGGTGCCGAGCTCGGGGATGGTGACCTGGTAGTCGCCGAGGATCTCCAGCAGCAGGCCCTCGACCTCGACGTCGGTCTTGTCGACCTCGTCGACGAGCAGCACCGTCGGCTCCTCGCGCCGGATCGCCGTCAGCAGCGGGCGGGTGAGCAGGAACTCCTCGGTGAAGATGTCGTCGTGGGTCGCGTCCCACTCCTGGTCACCGGCGGCCTGGATGCGCAGCAGCTGCTTCTTGTAGTTCCACTCGTACAGCGCACGGGCCTCGTCGAGGCCCTCGTAGCACTGCAGCCGGACCAGCTCGGCGCCGGTCGCGCGCGCCACCGCCTTGGCCAGCTCGGTCTTGCCGACCCCGGCGGGTCCTTCGACGAGCAGGGGCTTCTCGAGCACGCCCGGCGAGGTAGGCGGTGGTCGCGGTGGCCGAGTCGGCGAGGTAGCCCGCGGCGGCGAGCTGCTTGTCGGCCTCGGCCGGGGACTCGAACCACGCTGACTTCTGGGTCACCGTTGCATTGTGCCCGTCAGCCTGCCGGCGTGGGCGAGGCGCTGCTCACACGGCAGTGCCGCAGGCGCACCCGGCGCGCGTGCCGACCGACGTGCACCTCCGTGCGGGGGCCACGAGGCGCGGGTACCGGTGTCCCGGCCAGCCCGGCGTCCTGGTTGAGGATGCGCTGCTCGAGCAGCCGCACCATCGGCGACGGGTCGACGCCGAGGTCCTCGGCCAGCCGCCTGCGCAGCGTCGCCACGGTGACCAGGGCGTCGGCCTGGCGCGAGCAGGCGAACTGCGCCCGGGCGAGCAGCGCCCACAGCTGCTCGCGATAGGGGTGCGCCGAGGCCAACGGCGTGAGCACGCGTACGCCGGCTGCGCCGTGCCCCAGGCCGACGAGCGCCTCCGCGCGGGCCTCCTGGAGGGCGAGGTGGAGCTCCTCGAGCCGGGTGGCCTCCGCCCTGACCGAAGGAGCGGCGACACCCGGGTACGGCTCGCCACTCCAGAGCTCGGCGGCACGCGTGGCCAGCACCAGCCGGTCGGTCGGCGAGGTCAGCGCGAGAGCGCGCTCGGCCGCCTCCTCGAAGCGCCAGGCGTCGACGTCGTCCGCCACGAGCCGGTAGCCCGCCGCCGTCATCTCCAGGCCGCGCGGCCCGTCGTGCCCGGGGTCGAGGAGGCTGCGCAGCCGGGAGACGGCCACCTGCACGGAGGCGCGGTTGCTGTCCGTCGCCCAGAGCTCCTCCAGGATGCGCTCGACGGGAACCGCTCCCCGGACGGCCAGCAGCAGGGCGAGCAGGTCCCGCTCACGTCGACGCGGAAGCACGGTCTCCCCGACGGCCACCTGGCCCAGCACGCGGAAGTCCATGTCGTCCCTCAGTCCCGGGCCAGCGGCCCGGCGAGGTGCTCGACCGAGAGCCACTCGCGACGCAGGTCGGCCGGCAGGCCCTCGAAGGGCGAGGTCTGGGAGCGGTGCAGCCGGATCGCCACCTCGCGCTGCGCCAGGTGGGCGCCGGTGTCGATCACGACGTCGATGTCCTCCTCCGGGGTCCCGAGCTCACCGAGGGCCAGGTAGTCCGATCCGGGGTCACGCTCGGTCATCACCTCGGCCCACCTCCGCATCAGCCGACGGGCGAGGCAGTAGAGGTAGACCGGGACACCGGCCTCGTGCGCCACCGCGACCGTCACGTCGCGGATCCGGGCGTGGTCGCGGTGCCCGTCACTGCCGTCGAGGGTGACCACGACGTCCGGCTCGACGAGGTCCACGACCTCGCGGACCCGTGCCGCGACGACCGCCTCGGGAGCGCCGACCAGGGTCGTGTGCCCGGCGGGCCCGGTCATGCCCGAGTCGTGCAGCCCCAGCACGTCGACCCGCCCGACCCCGAGTGCCCGCGCGGCGTCGTACAGCTCGGTCTCACGCTGCTCGGCGATCCCGCCTGCCGGCAGCACCAGGTCGTCGGGCCACTCCCCGGCCTCGCCACGGGTCGCGCAGCAGACGGCCGTCGTCATCCCGGCAGCGGCGGCGTGGAGCAGGAGGGAGCCGCACCCGAAGGTCTCGTCGTCGGGATGGGCCACCACGACCAGCAGGCGTCCCGGCGCATCAAATGCTGTCATGGGCAGTATTTGATACTGCCCTGCGCAGTATGTCAAGATGCGACATGCCTCCATCCCCGACCACCACCTCCTACGCCGTGCTGGGCCTGCTCTCGGTCCGTTCGTGGACGACCTACGAGCTGGCGAAGCAGGTGCAGCGCAGCCTGAACTGGTTCTGGCCGCGGGCCGAGCGCAAGCTGTACGACGAGCCGAAGAACCTCGCCGCCAAGGGCTGGACGGTCGCCACCGAGCGGTTCACCGGCAAGCGGCGCAGTCGCGAGTACGCCATCACCGACGAGGGCCGCGCCGCCCTCCGTGCCTGGCTGGCCGAGCCCCCCGCGCCGCGCACCACCGAGTTCGAGGGGATGGTCAAGGTCTTCTTCGCCGACGGCGGCGACCTGGCGTCGCTGCGCTCGACGCTGCGGCTGGCCGCCACGGAGGCCGAGGACCGCGTCCGTGCTCTCGGCACCTACGCCTCGGCCGAGCCCGTCTTCCCCGAGCGCCGCCACATCAGCGCGCTCACGCTCTCCCTCGAGCTCGAGCAGGAGCTCGCCGTCCTGCGCTGGGCGCGCTGGGCGCTCGAGCAGGTCGAGTCCTGGACCGACACCCGCGACGGCGGCAGCTGGGACGCCGAGGGGGTGCTGCGCTCCCTGGCGCGACGGTCGCTCGACGAGCTCAGCTGAACGTCCACCGGATCGACGTGCTCGCGGTCTCCCCCGGCAGCAGCACCGCGCTCGGGAACTCCCGGTGGTGCGGGGCGTCGGGGAACAGCTGCGGCTCGAGCGCGAGGCCCGACCGCGGCGCCACCCTCGAGGACCTCGCCCGTGTAGACCTGCAGGCCCGGGCTCAGGGTGCTCAGCTCGAGCTCCAAGCGCGTCGCTGCGCAGGACGGCCGGGCCGCGCTGCACGAAGCAGTGGTCGATCGCTCCTGTCCCCGACCCGGGTCGGCCGTCGCAGGTCGTACGGCGTCGCGTCGACCGGGACGATCTCGCCGGTGGAGATGCCGGCGTCGTCGACGAGGAGGTACTCGTCGGCCTGCACGCCGAGGACGTGCTCGTCGATCGTCGCGGCGCCGTCGAGGTTCCAGTAGACGTGGTTGGTCAGGTTCACCACCGTCGGGGCGGTGGTCGTGGAGTCCATCTCCACGCCGACGGAGCCCGCCGAGGTCGAGTAGGTGACCGTGGAGGTCACCTCGCCCGGGAAACCCTGGTCGCCGTCCGGGCTGACCAGCCGCAGCCGCAGGAGGTCAGGGCTGTGCTCGACGACCTCCCAGATCCGCCGGTCGAAGCCGTCCGGCCCGCCGTGCAGGGTGGTGCTGCCCTCGTTGGGGGTCGGCTCCACGAGGCGCCCGTCGACCTCGAACCCACCGGCGCCGATCCGGTTGGCGACGCGGCCGATCGTGGCGCCGCGGTAGTCGTTGCCGTCGAGGTAGGCCTGCGCGTCCGGGTGGTTCACCACGACGTTGCGGCGCCTGCCCTGCCGGTCGGTGACGTCGAGCCGGTGGACGGTCGCGCCGAGGTCGAGCACCTCGAGGACCACGCCCGGCTCGGAGCCGATCGTCAGCCGGCGGACCGGCCCCACCTCGCACGTACCGAACGGCTCGTCGTCCACCCTCGGCACGGTAGCGGTGTCGCCGACTGCCGCCGGGTCACCGTGGTCTCGACTTCGCTCGACCACCGATGGTCGAGCGCGGTCGAGACCAACTCACCTCACTCGATCGGGCGAAGCTCGTCTGCGTAAGAGAGCGACACCCTGCTCAGGACACCGGACTCGTCGACGGCGTACTGGCCCATCCGCCAGAGCGGAGGACTGTAGGCGTGCACGCTGATCGACCCGTGCACGGCGCCGTTCAGCCGGTGGATGTGGTCGGGGCCGAACGAGTAGACCTCCCCCGCGCGGACCCGCGTCTCGCGGGCGCCGTGCATCAGGGTGAGGTTGTTCTCGACCAGCTCGCCGGCCACCACCGCGACGGCTCCGGAGGACACGTCGTGGTCGTGCCAGCCGGTGTCGTTCTCCGGCGTCCAGCACAGCAGCCACACGTCCACGTGCGCGTCCCGGTAGAGCGAGGCGTAGACCCGCTCCTCGCCGTCGAAGGCCACGTGGTGCGCCCAGCCCCCCGGTTGCTGGGCGATGCGCGTGACCAGCTCCTCGAGCTCGGCCCCGGTCAGGTCGCGGTCGGGAAGGTCGCTGCCCCCCAGCCCGAGGCTCAGCACGTCGGGGTTCTTCGTCAGCTCGCCACTGCCCATGCCTGCTCACCTCCCTCGATCTCCACCGGCTCCAGGAGCCGGGTCGGGTTGGTGACCCGGACCGCGTGCGTGGCCGCGTCACCCAGGAACTCGGCGAGCGGCTCGCCGTACGGCCGGTCGCTGCCGAGAGCCAGGGCGTCGATCCCGAGCACCCGCACCAGCGCCTCCAGGGACCGGGCGCCGGTGCAGGAGGTGTCGACGAAGGCGTTCGGGTCGACGACGACGCGCCCGCCACCGCGCATCGCGTGACGCTCGAGGTGCAGGGGCGCCAGGCCGGCGCCGGCACCGAAGAGCAGCTTCAGGCGCGGGAACAGGGTGCGGCCCGAGAACGAGTGCCAGCCCCACCAGGCCGCCTGCATCTGGGCGGCGTACCCCACGACCGGCGCCCACCACTCCGGCAGCTGGCCGGCGAGCACGCGCCTCGGCTCGGGGCCGGGATGCACGAAGACCGGCTTGCCCGCGAGCTCCGCGGCCAGCAGCACGCGCGCGGCGCGCTCCCAGGCGAAGGGGGTGAGCAGGTCGGTGGCGGGCAGCTGGACGCCGACGAAGCGGTCCTCGCGCAGGATCGCCCGGAGGGAGGAGACGTCGACGTCGTCGGAGGGCACCGAGGCCCAGGCCCGGAAGTGGTCCGGGAGCTCGCGCACGCCGCGGTGCCAGGCGTCGATGAGCAGCCGGGCCTCCGGACGCGGCAACCCTTCGATGCCGAGCGGAGCGGAGAGGCTGACACAGGCCGAGCCCACCCCCGCCTCGCGGTCCGCGGCGATACGCGCCTCGACGTCGTGTCCTGCCGGATCCACGTCGTAGGTCGGTTCGCCCTCGGTGTGCAGCGTCCAGCCCCGCAGGTACGGCGGGCGCGAACGAGCGCGCAGCCGGTCCGTGAGCTCGTCGGGCCACAGGTGCTGGTGCACGTCGACGGCGGGTGCCTCGTGGTGTGTGGACATCTGACTCAGCCTCCTCTCTCTGTCACGTAAGTGTAGTGACTTTATCGTATTAATCGAGAAGTGGAGCGCCTGTCCGCGACACGGCGCGTCGGGCCGGCAGCCGTCCTACCAACCCAGGGTCCCGGGAGGGCCCTTGAACGGGCCGACGACGTCGTCGGTGATCCAGCCGGCGTAGAAGCCGCCCTCCTGCGGGCGCACCCGTTCCCCGTCGACCGAGCAGGCCAGCCGGGAGGGCGAGAAGGCGAGGTAGCCGGCGCAGGTCGACGAAGCCCGGGGTCGGGTCCTCGTAGGACCACGCCGCCGCGTCGAGGTCGAGCACGTCCCAGTACGTCGCCGGGCCCTTCCACTCGCACCACGTCGACCTCGCCGACGAGGAGGTCAGGACGCCCTCGGCGACGTCGTCGGGAGGCAGGTACCAGGTCGGCGGGTGGCTGGTCTCCAGCACCCGGAAGGCGCCGCGCGTGCGTCGCCACGATCTCCTCGCCGCGCCGTACCTCGACGAGCCGGTCGGAGGCGACCAGCCTCGGCGGGCGCGGGTAGTCCCACACCGACTCCTGACCCGGCCCCGGGACCTCACGCTGCACGGCTCGCCTCACGTGGCCATCGTGCCGGAGAGGTGGGCGCGAGGTCACCGCTGGTTGAGCTTGTCGAACCACGTGTCGTCGCGAGGTTTCGACAGGCTCAACCGGCGGGGGTCGAGCCGTCCTGGCTTCTCGTGGAGGTAGCGCTGCTCGGGGATGCTGGTGGCCAGGGCTGCCGCGGCGAGGTACTCCGCGCGGGCGTCGTCCGGGCGACCGGCCATCTCCAGCAGGTGGGCGCGTACGGCGTGCAGCCGGTGGTGCCGCCGCAGGGCGGGCTCGTCGGACAGCGGCTCCAGCATCGCGAGGGCTGCCTCCGGACCGTCGGTGTGCGCGACCGCCACGGCGTGGTTGAGGGTGACGAAGGGGCCGGGCACGAGGTCGGCGAGCATCCGGTAGAGCGCCTCGACCTGCGCCCAGTCGGTGTCCTCGGCACGGGCTGCCTCGTCGTGGACGGCGGCGATCGCTGCCTGCAGCTGGTACGGGCCGACCGGGCCACGGGGCAGCACGTCCTCGACCAGGTGCACGCCCTCGGCGATCGCGCCGCGGTCCCAGAGCGTGCGGTCCTGCTCGGCGAGCGGCACCAGCGACCCGTCCGCCCGGGTGCGGGCAGCCCGTCGCGCGTCGGTGAGCAGCATCAGGGCCAGGAGGCCGGTGACCTCGTCGGCGCCCGGGAGCTGTGCATGCAGCTGCCGGGTGAGCCGGATGGCTTCGTCGGTGAGCGAGACGTCGGTCAGCCCCGGGCCGCTGGTGGTGGTGTGGCCCTCGGTGAAGACGAGGTAGAGGACCTGCGTCACCGCCGCCACGCGGTCGGGCATCTCCTCCGACGCCGGGAGCCGGAACCGCGCGCCGGACTCGCGCAGCCGCGCCTTCGCCCGGCTGATCCGCTGCGCCACCGTCGGCTCGGGCACCAGGAACGCCCGCGCGATCTGGGCGGTGCTCAGCCCCGCCACCGCTCGGAGCGTGAGCGCCACCTGCGAGGGTCGGGTCAGCGCCGGGTGGCAGCAGAGCAGCAGCAGGCCGAGCGAGTCGTCACGGTCCGGGACCTCGTCGTCGACCGACTCGCGGAACACCCGCTCCTCCCGGTCGGCGCGGGCAGCGCTCGGCGCGCCACCGATCGGTGTGCCGGCGGGAGGCGACGGTGACCAGCCAGCCGCGCGGGTGGTCGGGCACCCCGTCGACCGGCCACTGCTGGGACGCGGCGAGCAGTGCCTCCTGCGCGGCGTCCTCGGCCGCGTCCAGGTCGCCGTACCTGCGGACCAGCGCGCCGAGGACGTGCGGCGCCTCGTCGCGCCACACCTCCTCGACGGTCGCGTCGGTCACTCGTCGGACCCGCCCGCCCACATCGCCGGCCGCAGCTCGATCACCCCGCCCGGCTGGGCGAACTGGGCGGCGATCTCCTCCGCCCGCTCGCGCGTCTCGGTGTCGATCAGGAAGAAGCCGGCGAGCTGCTCCTTCACCTCGGCGTAGGGGCCGTCGCTGGCGACGTACCCCTCCGGGCCCCAGCCGTACAGCGTCGAGGACGCCGGGTCTCCCAGCGCCTCGGCGGTGACGAACTCGCCCGACGCCGAGATCTCCTCGAGCAGCGCGTCGAACTCGCGGTCGGCCCGGTCGTGCTCCTCGGCAGGGAGCTGCTTGCCCTCGGCGGTGAAGCGCGACGTGGGGTGCCCCCACGGCTCCGGGTTGGCGTGGATCAGGATCACGTACTTCACGGCAGACCTCCATCTGCGCCGGGCCGCCCGTCGCGGCCGTCACGGATACGTCGGAGCCGTCGACACGTCTTCGACATCCCTCAGGCTCGACATCCCTACCGCAGAATCGTGCTCATGGCTTCGGCGTCCGTCCACCTGCGTGCCTTCCGGGAGCTCGACGACCCCGGACTCACCGACCTGTTCGCCGATCCCGACACCAGGCTGTGGAACCCCCCGCCCCTGGAAGACCAGTCGTTCACCGACCTCGCGATGTGGCGCCTCGAGCAGAACACCGGTGGCGACGACTTCGCCACCTGGGCCGTGGCCGACGCCGCCGACGACCGGTTCCTGGGCACCATCTCGGTCTTCCACGTCGACACCGACCAGGGCACCGCCGAGCTCGGCTACCGCGTGCTGCCCACCGAGCGCGGCCGCGGCGTGGCCACCGCAGCCCTCGCCACCGCGGCTGCCCGGGTCTTCGTGGAGAAGGGCCTGCGCCGGCTCGAGCTGTTCCACGCGGTCGACAACCCGGCGTCGTGCGTGGTGGCCGAGCGCGCCGGCTTCCGCCTCGAGGGCACCCTGCGCCAGTCCTACCGCTACGGCGACGGCCAGGTGCACGACGAGCACCTGCACGCCCGGCTCGCCGACGACGTCTGGGGCTGAGACAGACCCTCCACTCGTCTTGTTGGAACGTGTGACCAAAACCGGTCTTGATCACACGTTCCAACAAAACAAGGTGAAGGACTCCGAAGCTGGCGGTGGCGGAGGGATTTGAACCCTCGGTCGACTTACGCCGACAAACGCTTTCGAGGCGTTCTCCTTAGGCCGCTCGGACACGCCACCGCGGGGAAGGTTACCGGAGCAGGCGGGCCCGCCCCCAATCGCCGTCAGCCCACCACGATGACGTGCAGCTGCCGCGGGCCGTGGACGCCCTCGACCCGGGAGAGCTCGATGTCGCTGGTCGCCGACGGCCCGCTGATCCAGGTGAGCGGACGAGCCGGGTCGAGCCGGGAGACCGCGTCGGGCACGTCGGCGACGACCTGGTCGCCCGCGACGATGCAGACGTGGCGGTCGGGGACGAGGGTGATGGCGCGGCGGCCCTGGCCCGGTCCGTGGTCGAGCACGATCGTGCCGGTCTCGGCGATGCCGAGCACGGAGCGGGTGACGACCGCGTCGATGCCGTCGAGCTCGGCCGCGGAGAGGCCGTCGTCGACGACGGCGCCGGGGAGGTCGAGGTCGAGGCCGTCGGGTACGACGACCGAGCACCCCTCGACCGCGGCGGCGACCCGGCCGGCCAGCTCGTCGGGGTGCAGCGCTCGACGACCGCCTGGTAGTCCTCGACCCGTTCGACGAAGAGATCGAGCAGTGAGGCGTCTTCCGGTTCCTGAGGAGCGGAGCGAGGAACGAGCGGAGCGTCTCGAAGGGCCGGATCGATTCCAGCAGTCGCCGCCCGCACCCGGGCCAGGATGTCGTCGCGCGCACTCATTGCTGTGCCGATTCCTGGGTCCGCTTCCACCACGCCCGGAAGGACTCCCGGGGTGCGGCGGGGAGGTCGCGGGCGCCGGTCCAGGCGGACGCGAGGGGGAGGCGGCGGGCGGCCGCCGTACCGATGCGAGTGAGGCGCTCGGCGAGACCGAGCCGACGCGGGGAGGCGAAGGTGGCCGCGGCACCCTTCATCGCGACGTCGGTCACCGAGGGCCGCCCGCCGCGATGGGCGTCGACCACCTGCGCGCGCAGGTCGACCAGCACCGAGGGGATGTCGATCTTCACCGGGCAGACCTCGTAGCAGGCGCCGCAGAGCGACGAGGCGTAGGGCAGCGAGTCGATCTGGGGATCGGTGCCGACCCCGCGGAGCAGCGGGTTCAGGATCGCGCCGATGGGGCCGGGGTAGACGGAGCCGTACGCGTGCCCGCCGACGCGCTCGTAGACCGGGCAGACGTTCAGGCAGGCCGAGCAACGGATGCAGCGCAGCGCCTGACGGCCCACCTCGTCGGCCAGCACGCGGGTGCGGCCGTTGTCGACCAGGACGACGTGCACCTCCTGGGGCCCGTCACCGGGAGTGACTCCCGACCACATCGAGGTGTAGGGGTTCATCCGCTCCCCCGTCGAGGAGCGCGGCAGCAGCTGGAGGAACACGTCGAGGTCGGCGAAGGTCGGCACCAGCTTCTCGATGCCCACCACCGAGACCAGCACCTCGGGCAGCGTCAGGCACATCCGGCCGTTGCCCTCGGACTCGACCACCACGAGCGTGCCGGTCTCCGCGACCGCGAAGTTCGCTCCGGAGACGCCCACCTTCGCGCGCAGGAACTTCTCGCGCAGGTGCAGCCTCGCCGCCGAGGCCAGCGCGGCCGGGTCGTCGGTCAGGTCGTCGGGTGCGGGACGGCCCGGCGGCGGCCATGTGCTGCTCGAAGATCGCCCGGATCTCCGCCCGGTTGCGGTGGATCGCCGGCACCAGGATGTGGCTGGGCAGGTCGTCGCCGAGCTGCACGATCAGCTCGGCCAGGTCGGTCTCCCAGGCCTGGATGCCCTGCCTCGGCGAGCGCCTCGTTGAGCCCGATCTCCTGGGTGGCCATCGACTTGACCTTCAGCACCTCGTCGGCGCCGTGCGCCTTCGCCACCTCGGCCACCACCGCGTTGGCCTCGGCAGCGTCGCGTGCCCAGTGGACGACCGCACCGTTCGCGGTCAGCGACTCCTCGAGCCGGAGCAGGTGCTCGTCGAGGCGCGCGAGGGTCGCGTCCTTGATCGCGGCGCCGCGCGTGCGCAGCTCCTCCCAGTCGTCGACCTCGGCGACCACGCTCGCCCGCTTCTCGCGGATGGTGTGCGTCGCGTGCGCCAGGTTGTGGCGCAGCTGGCTGTCGCCGAGCGCCTCCCGGGCGGCCTCGGGGAACGGCGGCATCCCCACGAACGTGGCGGTCATCGACTCCCCTCCTGCTGTCCCTCTTGCTGGGCGAGCACTTCCGCGAGGTGCATCGTGCGTACGCCGGAGCGCGCCCGGCCGAGCAGGCCGCCGATGTGCATCAGGCAGGAGCTGTCTCCGGCCACGAGCACCTCGGCCCCGGTCTCGCGCACGTGCCGCGCCTTGTCCGAGCCCATCGCCACCGACGTGTCGGCGTTCTTGACCGCGAAGGTCCCGCCGAAGCCGCAGCACTCCTCCTCCGCGGGCAGGTCGACCAGGGTGAGGCCACCGACCTTCTCGAGGAGCCGCCGCGGCCGGTCGGCCACGCCGAGCAGGCGCAGCGAGTGACAGGTCGGGTGGTAGGTGACGACGTGCGGGAAGTGCGCCCCCACGTCCTCGACCTCGAGCACGTCGACGAGGAACTCGGTGAGCTCGTAGGTCCGCGGCGAGAGCACCGCGACCGCCTCCTCGAGCGCGGAGTCGCCCGACCGCCGAGCCACCGTGGCGTGCTGGTGCCGCACCGAGCCCGCGCACGAGCCCGACGGCGTCACGATCGCGTCGTAGCCGGCGAACGCCTCGGTGAAGCGGCGTACGGCGGGGATCGCCTCGTCGAGGTACCCGGTGTTGACCATCGGCTGACCGCAGCAGGTCTGACCCGGCCGGGAAGTCGACGTCGACCCCCAGCCGCCGCAGCAGGGTCACCGTCGCCCTGCCGACGTCGGGGAACAGCGCGTCGTTGACGCAGGTGACCTGCAGGGCGACGCGCATGGCTCCCACCTCCTCGACCGGCTGGTCCGTCGAGCCTAGGCCGAATCGACATCCCCACCCCACAGGGCGTAGGAAGAGGGTCGGAATCCACCGCGAGAGCATTCACATCAAAGCAGGAGCAAGCATGGACGCAGAGCACGCACGCACGTTGTTGGAGGGCGAGCGAGCCGAGGTGGAGGCCATGCTCCGGGAGATCACCGGCGCCGGGGACCAGGACCGCGAGGCCGAGCAGGAAGTCGGCGACTCCAGCGACACCGCCGACGCCCTCGAGTCCGAGGGCGTGGACAACGCGGTCGAGTCGAGCCTGCGGACCCGGCTCGAGGACATCGAGCGGGCGGAGAAGCGCCTCGCCGACGGGACCTTCGGCCTCTCCGTGCGGAGCGGGACACCGATCCCCGACGAGCGCCTGGAGGTCGCGCCCACGGCCGAGCTGACGGTCGAGGAGGCCTCGAGCGAGCAGTGAGGTGACCTCCGCGCCTGTCAGGATGGCGGGGTGACTCCACCAGGACGCCCCAGTCACCGCCAGCTGACGCGAGAGGACCTGCCCGAGGAGTTCACGCCGGACTCGCTGCGCCATCTCGACCTGCGCAGGCTGGGTCAGGTACGACGCCCGGGCAACGGCGTCCTCACCGCGGCCGAGCAGGCGCAGTTCGACGCGGCCTTCGACACGCTGCTCCACGAGGTCAGGGACCGGCTGCACGACGCCGACGGCCGGGTGGGTCGCGGTGGGCCGAGGGGCCTCGACCCGGAGATGCGCCGCTCCTACCAGCGCACCCAGCAACGACTGGCGGAGCAGGCGCGCCGCGCACGTGCAGCACTCCCGGAGCTCGACGAGCCCGACGTCACCGACCCCGCGGCGACCGAGCAACCGCCGTCCTCGGCGCCCGAGACCACCCAGGACGACATCAGTGCCGAGAACCTGACCGAGGAGCTCGAGGAGTCGAGCACGATCCTGGAGCTGCTCGACCGGATCGCCTCGATCGAGGAGCAACAGCTCGAGCACCAGAAGTCGCAGCTCCTGCTCGACACCCGCGGCTTCTTCTTCGCCTTCCTGGTCTCGGTCTCGGTGATCGTGGCCGGCGTCGCGCCGCTGGTGGAGGCCGAGCCGCACGACCGGTTCCTGATCGTCGTGTGGACCGTCCTGGCGATCGCGCTCGCCGGCCTCGTCTACGCCGGAGTCCGCGCAGCGCAACGGAAGAAGGATCCCGAGTAACCTCCCGACCATGTCGTACCCACCACCGACATACCTGGGCGCCGGTGAGGTCGACCTGGCGCAGTTCCGGCCGGTCGACACGGCTCCCGACCTCCCGCTCGCGGACGGTGCGGCCCACTTCATCGCCACCGGCGCGACGACGGCCGGCCGGTTCGGCCTCTACCGCTGGGACATGGGCGTCGGGACCGCCGGGGCGCAGCCGCACTTCCACCGC
This sequence comes from uncultured Actinomycetota bacterium, assembly GCA_963794725.1. GTDB lineage: Bacteria > Actinomycetota > Actinomycetes > Propionibacteriales > Nocardioidaceae > Marmoricola. The sequence continues at coordinate 70,462 of CAWCFR010000047.1, forward strand.
ACGATCAGCGAGTCGTTCTTCGTGCTGTCCGGGTCCATCGAGCTCTTCACCGGGCAGGAGTGGCGTCCGTCGGGACCGGGCGACTTCGCCTACGTCCCCGAGGGCGGTGTGCACGGCTTCCGCAACGAGTCCGGCGAGCCGGCCTCCCTGCTCATCCTGTTCGCGCCGGGAGCACCGCGGGAGGCCTACTTCGAGGGACTGGTCGAGATGGCCGCGGGCCGCTGGAAGCCCACGCACGAGGAGCTGGTGGCGTTCCTGGAGGAGCACGACAACATCTACATCTAGTCAGCGGTGCGAGGAGAAGAACTCCTCGAGCAGCGCGGTGGACTCCTCGGCGAGCACGCCGCCCAGCACCTCGGGGCGGTGGTTGAGCCGGCGGTCGCGGACGACGTCCCACAGCGAGCCGACCGCGCCGGCCTTCTCGTCGTACGCCCCGAAGACCAGCCGGTCGACCCGCGCCAGCACGCTCGCGCCGGCGCACATCGTGCAGGGCTCGAGCGTCACCACGAGGGTGCAGCCCGCCGAGGCGCCACTCACCCGTCGTGGCAGCGGCCTCGCGCAGGGCGACGACCTCGGCGTGGCCGGTCGGGTCGCCGTCGCGCTCACGGACGTTGCTGCCCCGGCCGATCACCTCACCGTCGGGAGACAGCACCAGCGCCCCGATGGGTACGTCGCCCCAGTCGAGTGCGGCACGAGCCAGCACGAGCGCCTCGCGCATCGGCTGGGACCAGTCGCTCACTCCTCGATGCCGGCGAGCTCGTCGAACTTCGTGCCGAAGCCGACGCTGTCGGCGACGTCGCTGAGGATCTCCTCGGGGTAGAGGTCGTAGTCGTCCAGCAACGCGCCCATCTCCTGGGCCGACATCCCCATGTCCGCGACGATGCCGAGGTCGCCGGCAGGCGCCTGGTCGTCCTCGTCGTCGACGTGGACGCCGATGTGGTCGATCGCCGAGCGGGCGAGCGTCCAGTCGGTGGCGGCCGTCACGTCGGAGAGCAGCACGCGCGTCGCCGATCCCTGCGCCCGCACGAACAGCACGAAGTCCTCGGCCACGGAGATCAGCGCCAGGGCGCCGGTCTCGCCGGGGTAGCGGCGCAGCTCGCGGGCGATGTCGTCGACCGAGTCCAGCGAGCGGTCGGGGAGCTCGGCGAGGTTCCAGTCGCCCTCGTCGCGGTAGGCGACGAGGGCGAGATCGACCTCGCCGACCTCGGCATCGGTGATCTCGGACATCGCACACCTCCCCGTACCGCCGGGCCCCGGCTCCTCGAGGCTCACTCCGCCGATGGTGACAGAACTCGGCGCCGGGAACCACACGGTTCCCACGCCATTAACGTAAGGGCCATGCGCATGCTCGTCGTCGATCACCCGCTCGTCGCCCACAAGCTGACCACGCTGCGCGACGAGCGCACCGCCTCGCCGGAGTTCCGGCGGCTGACCGAGGAGCTGGTGACGCTGCTGGCCTACGAGGCCACCCGCGACGTCCGGGTCGAGCAGGTCACCATCGCCACCCCGGTCGCCGCCACCGAGGGGTCGACGCTGAGCCGCCCGCGACCGCTCGTCGTCCCGATCCTCCGGGCCGGCCTCGGCATGCTCGAGGGGATGATGCGCCTGATGCCGACCGCCGAGGTCGGCTTCCTGGGCATGGTCCGCGACGAGGAGACGCTGCAGGCCTCGACGTACGCCGAGCGGCTGCCGGCCGACCTCTCCGGGCGCCAGTGCTACGTGCTGGACCCGATGCTGGCGACGGGCGGCACCCTCGCCGCGGCGATCCGCTTCCTCACCGACCGAGGTGCGGACGACATCACCTGCGTGTGCCTCCTGGTCGCGCCGGAGGGCGTCGAACAACCTCGAGCAGGAGCTGGAGGGGCACGACGTCCCGGTCACCGTCGTGACCGCCGCCCTCGACGAACGCCTGAACGAGAAGGGCTACATCGTGCCGGGGCTGGGCGATGCCGGCGACCGGCTCTACGGCCTGGCCCAGTAGGGGTCGCAGTAGCGGCCAGGACGCTGCTCAGGCGGCCGGGGCGTCGTCGCCGACGGCGGTGCTGACCGCCGTCCGCGGCAGCCTGACCGTGACGGTGGTGCCCTCGCCGAGAGCCGAGGACACCTCGATCGTGCCTCCGTGCAGGGCGATGATCGACTGGACGATCGTCAGCCCCAGCCCCACGCCCTGGATGGCGCGGTCGGTGGCGGTGCGCGAGCGGAAGAAGCGGGTGAACAGCCGCGCCTGCTCCTCCGGGCAGATGCCGATGCCGCTGTCGCTGACCACGAGCGCGACGGTGTCGTCCTGGGGGACCACCGAGACCAGCACCTCCCCACCGTCGGGGGTGAACTTCACGGCGTTGGTCAGCAGGTGCACCACCATGCGCTCCAGGTGCACCGCGTCGCCGTCCATCAGGACGGGCGAGGCCGGGAGCTCGAGCTGCATCACCAGGTCGCGCTCCTCCCTGGCCGGCTCCATCTCCCGGTAGGCCGCGCCCACCACCTCGGCGAAGTCGGTCGAGGCCATCTCCATGCGCATGCCCGATCCCTCGATCTGGGAGAGCGTGAGCAGGTCCTCGACGAGGCGCAGCAGCCGGTGGCCGTTGCGCTCGACGCGTCCGACGATGTCGTGCTGGTCCGGCGTGAGCGCCCCGACCATGCCGTCCTCGAGGACCTCGGTGTAGCCGACGATGCTCGTGATCGGGGTGCGCAGCTCGTGGCTGACCGTGGCCACGAAGTCGCTCTTGACCCGCTCGAGCTCCTGGAGCCGGCCCACGGCCAGGTGCTGGTGCTCCAGCGAGGTGAGCAGCGCCTGGTTGGCGGCCTCCCTCTCGGTGACGTCCTCGGCCGTGGCCAGGTAGCCGCGCCGCTCCCCCAGCTCGTCGGTGAGCGCGGCCAGCGACATCCGCAGGGTGCGCGTCTCGCCGTCCTTGCGCTCGAAGTGCCACAGCCGGCCGCCGCCGCCGCGCTGCACCGTGGCGCGGCAGATGTCGATGAAGGTCGGCTGGGCGTGGACGTACGCCGCCTGGCTGGCCAGCTCGTGGTCCGGGACCAGGATGTCCGGGAGCCGGCCCATGACCTCGTCGGCGCTCCACCCGAACATCTGCTCCGCCGCCGGGTTGAACACCTCCACGCGACCGTCGCGACCGGTCGCCATGATCGCCGTACCGGTCGCGGCCGCGACCAGCTGGCGCAGGGCCTCGCCCTCGGAGTCGGCCCGGCCGGCCGACATCCGTTGCTGGGTCGTCATCACCGCGAGGGGCAGCAGGATGAGCCCGCAGTCGAGCACGAAGAGCTGGAGCACACCGCCGACCACCTCCGGCGGCACGTCGTACCGCACTCCGAGCCCGTAGACCGGACCCAGCCCCGCCACGGTGAAGGCGGTGCCGATGACGGTGACCACCGTCAGCAGGAGAGTGGCCTCGCGCAGTCCGCCGCGGTAGGCGTACCAGGCGAACATCGGCATCACGGCGAACACCACGGGCGGTGCGGACGTGGGCCAGAAGACCAGCACCGTCGTGCCGACGAGGATGAGCGGCTGCACGATGCGTTCCGCCCTGCCGGCGATCGGCTCGAACTCGATGGTGCGCAGGCACAGCGGCAGGACGACCATCATCGAGGAGGCGTAGGCACCGAACGCGGCCAGCGCCGCCAGCATCGGGTTCCCCACGCCGGCCACGCGATCGGTGAGGGCGCAACCGGCGGCGGCCACGACGCCGGCGACGGCGATCGCGCCGATCATCCGGGAGACGTCACCCTGGTCCATCAGGGCCGCCCGGCCGTCGAGCCCACGCACGAGGAGCGTCCGCACGGTCCACACCGCGGCGACGCAGCTCAGGCTGAACCCGAGCGCCACCAGCGGGTCGTAGCCGTGCACCAGGTGCGCGAGCAGGACCGCCACGAAGACCAGCCCGAGGACCAGCGGCCGCCAGCGCTGGGTCGTCGTCAGCAGGAGCGCGGCGCCGATGCCCGCCGGAGCCCAGATCATCGGCACCAGGCTCGCGCCGGAGACGAGCCCGAGCCCTGCCCAGGCGCTGAACAGCACGCCGAGGAGCAGGAGCGCCGGGCGCAGAGCGGCCCGAGTGACCCGGGGACGCGCCTGTGTGACGGCGCGGATCCGCCCGGGTCCGTAGATGACGCTGGCCACCGACCCCCCTCACAGATCGCGCGTACTAGGACATTCGTACCAGTATGTCGCGATTCGCGAGACTTGCGGTGGGAATCCGGTCAAAGGGCCTTGACGGCGTTGAGCAGCTTGCCCATCGAGTCCTTGGCGTCGCCGAAGAGGAGTGTCGTGTTGTCCTCGAAGAGCAGCTCGTTCTCGATGCCGGCGAAGCCCGGCCGCATCGAGCGCTTCATGAAGACGACCTGCTTGGCCTCGTCGGCGTTGAGGATGGGCATGCCGTAGATCGGGGCACCCGGAGTGGTCTTCGCGGCGGGGTTGACGACGTCGTTGGCGCCGACGACGAGGACGACGTCGGCGTCCTTGAAGTCGCCGTTGATGTCGTCCATCTCCTTGAGCTGCTCGTAGGGCACCTGGGCCTCGGCGAGCAGCACGTTCATGTGGCCGGGCATCCGGCCGGCGACGGGGTGGATCGCGTAGTCGACCTCGATGCCGCGCTCGCCGAGCACGTCGACCAGCTCGCGCAGGCTGTGCTGGGCCTGCGCGACCGCCAGGCCGTAGCCGGGGACGATGATCACGCGCTCGGCGTAGGCGAGCATGATCGCGACGTCCTCGGGGTTCGCCGACTTCACCGGGCGGTCCGAGGCGGTGCCGCCTCCCAGCGTCGAGCCGCCCTTGAGCGCGCCGAAGAGGATGTTGGCCACCGAGCGACCCATGGCCTTCGCCATCAGGAGCGTCAGGAAGGTACCGGAGGCGCCGACGAGCGTGCCGGCCACCAGGAGCACGACGTTGGACAGCACGTAGCCGCCCGCGGCCACGGTGAGGCCGGTGAACGCGTTCAGCAGCGAGATCACGATCGGTACGTCGGCACCGCCCACGGGCAGCACCAGGAGCACGCCGAAGAGCAGGCCGACCAGGCAGAGCACGATGCCGACCCACTCGGTGGGGTCGAGCACCAGCTGCGTGGCGAGCGCGACACCCGCGATCAGTGAGCCACCGAAGGCGATCGGCAGGCCCGGGAAGACCACCGGCGCCGAGGTCATCAGCTCCTGCAGCTTGGCGAAGGTGATGATCGAGCCGGCGAAGGAGACCGAGCCGACGAAGACGGTGAACGCCGTCGCGGCGAGGTCGAACCAGGGCGTGGCCGAGGTGGCGTGCTGCAGCTCGAGGAGCGCGACCAGGGCAGCGGCACCGCCGCCGACGCCGTTGAACAGCGCCACCATCTGCGGCATCTGGGTCATCTGCACGCGGCGGGCGCCGATCACACCGCCGAGGGAGCCGACCGCGATCGCCGCCAGGATCAGCGGGACGTGGTGCAGGTGGTCGATGCCGTTGGGCTTGTAGAAGAACGGCACCGCACACGCGACGACGGCGCCCGGCGGCGCCGATCAGGTTGCCGGTGCGGGCGGTCTTGGGGCCGGAGAGCCCCTTGAGCGCGAGGATGAAGCACACGGCGCAGGCCAGGTAGACCAGCTGCACCCAGGTGGGGGTCACGACGCGGCTCCGGATCCGTCAGCAGGGGCGGACACGGGCTTCTTCTTCTTGCGCACGAACATCTGCAGCATCCGGTCGGTCACCACGAACCCGCCGACCATGTTGATCGCGGCGAGCACGATCGCCACCAGCCCGACCACGAGGGCAACGGTGCTGTCCGTCGTACCGGTGACCAGGATGGCGCCGAGCAGGATGATCCCGTGGATCGCGTTGGCGCCCGACATCAGCGGGGTGTGCAGGGTCGAGGAGACCTTGGAGATCACCTCGATGCCGACGAAGACGCTCAGCACGAAGATCGTCAGCCAGACGACTGCCTCGCTCATTCCGGGGCCTCCTGGTCGAAGGGGAGCTCGGGATCGGGACCGGGCGGTGGCTGCTCCTGGGGAGCGGGCTCCTGCCGTGGGCCGGCTCTTCCTGGGGAGCCGGCTCCTCCTGGGGGGCAGGCTCCTGCTCGGCGGAGCCCTCGATCGCCTCGCGGGTGGGCTCGTGCAGGATCTGGCCGCCGTGGGTGACGCACGCGCCCACCACGACCTCGTCGTCGAAGTCGGGGGCGAACTCGCCCTCGTGGGTCATCAGCGTCAGCAGGTTCACGACGTTCTGCGCGTAGAGCTTGGAGGCCGGCCCGGGCATCTGGGCGGGCACGTTGTCGCCGCCCCACACCTGCGCGTTGCCGATGCGGACGACCTTGCCGGCGACCGAGCCCTCGACGTTGCCCCCGGTCTCGGCGGCGAGGTCGACGACCACGGAGCCGGGCTTCATCTGCTCGACCATCTCGTGGGTGACCAGCATCGGCGCCGTACGGCCCGGGACGGCGGCCGTGGTGATCAGCGCGTCGGCGTCGGCGATGTACGGCGCCAGCAGGTCGCGCTGCCGCGCCGCGCGGTCCTCGGTCATCTCGCGGGCGTAGCCGCCGGAGCCCTCGAGCGTCTCGAGGTCGAGGTTGATGGCCTTCGCGCCCATCGAGCGGATCTCCTCCGCTGCGGCGGCGCGCACGTCGTAGGCCAGCACGACCGCCCCGAGCCGCTTGGAGGTCGCGATCGCCTGGAGCCCGGCGACACCGGCGCCCAGGACCACGACGTTGGCGGGCTGGACGGTGCCGGCGGCGGTCATGTTCAGGGGGAAGAAGCGGCGCAGCAGCCCCGCCGCGACGATCGCGCAGCGGTAGCCGGAGACCAGCGCCTGCGAGGAGAGCGCATCCATCGACTGGGCCCGGGAGATGCGCGGCACCAGCTCCATCGCGAACGAGGTGAGGCCGAGGTCGCGCAGGTCGGTGACCAGGTCGTGCGAGGAGTTCACCGGCAGGAACGAGACCGTCGCGGCCCCTTCGCGCAGCAGCCGGGCGCGGTAGCCGGGCAGCGCGTTGACCGACACCACGACGTCGGCGTCGGGCAGCAGGTCGTCGGTGACCTGGGCGCCGGCCTCCTCGTAGAGCGCGTCGTCGTACTCGGCCTTGCTGCCGGCGTCGGGCTCCACCACCACCTCGTAGCCGAGGTCGGTGAGCTTCGCGACCAGCTCGGGGACCATCGCGACGCGGGTCTCCCCCTCGCGGGTCTCTCTCACTACAGCGATCTTCACGGGTCAGAACCTAACGGAACCCACTGTCGGGTCCGGGAAATGAGAGCGGGGTCTCACCCGAGACCGGACGCGTCAGCCGTCAGCTGATCCCGGCGCCGATGAGCAGGCCGACCGCGTAGGTGACGCCCATCGCCAGCAGCCCGCCCACCACGTTCCGTACGACGGCCGGCCGAGCCGGTGCCTCGCCGATCCGCGCGCTCAGGAAGCCGGTCAGGGCCAGGGCGAGCGTCACGGCCACGACGGTGACCGCGGCGCGCACGCCGTGCGGGAAGAGCAGGATCGTCAGCAGGGGCAGCAACGCTCCCGCGGTGAAGGAGACCATCGAGGCGACGGCCGCCTGCCACGGGCTGACCAGCTCGTCGGGGTCGATGCCCAGCTCGATGTCGAGGTGTGCCCGCAGCGCGTCCTGACCGGTCAGCTCGGCGGCGACCCGGTGGGCGAGGTCCGGGGAGAGGCCCTTCTGGCGGTACAGCTCGGCCAGCTCGGCCAGCTCCTCCTCGGGCTCCTCGGCCAGCTCGCGGGTCTCCTTGGCGATCAGCGCCCGCTCGGTGTCGCGCTGGGTGCTCACCGAGACGTACTCGCCCGCAGCCATGCTCAGGGAGCCGGCGACGAGGCCCGCCGCACCGCCGAGGAAGATCGTCGACCGGTCGGAGGTCGCGGCAGCGAAGCCCATCACGATCCCCGCCACCGAGACGATCCCGTCGTTGGCCCCCAGGACCGCGGCACGCAGCCGGTTGAGCAGGCCGCCCACCGACTCCGGCGTGCGGCTCGTCGGGGTGCTCGCCCATGGCGGGCGCATCCTCCGTGGGGGCGGTCGTCATGCCGCCATCGTCCAGCGTCGTCACAGCCCTCGCAACGAAGGACAGGCTGCGCTCATTCCTGGGCTCATTCCTGGCTCGCTCCGAGAGGAGCTGCTCCACCCACGCGGGAACCGTCTGCGTCGCCGGCCCACGTCGTACGTCGGCGAAGTCGCTGACCTCGGGAGGAGCGAGGTCGAGCTCGACGGTGTCGGCGCCGGCCCCGATCGCGTAGTGCACGAACGCCGCGGCGGGGTAGACGAGGCCGGAGGTGCCGATGGCGGCGAACAGGTCGCAGTCGAACAGGGCCCGGTGCACCTCGTCGGTGTCGTAGGGGATCTCGCCGAACCAGACGACGTCGGGCCGCAGCGTGGGCAGGCCGCAGGCCGGGCACGACGGCCGGTCGGCCAGGGTGCCGGTCCACTCGTGCCGCCGGTCGCAGCTGGTGCACCAGGCGCTGCGCAGCCGCCCGTGCAGGTGGTGCACGCGGGTGGACCCACCGCGCTCGTGCAGGTCGTCGATGTTCTGCGTGACGAGGAAGAGGTCGTCGCCGAGGTGCTCCTCGAGCCGGGCCAGGGCCACGTGGGCGGCGTTCGGCTCGACCCGGGCGAGGGCGGCCCGGCGCTCGTCGTAGAAGCGCTGCACCAGGTCGGGATCGGCCGCGAACGCCTCGGGCGTCGCCACCTCCATCGGGTCGTGGCCCTCCCACAGGCCGTCGGCATCGCGGAACGTCGGCAGCCCGCTCTCGGCGGAGATACCGGCACCGGTGAGCACGACCACCTTCACGTGCCCAGTAGTAGCAGGGCGCGCTCCGCCGGCTTGCGCCTCACTTCTGCTTGAACGTGTAGATCGGTCAGGACGTTCGCGACGGGTCGAAGATGAAGGCCGTGCGTTTCAGCAGGTTCGGTGGCCCGGAGTCTCGGGATCGTCGATCTCCCGTGACGCGGGTCCAGGGCAGGTCCGGATCGCGGTGCGCGCGGCGGCGTCCGAGGTCTGAGAAGCGCCGGGGCGAGTTGGACGACGGCCTGCCCCAGGCATGGTCGAGGCGCGGGCGTCGTCGACGGCTCGGCGAGGGCGTGACCGCGGCCGCCGTCGGTGACCGCGTCTTCGGCCTCTCTCCCGAGGAGGGGGCGCAGGCGGAGCTGGCAGTGCTGGCCGACTTCGCGCCGATCCCGGACTCGCTCGACTTCGCCGGGCCGCCGGCTCCCGTCGACCTTCGAGACCGTGACCCGCGATGTCGATCTTCCCGGTGTCGGTGCCGGTAGCACGCTCCTCGTCAGCGGCGCCTCCGGAACCATCGGGAGTGCAGCCGTGCAGCTCGCCGTGGTGCGCGGCGCTCGCGTCATCGGTACCGCGAGCTCGCCGAACCACGACTACCTCCGCTCGCTGGGCGCCGACCGGTCTCTACGGCGAGGTCCTCCTCGACGACGTCCGCGCGCTCTCACCGGAACGTGTCGACCTCGCGCTTGTCGTCGCCGCGATCGGCGTGCTGCCGGCGCTGATCGAGTCACGGCGGCGCCGAACGTCATCACGGGCGCCCCTGGTCGGGCAGGTCGACGCGTGCGCAGGCACGGGTGGTCACGCCCTTCGCTTCACGTCCTTGCAGGATCGGCGAGCTGGTCGACTCTGGGGGTTCTGCTCCGTCTCCAGCTTCGCGTTCGCCTACGTCCCGTGGCGCACCGGGTCAACGAGCAGGGTCGGCTGCGCGGGAAGCTCGTGCTGATGGACACGCTGCCCCCGGCGGTAGCACCAGGGAAGTCGGCAGCGCGACCCCGTCGGTCTCGGTCAGGCGCACGGGTTGTGCACCGTGGCGGAGGCGACCTCGACACCGGCCGGGCTCGACCCGTTCGCGCTCGTCCACAGCTCGACGGTGACGTTCTGCCCCGGGGTGTAGCCACACCCGGGCCCGAGGTAGTAGCCCGCGTAGCTGACACCGTTCTGCCAGTAGATCGTCAACGGGGCGGGAAGGTCGTCGTCAGGGTCGGGGGGGCTTGCGGCGGGATGACGTCGACGAAGGTGACCGGGTACTGCAGCACAGGGCCGTTGTCGTAGCGCAGGAAGTACTCGTACTGACCGAGGGGGATGTTGCTCCAGGTGATGTCCGCAATGGGGAAGTTGCTGCCGTAGAAAGCGATCCGCGGGTCGGTCACCGTCACGCTGGGCGACGGGATCGAGACGGGCGGCACGACGGGCGGCACCGAGACGGGCGGGTTCGAGGATGGCGGGCTCGCGTGGTTCGCCAGGCACGCGGCGTACCCGCGGCGGGCCACGTGGAGCACGTGTCGAGCCTTCGTGCGCGCGACCCAGGACTTCCGGGCGTGCCTGCGAGCGGCCTGCAGCTCCTGTTCCTGACGGGCCGTGCCGTCGGCGGCGTACGCCGTCCGCGCGACGCGTCGGGCCTTGAGCGCATGCCTGTGCTTGGTCGTGGCCCGGTGCAGCTGCTGCTGCGCGGCGGTGCGCTCGTGAGCCAGCGCCGAGCACACGGCGCTGCTGGTCGCCAGCGCATCAGCGTGATGGGCGGAGCCAGCAGGGTAGTGCCGACGACCGTCGCCGCGAGGAAGCCGGTCAGGAGCTGCGCCGCTCGGCGCGCAGGAGGGTCACACGGAGCGTAGGGAGCAATCGCGCAAAAGGTGCGTCGGCGACAAACCACAGCCGGCAAGTCACCCACACCTGCCGACCTGCGGTGATGCAACTCAGTAGTACCAGGGGTAGGCGGACCAGTCCGGCTCGCGCTTCTCCAGGAACTGGTCGCGGCCCTCCTGCGCCTCGTCGGTCATGTAGGCCAGCCGGGTGGTCTCGCCGGCGAACAGCTGCTGGCCGACCAGGCCGTCGTCGATCAGGTTGAAGGAGTACTTCAGCATCCGCTGGGCCGTCGGGCTCTTGCCGTTGACGAGGCGCCCCCACTCGAGCGCCACCTTCTCCAGCTCCGCGTGCGGGACGGCGCGGTTGACGGTGCCCATCCGGACGCCGTCCTCGGCGGAGTACTCCTGGCCGAGGAAGAAGATCTCGCGGGCGATCTTCTGGCCGACCTGGCGCGCGAGGTACGCCGAGCCGAAGCCGCCGTCGAAGCTCCCGACGTCGGCATCGGTCTGCTTGAAGCGGGCGTGCTCCGCGCTGGCCAGGGTGAGGTCGCAGACCACGTGCAGGCTGTGTCCTCCGCCCGCGGCCCACCCGGGTACGACGGCGATGACGATCTTGGGCATGAACCGGATCAGCCGCTGGCACTCGAGGATGTGCAGCCGCCCCAACCTGGCCCGGTCGGGAGTGCTCCTCGTCTCGCCCTCGTACTCGTAGCCGGTCTTCCCGCGGATCCGCTGGTCGCCGCCGCTGCAGAACGCCCACTTGCCGTTCTTCTCGCTGGGGCCGTTGCCGGTGAGCAGGACGCAGCCGACGTCGCTCGTCGTACGCGCGTGCTCGAGGACGCGGAGCAGCTCGTCGACCGTGTGCGGGCGGAAGGCGTTGAGCACGTCGGGCCGGTCGAAGGCGATCCGGACGGTCCCGCTCTCGGCTTTCTTCTGGCGGGCCCGGTGGTAGGTGAGGTCGGTGAGGTCCTCGAAACCGGGGACGTCGTCCCAGTCGGCCGGGTCGAAGATCTCGCTCACACCAGCGATCGCGCTCATGGGCGCCAACCTAACGTCATCGGAATCGCTGGCCTCGAGGCCACGATCGTGATGACGTCGCGGGGAATGTTCGGGGCCCGAACGGGCATTGTCGGAGGTATGACCCTTCAAGGCGAATACGTCCCCAGCAAGGCGCAGTGGGTGCGCGACCAGGTCGAGAAGTTCGAGGCCACCGACGGCCAGGAGGCCAACACCCTGCGCGACACCGGCGACCCGATCGTGGTGATCACCTCGGTCGGCGCCAAGTCGGGCGACCTGCGCAAGAACCCGGTGATGCGGGTGGAGCGCGACGGCGTGTACGTCGCGATCGCCTCCAAGGGCGGCTCCGACGACCAGCCGGAGTGGTACTACAACTTCGTGGCCCACCCCGAGGTCGACCTCCAGGACGGCGCGGTGAAGAAGACCTACAAGGTCGAGCTCGTGCAGGGCGAGGAGCGCGAGGACCTCTGGAAGCTGGCGGTCGACACCTGGGCGACGTACGGCGAGTACCAGAAGAAGACCGAGCGGCAGATCCCCGTCTTCAAGCTGACGCCGACCGAGTAGCCGGCCGACCGGCTCAGGAGCCGATCGACTCGGCCAGCGCCGCGAGGTGGCTGAGCCGGGCGATCTCGGAGTCGATGATCTCCGGCCCGCCGCGGCGTGCCATCACGATCATCTCGTCGGAGCCGATCGAGCAGCCGGCCACCAGCCAGTCGGCGAGGTGCTCGGGTACGGCGATCCGGCGACCGCGCTGGAAGTCGACCGGCCAGGTGATCCCCTCGGGCACCTCCACCGGCGCCGCCGGCGAGCCGTGCAGCACCTTGCCGCCGTCGCCCTCGCGCTGGACCCGCATCGCCCAGTCGACGACGAAGGTGGCCGGCACCAGGTCGACGAGGGTGTTGCGGGCGAGCTCGGGCTCGGAGGTCATCGCCTCGACCACCTCGAGGTCACGAGTGAGGTTGGTGCCGGCGCCGTACCGCGAGATCCACAGCACCTCGACACCCTCGAGCTGGGTGCACGCCGAGACGATGCTGTCGGGCATCACGCCCTGGTTGGCGGCCAGGAACACGTCGTCGACGGCCTTGCCCTCCCGGCGCTCCACGATCTCGATGGCGTCGATGTTGCCGCCCGCCGAACCGATGGCCGAGGCGAGACGCCCGAGCGAACCCGGAACGTCGGGCAGCTCGACCCGGAGCAGGTAGGACATGTCGAGCGACCCTAGTCCGCCACTGTTTCCCGAGCGTTGCGTCTCAGGAAGCCGCCGGGCGGACCACCTTGATGTTGAAAATTGGAGTACCGAGCGTGCCCATCAGGCGCACCCAGAGGGAGATCCACATCTCCAGGCCGCGGGCGTTCTGCAGGCCGTCGAGCTCGATGACGTCGCGCCAGCCCAGGCTCTCCAGCAGCTGCTTCACCTCGCCGCGCGCTCCCGCGTCGTCGCCGGCCACGAAGACGGAGGTGTCCGGGTCGCCCACCGAGCCCGGGTCGACCATCACCGATGCCGTCACGGTGTTCAGCGCCTTGACCACACGGGCCTCGGGGTAGGTGCGCTGGATCTGCTCCGCGACCGAGTCGGTGTCCTTCACCGTCAGCGTGGGTGGGAAGCCACCGCTGAAGTCGAGCGGGTTCGACACGTCGAGGAGCACCGTGCCGGAGAGGTGCTCGGCGCCGACCCGTGCCAGCGCCTCGAGGCTCGCCGAGCCGCTCGTCGCGTTGACGACGAGCTCCGCGTCGGCCGCGACCGTCTCCAACGGCTTCAGCTCGACGTCGACGTCGGCCCACTCCTCGCGTCCGCGCGTCTCCTCGGGGTCCCGCGTGCCCACCGCCACCTCGTGGCCCTGGCCCGCGAAGGCCTGGGCCAGGGTGCGTCCGACGATGCCACTGCCGATCACTGCGATCCTCATGGCACCGACATTAAGCGCGGTCCCTAGGGTTGCGACATGAGCCGCATCCTGGTCACCGGCGCCACGGGCTTCATCGGTCGCCGCCTCGTGCCTGCCCTGATGGATCGCGGACACGACGTACGCGCCATGACCCGGCACCCCGAGACGTACGACGGCCGCGGCGACGCGGTGCGCGGGGACGTCGGTGACGCCGACTCGCTGTACGCCGCGCTGGAGGGCGTGGACATCGCCTACTACCTGGTGCACTCGCTCGACGACGCGGACTTCGAGCGCAAGGACGCCGAGGCCGCACGCGCGTTCAGCCGAGCGGCGGCCGCCCGCGAGGTGCGGCAGATCGTCTACATGGGCGGTCTCGGCGACGACGACGAGGACCTCTCGGCCCACCTGCGGTCCCGGCGCGAGGTCGAGGGCCTGCTCGCGGAGGACGGCGTGCCGCTCACGGTGCTGCGCGCCGCGATCGTGGTCGGGCACGGCGGCATCTCGTGGGAGATCACCCGCCAGCTCGTGCACAACCTGCCGGCCATGGTGGTCCCCAAGTGGGCCACCACGCGGACCCAGCCGATCGCCGTCGACGACGTGGTCCGCTACCTCGTGGGCGTCGCCGGCCTCGACGAGGCGCTGGGCAAGGTCTTCGAGATCGGCGGTCCCGACCAGCTCAGCTACGTCGACATGCTGCGCGTCGCCGCCGAGGTCGAGCGGGGTCGCACGGTGCCGATCATCGAGGTGCCGGTGCTGACACCGCGGCTGTCGTCGTACTGGCTCGCGCTGGTGACCGACGTCGACGTCACCACCGGACGCAACCTGATCGACTCGATGGGCGTCGAGGTGCTGGTGACCGACCACTCGATCAGGCAGGTCGTCCCCGGGGAGCCGATCGGCTACGAGGAGTCCGTCCGCCGGGCGCTGAAGGAGCGCGACGCGGCCGACATGTAACGCGGCGTTATTGCCGCTGAACACGCGCTACAACAGGTGTACGGCGTGACTAACAGCGCGTTACATGCGAGACGGCGAGCTACAGCAGGATCGCGGGCAGCAGGTAGAGCATCGAGACCGACCAGATCAGGTGGGTCAGGATCGGCGCGAGGATGCCGCCCGTGGCCCGGCGCTGGAGGCCGACGATGGCGCCGAGCAGGACGGCCGCGAAGCCGAGCATGACGTTGCCGGTCGCGAGCGTGGCCACCGTGTAGGCCAGGGTCGTCCAGGCCACCTGGTGACGCGGGATGGCGGCGTACATCGCCCCGCGGAAGAACAGCTCCTCGGCGATCCCGTTGGCCACCGTGACCAGGAGCAGCAGCGCGAAGCTGCCCTGCTGGGAGTGCCGCAGCACGTCCTTCACCTGCTCGTCGAGCCACGGGATCTCGCGGACCACGAAGGCGCCGACGACGAAGAGCAGCGACAGCCCGACTCCGAGCAGGATCGGGGGGAGCACCGGCCGCGGCGCCATCAGGTCGGGCTCGGCGGGCTGGCCGATCCGGCCGAGGTGCAACGGCCCCGAGGCGAAGGCGCCCACGGTCCACACCCCTGCCAGCAGGAGCGCGACCAGGTTGAACTGCGTGGGGTCGTCCTGGATGTTCAGCAGGTAGCCGAGCACCACGGCGCCGATGACCACCACCACCGCGCTGACCACCTGGCGCCGGCGGAAGTCGTGGGCGGACTGCCGATGGTCCCTCGGCGTCATCTCCCACAGCGACGAGACGAGCTCCCGACGCAGCTCCCGAACGGTCCGCCCATGCACTCGAGCCTAGTGACGGGTCAGGGAAGCCGTTCCATGGCGTCCGCCACACTGCCCTCGCGGCCACCGCCCTCGTCGCGCAGCCCGTCCACCACGCCCGCCCGGTCCTGCTCCGAGCGGTTCTGGCTGAGCTTGGCCTTCGCCTCCACCGACTCGATCGCCAGCTCCACGCCGACGATGGCGCGCAGCTGCTTGTCGACGTACGGCGCCGGCGCGTCGGACACCGCCCACGGCTCGGCGCGCGCGCTCTCGTGCAGGTCGGTGAGCCGGGTGACCGCCTCGCGCAGCCAGTCGGCGTCGTCGTGCACCGTGACCCGCCCGCGGAACTGCACCGCGGAGTAGTTCCAGGTCGGTACCACGCGACCGTGCTCGGCCTTCGCCGCGTACCAGGCCGGCGAGACGTACGCCTCCGGGCCCGGTCACCACGGCGAGGCCCGGGCGACCCCGGCTCGATGGAGCGCCAGTGGGCGTTGGCCCGCGCGAAGTGGAAGACCAGCCGTCCGTCGTCCCAGATCACCGGGAGCAGCGTGGCGAGCGGGTACCCGTCCTCCCCCACGGTGACGAGCTGCGCGGATCCCACGGCCGTGACGAGCGCGCGGATCTCGTCGGCGTCGTCGAGGGCGTTGAAGTGGGGGACGTACACGTCTCGATGCTAGGCGGTCTCGTAGGGTCGAAGCCGTGAGTCTCGGTCATGTGGTTCCGGCGCGACCTGCGGCTGCGCGACCACCCCGCGCTGCGTGCCGCGGCCGACAACGGCCCGGTGCTCGGGCTCTTCGTGCTCGACCCGGCGCTGTGGGGCTCGGCAGGGCAGGCGCGGCGGGCCTGGCTGGCGGCGTCGCTGCAGGGCGCTGGACGAGTCGATGGACGGCCGGTTGTGCATCCGCCTCGGCACGCCGTCGTCGCTGGTGCCGCGGATCGCCCAGGAGGTCGGCGCCGAGCAGGTGCACGTGAGCAACGACTTCACGCCCTACGGCCGGGCGCGCGACCGCGCGGTGGTCGACGCCCTGCCGGGCAACGTCGAGGGGGTGGCGACCGGGACGCCGTACGCCGTGCCGCCGGGGACCGTGAAGAACGGCTCCGGCAAGCCGTACCAGGTGTTCACGCCGTTCGGCAGGGCCTGGCGCGACGTCGGCTGGGACGACCCGGTGCCGGCACCGCGCGGCGTCGACTGGATCGAGCACGACAGCGACAAGCGCGTGGCCGCGATGCTGGAGAACGCCATCGCCGACGGCCCCGCGTCGATGCCCACGGCCGGCGAGGACGCCGCCCAGCGACGGTGGCGCAGCTTCCTGGAGCGCGACCTCGACGAGTACGACGAGATGCGCGACGAGCCCGGAGCCGACCGCACGTCACGGGTCTCGCCGTACCTCAAGCTCGGCGTCCTGCACCCCCGCCAGCTCCTCGCCGACCTCGCGGGCCGCCGCTCGTCGGGGGCGGCGTCGTACGAGAACGAGATCGCCTGGCGCGAGTTCTACGCCGACGTGCTGTTCGCCAACCCGGAGAGCGCCTGGAGCGACCTGCGCCCGGTCGCCGGGCTGACCTACGACGACCCGGCCGACGCGATCGAGGCCTGGAAGACCGGTCACACCGGCTTCCCGATCGTGGACGCGGGCATGCGCCAGCTGCTGGCCGAGGGCTGGATGCACAACCGGGTGCGGATGATCACGGCCAGCTTCCTGACCAAGGACCTGCACGCCTGGTGGCCGGTGGGCGCCCGGCACTTCCTCGACCACCTCGTCGACGGCGACCTGGCCTCCAACAACCACGGCTGGCAGTGGGTCGCCGGCACCGGCACCGACGCGGCGCCGTACTTCCGGGTGTTCAACCCGGTCACCCAGGGCACCAAGTTCGACCCGCAGGGCGACTACGTCCGGCGCTGGGTGCCCGGAGCTCGCCCACCTCCCGGGCAAGAAGGCGCACGTGCCGTGGGACGCCGAGGACGGCTACGACCACGACTACCCGAAGCGGATCATCGACCACGCGGAGGAGCGTCAGCGGGCGCTGGACCGCTACCAGCGCGGCCGAGGCTGAAGGTCTCGAGCACCTCGTAGCGCGGGCGTCCGCGCGGCCCCTCGCCGAGGTACGACGCCACCAGGGCGAGCTCCTCGATCGTCCAGGTCGGCCCGGCGTAGGCGTCCAGGACGCGCACCCACTTCGTGGCCTCGACCGGCCGGTTCATCCGCGCCAGGGTGACGTGCGGCCGGAACCGCTGGCCGTCCACCGCGATGCCCGCCCTGCTCGCCGCGGCGCGTGCCCCCGTCGCGGCGCGGGACAGCTCTTCGCGATCGGTGTCGAGACCGGCGTAGAGGACTTTCGCCTTGCCCACATGGGGAAACGCGCCACCTCCCGTGATCTGCGCCGACATCGGGAGCGCGCTTCCGGGCGGCACGACCGAGCCGCTCGACCAGGTCGTCGACCACCCGGTCCGGCACGTCGTCGAGGAAGGCGAGGGTCACGTGCCACTGCTCGGGGAGGGTCCACCGGAACGGCGCGTCCTCGCGCCGGGGCAGCAGGAACTCCTCGAGGTCCTCCAGCACCCCCTCCGGCGGGACCACCGCCACGAACATCCGCACCGGGTCAGTTTCCCAGTTGCGTCGAGTGGTTTCGAGACGGTTGCTGCGCAACCTCCTCGACCAGCGGCGATCTGGGCACACGAAAAGCCAGCCACCGATGGTTGAGGAGGGCCGTCTGGGCCCGTCTCGAGACCATCGCTGCGTACGGTGGATCCATGAGGCGGGTCGCGGTGCTGCTCGCGATCGTGGTCCTCGCCGGCTGCGGCACGACGTCCACCAAGCAGCCCGCAGCGGAGACACCCGGGCCGACGCCCACGGCCTCAGCCACACCCACCCCGACGCCCACCCCGAGTGCCAGCCCCAGCCCGAGCCGGCCGGCCCTCGGGACCATCCCACCCTCCTGGCTGGGCACGCGGGTGCTGCCGCGGCGGCCCGACGGGTACGGCGAGATCCGGCCGACCCCGCCCGAGCTCGTCAGGCGCCGCTTCACCCTGCCCGACACGCTCCCCGCCCTCCCCGGCACCGGCTTCGCCGCGCGCGTGACCACACCCGCACCCGCCGACGTGATCGCCAGGTCGACGTGGGCTCCCGGCTGCCCGGTCGCGGCGACCGACCTCTCCTGGCTCCGGCTCACCTTCCGGGGCTTCGACGGGCACCGGCACACCGGTGAGCTCCTGGTGAACAGGGCGGCGGCGACGACATCGTCGGCGTCTTCCGCAAGCTCTACGCCGCCCGCTTCCCGATCGAGGAGATGCGGATCACCACCAAGCCCGAGCAGACGGCGCCACCGACCGGCGACGGCAACGACACCGGCTCGTTCAACTGCCGGGCCACCCGCGGCGCGACCTTCTTCAGCCAGCACGCCTACGGGCTGGCCGTCGACGTCAACCCGTTCCAGAACCCGTACCACAAGGGCGACGTCGGTGACTGCCGGAGCTCGCGACGACGTACCTCGACCGGAATCGGGTACGGCCCGGGATGATCACGCCCGACGGACCCGTGGTGCGTGCCTTCGCCGCGATCGGCTGGACCTGGGGCGGCACCTGGCACTCGTTGCAGGACCTGCAGCACTTCTCGCGCAACGGGCAGTAGCTGGCTTCGACAGGCTCGACCCTAGGATTGGATCGTTCCACTCCCACACGCATCGGAGGTCCCGTGGAGAAATGGCCCGGCAAGCCGTACCCGCTCGGCGCCACCTTCGACGGGAGCGGCACCAACTTCGCGCTGTTCAGCGAGGTCGCCGAGAACGTCGAGCTCTGCCTGATCGAGGTCGGGGCTCGCGGCAAGGTGACCGAGGAGCGCGTGCCGCTCACCGAGGTCGACGGCTACGTGTGGCACTGCTACCTGCCGCAGGTCCAGCCCGGCCAGCGCTACGGCTACCGGGTCACCGGCCCGTGGGACCCGAGCAAGGGGCTGCGCTGCAACCCGAACAAGCTGCTCCTCGACCCCTACGCCAAGGCGACCAGCGGCGAGATCGACTGGGACCAGTCGCTGTTCGGCTACGACTTCGGCGACCCCGACTCGCGCAACGACGACGACTCGCTGGAGCACATGACCTACGGGGTGGTGATCAACCCGTTCTTCGACTGGGAGGGTGACCACGCCCTCGGCATCCCCTACAACGAGACGGTCATCTACGAGGCCCACGTCAAGGGACTCACCCAGCTCCACCCCGACGTGCCCGAGGAGCTGCGCGGCACGTACGCCGGCCTGGCGCACCCCTCGATCACCGCCCACCTGACCAAGCTCGGCGTCACCGCCCTCGAGCTGATGCCGGTCCACCAGTTCATCCAGGACAGCACCCTGCTCGACAAGGGCCTGCGCAACTACTGGGGCTACAACACCCTCGCCTTCTTCGCGCCCGCAGGCGGCGTACGCCGCGACGGGGCAGCTGGGCCAGCAGGTCCAGGAGTTCCGCTCGATGGTCAAGGCGATGCACGCCGCAGGCATCGAGGTCATCCTCGACGTGGTCTACAACCACACCGCCGAGGGCAACCACCTCGGCCCGACGCTGAGCTTCAAGGGCATCGACAACCCGGCGTACTACCGGCTCGTCGAGGACGACCAGCGCTACTACATGGACTACACGGGCACCGGGAACTCCCTCAACGTGCGGCACCCGCACTCGCTGCAGCTGATCATGGACTCGCTGCGCTACTGGGTGACCGAGATGCACGTCGACGGCTTCCGGTTCGACCTCGCCTCGACCCTGGCGCGCGAGTTCTACGACGTCGACAAGCTGTCCACCTTCTTCGAGCTCGTCCAGCAGGACCCGGTCGTCAGCCAGGTCAAGCTGATCGCCGAGCCGTGGGACGTCGGCCCCGGCGGCTACCAGGTCGGCAACTTCCCGCCACAGTGGACGGAGTGGAACGGCGCCTACCGCGACACCGTGCGCGACTTCTGGCGCGGTGAGGCCCACCTCGGCGAGTTCGCCAGCCGGCTCTCCGGGTCCTCCGACCTCTACGAGCAGTCGGGACGCCGACCCGTGGCGAGCATCAACTTCGTCACCGCCCACGACGGGTTCACCCTGCACGACCTCGTGTCCTACGACGAGAAGCACAACGAGGCCAACGGCGAGGACAACAACGACGGCGAGAGCCACAACCGCTCCTGGAACCACGGCGTGGAGGGCCCGACCGACGACCCCGAGGTGCTCGCGGCACGCGCCCGGGAGCAGCGCAACTTCCTGATCACCCTGCTGCTGAGCCAGGGCGTCCCGATGATCGCGCACGGCGACGAGCTCGGCCGCACCCAGGACGGCAACAACAACACCTACGCCCAGGACTCCGAGCTGAGCTGGGTCGACTGGGAGCACGCCGACCAGCCGCTGATGGAGTTCACCGCCGCGATCACCCGGCTGCGCATGGACCATCCCACCTTCCGGCGCAAGCGGTTCTTCACCGGCAACACCGTGCGGACCGGTGACGGCGAGCGGCTCAACGACATCGTCTGGCTGCACCCCGAGGGCAACGCCATGGAGGACGGCGCCTGGGACCAAGGCGGTCAGGCGATCGGGATGTACCTCAACGGGCACGGCATCGCCGGCAAGGACGCCCGCGGCGGCACCATCACCGACGACCACTTCCTGCTGTACTTCAACGGCGGTGACGAGGTCGAGGTGACCCTCCCTCCGGAGGAGTTCGCCTCCCGGTGGGACGTGGTCGTCGACACCGGCGGCAACGCGGACGAGGCCCCGGTCGTCGAAGCCGGTTCGTCGCTGAAGATGGCGATGCACTCGGTGGTGGTGCTCCGGGAGCACACCGCGCCCGAGGCCGAGCCCGACCACTCCGTGGCGGCGTCGGTCGCAGCACGCTCCGAGGCAGGGACGACCGGAAGTGACACCACGACGACCGGACGGCCACGTGCCTGATCGCCGACCACCCCGCAGCACCTACCGGCTCCAGATCACCCCGGACTTCGACCTGCACCAGGCGGCACGGCGGCTGCCGTACCTGCACGACCTCGGCGTCGACTGGGTGTACCTCTCCCCGATCCTGGCCGCGCAACCCGGCAGCACCCACGGGTACGACGTCGTCGGGCACGACCGGGTCGACGAGTCGCGCGGCGGCGCCGAAGGGCTGGCCGCCCTCTCCGCGGAGGCACGCCGGCTGGGCATGGGCGTGCTCGTCGACGTCGTGCCCAACCACATCGGCGTCGACGAGCCGGTGCAGAACCCCTGGTGGCAGTCGCTGCTCGACGAGGGGCAGGCCTCGCCGTACGCCGACTACTTCGACGTCGACTGGGAGTACGGCGACGGTCGGCTCGTGGTGCCCTCGGCGGAGAACGAGGGCGACCTGAACTACCGCCGCTTCTTCACCATCAGCACGCTCGCGGGCGTCCGTGTCGAGGACCCCGAGGTGTTCGACGCGACCCACGTCGAGATCCGCCGCTGGTTCGACGAGGGGCTCGTCGACGGGCTGCGGATCGACCACCCCGACGGCCTCCGCGACCCGGAGGGCTACCTGCGCGACCTGTCGGAGCTGACCGGTGGCGCCTACTGCCTCGTCGAGAAGATCCTCGAGCCGGGCGAGCTGCTCGAGGACGAGTGGTCGTGCGAGGGGACGACGGGCTACGACGCCCTGGGCTGGATCGACCGCGTGCTCGTCGACCCCGTCGGGGTGAACGGGCTCCCCCGCCCCGCGGACGACTTCCACGAGCTCGTCCACGACCGCAAGCTCGACGTCGCCCTGGGGACACTGCTCCCCGAGACGCGCCGGATCGCGCGGACGTGGTCTCGACTCCGCTCGACCACCAGGGATCGCTCGACCACCGGGGTCGAGCGAGTCGAGGAGGCGATCGCCGAGCTGCTCGCCTGCTTCCCGGTCTACCGCTCCTACCTCCCCCACGGCGTCGAGCACCTCGACCACGCGTTCGCGGAGGCGCGGCGCCGGAGGCCCGACCTGGCGGCCGAGCTCGACGGTCTCGAGCCGGTGCTGCACGACCCCACCCACCCCGCCGCCCTGCGCTTCCAGCAGACGAGCGGGATGGTGATGGCCAAGGGCGTGGAGGACAACGCCTTCTACCGCTGGACGACGCTCGCCTCGCTCAACGAGGTGGGCGGCGACCCGTCGGAGCTCTCGGTCGATCCCGCGCAGTTCCACGGCTGGGCGGCCAGGCGGCAGCACGAGTGGCCGGACGCGATGACCGCGCTGACCACCCACGACACCAAGCGCAGCGAGGACACCCGCGCCCGGATCACCGCGCTGGCCGAGGTGCCGGACGAGTGGGTCGCGACGCTCGGCGAGCTGCAGCGGCTCGCGCCGATGCCCGACGCCGGGCTGGCCAACCTGCTCTGGCAGGCCGTCGTCGGCGCCTGGCCGATCTCCCGCGAGCGGATCCACGCCTACGCCGAGAAGGCGATGCGCGAGGCCGGCGAGCACACCGACTGGATGGCCCCCGACGAGGAGTTCGAGGGCTCCGTGCACGCGTCGCTGGACGCGGCGTACGACGACCCCGCCGTCACCGAGGTGGTCGAGCAGATCGTCGCGCGCATCGAACCGGCCGGGCGCAGCAACGCCCTCGCCGCCAAGCTGCTCGCGATCACGATGCCGGGCGTGCCGGACGTCTACCAGGGCACCGAGCTCGGCGACTTCTCGCTGGTCGACCCGGACAACCGGCGGCCGGTCGACTTCGACGCGGCGGCCGCCTCCCTCGCCTCCGGCGCGAACGCGAAGCAGGCGCTGACCGCCGAGGCGCTCCGGCTGCGGCGCGACCGGCCCGACCTCTTCACGTCGTACGACGCGGTGACGGTCGAGGGTCCTGCGGCCGACCACGTGCTCGCCTTCGACCGGGGCGGCGCCGTCACGGTCGTGACCCGGCTGCCGATCGGGCTGGAGGCCACGGGGGGTTGGGGCGAGACCGTGCTGCGGCTGCCCACCGGGTCGGCCCGCGTGGCCGACGTCCTGGCGGATCGGCCGGCCGCGTCGTGGTCCTGTGACCGGGCGCGGACGCTTCGACGTCTGGGCGCCGGTCCCTGCACGGGTCCGGCTCTCGGTGGCGACCAGGTCGTGGAGATGACCCGCGGCGACGACGGTTGGTGGACGCCTGATCTCGACTCCGCTCGATCAGCGGAAACGGCCGGCGAGGTCGACTACGGCTACCTGCTCGACGACGACGAGACGCCGCGCCCCGACCCGCGCTCGCGCCGCCAGCCGCACGGTGTCCACGAGCGCTCGCGCACGGTCGACACCGACGCCTTCGCCTGGACCGACCACGCCTGGACCGGCCGGCAGCTCGCCGGTGCGGTCCTCTACGAGCTGCACCTCGGCACCTTCACCCCCGAGGGCACCCTCGACGCGGCCGATCGGGCGGCTCGACCACCTCGTCGACCTCGGCGTCGACCTCGTCGAGCTGCTGCCGGTCAACGCCGTCAACGGCACCCACAACTGGGGCTACGACGGCGTGCTGTGGTTCGCGGTCTCCGAGGAGTACGGCGGCCCGGCGGCGTACCAGCGCTTCGTCGACGCCTGCCACGCGAAGGGACTCGGGGTGGTGCAGGACGTCGTCTACAACCACCTCGGCCCGTCGGGGAACTACCTGCCGCTGTTCGGGCCGTACCTGAAGCCCGAGGGGTCGAACACCTGGGGAGCCCAGGTGAACCTCGACGGCCCGGGATCGGCGGAGGTGCGCCGCTACATCGTGGACAACGCCCTGATGTGGCTGCGCGACTTCCACGTCGACGGCCTGCGGCTCGACGCCGTGCACGCGCTGGTCGACGACTCCCCCGTGCACCTGCTGGAGGAGCTCGCCGTCGAGGTCGAGGCGCTCTCGTCGTACGTCGGCCGGCCGCTGAGCCTGGTCGCGGAGTCCGACCTGAACGACCCGGTGATGATCACCCCGCGCGAGGCGGGCGGCTACGGCCTGGACGCGCAGTGGAGCGACGACTTCCACCACGCGCTGCACGTGGCGCTGACCGGCGAGACCAGCGGCTACTACGCCGACTTCGAGCCGCTCGGCGCGCTGAAGAAGGTGTGCGAGCAGGGCTTCTTCCACGACGGCACGTGGTCGTCGTTCCGCGGCCGCGAGCACGGGGTGCCGATCGACACCGCCGAGATGCCCACGTGGCGGCTGGTGGTCTGCCACCAGAACCACGACCAGGTGGGCAACCGCGCCCGCGGCGACCGCACCACCGAGGTGCTCGACGTCGACCAGCTCTGCGCGGCCGCGCTGGTGATGCTGGCGGGGCCGTTCACGCCGATGCTGTTCATGGGCGAGGAGTGGGCGGCCTCGAGCCCGTTCCAGTTCTTCACCGCGCACCCCGAGCCGGAGCTCGGCGAGGCCACGGCGAGGGGCCGGATCCAGGAGTTCGCGCAGATGGGCTGGGACCCGGCGGAGGTGCCGGACCCGCAGGATCTCGCCACCTTCGAGCGCTCCAAGCTGGACTGGTCGGAGCTCTCGGTCCGGGGAGCACGAGGTCGTGCTCGACGCCTACCGCCGGCTGGCCGAGCTGCGCCGCTCGTACCCGGCGCTGACCGACCCGTCCTTCGCGCACGTCTCGTGCACCGCCGACGAGGAGACCCGGGTCTTCACGATGAGGCGCACCGACCTGCTCGTGGCGGTGAACTTCGGCGCCGAGGAGCAGGAGATCGAGGCGCCGTACGACGAGGTGCTGTTCGCGACCCCGGCCGGCGTCACCCTCGCCGAGGGCCGGCTCACCCTGCCACCCCACGCGGGGTGTCTGCTGGCCTGAGGATCGATAGTCCAGATCGCAGTGCACCCGACACGCCGTTCGGGACGTGCCATCCGTACTGGACTATCCGAAATCAGAGCCCGCGGAGGAGGTCCTCGAAGTCGCCGAGGGCCGCGACGTCGCGGTCGAACTGGTCGCGCTTCGCGGCGAGCGGGCGTTGCCGGACCAGCGCGGCGAGCTCGCCGGCCGCACGGTCGACGCGGGTACGCAGTCCGCTGGCGGCGCCGCTGGCGCCCCAGTCCTCGCTGGCCGCGAAGACACCGGTGGGTACGACGACCGCGTGCAGGTAGCTGAACAGCGGGCGCAGCGCGTGCTCGAGCACCAGGCTGTGCCGCGCCGTGCCCGCGGTGGCGGCGACGAGCACCGGCGTCCCGTCGAGGGCGCCGGTCTCGAGGATGTCGAAGAACGTCTTGAACAGCCCGCTGTACGACGCGCTGAACACCGGCGTCACCGCGACGACGGCGTCGGCCTTCGCCACCAGCTCGACCACCCGCGCCAGCTCACCGGAAGGGAAGCCGGTGAGCAGGGCGTCGGTGATCGCGTGGGCCAGGGGGCGCAGCTCGACGACCTCGACGTCGGCCTCGGGCAGGGCCGACTCGACCGCGCCGCCGAGCAGGTCGGCGAGCAGGCGGGTCGAGGACGGCTCGGAGAGCCCGGCGGTGACGACCACGACCGAGTAGGTGCTCATGCCGCGGCCTCCTCCGACGTCTCCTTGCGCAGCTCGGCGACGACCTCGCCGAGCAGGTCGAGCTGGCCGAGCACGGTCTTCAGCGGCAGGCCGGCGTGGTCGACCAGGAACAGCTGGCGCTGGTAGCTGCCGGCGTACTCGCGGAAGCCGAGGGTGCGCTCGACGACCTCCGCCGGCAGTGCCGACGGTCAGCGGGGTCTGCGCGCTGAACTCCTCCAGCGACGGGCCGTGGCCGTAGACCGGCGCGTTGTCGAAGTAGGGGCGGAACTCCCGCACCGCCTGCTCCTTGGTCGGCGCCAGGTAGACCTGCCCACCGAGCCCGACGATCGCGTCCTCGGCGCGGCCGTGGCCGTAGTGCTCGAAGCGCTGCCGGTAGAAGTCGACCATCCGCGCGGTGTGCGAGGCCGGCCAGAAGATGTGGTTGGAGAAGAAGCCGTCGCCGTAGTACGCCGCCTGCTCGGCGATCTCGGGGCTGCGGATCGAGCCGTGCCAGACGAACGGCGGCTTGTCGTCGAGCGGACGCGGCGTGGAGGTGAAGCCCTGCAACGGCGTGCGGAACTTGCCCTCCCAGTCGACGTCCTCCTCGCGCCAGAGCCGGTGCAGCAGCGCGTAGTTCTCGATGGCCAGGTTGATGCCCTCGCGGATGTCCTTGCCGAACCACGGGTAGACCGGGCCGGTGTTGCCGCGGCCGAGCATGAGGTCCATCCGGCCGTCGAGCAGGTGCTGCAGCGTGCCGTAGTCCTCGGCGATGCGCACCGGGTCGGTCGTGGTGATCAGCGTGGTGCTGGTCGAGAGCTTGATCCGCTCGGTCTGCGCACCGATGTAGGCCATCGTGGTGGTCGGCGAGGACGCCACGAACGGCGGGTTGTGGTGCTGGCCGACCGCGACGACGTCGAGCCCGACCTCCTCGGCCTTCTTCGCGATCTCGACCTGCGCCTTGATCCGCTCGTGCTCGGTCGGCGTGCGACCGGTGGTCGGATCGGTGGTCACGTCCCCGACTGTGAAGATCCCGAATTCCATGAGTGCCTCCGCGCCAGATGTTGTTGCATGTTCAACGACATCTGCCACTCCGCTATTCCGAGCGCTCCTCCCGGACCACTCGGCAGGATCAGTCGCACACCAGGTAGGCGCCATGGCGGCGTACGACGGTGACACCGAAGGTGGCCGAGCCCTTCGACGGCTGCGTGCGCAGCGTGACGCTCCAGGTGTGGTCGCCCTTCTTCGTCGAGCCGACCGCCTTGAACCCGTCGAGGCGACCGACGGTCATCGGGACCGTGTCGAGCTCGGTGTGGATCTCGGGGCGACACTGCATCGAGTCCGTCTTGGTCTTGTCGTGCAGCGTCGAGTTGGCCCAGGTCTGGGCGACCGACTCCGGCGAGTCCGCGTCGGAACCGCAGCCGGAGAGGGCGAGCAGGACACCCAGCGTCACAGCTGCACTGCGCCTCGCCGGACGTCCTGGTCGCTGCGCCCCTCGGCGACGAATCCGATGGCGATCCGCGGCTCCGTCGGCGTCTCCCCCAGCGCCCACCGTCGGCTCCTCTCGCTCAGACCCCCGGACCGACCGGCGTCCTCCCCGGAAGGCCGCAGGAACCTACCCGTCGCCCCGGGCAACCAAACGGGAGGGGCTTGTGCCGTCGCACAGAAGGGAGTTGGTTGTTCCCATGGCGGAGCGCAACGGCGGCCGGAGCACCAGTCACTCGCTCGAGGTCAGCTCGCCCGCCCAGGTCCGCAACGTCGTGCTCGTCGGGCCGCACCAGTCCGGCAAGACCAGCCTGGTCGAGGCTCTCCTCGTCGCCTCCGGAGCGATCAACCGCGCCGGGTCCGTGACCGACCACAGCACGGTGTGCGACGTCGAGGACCGCGCGCGTGAGGGCTCGGGCTCCCTGGCCATCGCGCCCGTCGTCCACCACGGCACCAAGATCAACCTGCTCGACACCCCGGGGTACGCCGACTTCGTGGGCGAGGTCCGGGCCGGCCTGCGGGCCGCCGACTGCGCGCTCTTCGTCGTCGCCGCCCACGAGCCCGTCGACGAGAACACCCGCCAGCTGTGGCGCGAGTGCGCCGGCCGTCGACATGCCGCGCGCCGTGGTGATCAGCAAGCTCGACCATGCGCGCGCCGACTTCGACGCCACCCTGCGAGCCGTGCGCGAGGCGTTCGGCGACCGGGTGGTGCCGGTCGTCGTACCCGCGGAGGGAGGGGTCTCCGGGCTCCTGCGCCAGACCGCGGCCGACGACCGCCGCGGCACCCTGATCGAGGCGGTGATCGAGGAGTCCGAGGACGAGACCCTGATGGACCGCTACCTCGGCGGCGAGGCGATCGACGAGGACCTGCTGGTCCAGGACCTCGAGAAGGCGGTCGCGGGCGCGCGGCTGCACCCGGCCCTGGCGGTGTGCGCCCTGGACGGCCGCGGATGCCTCGAGCTGCTCGACGTGTGCGTGCGCGGGTTCCCGGCCCCGTCGGAGCATCCGCCGCAGGAGTCGTTCACCCCGGCCGGCGGCCCTGCCGCCGCGGTGACCTGCGACCCCGACGGACCGCTGGTGGCCGAGGTGGTGCGCACGAGCAGCGACCAGTACGTCGGGCGGGTCAGCGTGGTGCGGGTCTTCTCCGGCACGCTGCTTCCCGACACCCCGGTGCACGTGTCCGGCCACTTCTCGTCGTTCTTCAGCGACGACACCGGCCACGAGGACCACGACGAGGACGAGCGGGTCGGCGCGCTGGCGCACCCGTTCGGCACGCACCAGGTGACCGCGGCCCGGGTCGTGGCCGGCGACATCGCCACGGTCGGCGCGGCTCTCCCGCGCCGAGACCGGAGACACGCTCTCCAGCCCCGACCAGCCGCGGGTGCTGCGCCCCTGGACGATGCCGACCGCACTCCTCCCGGTCGCGATCGAGGCGGCCTCCCGCTCCGACGAGGACAAGCTGTCGACCGCCCTCGGCAGGCTCCGGGCGGAGGACCCGAGCCTGCGCATCGAGCAGAACCCGGAGACCGGCCAGGTCGTCGTCTGGGTGATGGGCGAGGCCCACGCCGAGCAGGCGCTCGACCGGCTGCGGCGACGGTACGGCGTGGCGGTCGAGGCCCGGCCGGTCGTCGTACCGCTGCGGGAGACGTTCGCCGGCCCGGGCAAGGGCCACGGACGGCACGTGAAGCAGTCCGGCGGCCACGGGCAGTTCGCGATCTGCGACATCGAGGTCGAGCCGCTCGGTCGCGGCGAGGGGTTCGAGTTCGTCGACAAGGTCGTCGGCGGTGCCGTGCCGCGCCAGTTCATCGGCTCGGTCGAGAAGGGGGTGCGCGCGCAGATGGACCGGGGCGTGGCCAAGGGCTACCCGCTGGTGGACATCCGGGTGACCCTCACCGACGGCAAGTCGCACAGCGTCGACTCCTCCGACGCCGCGTTCCAGAGCGCCGGCGGGCTGGCCCTCACCGACGCCGCCGCGTCCACGATGCTGGCGCTGCTCGAGCCGTACGACGAGGTCGCGGTGCTGGTCCCCGGCGAGCACGTCGGCTCGGTGATGAGCGACCTGTCAGCGCGCCGCGGCCGGCTGCTCGGCAACGACGAGGCCGGCGAGGAGCGCACCTCGGTCCGCGCCCTCGTACCCCGCACGGAGCTGGTCCGCTACGCCATCGACCTGCGCGCGATG
Source organism: uncultured Actinomycetota bacterium (assembly GCA_963794725.1). GTDB lineage: Bacteria > Actinomycetota > Actinomycetes > Propionibacteriales > Nocardioidaceae > Marmoricola. The sequence continues at coordinate 99,695 of CAWCFR010000047.1, forward strand.
ACCCACGGCGCCGGCACGTTCACCCGCAAGGACGCGTCGTACGACGTGATGCCCGACGACCTCGCCCGGGACGTCGAGCACCGCTGAGCGGTCAGCGACGCCGGCCGCGCGGCTCGGCGGGCGGGTAGCGGGTGGTGAACTCGAGGACGTTGAGGTCCATGTGGTTGCGCATGTACTGCTCGGCGCCGTCCATCGGCGGGGTGTACTCCCACGGGGTGAGCTTGCCGGTGCGCAGGGCCTTGTCGACCAGTCGTCGGCGCTTCTGGTCGGCGATGACGTCCTGGGTCAGGGCGTCCATGTCCCACCGCTGCTCGACCTCCTCGCGCAGCCCCTTGAGCACCGCCGACCAGTCGTGGTCCTCGGCCAGGTTGACCCGCTCGTGGGGGTCGACGGCGAGGTCGTAGAGCTGGTCGGGATCGACCGGAGAGTGGACGAACTTGAGGTCGCCGCGACGGATCATCACCAGCGGCGCGACCGTCCCCTCGCCCATGTACTCGCCGATCACCTCGCGCTCCTTGCGGGAGTCGCCGTGCTCGCACAGGTCGAGCAGCGAGGTGCCCAGCAGCGGGTCGACGCTCTCGGGCGCGACGTCGCCGCACAGCTCGGCGATGGTGGGCAGCACGTCGAGGAGTGAGACCGGTTGGCTGATCCGCTTCGGCTTGAACTTCTTCGGGTAGTTCACGATCAGCGGGACGCGCGCCGAACCCTCGAAGAAGTTCATCTTGTACCAGAGCCCACGCTCGCCCAGCATGTCGCCGTGGTCGGCCAGCACGATCACGATGGTGTCGTCGGCGGCGTCGACCGCGTGCAGCGTCTGCATCAGCCGCGCGGTCCACTCGTCGAGGT
>CAWCFR010000048.1:0-19220 GCA_963794725.1 uncultured Actinomycetota bacterium
GAGCAGGTCGTGCTGCGCCAGCAGCGGTGGATGCGACGGGCCCGGCAGGCCGACTCGGTGGAGGCGGCGCTGGTCGGCGCGTGCGACGGGGACCTGACGGTCGCGCAGATCCTGGACGCCCTGGCACGCCTGCTCGACGCGGATCCGGGCGACCTGCGCGACAGCTATCTCTCCGTGGTCAGGGACCTCCTCGCCGAGGGATTCCTCGACGCCGGATCGGGGACACCGACACCGAGCGGTTGAGTCGACGCGCTACCTTGACCACGCTCACGGGTCCGACGCCCGGACCCGAGAGGCGCACAGGTACCGCAGAGATGAGAAACCCGTAGTGGCACACAAGCTCGTGATCGTCGAGTCGCCCGCCAAGGCCCGCACCATCGAGGGCTACCTCGGCCGCGGCTACGTCGTCGAGTCCTCGATCGGGCACATCCGCGACCTCCCGCAGAGCGCCGCCGACATCCCGGCCCGCCTGAAGGGCGAGTCGTGGGCCCGCCTGGGCGTCGACGTCGACAACAACTTCGAACCCGTCTACGTCGTGGCGCGCGACAAGAAGTCGCACATGACCAAGCTCAAGGGCCTGCTGAAGGATGCCGACGAGCTCTACCTCGCCACCGACGAGGACCGCGAGGGCGAGGCGATCGCCTGGCACCTGCTCGACGAGCTGAAGCCGAAGGTGCCGGTGCACCGGATGGTCTTCCACGAGATCACGCCGCAGGCGATCAACGCCGCCGTCGCGAACCCGCGCCAGATCGACATGGACCTCGTCGAGGCGCAGGAGGCCCGGCGCATCCTGGACCGCCTCTACGGCTACGAGGTCAGCCCCGTGCTGTGGCGCAAGGTGATGTCCGGTCTGTCCGCCGGCCGCGTGCAGTCGGTGGCGACGCGGTTGGTGGTCGACCGCGAGCGCGAGCGGATGCGCTTCCGGATGGCGTCGTACTGGGACCTCGAGGGCACCTTCGACGCCGGCGAGAAGCACGACCAGCGGATGTTCCCGGCACGGCTGCACTCGATCGACGACACCCGCGTGGCTCGCGGCAGCGACTTCGGCCAGGACGGCGAGCTGACCCAGAAGTCCAGTGGGAAGGTCGTCCACCTCAACAAGACCCGGGCCGAGGCCCTCGCCGACGCGCTGCACGACACCGACTTCGCGGTGCGCTCGGTCGAGTCGCGGCCCTACACGCGCCGGCCCTACGCGCCGTTCCGGACCACCACCCTGCAGCAGGAGGCCAGCCGCAAGCTCGGCTACAGCGCCTCGTCGACGATGTCGGTGGCGCAGCGGCTGTACGAGAACGGCTACATCACCTACATGCGCACCGACTCCACGACGTTGTCGGAGACGGCGATCTCGGCGGCGCGGAGCCAGGCGCGGGACCTGTACGGCGCGGAGTACATCCCCGACGCCCCCCGCACCTACACCTCGAAGGTGAAGAACGCGCAGGAGGCGCACGAGGCGATCCGGCCCGCCGGCGACTCGTTCCGCACGCCGGCGCAGACCGGGCTGACCGGTGACCAGTTCCGGCTCTACGAGCTGATCTGGATGCGCACCATCGCCTCGCAGATGAAGGACGCCGTCGGCCAGTCGGTGACCATCCGGCTCGGTGGCGCTGCTCGCACCGGCGAGGACGTCGTGTTCTCCGCCAGCGGCCGCGTGATCACCTTCCACGGCTTCCTCAAGGCCTACGTCGAGGGCAGCGACGACGCCGAGGCGGCCGCCGACGACCAGGAGACCCGGCTGCCGAACCTCGCCGAGGGCGACCCGGTGAGCGCCGCGACGATCCGCGCCGAGGGCCACCAGACGAAGCCGCCGTCCCGCTACACCGAGGCCACCCTGATCAAGGAGCTCGAGGAGCGCGAGATCGGTCGCCCCTCGACGTACGCCTCGATCATCGGGACGATCCTCAACCGCGGGTACGTCTACAAGAAGGGCACCGCGCTGGTGCCCGCCTGGCTGGCGTTCTCGGTGGTCCGGCTGCTGGAGGAGCACTTCGCCCGGCTGGTCTCCTACGAGTTCACCGCCGGCATGGAGGACGTGCTCGACGAGATCGCGGGCGGCCGGAAGGACCGCAACTCCGAGCTCGCGGCCTTCTACTTCGGCAACGGTGAGGTCGAGGGCCTGCACAAGCTGGTCAACGAGCTCGGCGACATCGACGCCAAGGAGCTGGCGACCTTCCCGGTCGGCGGCGCCGACAGCGGCGTCCAGCTCCGGGTCGGCCGCTACGGGCCCTATCTCGAAGGACCCGGCGACGACGGGACCGCCTTCGCCAAGCGCGCCAACGTGCCCGACGACCTGCCGCCGGACGAGCTGACCATGGCCAAGGCCGAGGAGCTGCTCGCCAACCCGGCCGGCGAGGAGACCCGGCTGGGCACCCACCCGGAGACCGGGCTGGAGGTCGTCGCCAAGAACGGCCGCTACGGCCCGTACGTGACCGAGCTGCTGCCCGAGGACGCGCCGAAGAAGGCGCGGCCACGCACCGGCTCGTTGTTCAAGGACATGTCGCTGGAGACGATCGACCTCGACCAGGCGGTCCGGCTGCTCTCGCTGCCGCGCGTGGTCGGTGTCGACGCGAGCGGCGAGGAGATCACCGCGCAGAACGGCCGCTACGGCCCGTACCTGAAGAAGGGCACCGACTCACGGTCCCTGGAGACCGAGCAGCAGCTCTTCGACATCACCCTCGAGCAGGCGCTGGCGATCTACGCCCAGCCGAAGCAACGAGGCCGGGGCGCCGCGACCGCGCCGCTGAAGGAGCTCGGCGCGGACCCGGTCTCGGGCCAGCCCGTCGTGGTCAAGGCCGGCCGCTTCGGCGAGTACGTCACCGACGGTGAGTACAACGCCACCCTGCGCAAGGACGACTCCGTCGAGGCGATCACCCTCGAGCGGGCCGCCGAGCTCCTCGCCGAGCGCCGCGCGAAGGGCCCCGCGAAGAAGTCGGCCAAGAAGTCGGCGAAGAAGACGGCCAAGCGGAGCACGAAGAAGACGGCGAAGAAGGCCGCCAAGAAGTCCTGACGGTCGACGCGGTTCCTCATGCAACGCGGAGTTGTTGACGCTGAACAAGAGGTCTACGTCGTGCCAACCGTCAAGAACAGCGCGTTACATGGCGGCCCGGTTCACCGTCGGGGCCGGCGTCTAGGCTCGGGCGCGTGAGCACGCACACCGGGACCTACTCCCCGACGGGGATGTTCGTCTGCTTCGAGGGCGGCGAGGGGGCCGGCAAGTCGACACAGGCGCGGATCCTGCGCCAGCGGCTCGAGGACGAGGGCCACGTGGTGGTGCTGACCCGCGAGCCCGGGGACACCCCCGTCGGCGCGGAGATCCGCCGCATCGTGCTCGACCCCGCCACCGGCGAGCTGGCCGACCGCACCGAGGCGCTGCTGTACGCCGCCGACAAGGCCGAGCACGTCCACGCGGTCGTGCTGCCCGCGCTCGAGCGGGGCGAGGTCGTGCTCACCGACCGGTACGTCGACTCCACCCTCGCCTACCAGGGCGCCGGCCGGGCCCTGGACACCCAGGAGCTCGAGCAGGTCGCCCGGTGGGCCACCGGCGACCTGCGTCCCCACCTGACCGTGCTGCTCGACCTCGAGCCCGCCGACGGCCTGACCCGCTTCGTCGAGCGCGACCGGATCGAGGGTGAGTCGATCGAGTTCCACCAGCGGGTGCGGGCCGAGTTCCTCCGGCTGGCCGAGAGCGACCCGGACCACTACCTCGTGCTCGACGCCCGCGCACCGGTCGACGAGATCTCCGACGCCGTGCACACCCACGTGATGAAGCTGATCGCCATCGGTGGGCCGCGATGACGGTGTGGGAGGGGCTGGTCGGGCAGCGCCCGGTCATCGAGCAGGCTGCAGCGCGCCGTGGCCGGTGAGTCGGCGGGGGAGATGACCCATGCGTGGCTGTTCACCGGCCCGCCCGGGTCGGGCCGCTCCAACGCGGCGATCGCCTTCGCAGCCGCGCTGGAGTGCGAGCAGGGCGGCTGCGGCAGCTGCCACTCCTGCCACGAGGTGGCCGTCGGGTCGCACCCCGACGTGCGCGTCACCCGCACCGAGAAGCTCTCGATCGGCGTCGACGAGGTGCGCGAGCTGGTCCGCTCCTCCGCGCTGGCCCCGGTCGGCCGGCGGTGGCAGGTGATGGTCGTCGAGGACGCCGACCGGCTGACCGACCAGGCAGCCAACGCGTTGCTGAAGGCGATCGAGGAGCCCACCGAGCGCACCGTCTGGCTGCTGTGCGCGCCCACGGCCGAGGACGTGCTGCCCACCATCCGCTCGCGCACCCGCCTCGTGGTGCTCTCCACGCCCTCGACCGAGGAGGTGACCGACTTCCTGGTGCGGTCGGCCGGCCTGCCCGTCGAGACCGCGTCGTACGCCGCCCGGGCGAGCCAGGGCCACATCGGCCGCGCCCGCGCGCTCGCCCTCGACGAGGACACCCGCCGCCGCCGGCGCGAGGTGGTCGCCATCCCCGCCCGGCTGAGGTCGCTCGGTGCCTGCCTGTCGGCGGCTGCCGACCTGCACGACCTCGCCAAGGAGGAGGCCGACGCGCTCACCACGACCCACGACCAGCGCGAGAAGGACGACCTCGACCGCGCCTACGGGGTGGTCGAGCGCGGGCGCCGTCCTCGCGAGTACGCACCGGCGCTGCGCGACATGGAGAAGTCGCAGAAGACCCGCGCCAAGCGCCGCCACCTCGACGTCGTCGACCGGGGCCTGATGGACCTCGTCTCGGTCTACCGCGACGTGCTGACCCTGCAGCTCGGGTCCGGACGCCGAGCTGGTCAACGAGGAGCTGCGCGGCGACGTGGTGGCCCTGGCCAACACCTCCTCGCCCGAGCACAGCCTGCGGTGCATCGAGGCGGTCTTCGAGGCCCGCGAGCAGATGCTGGAGTTCAACGTCGCGCCGCTGCTGGCCCTGGAGTCGCTGATGGTGGCGCTGCTGGTGCCCGAGCACGCGCCGGTCGGGTGAGCTGAGCACCCACCTACCCTTGCGGCATGTCGCAGGCCTTCCCCCCAGCGCCCGGGGCGCCGCCGCCTCCGCCGCGCCGGTCGCGCGGCACCGTGGCGATCGTGGTGTCGGTGGTGCTGGCGATGGTCGTGGTCCTGGCCGGCATCGGGCTGGTGGCCTGGGCGACCGTCTCCTTCCTGCGCGACAACGGCTCGACCGGGTCCGGGAACGGCGCGCCGGAGGATCCTCCGCCCCCGAGTGACACGGTGCCCGCGCCGACGTACGCCAGCAGGCTCGCGCCGTTCTACCGCCAGAAGCTGGACTGGCACCGGTGCGGCTCCGACCAGTGCACCAAGCTCACCGTCCCGCTGGACTACGCGCGCCCCGAGGGCAGGTCGATCCGGCTGGCCGTGCTGCGCGTGCCCGCGCAGCAGCGCTCGCACCGGATCGGCCAGCTCGTCGTCAACCCGGGGGGCCCGGGCGGCTCGGCGGTCGACTACGCGTCACAGGGCTCGCTGGCCTTCGGCCCCGTCCTCGCGCGGTACTTCGACATCGTGGGCGTGGATCCTCGCGGGGTCGGCCGGAGCACGCCGATCCGCTGCCTGGGTACCGCCGGAACCGACGCCTACCTCGCCGCGGACCCGGGACCTGACACCCCGGCCGAGGTGGCGACGTACGACCGGGTGGCGCGCCAGCTCGGCGCGGCGTGCGTACGCCGCAGCGGTCAGCTGGTCAGCCACGTCTCCACCGTCGAGGCCGCCAAGGACATGGACATCCTGCGCGCGGCGCTGGGGGAGCGGCGGCTGGACTACCTGGGGGCGTCGTACGGCACCTTCCTCGGCGCGACCTACGCCAACCTCTTCCCGTCCCACGTCCGCCGGATGGTCCTCGACGGCGCCCTCGACCCGGCGCTGTCGACCACGCAGACCGCCCTCGGTCAGGCCCGCGGCTTCGAGACCGCCCTGCACGCCTACGTGCAGGGACTGCGTCTCGCACGGAGGCTGCCCGCTCGGCAGCAACGAGCAGGAGGGGATCGACCGGATCACCCAGCTCCTGAAGCAGGTCGAGGCCAAGCCGCTCGACACCGGCACGTCCCGTCCGCTCACCGTCGGGCTGGCCATCGCCGGCCTCTTCCAGCCCCTGTACAACAAGGGGCTCTGGCCACTCCTCACCTACGCCCTGGGGGCGGCGATCGACCACGACGACGGGGGGCCGCTGCTCGAACGGGCCGACAAGTACAGCGACCGCGGAACGGACGGGTTCACCAACAACATCACCGAGGCCTCGCTCGCGGTGAACTGCCTCGACCGCGACGACTACGTCACGAGCAGCCAGGTCCCCGCACTGCTGCCGCAGTTCGAGAAGGCCTCGCCCACGTTCGCCCGGCTCTTCGCCTACGGTGCCGCGACCTGTTCCGACTGGCCGATCCAGTCCCACCGCAAGCCGGCGGCGCTGCACGCCGCGGGGGCACCGCCGATCGTCGTGATCGGGACGACGCGTGACCCGGCGACGCCGTACGTCTGGGCCAAGGCACTGGCGCGAGAGCTGGACTCGGGCCGCCTGATCCGTCGCGACGGCGACGGCCACACCGGCTACAACATGGGCAACCAGTGCGTGGACGACGCCGTGCAGAACTTCCTGCTGACCGGCAAGGCTCCGCGCGACGGCTTGTCCTGCTGAGAGGCTCATCCCATGGGCGCGCTCGCAGCTGTCGACCGCACCCAGCGCCGCCACCCGGTGCTGGGGCTGCCGCTGGCCGTGCTCTACAAGTACTTCGACGACCAGGGCAACTACCTGTCGGCGGCGATCACCTACTACGCCTTCGTCGCGATCTTCCCGCTCCTGCTGCTGGCCACCTCGATCCTCGGCTTCGTGCTGCAGGAGAACGACAAGCTGCACGACTGGGCGATCTCCACCCTGAGCAGCTTCCCCATCGTCGGTGACCAGCTGGGCACCCCGCAGGGACTGCAAGGCTCCGTCCCCGCGGTGGTGATCGGCGGGCTGGTCGCGCTCTACGGCGCGATGGGGCTCGGGCAGTCCATCCAGAACGCGATGCACGTCGTGTGGTCGGTGCCGCGCAACAGCCGCCCGAACCCTGTCCTGCTGCGCGTCAAGAGCCTGCTCATCCTGAGCTCGGCCGGCTTCGCGGTGGTCGCGATCACGACGCTCTCGCTGGTCGGTCGCAAGACGGAGATGTTCGGACACGACGTGGGGACATGGCTGGGCTGGGTGATCACGGTGGTCGACGGCGCGCTGATCGCCCTCGTGCTCGTCTTCCTGCTGCGGCTCGCGGCGGCCGACGACCTCTCCTGGAAGCGCGCGGCGCCGGGCGGGATCTTCATCGCGACGCTCTGGCAGGTGCTCCAGGCACTGTCGGCCGCCTACATCGGGCGGGTGGCCAACTCGGCGTCCTCGATGAGCAAGACCTTCGGCCTCGTGCTCGGCATCATCGGCATCACCTTCATCGCCGCGAACATCGGCGTCCTGGGCATGGAGCTCAACGTGGTGATCGCCCGCCGGCTCTGGCCGCGGGCGCTGCTCACCCCGTTCACCGACTCGGTGGAGCTGACGCGTGCGGACCGCAAGGCCTACACGAGCTATGCCCGGGCGCAGCGGCACAAGGGTTTCGAGGAGGTGAGCGTGCGGTTCGACAAGACGCCCCCGGACGACGACGTCGGCCCGACCGACGGCGCCGAACCGGCCCCGGAGCCCGAACCGAAGCCGGAGCCACGATGACGTGCAGGCCTCGTCCGGCTGATTGGGAGAGCGCCTGAACCCGCCCCTATACTCGTCCGGCGTGCCCGGCTGACAGGTCGGGCACTGCGCCGCCTTAGCTCAGTCGGTAGAGCGTCTCACTCGTAATGAGAAGGTCGTCGGTTCGATTCCGACAGGCGGCTCGCTTCATGACCGAAGGCCACCCGTCCGCGCGGGAGCTGCTACGTCATGTGTGCGGATCCACGCCGAGGTGGAGCAGGACCGCGAGCACCCGTCGGTTGGCGTCTTCGCTGTCGGCGATGTCGAGCTTCAGGAGAAGCCGGCGCACGTGCGCCTCGACGGTTCGCTCGCTGAGAACCAGGCGCTTGGCGATGCCGGTGTTGGTCATCCCCTGCGCCATCGAACGAAGCACCTCGTGCTCGCGCTCGGTGAGCAGGGCCAGGCCGTCCTGTCGGGCATTCCGGTTGAGGAGCCCGGCTACCACTTGGGGGTCGAGCGCCGACCCGCCCTCAGCCACTCGGGTCACTGCGCCGAGGAAGTCGGAGACGTCCAGCACCCGGTCCTTCAGCAGGTAGCCGAAGCCGCCTTGCCCGGCCAGCTCCATGCTGTGAGCCGTCTCGACGTGCTGGGACAGGAGCAAGACACCCAGATCGGGGCAGGCGGACTTCAGAGCGGCAGCCGCGCGCGCCCCTTCGTCGGTGAAGGTGGGGGGAAGCCGGACGTCGAGGACGACGACATCCGGCGCGCGCTCACGGACCGCATCCTCGACTCCGCCGCAGTCGCCCAGCGCTGCCACCACGTCGTGCCCCGCGTCGTGGAACAAGCCGACGAGACCTTCGCGCAACAGCGTCTGGTCTTCTACCAGGATCACCCGCATGGCAGCTCGGCAGTCAGCAAGGTGCCCCGGGCGCTGGACTCGACATGAAGCCGACCGCCCACCGCGGCGACCCGGTCCGCCAGCCCCGCGAGCCCGGAGCCGTCCCGCGGATGCGCACCCCCCACGCCGTCGTCGGCCACCGAGACCACCAGCGAGCCGTTGTGTCGAACAGCGCGCATGGTCACCACGGAGGCGCGCGCGTGCTTGATGACGTTGGTGAGGCCCTCGCACCCGACGAAGTAGGCGGTCGCCTCGAGCGTGCGATCAAGGCGTGCGGGGTCGGCGTCCACGACCACGGAGATCGGTGCGCGTCCAGCCAGCTCCCGGAAGGCCGCCGCGATCCCCGAGTCGAGCTGCGGCGGCGGCAGCCGATGAGTCAGCCTCCGCAGCTCCTCGATGGTCGCGCCCAGGTCCGCGACCAGCCCGTCGAGACGATCGGCATCCTCGTCTGCACCGGTCGTCCGCAGCCTGCTCTCGACGCCGCGCAGCGCGATGCCGACGGTCACCAAGCGCTGCTGCGCACCGTCGTGCAGGTCGCGCTGGATCCGACGACGCTCCTCGTCAGCGGCCTCGGCAATACGCGCACGTGACCGGTCGAGCTCGATGAGCTGGCGGTTGAGCTCGACGCTCAGGCGCGCCACCTGGAGAGCGAGCCGCCCGTGCTCCACGAGCTGGCGTACGCGTGCCTCCCGGAGCGGGTCACCGGAGTCGACATACTGCACGACCGCTTCTGGCATCCCGCCACGCTCCAGGCGCACGACCGCCAGGTCTGGGTCGAGCTCTGCCGCCCGGCCACCGAGGTCGGCAAACCCTCCGGACGCCGGCAGGTAGAACAGCAACGTCAGGCGCGGCTCGGAAAGCGCCGACCGGAGGACGTCCTGGATCCGGTCAGGCTGCTCCGTGCCGGACCGTAGACCCTCGAGAAAGGCGTCGACCCGCAGCCGGGCGGAGTGGCCGTCGCGGTCGAAACGCCTGTCCAGGGCCAGCCGTAGCGCCCGAAGGGCGGGTCGGAACACCGCTGCGGCAGCGAGCGTCGCGGCGGCGACCTGCCAGGCCGAGGACTGTCCGACGACGGCGCCCAGGGAAACGGTGATGGCGACGTACACCGCGAGGGCGAGGACTGACACGCACGCGTAGGCCACCGACCGCAGCACGATGAGGTCGACGTCGAAGAGCCGGTAACGCAACACCGCAGCCCCGAGCGCCAGGACCATGGCCGAGAGCAACATCGGCGAGATCACCCGGACCACCGGGGAGACGCTCCACAACGGGATGGCCACGGGAAGCAGGATCGCCAGCATCGCTCCGGTGAGTCCGACCCACTTGAGCTGCTGTCGCACGATCGGCTCCGCGTGGTGGAACCGGAAGATCAGCGACGCCAGTGCTCCGACCGCCGACAGGCACAGCAGGGTCCCGCCGACGACGGTGAGCGTCTGGCCGGGCACCCAGTCCACGACGAAAGGGTTGGACCCGCCCGTCAACGCGTTCACCGACGAGGGGCTGAACCACCAGCCCACGACGTAGGCCGCCGTGCCGAGAACTCCGACCCACGCCACGACTCGCCACCGTCGGTCGGGCAGTCGGCCGGTGGGGGTGTACAGCAGCGCCAGCACCCACATCAGTGCCCCCGGGCACCAGCTCACCAGGCCGAGCCACTGGGCCACCTCGCCGCCCGACCACCCCTCGGCGACGGCACGCAGTCCCCAGCCCGTGGCGAGGTCAGAGGTGACCGCACCCTGCACCCCGAAGAGGCAGAGGATCCAACCGACCGGGTTACGCGGGAGTCGGCTGACGATCAGCGCCCCGACGGCGGTGACCGCGACTGCGTAGAAGGCGAAGGCGATCGAGTCGTACGACGACTTCAGACCCCACGACAGGACCACTGCCCCCACTTCGGCGAGCACCGTCAACCCCAGACACGCTGAGGCCACGACCCTGGAAGGGACAACTGCCATCTGGCCATCATGGCCGCTGCGCCGCCAGGAGGACATCAGTGTCAGTACTGCATGGGATTGAGGTGGTGGTGCCGATGCCGAGGCCGGCCGGTCGTACCTAGCGTCGAGGGAGTCAATCCGTCGAAGGAGATCCCATGACCACCCATCTCGCCGCGACAGCCGGCAACCAGGCATCCACCGGCGCGAGCCCACGCAGCCTCGGTCAGCTGTTACCTGGCGCTGCCGGCCTGCTCTACGCGGGGGTCCAGCTGGACGGCGGCATCCTGGCCGCCGCGTACAGCGGCATCTCGACAGTGCCCGAGGACCGGCTCAACTCGCCCTTCTCCGGGTCGCTCGCCACCGCAACCTCGCTGACCTGGGGCCTCGCCCAGGCGCTGTTCGTCGTCACCCTGGTCGCATTCGCACGCAGCGGGGCCGTCGGCTCCAGCCGCACTGGCCGATTCGGTGCGCAGCTCGCCGTGGCGGGCGGCGTCCTGTTCGTCTGCGCGCACGTGGTGAGCATCTTCTTCCGCGACGCCCACGTCGACGACCCGGCGGGGGTCACCGCGATCACGCTCTTCGCAGGCGCCTCGGTGCTGACGGCCATCGGGTTCATCCTCTCCGGCGCGGCCGTGATGCGCGCCGGGCGGTGGACGTCGTGGCGTCGCTACCCGGCTCTCGCGGTCGGGATCTGGATGCTGTGCATGCTGCCGCTGCAGTTCACGGCGCTGCTGCCGCTCTCGGTCTCCGTCTACGCCGCCACGATCGCCGCCTTCGCGGTCGCGCTCCTCGCCGAGCCCGTGAGCCCCCGATGACGAGCCACGCGGTCACGGCGCGCAGGCCAGCGGGACCTCTCGCGACGTGGCGTCGAACCGCCGGGCCCCAGGCACCCGGGAGCCACCGTCGGCGTGGCAGCCGCAGCCGCAGCCTCACGGTGGTCGGTAGCGTCATCGTGCTCCTCGCTCTGGTGCTGACCGCGACGCCTTCCGCGGACGCCGCGAGGACCCGCTGCGTCGGGCACCGGTCCGGCTGCTACGCCACCCTGGCCGGTGCGCTCGACGCGGCGCACGACGGTGACACGATCCGCTTGCTGCACGGCGTCTTCCGTGGCGGCGTGACCATAGACAAGTCGGTGCACCTCGTGGGCGCCGGATCCGGCCGTACCGTCATCCGCGGCGGGGGACCCGTGCTCACCATCACGACCGGCTCGGGGAGCCGGCGGCACGTGACGATCTCGGGCGTCGCGATCACCGGCGGTGTGGCCCACGGTGACGGCGTGGCCGCGGTGGGGGGCGGGATCCACATCCCGACCGGGCCCGGGGGAACCATTGGTGCGCAGGTCTCGCTGCGCCGCGTCGTGGTGTGGGGCAACCGTGCGACTCCCACGACCACCAGTCCGTCGCCCAGCGGAGTCACGTGCCCGCAGGGCGACTGCCCGTTCGCGCTCGCACGGGGCGGCGGCATCGCGAGCTGGGGCAGTCTGTCTCTGTCGCACGTGACCGTGCGGGACAACGTGGTCGGGGGCCGTGCGAGCGACGCCGTAGGCGGCGGCATCGCCAGCGACATCGGAACCCTGACGATCGACCACTCCGCTGTGGTGGGCAACCGGGTGCGGCCCCAGTCCATCGGACGGTTCGCCGAGGGCGGTGGCATCTTCGTGAACTCTGGTGCCCTGACGCTGCGACACAGCCGCGTCGACGGAAACCGGGCCGATCTCGTCACCACGTGGCCGAGCTTCGGCCAAGGGGCGCTCATCGACATGAACGCAAACAGTGGCGCGGTCCACATCGGCGATGGAGTGCGTGCCCTGATCGTGGACAGCCAGATGGTGCACAACGCGATCAGTGCGGTCGACGCCGCCGGTGAGCCGCTCGCGTTCGACTCCGCGATGCTCGTGGGCAACAGCCGCCTGGTGATGCGCCGTACGACGATTGCGCGCAACAGCGTGCTGTCGCGCACCGCCACCTCCGACGACGTCGGTCCGAGCGGCACGGCTGTCGAGCTCGATGGGCCAGGGGTGATCACCGGCTCTCGCATCACCGGCAACTCGGTACGGGCCTACAGCCAGAACGGCAACGCCAGCGCGTCCTCAGGCCTGGCGGTCTACGACTTCTTCGACAACCCCCGTCAGGTCACCGTCACCCGCACGCTCATCGAGGGCAACACCGCGCTCGCACAGAGCGTCCACGGCTCCGCCGCCAGCTACGGCGGCGGGGTCTTCACGACCAGCCTGCTGGCTCTCCAGGACGTCACCGTGCGACGCAACGCAGCCACCGCACACGGGGTCCACGCCACGGCTCAGGGTGCCGGCATCTGGAACGGCGTGTTCTTCGGCGGTCCACCGGTCCAGCTCCGACTGGACCGCTCGCGCGTCGTGCGCAACGTGCTGAGGGTGAGTTCCGGCGGCACCCGGCAGGGCGCGGGGTTGTTCACCAACCAGCCTGTGGCACGGTCACACACACTGATCACCGGAAACCGACCCGACGAGTGCTTCGGTTGCACGCCCCTGCAGTCGACGAGGCAGAAGAGCTCGGTACCGATGCTGCCGGGACACAGGCACTAGGCGCCGATGCGCACCCCATCCCGCACACCAGCGTCCTCCGACCCGGGATCTCGTGGTCGGTCCCGGTTGGTGACAGATCGGTTCGAGGGAGCCCAGGTGAGCACTGCTTCTTCGCCTGCTCACCTGACCACGTCGGCGGCCTGGGCGCTACGTGTGGCCGGCCTCTGCGCCCTGGTCAACGGTGTGGGCTTCGGGGCCTTCGACATCCCGGCCATCTGGCACCTCGCTCAGGAGCACCAGGTCTGGATCGCGCTCGGGAACCCGACCTACGGCAATGGGCCGTTCGAGACCCACGGCATCAGCGTCAGCGTCCCCGTGCTTCTGGCGTTCTTCGGCTCGTGCCTGGTCCTGGCATTCGGTGGCGCGTTGCTCCTCCTGCCCCGCACCATCGGAGTCGTCTTCACCGGGGCTGGCATCGTGATGTGCGCGCCGTTCTGGTGGGGCTTCGACCTCCCTTTCGCGTGGTTGAGCGCGCTCACCATCCTGGCCCTGCTCGCCATCGCTGGGGCAGCACACATAGCCACTCGGACTGGCCCTGTCCCGCGCCGCGGACCAGGTCCGGGATCCTGCACCACGTGTGGGGGCCGGAGTGGATGAGTCGCGAGCACGTCAGCAAGCAGGATGGGCACCTCGGAGAGAGCGGCCCCGAGCACCTGCTGCAGCTGGAGGTCGACCGTGACGGTGCCCGTCGAGCTCACGGAGCTCACCAAGTCCTTCGGGGACTTCCGCGCCGTCGACGAGGTCAGCGCGATCGCGCAGCCAGGCGAGGTCACGGCCCTGCTCGGGCCCAACGGCGCCGGGAAGACCACCACCCTCCGGATGCTCTTGGGGCTGGTGGCGCCGAGCAGCGGGACCGCGACGTTCGGCGGACAGCGGTACGACGAGCTGACCGAGCCGGTGCGCCAGGTCGGTGCGGTGCTCGAAGCCTCGGGATACCACCCCGGGCGCACCGCCCTCGGCCACCTGCGCATCCTCGCGACGGCCTCCAGGACTTCCGATGACGCGCCCGGACGAGTGCTCGCCGAGACCGGACTTGCCGAAGCCGGGAACAAGCGCGTCGGGGAGTTCTCCCTCGGCATGCGCCAACGTCTCGGCATCGCAGCCGCGATGCTCGGCGACCCGTCCGTCCTGGTCCTCGACGAGCCGACGAACGGCCTCGACCCCCCGGGCGTGCGCTGGCTGCGCGGTTACGTGCGTCGTCTCGCGGACGAAGGTCGTACCGTCCTGGTCTCCAGCCATGCGCTGAGCGAGGTCGAGCAGACCGCCGACCACGTGCTCGTCCTCGCTCAGGGTCGGCTGCTTCGCTCCTCCAGGCTCGCCGAGCTGCGCGCAGAGGCAGGCGTCGGCTCTCGAGTCCGGACGCCGCACTCGGAGCGCCTGTGCGCCCTCCTGGACGCGGCTGGCCACACCTACCGACCGACGTACGAAGGACTGGTCGTGGACCTGCCACCCGAGGAGGTCGGAGAGCTTGCGGCCCAGCGGGGCATCGTGCTCCACGAGCTTGCTGCGACAGCCGACCTCGAGGACGCCTTCTTCCGCATCGTCACGGAAGCCGAGTCGGGTCAGCTCCCGAGGCAGGCCGAGAGGACCGGTTCATGAAGGCGCTCGTCGCTGCGGAGCTCCTCAAGATGCGAACGCGCACCACGGCGGGGCTGCTGCTGGCCACCGTCGCGTTGGTGACGGTGACGGCGATGGTCAACGTCCCCGAGGTCGGGGCCGAGGACGTACCGGTGCCGCTGGACGACCCGGGTCTCCTGGCCAGCGCTGTCGGGACAAGCTTCGGCGTACCTGAGGTGTTGATCGTGCTGCTCGGAAGTCTCGCGTTCACCCAGGAGTTCCGCTACGGCACCGTGACGGCGACGTACCTCGGCGAACCGCGACGCGCACGCATCCTCGTTGCCAAGTGGGTGTCGCTCGTCATGACCAGCGTCGTCGCCACCGTCGCGACCCTGGTCCTTGCGGTGGCCGTGAGCCTGGTGCTCATCGAGGGCCGCAAGGGCAACGCCACGGCCGGCGCACAGTTCTGGCAGACGGTGGTGGCCGCATTCGCGATCATGGCGGCGTACGCCGTCATCGGCGTCGCGCTCGGCGCACTGTTCCGCAACCAGGTCGCCACCGTGGTCGCCGTGCTCGTGTGGATGCTCGCCGTCGAGTACGTTCTCGTCCCCGCCTGGCCGGTGGTCGGTCGGTGGCTGCCCCTGGGGGTGATCACGTCCCTGCTCCAGGTCGGGCCCTCCCTGGGTCTCGACGGGACGCTGTTGCCCACATCAGTGGCCGCGCTCGTGCTGGTCGTCTACACGGTCGGAGCGGTCGTGGCGGCCCTCCTGATCACTCCCAGGCGCGACGTCCTGTGACCGGGTGGCTTCACGGCGCCGGCGCCCCAGCATGATCTGCGAAGGTGTGCGGCATGCAGGTCGGGATGACGATGCCGGTGATGGAGCCGGACCTCGACGCCGGCCTGCTCGAGGAGTGGGCCCGGGGCATCGAGGCCGGGCCGTTCTCGTCGCTCTGCTTCGGGGAGCGGATCGCCTTCGACAACCCCGAGACGCTGACCCTCCTGGGTGCGGTCGCTGCCTGGACGTCGCGGGTGCGGCTGGTGACCACCGTGGTGGTGCCGCAGCTGCACGACCCGGTGATGCTGGCCAAGGCACTGGCCACCGCCGACGTGATCAGCGGCGGCCGGCTCACGGTGGGCGTCGGGGTCGGCGGCCGCGAGGAGGACTACCGCGCGGTGGGCGCGGACCTCGTCACCCAGACGATCGCGGGGATGGCCGACCGGGTGGCCGTGATGCGTGAGGTGTGGGCGGGCACGCACCAGGGCGGTGCGGTGCAGCCGGTGGGGCCACGGCCCGTCCAGCCCGATGGGCCGCAGGTGCTCGTCGGCACGATGGGCCGCCGGACGATCGAGCATGCCGCCGGCTTGGGCCGACGGGCTCGCCGGGGTGACCCTCGACCTCGACACCGCTGCGGTCTCCGACCTGTTCGAGCTGGCTCGTACGTCGTGGGCGGCGGCCGGCCGCGGGGATCCCGTGGCTGACCACCTCGTTCTGGTTCGCACTGGGTGAGCCCGAGGCGGCGCGCGAGCAGGTGCACCGGCACCTGCGCCACTACATGAACTGGCTGCCCGTCGACCTGGTCGACGCCCTCGCGCCCGGCACCGGTTTCGCCGGCTCGTCGGAGCAGCTGGTCGACGTCCTGCACGGGTTCGCGGCCGTCGGTGCCGACGAGGTGCACCTGATCCCGACCTCGTCCGATCCCGGCCAGCTGGCCCGCGCGGCCGAGGTGGTTGAGCAGTTCGAGCAGGCTGCCCGTAGGAACTAGAACCTGTTACATTTTCCGGCATGATTCTGGACCGGTTCAGGGTGGACGGGAAGGTCGCGATCGTCACCGGGGCCGGGCGCGGCATCGGGGCGGCGACGGCGGTGGCGCTGGCCGAGGCGGGGGCCGACGTGCTGCTCTCGGCCCGCACCGAGGACCAGCTGGCGAAGGTGGCCGAGCAGGTCGAGGCCACCGGCCGGCGCGCGCACGTCGTGCCCGCGAACCTGATGAAGCTGGACTCCGTCTCGGCGCTCGCCGACGCGGCGTACGACGTGCTGGGCCGCCTGGACATCGTGGTGAACAACGTCGGCGGCACCATCCCCAACGCCCTGCTCGACACCGATCCGGCGTACCTCGAGGAGGCGTTCCACTTCAACGTCTCCACCGCCCACGCGCTGACCCGGGCCGCGGTGCCGCACATGCTGAAGAACGACGGCGGCTCGATCGTGAACATCTCCAGCGTCGTCGGGCGCGTGGCCGGGCGCGGCTACCTCGCCTACGGCACCGCCAAGGCCGCGCTGGCGCACTACACCCGGCTGGCCGCGCACGACCTCGCTCCCTCGATCCGCGTGAACGCGATCGCGGTCGGCAGCGTGCTGACCAGCGCGCTCGACTACGTGGTCAGCGACGAGTCGATGATGACCCAGATGACCAGCAAGACCCCGCTCGGGCGGATCGGCGAGGCCGAGGACATCGCCGCGGCTGCGCTCTACCTGTCCAGCAGGGCAGGGGGCTTCCTCACCGGCAAGGTGATCGAGGTCGACGGCGGCCTGCAGCAACCCAACCTCGACCTCGGACTGCCCGACCTGGTCTCGACTTCGCTCGACCAGCAGGAGGAAGCATGAGCGACATCAAGCGCGTCGTCGCGTGGTCGACCGGCACGGTCGGGCGGCACGCCATCGCCGGCATCGACGCGCGCCCCGACCTCGAGCTGGTCGGCTGCTGGGTCTCCAGCGACGAGAAGGTCGGCCAGGACGCCGGCATCCTCGCGGGCCTCGGCCGTGAGCTCGGCGTCGTCGCCACCAGCGACAAGGAGGAGCTCTTCGCCCTCGAGCCCGACTGCATCGTGCACACCGCGATGGTCGACGACCGGATCTTCGAGGCGATGGAGGACCTCACCGAGATGGTCGAGCGCGGCATCAACGTCGTCTCGAGCGGGCCGGTGCTGCTCTGCTACCCGCAGGGCCTCGGGCTCGACGAGCTCGTCGCGAAGATCGACGACGCCGGCGAGAAGACCGGCGCCAGCCTGCACGTCAACGGCATCGACCCGGGCTGGGCCAACGACGTGCTGCCCCTCGCGCTGACGTCGCTCTCCCAGCGCATCGAGCTGGTGCGGGTCAGCGAGATCGCCGACTACTCGACGTACTACCAGCCCGTGGTGATGCGCGACATCTACGGCTTCGGCAAGCCGATGGACGAGGTGGCGATGCTCTGGCAGCCCGGCATCCTGACCACCGCGTGGGGCCCCGTCGTGCGCCAGATCGCCGCCGGGCTCGACCTCGAGCTCGACCCCGAGCTGGAGGAGATCGTCGAGCGGGTGCCGGCCGACGACGACCTCGAGACGGTCAGCGTCGACGTCGCGAAGGGGACCATGGGGGCGGTGCGCTTCCAGGTGGTCGGCAAGGTCGGCGGCGTGCCGCGGGTCATCCTCGACCACGTCACCCGCACCCACGTCGACCAGCAGCCGCAGTGGCCGCAGCCGCCCGAGGGCGGCGGCTGCTACCGCGTCGAGGTCGAGGGCGAGCCGGTGATGCGGATCGACTTCACCCACCACGGCGCCGACGGCGACCACAACGTCTCCGGGATGATCGTCACCGCGATGCGCCTGGTGAACGCCGTGCACGCGGTGTGCGAGGCGCCCGGTGGCCTCGTCTTCGCCAAGGACCTGCCGCCGATCACCGGCCGAGGACTAGTAGCGTCCACCGGGTGAGCACCGGCCGGGGGGAGTGGACGGAGCCGGGTGCCTACGAGGTCGCGACCGGCGTCCACCGGCTCCCGTTGCCGCTGCCGATGGACGGGCTGCGTGCCGTCAACGTCTACGTCATCGAGACCGGTGACGGTCTCGTGCTGGTCGACGGCGGCTGGGCCGTCCCCGAGTCGCGCAAGGTCTTCGAGGCCTCGCTCGGCGAGCTGGGGTACGGCGTGCGCGACATCCGCCGCTTCCTGGTCACCCACATGCACCGCGACCACTACACCCAGGCCTCCGTGGTCGGGCGCGAGGTCGGCGCGCACGTCAGCCTCGGCCTCGGCGACAAGGCCACGATGGACCTGATGCACAGCGAGGCGCTGAACGAGGACCCCAACCGGGCGCGGCTGGCCCTCGCCGGCGCCGAGCACCTCGCCGACGCGTGGCGGGAGATGCTGCCGGCCGAGCGGCCGCCGATGGACGACTACGGCATGCCCGACGAGTGGCTCGACCGCGACCTGGTCATCGACCTCGGCGAGCGACGCCTCGACGCCGTCTCCACGCCCGGTCACACCCAGGGGCACTACGTCTTCGCCGACGCCGAGGCCTCGCTGCTGTTCGCCGGCGACCACGTGCTCTCCACCATCACCCCCTCGATCGGCTTCGAGCCGGCGTACGTCCAGCAGCCGCTGCGCGACTTCCTGTCCTCGCTGGCCAAGGTCCGGGCGATGCCCGACATGCTGCTGCTGCCGGCGCACGGGCCCGTCACCCAGTCCTCGCACCAGCGGGTCGACGAGCTCGTGGCCTTCCACGACGTACGGCTCGCGCGGTCCCTGGCCGCGGTCGAGGGCGGTGCCCGGACGGCGTACGAGGTCGCCCGCGAGCTGCCGTGGACGCGTCGCGAGCGGAGCTTCGAGGAGCTGCACGCCTTCGACGCCGTGCTGGCGTGCTTCGAGACGCTCGCCCACCTCGAACTG
>CAWCFR010000049.1:0-24841 GCA_963794725.1 uncultured Actinomycetota bacterium
TACTGCGCGGTAACGTGGCTCCCAGCCACGCCAGCTCAGAGCCCGACGGGAGCACCGATGCAGCTCGCCCTCACCGAGGAGGAGACCGCGTTCCGCGAGGAGATGCGGACCTTCTTCACCACCAAGATCCCCCAGGAGCTGCGCGACACGCTCGCCTCCGGCGGCCACGTCGGCAAGGAGGGGATCGTCCAGTCCCAGCAGATCATGAACGAGGCCGGCATCGCCGTCCCGAACTGGCCGGTCGAGTGGGGCGGCCAGGACTGGACGCCGCTCCAGCGCCACATCTGGCACGAGGAGATGCAGCTGGCGTGCGTGCCGCCGCCGCTGGCCTTCAACGCCAACATGATCGGGCCCGTGATCGCCAACTTCGGCTCGGAGGAGATGAAGAAGAAGTTCCTGCCGAAGACCGCCAACCTCGACATCTGGTGGTGCCAGGGCTTCTCCGAGCCGAACGCCGGCTCCGACCTGGCCTCGCTGACCACCAAGGGCGTCAAGGACGGCGACGACTGGGTGATCAACGGCCAGAAGACGTGGACGACCCTCGGGCAGCACGCCGACTGGATCTTCAACCTGGTGCGCACCGACCCCGACGCCCCCAAGAAGCAGGCGGGCATCTCGATGATCCTCGTCCCGATGGACGCCGAGGGCGTGACGCTGCGGCCGATCGAGCTCATCGACGGCGGCTTCGAGGTCAACGAGGTGTTCTTCGAGGACGTCCGGGTGCCCGGCGAGAACCTCGTCGGTGAGGAGAACCAGGGCTGGACGATGGCCAAGTTCCTCCTCGGCAACGAGCGGGTCGGGGTCGCGCCGGTGGGTGCCACCAAGCGCGCGCTCGCCGAGCTGAAGAAGGTGGCCCAGGGCAAGGACCTGCTGAAGGACCCGATGATCGCCGCCAAGGTGGTCGAGCTCGAGAACGAGCTGCTGGCCCTCGAGCTCACCGCCCTGCGCGTCGTGGCCAACTCCTCCGACGGCAAGCCGCACCCGGCCTCCTCGGTGCTCAAGCTCAAGGGCAGTGAGCTCCAGCAGGCCGTCAGCGAGCTGTTCGTCGACGTAGCCGGCCCACTGGCGCTGGCGGCGCATGCCGAGAAGGGCAGCGACGTACCCGACTGGGCGCGCGTCGCCGGCCCCAACTACCTCAACCTCCGCAAGGCCTCGATCTACGGCGGGTCCAACGAGATCCAGCGCCAGATCATCGCCGGCACGATCCTGGGACTCTGATCATGGACTTCACACTCGACAGCGAGCAGAGCGCCCTGCGCGACGCCGTACGCGGCCTGCTCAAGGGCTACGACTCCGAGCACCGCCGCGAGGTGGCCAAGGAGGACCCCGGGTTCGACGAGGAGATGTGGGGCCGTCTCGCCGAGATGGGCCTGCTCGGCCTGCCCTTCAGCGAGGACGACGGCGGCATGGGGGCCGGGCCGGTCGAGCTCTCGGTCGTGGCCGAGGAGATCGGCCGCGTCAACGCCCCCGAGCCGTACGTCGAGTCGGTCGTGATGGCCGGTGGCCTGGTCGCCGCGCTCGGCACGCCCGAGCAGCGCAAGGAGGTCCTCGGCGCGCTGTCCGAGGGCTCTTCGGTCCTCGCGGCAGCACTGCTCGAGCCCGAGGGCCGCTGGGACCCCGCCGCCGGCGGTGTCACCGAGTCCGACGGGAAGCTCACCGGCGTCAAGGAGCCCGTGCTCGTGGGCGGCCGGGCCGACCTGTTCGTGGTCTCGGCCTCCGTCGGGGACGGGTTCGGCCTGTTCCTCGTCGAGCCCGGAGACGGGGTCGAGGTGTCGTCGTACACCACGCTCGACGGGACCCGCGCCGCCCGCGTCTCCTTCGACGGCGCCCCGGCGACCCGGCTCGGCGACGGCTCCACCGACGACCGGGCCGCCCTGCAGCGGGTCATCGCGGCGGCCAAGATCGCCTACTGCCACGAGGCGCTCGGGCTGATGGAGACCGCGCTGCGGCTGACCACGGAGTACCTCACCACCCGCCAGCAGTTCGGGATGACCCTCAACCGCTTCCAGGCGCTGACCTTCCGCGCGGCGGACATGTACACCTCGCAGGAGCTGACCCGCAGCATCGTCACCTGGGCCACGATGGTGATCGCGGACCAGTCGTCCTCGCACGAGCAGGTCGTCGAGGCCGCGCGGCGGGCCAAGCTGCAGGTCAGCACGGCCGGTCGGCACATCGGCCAGGAGGCGATCCAGCTGCACGGCGGCATCGGGATGACCGCGGAGTACTCCGTGGGCCACCTCACCGCCCGCCTCACCGTGATCGACCACCTCCTCGGCGACGGCCGCGAGCAGACGGCGTACCTCGCCCGCTCGATCGGTGACTACGAGGTCGTCGAGCCGCTGCGGTAGGGGGCGGGTAGTCCCTGACGTTCTGGCTGGCACATGTCGGACTTGCGCAGCCACTTCGTCAGGGACTACGCGGGAGGGGCGACTGGCGCGGCCGTCGCCTGTGGATTGCGCGAGCAGGAAATCATCGCGCCAGGCATGGTGCGGCCGTGCTCGTCAGGACGTGGACTCCACCGCCATTCCACCCGGCGCGCCCCGGGTTGGTCGCCCCCGTGCGCGTCGATCCGGACGGCGTTCGGGGTCCGACGCGCGCCCAAGCCAGGGGCTCCGCCTGGCGATGCACGAGTCGCGGGTTGTTCGTGCCTGCCGGTGTCGAGCTCACCCTGGAGCAGCGGATTCTTGAAGCCGCGAGCGTGCTGCCGCCCGGCGGCGCCGTCACCGGATGGGCAGCATTGGCCTGGCTCGGCGCCGGGTGGTTCGACGGGCTGAGCAGCAGTGGGCGTGATCTGCTTCCCGTCACCCTGGCGAGCTGCGCGCGAGACATTCGCACACAGGCGGGGTTCGAGCTGTCACAGGAACGTCTCGATCCCACCGAGATCATCGTGCACGACGGACTCGAGGTGGTGATCCCTGCGCGGGCGGTGTTCTTCGAGATGCGGTACGCCGCCAACCAGGTCGACGCCATGGTGGCGATGGACATGGCTGCCTTCTCGGACCTCGTCTCGATGCAGGAGGAATGGGACTACATCTCGGCGCATCCTGGATGGACCGGCGTCCCGCAAGCGCGTGCGGCACTGCCGTTCTGCGATGAGAACAGCTGGTCGCCGTGGGAGACGCGGCTACGCGACCTGTGGACAAGCGCAGCAGGCAAGCCGCGACTTCGGTGCAACCTTCCGGTCTTCAACCATCAGGGCCAGCTCGTCGGGACCCCCGATCTCATCGACGTCGAGCACGGAGTCATCGGTCAGTACGAAGGCGGCGTACACCTCGTCGGGCGACAGCGCAGCGCCGACGTACAGACCGATCACGCATTTCGCCAGGTCGGGCTCGAGCCTCTGCCCGTCACCGTCAACGACTTTCGCGCTCGGGCGCTGCTCATCCACCGCATCCGCGAGACCTATGCGCGCGCTGCCCAACGCCGCGACTCTCACCGGCTCTGGACAGTTGCTCCGCCGCCGTGGTGGACGCCGACCGAGACCGTCGAGCAGCGCCGAGCTCTGACCGGCCACCTCCGTGACGTCGTACGCGAGCGTCGACGCTGGATCGCATCCTGACCCTCCCCCGCGCCAGGTAGTCCCTGACGTTCTGGCTGCCCGATGACCGTTTCGTCCAGCCACAACGTCAGGGACTATCCGAAATTCGGCAAGCAGCGGGTCAGTCGTCGCCGAACCAGAAGCCCCGGCCGCCGTACCAGTCGGACATGTGGCCCCAGTCGCCGCCGGAGCGGCCGGCGCGGCCGCCGAGGTAGCTGCCGACCACGGCGGCGCCGAGGTCGTCGAGCTCGGGGCTGACCACGCGGCCGTCGACGCGCTTGGCGAGGTTCTCGAGGAAGCGGGCCAGGCCGGGGTCCTCGCCGAGCCGGAAGAACGTCGTCTGCGCGCCCAGGCGCGCGGCGTTGTCGAGCTCGCGCACCGACCACGCCACGGTGAGCGGGTGCGGCGGGTAGGAGAACCACACCTCGCCGTCGGGCTCGAGGTGGCTGGTCGGCTCGCCGTCGGTGACGATCAGCAGCACCGGCTGGGCGTTCGGGTGCTTGCGGAAGTGCCGGTTGGCCAGCAGCAGCGCGTGGTGCAGGTTGGTGCCCTTGTCCCACATCGCGTCCAGCGCGGTCAGCTGCTCGATCTCCATCACCTGCGCGGAGCGGCCGAAGCCGATCAGCTGCAGGTGGTCGCCGCGGAAGCGCGAGGTGATCAGCTGGTGCAGCGCCAGCGCGGTGCGCTTCATCGGCACCCAGCGGTTGGCCATCGCCATCGAGAACGACGTGTCGACGAGCAGCGCCACGGCGGCCTGGGTACGGGCCTCGGTCTCGTTCACCTCGATGTCGCGTACGTCGAGCCGCACACCGTGGCCCGCGTCGCCGCCCTCGCTCACGGTCCGGACCACGGCATTGGTCACCGTGCGGGTGACGTTCCACGGCTCGGTGTCGCCGAAGGCCCACTCGCGGCTCGACCCGGACAGCTCCCCCGCGGCGCCGGCCTGGCGCAGGTCGCGCTGCCCCTGACGACCCGACATCCGGTGTGCGACGTCGCGCAGCAACGCCTTGCCGAGCAGGCGCATGGCCTTGGGCGAGAGGCGGAGGTCGCCGTCGGAGCCGCGCTTGAGGTAGCCGGAGTCGTTGAGCGCGCGCTCGAGCTCGGCCAGCTTGCGCGCGTCGACACCGGCCTGCTCGCCGAGCTGGCGCTCGAGCTTGTCGAGGTCGACGTCGTCCATCCGGGCGCCGTCGTAGGACTGGGAGAGCTGCTCGGCGAGGTCGTCGAGGTCGGCCAGGTCCTGCAGGGCGCCGGTGCCGTCACCGAGGCCGAGACCCTGCTGGCCCTCGAAGTCCTCCCGCCCACCCCAGTCCTCCCCGGGACGCAGGGCACGCAGGTTGTCGTCGAGCTGGTTGAGCGACTGCATCAGCTCGGGTGAGCCGAAGGCCTGCGCCGACAGCTCCATCAGCTCCTGCCGCTGCTCGGGCGACATCGAGTTCAGCATCCGCTGGGCCGCGGCCGAGCGCTGCGCGAGGGCGTCCATCAGCTCGTCGATGTCCTGCGGGTTCTCCGGGAAGAAGTCGCCGTGCTTGTCCATGAACTCCGCGAAGTCCTCGGGGGTGTCCTCCCCCATCCGGTGCTTCTCGAGCAGCTCGTTGAGGTCCTGGAGCATCTCGTTGACCCGCGCACGGTCCTCGTCGGAGGCGTTCTCCAGGGACTGCTTCATCCCCTGGAACCGCTGGTCGAGCAGCTCGCGGCCGAGGAGGTCCTTGATCTTCTCGTAGTCCTCGCGCGCCTCGGAGCTCGCCCAGTCGTAGTCCGAGAGCTCGGAGACGGCGGCGGCGGTGCTGCTCGGCAGGTTCTCCAGCTGCATCTCGCGGAACGCCCGGTCGCCGTCGTCCATGTCGACGTCGCGGGCCAGCTGCCCGCGCTCCTTGCGTACGGCGCTGTCGAGCAGCTCGCGGATCTCCTCCATCGTGCCGTCGAGGTTGTGCTTGCTCAGCAGCTCGCGCCGCCGCTCGGCGATCCGGCGGGCGAGGTCGTCGAGGCCGCGCTGGTCGCGTCCGCCGCGGCGCAGGAACTCGCGCATGGCGCGCTCCGGCGAGTACCCCGCCATCACGTCCTCGCCGATCGCGTCCAGCGCCTCGGCCAGGTCGACCGGCGGGGCGAGCGGGTCGGGGCCGCCGGCGTAGCGCCCGTAGCGGGAGCGCCGTCGGTCGCTCCAGCGGTCGCTCATGCCGAGCTCCCGGCGGGGTCGGGGTCGCCCTGGCCGATCCGTCGTACGTCGCTCGCGGCACGCAGGGCCTTCGGGATCTCGGCCACCTCGTCGACGGCGCCGAGCAGGTCCTCGATCTCGTCGGGGTGCGCCCGCGAGTCCACCGCCACGGTGTACTCGATGCCCGAGGACACCCAGCTGTCGGGGTCGAAGCCGCCGCGCGCGGTCACCCGCACGCCGTCGACGGCGAGTCCTCGCGCGTGGGCCTCCCGGTAGACGTCGTTGAGCACGCACCCGGCGACCGCCACGTGCAGGAAGTGGGCTCCCGAGAAGGGCGCGTCGACCGTGACACCCGCGCCGGTCCACTGGTGGGCCAGCGCGAAGCCCTCGTCGATGTAGAGCGACCCCGCACCGACCGCCACCTCGTAGCGCTCAGCCATAGATCGTCTCGCCGCCGTCGGACTCCTTGCTGACCTTCTGGGCGAGGAACAGGCCCTCGAGGGCCAGCTCGATGGCGCAGGCGCGCTGGCCGTCGTCGGTGGCGTCGCACCGGTCGCAGACCTCGTCGTACAGCTCGGACTCGCCGAGCACCGGGAGCCCGCTGAGGAACTCGATCGCGGTGACCTGCTCCCCGGTGGAGACCGTGCCGCCGTCCTCGATCGCGCGGACCAGGAGCCCGAGGTCGACCCCGGCGAGGCGTGAGCGCACCGTCTCGGCGGTCGCCTTGCGCAGCAGGTGCTCGAGCACCTGCGCCTCGCGGCCCTCCTCGCCGGTCTCGAACTCGATCTTGCCGCCGAGCACGTCGACGGCCGTCTCGAGGTCGATCACCCGCGCGACCGCGGCGTCCTCGCCGCGGATCGTCGCGCGGTGCAGCGCCGCGGCGGCGACCGTCTCGGCGCCCGCGATGGAGAACCGCGCGGAGACACCGGAGCGCTGGTCGACCGAGCTCGACTCGCGCAGGGCGCGGGTGAACCGGGCCAGGATCTCCACCAGCGGCTCGGGTACGTCGGCCACGAGCTCGGCCTCCTGGCGGATCACCGCCACCTCGTCCTCGAGCTCGACGGGGTAGTGCGTGCGGATCTCCGCGCCGAAGCGGTCCTTGAGGGGCGTGATGATGCGGCCGCGGTTGGTGTAGTCCTCCGGGTTGGCGCTGGCCACCACGAGGGTGTCGAGCGGCAGGCGGAGCACGTAGCCGCGGATCTGGATGTCGCGCTCCTCCATCACGTTGAGCATCGCCACCTGGATCCGCTCGGCGAGGTCGGGCAGCTCGTTGATCGCCACGATTCCCCTGTGGGAGCGAGGGATCAGCCCGAAGTGGATCGTCTCGGGGTCGCCGAGGCTGCGGCCCTCGGCCACCTTCATCGGGTCGACGTCACCGATCAGGTCGGCCACGCTGGTGTCGGGGGTGGCCAGCTTCTCGGCGTACCGCTCGTCGCGGTGGCGCCACTCCACCGGCAGCGCGTCACCCAGCTCGGCGGCGCGCCGCTGCGACGCGTGCGTGATCGGCTCGTAGGGGTGCTCGCCGAGCTCGGCGCCCCCGATCACCGGCGTCCACTCGTCGAGGAGCCCGACCATCGTGCGCAGCAGCCGGGTCTTGCCCTGGCCGCGCTCGCCGAGGAGCACGACGTCGTGCCCGGCCAGGAGCGCCCGCTCGAGCTGCGGGATGACCGTGGTGTCGAAGCCGTGCAGGCCCGGCCACGGGTCGCGACCCTCGCGCAGGGCGTCGAGGAGGTTGTCGCGGATCTCGACGCGGAGGGGCTTCAGGACGTGGCCGCTCTCGCGGAGCTGGCCGAGGGTGTTGATGGCGGGAGGGCTCGTCACGTTTCCACGCTACCGACGCGCGCAATCGCCCGGCCTCGGGGCATCATCGGGCCGTGGCCCTCGAGCAACGTCCGTGTCCCTGCGGTGGAGGCGTGTACGACGCCTGCTGCGGCCCGCTCCACCGCGGGGAGAGGCAGGCGGGCACGCCGGAGGAGCTGATGCGCTCGCGCTACTCGGCGTACGCGCTGGGCCTGACCGACTACGTCTGGCGGACCTGGCACCCGAGGACGCGTCCGCCGCAGGTCACCGAGCACGGGCTCACCTGGACGGGGCTCGAGGTGCTGGACGCCCACGACGACGTCGTGGAGTTCCGGGCCAGGCACCGCGACGGCGAGCTCCACGAGGTCAGCCTCTTCGAGCGCCGCGCCGGACGGTGGTTCTACGTCGACAGGATGACCGACGAGCCGTGACCGAACAGCCCCTGGTTGGCGGTGATGCCGACCCGGGCGCCCTCGACCTGGCGGCCGGTCGCCTGGCCGCGCAGCTGCCAGGTCAGCTCGCACACCTGGGCCAGCGCCTGCGCGGGCACCGCCTCGCCGAAGCAGGCCAGGCCACCGCTCGGGTTCACCGGGATCCGGCCGCCGATCGTGGTCTCACCGGCCCGCAGCAGGGACTCGGCCTCGCCCTCCTTGCACAGCGCGAGGTCCTCCATCCAGTCCAGCTCGAGCGCGGTGGACAGGTCGTAGACCTCGGCCAGGCTGACGTCGGCCGGGTCGATCCCGGCCTCCTCGTAGGCGGCGGCCCCGATCGACTGCTTGAACGTCAGGGCCCCGGGCTCGACCGAGCTGCTCGGGTCGGTGGAGAGCATCGGCATGTCGATCACGGTGTTCGGGAAGGTCGGCGTGACCGTCGAGATCGCCCGCACCCGCACCGGGTCGGCCAGGCCGTGACGCCGGGCGTAGTCGACCGAGGTGAGCACCACGGCGGCCGCGCCGTCGCTGGTCGCGCAGATGTCGAGGAGGTGCAGCGGGTCGGCCACGACCGGGCTGGCGAGGACGTCGTCGAGCCCGACCTCCTTGCGGTAGCGGGCGTTCGGGTTCTCCAGGCCGTGCCGCGCGTTCTTGACCTTCACCTGGGCGAAGTCCTCGGAGGTGGCGCCGTAGAGGTCCATCCGGCGGCGCGCGTAGAGCGCGAAGTAGGCGGGGTTGGTCATCCCGAGCAGCCGGAAGCGCAGCCAGTCGGGGTCGTCCCAGCGCTCCCCCGCGTTCGGCGCGAGGAAGCCCTTCGGGGTGGTGTCGGCGCCGACCACGAGCGCGACCTCGCAGAGCCCCGCCAGGATCCGGGCCCGGGCCGTGTCGAGGGCCTGCGCGCCGGTCGCGCACGCGGCGTACGACGTGGCGACGCGGGCGCCGTTCCAGCCGAGGGCCTGCGCGAAGGTGGCGCCGGCGACGTAGCCGGCGTACCCGTTGCGGACGGTCTCGCCGCCGACGACCAGGTCGACGTCCTCCCAGGCCACGCCGGAGTCGGCGAGGGCCTCGCGCGCCGCGTGCACGCCGTAGGAGACGAAGCTCTTGCCCCACTTGCCCCACGGGTGCATGCCCACGCCGAGGACGGCGACATCGTTGCTCACTGGTCGGCCTCCTCGCCCAGCTCGGTGACCGGCTTGAAGCGCCAGATCGTGCGCTCACCGGTGTCGTCGGTGTGGAGCGGCTCGACCACGACCTCGACCTCCGAGCCGACGCGGACGTCGCGCACGCCGTAGCCGTCGGCGAGCTGGCCCAGCACCACGATGCCCTCGGGCAGCTCCACGGCGGCGAGGGCGAACGGGACGTACGGGTCGGCCGCGACGTACGGCGCCGGCGGCTGGTACTGCGCATCGGTGTAGGACCAGATCGTGCCGCGGCGGGAGAGCTCGGTGCGCTCGAACTCCTCGCCGGCACACGCGGGGTTGCGGCAGAAGCCCTCGGTCGGCGGGAAGAAGACCGACGCGCACGTCGTGCACCGCGATCCCAGCAGTGCTGGCTCGGGTCCGTCGGTGAACCAGCCCTCGATCGCCGGTGCCTGGCTCATCGTCCACCTCGTCGTCGCCTGCGAAACTAGAACAGGTTCTCATTGTGGCACAGCGGCCTGCTGCCGAGCCATCGCGCCTCGTGTGCCATCGTTCCTCCCGTGACGACCGCCGTCATCGTGCTCTCCGTGCTCCTGGTGGCCTCCCTGGCCGCCGGCGGCTACCTCTGGTCGCAGCTCGAGCGGAGCCGGGCGGAGCTCGCCGAGGCACGCCGGCCCACCACCGCCGAACGCACGATCCTGCGCAGCCAACGCACCGAGCGGGCCGCCAACGTGGCGGGCAAGGCCGTGCGCACGGTCGTCGAGACCGCGAGCCGGCTCCGCGAGCAGGGCGTCCGCGGCACCCTGATCAGCTCGCTCGACGACTTCACCGACTGGGCCCTCGAGCACCGCAGCGACATCGCCCGGGTCGCCGACGCGGACGGCGACGTCACGATCTTCTTCTCCGACATCGAGAACTCCACCTCGATGAACTACGACCTCGGCGACGAGCAGTGGGTGCGCCTGCTGAAGTCGCACGACAAGCTGCTGCACACCTACATCGACCGGCACAGCGGCCATGTCGTGAAGAACCAGGGTGACGGCTACATGGTCGTGTTCTCGACGCCGGAGCAGGCCGTCGACGCGTCGCTGGACATCCAGCGCGCGCTGAGCGCGAAGCGCCAGCGCAGCCGGCACCTGCGCCGCACCCCGATCCGGGTGCGCATCGGCCTGCACGTCGGGGCCACGATCGAGCGCGACGGCGACTACTTCGGCAGCAACGTGGCCATGGCCGCCCGCGTCGCCGCGCTCGCGGACGGCGGGGAGATCCTGGTGACCGGCGAGATCGCGGAGGCGCTGGCCGACCGCGAGGACCTCCGCTTCACCGAGGAGGACACCGTCGAGCTGAAGGGCCTCCCGGGCGAGCACCAGCTCTGGCTCGTCGAGCCGGCATGAGCCCCATGAGCACCGTCCTGGTCGTCGACGGCGCGAACGTCGTCGGCAGCAAGCCCGACGGGTGGTGGCGCGACCGGGCGCGGGCAGCAGCGCGGCTGCACGGACGGCTGGCGGTCGCCGACACGTCGTACGACGAGATCGTGCTGGTGCTCGAGGGGCAGGCCAAGGGCGGCGTGCCTGCCGGGCGCGACGGTCACGTGCTGACGGTGCACTCCCCTCGTGACGGCGACGCGGCCATCGCTCGCGCCGTCGAGGACGCGCGCACACGCGGCGACTCCGTCGTCGTGGTCTCCGCCGACCGCGGCCTGGTGATGCGCGTCGAGGGCCTCGGGGCGCGCACCATGAGCCCGGGGTGGCTGATCGACGTGATCGGCTACTGAGGCGCTACTGGACCGCTACTGGCCGGCCTCGCGCTTGGCCCGGATGACCGCGACGAGGTCGAGCTCGTTCTGCTCACGCCAGCGCGCGACCTTGGCCCGGTCGACGGCGAGCTGCGAGGTCGTGCCGTGGCGCTCGTGGTGCCAGCGCAGTGCGTCGTCGGCGTAGGCGATCCAGGCGACCGGGCGCGCTCCCCTGATCGCGTCGAGCGCGTCGACGACGTCCCAGCCCTGGTCGAGCAGCACCGCCAGCCCCAGCGACGGACCCGCGGTTGACGCCCATGTGGCAGTGGGCGAGCACGACGCCACCGGAGTCGATGCCCTCGACGCGCCGACCCGACCGCCTCGTCGAACCACTCGTCCGGGACCTCCTGGCCGGCGTCGTCCATGCCGTGGTGGCGGTAGACGATGTCGGGCGAGCGCTCGGCGACCCAGGCCGTGTCGTCCCACTCGATCCGGGTGTCGACGACGTGGGTCACCCCGGCGTCGACGAGCTCCTGCAGCTGGCGCACCGCGAGCTCCTCGTCGTGGGTGCCGAGGTCACCCCCGACCAGCAGCTGGTCGGTGACGAAGGCGGCGTCGGCCACCGTCAGGACCGGGCGATCGACCCTGTTCCGGTGGCGTGCTCATGCCCACGACGATAGGTCCCCGAGGAGACAGTCCGAGGGACGGGAGGTGCGGAGGTCAGCGCTCGAAGCGCTGGTCGCGCAGGACGGCGTTGAGGTCGGCGCGGTTCTGGTAGTGCATCACCACGTCGGTGAACACCCGCCAGTCGACGTCCTTGGCGCGCACGACCGACCACGGCTTCATGTAGTGCGCGAAGGCGATCTCGCCGTCGCGGACGCGCAGCTCGACACCCGGGTCGACGAGGTCGTACCGCTCGCGGTGACCGCTCTTGATGATCGTGATGACCGACTTCTCGACCTCGATCCGCTGGGGGATGCGGGCCTGGAGCAGGGTCCACTGGCCGACCGCCAGCACCGCCATCACCACGGTGAGGACCACGACGTCCTTGCCGCCGACGGTGACGACCAGGTAGCCGGCGTAGATCGCCGAAGAGCAGCGTGAACATCAGCGTGATCATCAGCAGGCGACGGGCCGGGCTGCGGGCGACGAACGTGTAGTGCCCCGCGGGCGCGCTCAGCTCGCGCGTCGCGCTGTTGCTCCTGCCCATGGTCCCTCCTGCGGAACTGCTTCAGGCGGGTCGCGCTCCCCGAGGCCGGCGGCCCACGACCCACACCTGGAGTCGTGCGCTCAGCGTCTCACTCATTGGTCCGTTTAGCACCATATCGACGGAAATTTAGGATTCCACGTCGCGGCGTCGGCGCCGCCCCTACCTTGAATGGATGCTGCGTGCCCGATTCGTACCGGTCTTCGGTGTCCTGCTCAGCGTCGCCGTCGCCCTGGTGGCGACCGCCGGGGCGGACACCTCCCCGCAGGCGACGTCGTCCGGACTGCAACCGGTCGCGGCGAAGTACCCCACCAACGCGGCGAAGATCTTCCGCTGGGGCAACGCGACCTGGAAGGACGAGTTCGTCCGGCCGCTGTCCACCTCGACCTGGGCGGTCAACCACCCCTCGCTGGTGCGCGACCAGCACGGCATGCTCACCCTCGACTCCACCCCCACGAGCGGGGACGTCGTCGCCGCCGCCAAGGGCGCAGGAGCCCCGTACGGCCGCTGGGAGGCTCGGGTCCGGACCCGGAACTACCCGGGCTCCGGCACGCCGTTCCGCGCCGTCTGGGAGCTCGCGCCCAGCTCGGGCGGCGAGCACTGCGGTGCCCGCGGGATCGAGCTCAGCGACTACGCCATCGGCTCCTCTGCCGCGACGATGCACGTGCGCAACACCCCGAACGCCGACTTCACGACCAGCAAGTCACTGCCGCTGTCCAACGTCTTCCACACCTACGCCGTCGAGGTGACGCCCGACCACGTCTCGTGGTTCGTCGACACCCGCGTGGTGATGACCGAGCGCCGTCCCGCGGCGCTCTCCGGCGCGACGTACCGGCCCCGGTTCCGGCTGCTCTCGACGCCCGGCGCGACGATGCGCAAGGGCCGGATGCAGATGGACTGGGTGCGCTACTACACCCTGCAGCGCAAGAACGCCCTGTCGATCACCGCACCCGCAGCGTCCCAGAGGACGTACGCCGACGCCTGCTGACCCGGACGTGCGGCAGGCTTGGACCCGTCATCGGGGACGCCCAGCCGACCGGAAGGACGCACGATGCTCGGCCGCAAGACCTACGAGCCCGGCGAGCTCGCCCATGCCCGCGCGGCGCTCCGTGCGCAGCTCGCTGCCTGGGACGACCTCGACAAGGCGACCGTCGACCCCGACGCCCGGTCGGCGCTGGACGCCCTCGAGCCGCAGTTCTTCAACGGCCTGGTGATGGTGCTCGACCGTGACTTCGTGCACCGGGTGCGGATGGTCACCGGCAACGGCAACAACGCCCTCAACGAGGTCGAGCTGCTCACCGAGTCGCTGATGAACAACGACGGCGTGCTGCGCACCGGCAGCGTGGTGAAGTACGACGCCGCCGGCTCGGTGACGGGACTGAAGCCCGGCGAGCGGATCGCGCTCGACCGCGACACCTTCGACCGCCTCGCCGACGCGTTCTTCGCCGCCCTCGAGGAGAGGTTCGTCGCCGGCCGGCGCTAGCGGATGTTGCCGATCGTGCGACGAGGAGGAGGCCCGATCCGTCAGGTTCGGCCAAGCGCACCTGGCCGCGCGAGACCACGGTGCCGTCGTCGGAGACCGACTCCACCACCCAGACCTGCTGGGAAGAGCCGCGGTGCAGCGGCGTCGCGGTCGAGGTGATCGTTCCGCTGCTGACCGCCTTGTAGAAGTCGGTGTTGTTGTTCACGCCGACGACCTTGCCCCGGTCGGCGAACCACATCGCCGCCCCGACGCTGGCCAGCGTCTCGACCACGGAGCAGTGCACGCCACCGTGGACGATGCCGTAGGGCTGGTGCAGCTTGGGCTCCGCCGGCCACGACGCCACGACGCGATCGGCGGTGACCTCCGAGAACTCCAGGCCGATGTAGGAGACGAACTCCCCGGTCAGGTCTCCGTCGAAGCTGGTCGGGACAGGGACGTCCTTCTTCTTCTCGCTCACAACCGGCATCTTCGCACTGCGCCCGCGCATGCGGCGAGGCGTCTCGGGAACATCGAGAGGGACTGGCGCCTTGGCACCAGAGAGGACAACTCCCCCGACAGCACAGAGGAGCACTGCGTGAGCGACAACCTGGCGGCACCCTCCGGCACCTTCAGCATCGGCGGCGACCTGCCCGTCGTACGACTCGGCTACGGCACGATGCAGCTGCCCGGGGAGGGTGTCTGGGGTCCACCTCGCGACCACGACGAGGCGGTGCGCGTGCTGCGCCGGGCCGTCGAGATCGGCATCACCTTCTTCGACACCGCCGACTCCTACGGCCCCTACGTCGCCGAGGACCTGCTGCGCGAGGCGTTGCACCCCGTACGCCGACGACGTGGTGATCGCGACCAAGGCGGGGCTGACCCGTCAGGGTCCCGGCGAGTGGACGCCGCTCGGCCAGCCGGCGTACCTGCGCCAGGAGGTCGAGCTGAGCCTGCGGCGTCTCGGTGTCGAGCGGATCGACCTGTTCCAGCTGCACCGCATCGACCCGGCGTACGACGTGGCCGACCAGGTCGGTGAGCTGAAGGCCCTCCAGGACGAGGGGAAGATCCGCCACATCGGTCTGTCCGAGGTCGGTGTGGAGCAGCTCCAGGAGGCGCAGAAGACGGCGGAGATCGTCTCGGTGCAGAACCTCTACAACCTCGCCAACCGCGACTCCGAGGAGCTGCTCGACCACTGCACGGACGAGGGCATCGGCTTCATCCCGTGGTTCCCGCTGGCGACCGGCGAGCTGTCCAAGGAGGACGGCCCGCTCGCCGACGCCGCGAAGGAGCACGACGCCACCCCGTCGCAGCTGGCGCTGGCCTGGCTGCTGCGGCGCTCGCCGGTGATGCTGCCGATCCCGGGCACCTCCAGCGTCGACCACCTCGAGTCCAACACCGCTGCCGCGGCCATCGAGCTCACCGACGACGAGTTCGAGGCGCTCGGGAAGGCGGCCGGCTGATGCGCTACGAGCGGCTGGGCAGCTCGGGGCTCCAGGTCTCGGCCGTCACCGTGGGCTGCATGAGCTGGGGCGACCCCGACCGCGGTGGCCACCCGTGGGCCAAGGACGAGGACTTCGCGCGCAGCACCATCAAGGCGGCGCTCGAGGCCGGGATCAACTTCTTCGACACCGCCAACGTCTACTCCGGCGGCACCAGCGAGGAGTTCACCGGCCGGGCGCTGCGTGAGTACGCCGTGCGCGACGACGTCGTCCTCGCCACCAAGGTGCACGGCCGGATGCGGCCCGGTCCGAACGGCGCCGGCCTGTCCCGCAAGGCGATCCTGCGCGAGATCGACGACAGCCTGACCAGGCTCGGCACCGACTACGTCGACCTCTACCAGATCCACCGCTGGGACCCGGAGACCCCGATCGAGGAGACGATGGAGGCCCTGCACGACGTCGTACGGGCAGGGAAGGCGCGCTACCTCGGTGCCTCGTCGATGTTCGCCTGGCAGTTCGCCAAGGCCCAGCAGGTCGCCGCCGACCACGGGTGGACGCCGTTCGTCTCGATGCAGGACCACTACAACCTGCTCTACCGCGAGGAGGAGCGGGAGATGCTGCCGCTCTGCCTCGACCAGGGCGTGGGAGTGATCCCGTGGAGCCCGCTCGCACGCGGCCGGCTGACCCGGCCCTGGGACACGCAGACCGCTCGCACCGAGACCGACGAGTTCGGCGGCTCGCTCTACCGCGACGAGGACGCCGCCACGGTGCAGAAGGTCCTCGACGTGGCCGAGCGGCACGACGTACCCGCGGCGCAGGTGGCCCTGGCCTGGGTGATGGCGCAGCCGGCGGTCACGTCACCGATCGTCGGGGTGACCAAGCCCGAGCACCTCGACGACGCCGTCGCCGCGGTCGACCTGGTGCTCGACGACGAGGAGCTCGCGTCCTTGTCGGCCGACTACGTGCCGCGCGCGATCGCCGGGCACCGCTGAGGTTCCGATAGTCCACGTCAGATCCGTGGTCGACAGGCCAGAGCGGCCACGAATCTGACGTGGACTACCGAGTCATTCCGACAGGTCGTGGTCCGGGAGCGGGCCCAGCACCTCGAAGCAGCTGAGGTACGGCGCGAGGTCGCCGCGGACCGTCCAGGAGCGCAGCTGCTCGGCGCTGCGGCGCGACATGAGCGCGCGGCCGAGGTCGAAGTCGCCCGCCTGCACCACGACCGAGGCGGAGTCGGCGTCGCCGAAGGACCACTGCTCGCCGAGAAGGGCCAGCCCCGTCCGGTCGCCGAGCTTGGACACGAACCTCTTCGCCATCCGCTCCCGGATCACCGCGAAGGCCTCGGTGTCGCGGGCGCCGGGCTCACCCAGAGCGCCCCTCAGGTCCTGCTCGTGGATGATCGCGTCGCCCAGAGGTCGGGTCCCGTGCTCGCGCATCCAGGTGACCAGGTCGTCGGCGAGACCGCGCCACTCCGCGACGAGCTCGGCCGAGGAGCGTTCCCGTCGTGCGTCGACCTGCGCCTGCGTCCAGCGCGCGTTGTGGTCGTCGGGCTCGTCACCGGCGAGCACGTCGGCGCCGAGCCCGACCATGTGCGAGAGCAGGTCGCGGGCCGTCCAGCCGGGAGTGGCCGGCACCGGCCGCTCCATCCGCTCGGGTCCGACGTCCTCGACCAGCGCGCACACGCGCTGCTGGGTCTCCTGCCAGGCAGCCACCTCGTCCATCGGTCGAGCCAACCACGCCCCTAGGGTCGTGCGGGTGGCCACCCTCGAGCTGAACCTGCCGCACGTGCGGCTCAGTGCGCTCACGTGGGGATCGGCGGACGACCCGCTGGCCGTGCTCCTGCACGGCTTCCCCGACACCGCGCACACCTGGCGCCACCTGGGGCCCGCGCTCGCCGAGGACGGGTTCCGCGTCGTCGCGCCGTTCACGCGCGGGTACGCACCGAGCGGCCTGGCTGACGACGGGCGCTACGACATCGGCGCGCTGATGGCCGACGCCGTGGCGATCCACGGGTTGCTGGGTGGTGGGAAGGACGCCGCGCTGGTCGGCCACGACTGGGGCGCCGTGACCGCCAACGCCCTGGCCGCGCACCGTGACTCGCCGTTCTCCCGCGTGGTGTCGCTGGCGGTGCCACCGTTCGCCGCGCTCCGACGCGCGTCCTGGCGGCTGCTCCCCGGTCAGCTGCGCCGCAGCTGGTACATCGTGTTCAACCAGCTGCCGCTGCTGCCCGAGCGCACGCTGGAGCCTCTCGTGGCGAAGCTCTGGCGCGACTGGTCACCGGCGTACGACGCGACGACGGACCTCGCCCACGTCCACGCCGCGCTGCCCGACCCGGCCCACCGGCGTGCAGCGCTCGGCTACTACCGGGCAGCGGCCCGCCCGTTCGGGATCCCGCAGGAGTACCGCGCGTGGCAGGCCGCCGCCACCGACGTGCCGCTCACGCCGGTGCTGTACCTGCACGGCCGCGACGACGGGTGCCTGGGCGCCGAGCTCGCCGCCGAGGCGGGAGCGGTCCTCCCCCGCGGCAGCCGGGCGCACGTCGTCGACGACGCCGGCCACTTCCTGCACCTCGAGCAGCCCGAGCGGACCAACACGCTGATCCGCGACTTCCTGGCCACCTGAGCAGCCGAGTTCACCCATTGAGGGTGACGATCCGGACCTGCCCTGCCGCCACGATCGAGGTTCCGGGAGACGGGTGGACGGTGACATGACGGAGTCCGACCAGCAGGCAGGCGGCGATCGCGAGGAGGTCGACCAGCTGCGCGCAGAGCTGGCGCGGCTGCGCGGCGAGCTGGCGGCCCGTCCTGCACCCACCCCCGCGCCGGCCACCGAGGAACGCGATCGATCCGGGTGGTGGCGGACCGCGCTCGTCACGGTGCTGCTCGTCCTGGTGGGGCTGCTCGCCCCGCTGTCGGTCGTGGCCATCTGGGCCCACGACCAGATCGGCAACACCGACCGCTACGTCCAGACCGTCGCGCCGCTGGCCTCGGACCCCGCCGTGCAGAACGCGATCGCCGACCGCGTGACCAAGGAGATCTTCGACCGGCTCGACGTCAAGGGGCTCACCCAGGACGCCGTCGCTGCCCTGCAGTCGCGTGGACTGCCTCCGACCGCCTCGGCGGGCCTCTCCGCGCTGGCGACACCCTTGGCGAACGGCGTCGAGAGCTACGTCCACGAGCAGGTGCTGAAGCTCGTGAAGACCAGCGAGTTCCAGCAGGCCTGGGAGGCGGCCAACCGCTCTGCCCACGGCCAGATGGTGGCGGTGCTCACCGGCAAGACCAGTGGTGCCGTCTCGGTCAAGGGCAACGCGGTGAGCGTCAACCTGGCCACGATCATCAACTCCGTCAAGGACAAGCTCAGCGCCCAGGGATTCGCGCTGGCCGACAAGATCCCGACGGTCAACGCCGAGTTCACGATCTTCGAGTCCGCCGACATCACCAGGGCGCAGAACGGGTTCCGGCTGCTGGGCGCCCTCGCCCGCGGCCTGCCGATCGTCACGCTGATCCTGTTCGGACTCGCGATCGCGGTCGCCCGGTCGCGCCGCCGTGCGGTCGTGGCGGGTGCCCTCGTCGTCGCGGGGTCGATGCTGCTGCTCGGCGTCACCTTGAACGGCTTCCGCGCGGTCTACCTCAACGCGGTGCCGCCCGACGTGCTCCCGTCCGATGCCGCCGGCTCCGTCTACGACCAGCTCGCCTACTTCATCAGGCTCAACCTGCGCGCCCTGCTGGTGCTCTTCCTCGCGATCGCGCTGATCGCGTGGGTGATCGGTCCCGGCACCGGCCCCGACCGCCGTACGACGCGGGGCGAACCAGGCGCTCGACTACGTGCGCAACCGCTCCGACCGCGCCGGTCTCCGTACCGGTGGCTTCGGCGTGACCCTGTGGCAGTACCGCACCCCGATCCGCGTCGGCGTGCTCGGGCTCGCGCTGCTCGTCTACATCATGGCGGCGCACCCGACCGGCGCCTTCACCATCGTCGTGCTCATGGTTGCCGGGCTCATCCTGCTCATCGTCGA
This sequence comes from uncultured Actinomycetota bacterium, assembly GCA_963794725.1. Classification (GTDB taxonomy): domain Bacteria; phylum Actinomycetota; class Actinomycetes; order Propionibacteriales; family Nocardioidaceae; genus Marmoricola. The sequence goes on from CAWCFR010000049.1 coordinate 18,919, forward strand.
GCTGATCGCCCGGCCGCCAGCGAGCGTCGACGCCGAGGCCGACGCCGCCGACACCGACGACACCCTGCCCCTCAGCCGCTGAGCGGTGCTGCGTGACTCGTCCGGTCGACGGAGCAGCGGAGCTGACGAGTCGCCGAGCGCGTCGTCGGCCCAGGCATCCGCCGTCACTGCTACGGAGTACCTCACACGTGTGCGGTCCTCCGTAGTACTCCCGTACGTGGGCGACACCACGTCGTCCAGCGACTCAGCGGCCGAAGCAGAACCAGGCGCCGACCAGTCCCGGCACCAGCCCGACGAGCAGCCACGGGCTGAGCACGCGCTTGCCGTGGATCACCCGCACCAGCACCACCGCGAGCACCCCGGTCACCGCGGCCATCACGTTCATCCCCACGCGGGCGGACACGTGCCGCTCGTCGGTGAAGACGGCGGCGAGCGCGATGCCGGCCGGCGAGGTGCTCGATGGTGACGAACGCCAGCGCCGCCATCACCCACTTCTGCACCTGGGTCAGCGACATGCCGGAGCTGCTCGGCGCCGGTCGGGGGTTGTCGAAGTCGATGAGGTGGCGCGGTTTGCGGCGTACGGGGTCGGCCACGGGGTCCTTCCTGGCGGTGGTCCGCCCAGCCTACGAAGCGGGCGAAGCGCCGCGATTGTCGGCCACCGTGACGCCGCCCTTCATCACGAGCAGGGGCTCCTGCAGGACGGAGAGGTCGCCGAGCTCGAAGCCGCGGACGGCGACGAGGTCGGCGAAGCGCCCCGGCTCGAGTGCGCCGACGTCACGCTCCCAGCCCATGCAGCGGGCCGCGTCGGCGGTCGCCGCCCGCAGGGTGTCCAGCGGCGGCAGACCGAGCCGGACCATGATGGGCAGCTGGCGCGCGTTCTTGCCGTGCGGGTAGACGCCGGCGTCGGTCCCGAAGGCGAGGTTCAGACCTCGCTCCACCGCCTTGGTGAAGGCCTCGCGCTGCGTGCCGGTGGTCTCACGGTTCTTGCGCAGGAGCTCCTCGGGCCAGCCGTCGCGGGTGCCGGTCTGGTCGATGTAGTCGCCGTTGTAGACGTCGGCGACGAGCCAGGTGCCGTGCTCCCCCATCAGGTCGAGCGCCTCGTCGTCGAGGAGCGAGCCGTGCTCGATCGAGCGCACTCCCGCGCGGGTGGCCCGCTTGGCCCCCTCGGCGCCGTGGGCGTGCGCCGCCACGAACAGCCCGTGCTCGGCGGCGACCTCGACGGCGGCGCGGATCTGGTCCTCGGAGAGCTCGGCCTCCCCCGGCTCGGTGCCGGGCGCCAGCACCGCACCGGTGGCGATCATCTTCAGCACGGTCGCCCCGGCCGCGATGATCCGCTCCGCGGCCCGTCGTACGTCGGCGACGGAGTCGGCCACCCCGACCCGCATCTCGGGCGGCACGACGCGGCCGTCGGGCACGCCGGTGATCTCGCCGCCTCCGCCACTGCAGGTGAGGTACGCGCCGGCGCACTGCATTCGCGGCCCCTCGACCACGCCTGCGTCGATCGCCCGGCGCAGGTCGATGTCCACGAACGCCCAGAAGGTGCCGACGTCGCGCACGGTCGTGACACCCGCGTCGAGCGTCGCCCGGGCGTTGGCCACGCCGTCGAGGGCCTCCTCCGCCGGCGACCGGTCCAGGATGCCGGGGGCGTCACCGGCCTCCACCGGGCCGACCAGGTGGGTGTGCAGGTCGATCAGGCCCGGCATGACCGTGCAGTCACGCAGGTCGAGGACCTCGGCGCCGGACGGCAGCGGGTCGTCGGGGCCGAGGACCGCGGTCACCCGGTCGTCCTCCACCACGACCCGCCGGTCTGCCAGCACCTGCCCGGCCTCGACGTCGACGAGCCGCCCGGCCTCGACCACGAGCGTCACGGGAACGACCCTACTCACCCGCTACGGGTGGTCCCGCTGCTCGCCGAGGCTGGTTGGCTCTGTACCACACCTTCGAGGACCCAGGAGCTGCGATGACCGAGGGCAACCGACCGCGCGGGCCGGTCGACATGATCGTGCTGGCACTGGCGGGCGAGCCGACCGGCCGCACCGCCGCCGCGATCCTGGAGGCGCAGCAGGCCGGCCTGATCCGGATCCTCGACGTGCTCTACGTCCGGATGGACGAGGACGGCAGTGTCGCCGTCCTCGAGGCCGACGGCGTCGACGACCAGGAGGAGCTCGGCTTCGAGGCGACGTACCCCGGCCTGATCGGTGAGGCGGATGCCCTCGCCGTCGCCGACGCGCTCGTCCCGGGGCTCGCCGTCGCGCTGATCGTGTGGGAGAACGCCTGGGCCGCCGACATCGCCGAGGCCGCCCAGGACGCCGGGGCGGTCGTGCTCTCCTACGAGCACATCCCCACCGCCGACGTAGACCTCATCCTCGACGCGCTCGACGCCGCCGAGAACTGATCGAACAGAAGGAGCACACGTCATGCCACTTGGTAGACGCAGGATGGGCCGGCCCGGACTACTCGGCATGGCGGCGCGCACCGCCGTCGTCGCCGGCACCGCAACTGCCGTCAGCGGCAGCGTGCAGCGGCGCCAGGCCGAGAAGCAGCAGCAGGCCTACGACGCTCAGGCCTACGAGGACCAGCAGGCGCAGGCGCAGATGGGCGCCGCGCAGCAGGCGGCAGCCGCTCCACCTGCCGGCGGCGACACCATGGCCCAGCTGGAGCAGCTCGCCACCATGAAGCAGCAGGGACTGCTCAGCGACGACGAGTTCAGCGCGGCGAAGGCCAAGCTCCTCGGCATCTGAGGGCCCGCCCGGGCCATCCGGATCCGCCCGCACGCCGAACCCCTGTGGGACCCTGCCAGTGGTCCGGCGCGGAGACGCGTGACGCGGAGGGAGGCGTGGGCATGAGTCGTCCACGCGTGTGGCCGCACTTCAGCAGCCCGCTCCGCTCGACAGCGGTCACGGCTCGGCTCGGCCGCCTGGTGGGGATCTGCTTCGGCATCTGCTTCGTCACCGGGATGCTCAGCCACTACCAGTACCACCCCTGGGGCTGGCTGCCCGAGCCCGCCAGCCCGGTGTGGGCCTACCGCGTCACCCAGGGGCTGCACGTGGCCACCGGCGTGACGGCGATCCCGCTGCTGCTGGTCAAGCTCTGGTCGGTCTACCCCAACCTGTGGCGGTGGCCGATCGTCCGCTCACCCGGGCACGCCCTCGAGCGGCTGTCGGTCGCGGTGCTCGTGTCCTCGGCGATCGTCCAGCTGACGACCGGGTTCCTGAACACCCTGGACTGGTACCCCTGGCCGTGGTCGTTCGCCTCGACCCACCGGTACATGGCTACGTCGTGATCGGCTCGATCCTGCTGCACATCGGGATCAAGCTCCCCGACATCAAGTACGGCCTGCAGGCCAAGCTGGCCGAGGCCGACGTACTCACCGAGATCCCGTGGAGCGAGAACCCCGACGCCCACAGCAACGCCGGCAAGGTCGAGCCGCCCACGATGCCGGCGATGAACCGGCGCGGGCTGTTCGTCGCCGTCGGGTCGGGGATCGGGGCGATCGTGCTGACCACCGTCGGCCAGACCGTCACGCCCCTGGCACGCGTGGGCCTGCTCGCGACCCGGCAGGCCTCGAAGGGACCCCAGGGGGTCCCGGTGAACAAGACCGCGCACTCCGCGGGCGTGATCGAGCTGGCCCAGCGGCCCGACTGGCAGCTCGAGGTGGGCGGGCCACGGCCGTTCGTGCTGACCCTCGCCGAGGTCGAGGCGATGGCGGCCGACGAGCGCCACCTCCCGATCAGCTGCGTCGAGGGCTGGAGCGTGGGGGCCGACTGGCGCGGCATCCCCGTCATCGACCTGGTCCGCCGTGCCGGAGGCAACGCCTCCTCGCGCGTCGACGTCTTCTCGCTGCAGCCCGACGGCCCCTACAAGCACAGCACGCTCGACGGCCCGCAGGTCTCGGCGGCGCTGCTCGCCACGCACCTCAACGGGGAGCGGCTCGACATCGACCACGGCTACCCGCTGCGCCTGATCAGCCCGAACCGCCCCGGGGTGCTGCAGACCAAGTGGCTGGACAGGATCGAGGTGAGCTGAGTGCGCAAGTACCGGATCGCCCTGATCGCCGCCGGCGGCCTGCTCCTCGCCTTCGGCGCCTTCCGGCTGGTGACGCAGCTCGACCACGGCGACCTGTTCGTCCTCGGCATCTGGCTGGCCATGGCCATCGTCCTGCACGACTTCGTGGTCGCTCCGGCGACCGTCGGGACCGGCGTCGCGCTGACCCGGTCCCGCCGCGGGCGCGCCGCTACGTGCAAGGGGTCCTGATCGCCGGTGCCCTGATCACCGTGATCGCCATCCCGCTGATCCGCCGCCGGGACACCCAGCCGGCGATCAAGGCGATCCTGCTCCGCGACTACGCCGGCAACCTCGCACTGCTGCTGGGGCTGACCGTCGCCGTCGGGCTCGTGCTCTACCTGGCGCGGGTGCTGCGTGACCGGGGCGGTCCCCGGACGAGGACGTCGAGCGGGAGCCCGTGGCCTGAGCGGTGCGCGGGATCAGTAGCCGGAGCCCTGCTTGACCTGCTCCCGCTCCTTGCCGGTGGTCCCGCCCTTCTCGTCGAGCGTCTGGCAGGCCGCCTCGATGTCCGTGGTGAGCATGTCCACCTGGGCGCGGCTCATCGTCTCCTTGACCAGGGCACGCAGGATCTTCACCTTCTCCGCCTTGGGCGGCAGCGTGTAGGCGGGCACCATCCAGCCTCGCTCGGCCGAGAGCTGCCAGGCGACGTCCGACTCGTCGTACGACGCGTCGTGGCCCGGCTTAGCCGGAAGGCCACCAGCGGGAGCTGCTCGAGGCCTCACCGATGACCTCGAACCGGCCGGTCTCGCGCAGGTTCTCGGCCAGCACCCGTGCATTCGTCTGCATCTGCTCCATCACGTAGGTGTAGCCGTCGCGCCCGAGCCTGACGAAGTTGTAGTACTGCGCAAGCACCATCGAGGCGCCCGTGGAGAAGTTCAGCGTGAACGTCGCGTCCGTCTTGCCGAGGTAGTTCTCGTAGAAGACGAGGTCCTCGGCGAGGTCGGACTTCTCCCGGAAGATCAGCCAGCCGATGCCCGGGTAGACCAGGCCGTACTTGTGGCCCGAGACGTTGATCGAGCGGACCTGCTCGAGCTGGAAGTCCCACTTCGAGTCCGGGTAGAGGAACGGCCAGACGAACGCACCGCTGGCGCCGTCGACGTGCATCGGGACGTCGAGACCCTTGTCGGCCTTCAGGTCGACCAGCAGCTTGTTGATGCCGACGATGTCGTCCATGTGCCCGGTCAACGTCGTGCCGAGCACACCGACCACCCCGATGGAGTTCGTCGATGTGCGGAGACGTCGTCGGTCCGATCGTGTACTTGTCCTCCGCCAGCGGGACAATCCGTGGCTCCACGTCGAAGTAGCGGCAGAACTTCTCCCACACCACGTGCACGTCGCCACCGAAGATCAGGTTGGGCTTGTCCACCGGGAGGTTCGCGGCCTCGCGGCGCTCCTTCCACTTCCACTTCAGTGAGAGTGCGCCGAGCATGATCGCCTCCGAGAATTTGACTGGGTGCGGCAGCCGGTGGTCTCGCCGGGCGCGTGGAAGAGGGTGGACGGCCAGCATCCGCACGCAGCATTACTCGATCTCGGCGGAGATCGGGTACTCGGCGTGGTCGAGATGAAGTTGGTGCTGCAGGTTCTCCGCGATGATCCGCTGCGCCTCGGGCTCCATCCAGGTGGTCACGAAGGTCGCCAGGTTGCGCTGCGGATCACCCTGCATCGCGAGGTCCTCGCCCAGCAGTCGCATCGCGTTCGAGACCGGGCGCATGCCGCCCTGCGGGAAGTGCTGCGGACAGGCGCCGCTTCGGTGAGGAAGCGGTTTCCGAAGAGAGCATCTGAGCGGGAGTGTCGTGGGTCTCACTGGTCATGCTTTGCGATTCAAACCACCGAATGCAGGCGTGGCATCACCCGCTAC
>CAWCFR010000050.1:0-60867 GCA_963794725.1 uncultured Actinomycetota bacterium
CCGGACGTCGTACCGTGCCCGCCTGAGAGGTAGTGGGTCAGGCGCCGAGCATCGCGGCGGGCGCGCCGTCGACGCTGGCCAGAACCCCGACGGGGTCGTGCAGCATGTCGGCGAAGGCGAGCTCGGCGGCGCCGATCACCACGGAGTCGCCGCCCAGCATCGGGACCACGAGCTGGGTCTGCTCGGCCGGCGCGCCCAGCGCCCAGTCGTCGAGCGCCGCGAGCACGTCGTCCTGCACCAGCGGGAAGACCCACCGCAGCACGCCGCCGAGGATGATCATCTCGGGGTTGAAGATGTTGACGAGTCCGCCGAGCCCCAGGCCGAGTGCGGTCCCGAGCTCACGGAGCTTGGGCGGCGGGACCGTCCCCGGCTGGAGGTACTCCGCGAGCCGGTGAATCTGCGTCGTCGGGCAGCCCACGGCCTCGGCCACGGCGTGCGAGCCGATCTCGGTCTCCCAGCACCCGGTGTTGCCGCAGCGGCAGGTCTGGCCGCGCGGGTTGAACCGGACGTGACCGAGCTCGCCGGCGTAGCCGCTGGCGCCCATCATCGGCGCCCCGGCGACGATGACGCCGCCACCGACGCCGACGTCGCAGGAGAGGTAGATCAGGTGGTTCAGGTGCCGGCCGACGCCGCGGGTGTGCTCGGCCAGGGCGCCGAGCTCCGCGTCGTTGCCGATGTGCACCGGCACCCGGGTGCCGATCCGGCTGCGTACCAGCTCGGTGAGGGCGAGGTCGCTCCAGAACAGGTTCGGGGCGAACCGCACCAGCCCGGCGGTGTCGGTGACCACGCCGGGCACCGCCAGTCCCACGCCGACCAGGCGCGCCGACGGCGACGCGCCCTTGAGCATCAGCCGCATCATGTCGATGACCACGTCGACCACGACCTCGGGACGGGGGTCGGCGGGTGTCGTGGTCGACATCCGGTCGAGCACCTCTCCGCCGAGGCCCACCCGGGCGACCTCCATCGTGTCGACGCCGAGCTCGGCGGCGAGCACGAAGACCGCGTCGCCGGCCGGGATCACGTCGATGCTCGGACGCCCGGCGCTGACCCGCTGGATGCTGCCTGCCTCGGGCGTGGACTGCCGGACCACGGAGAGGTCCTCGAGCTCGCGGACGAGGTCGGCGATGGTGGAGCGGTTCAGCCCCATCCGGGCGGTCAGCCGGGCCCGGGAGACACCGCCCGAGCGGTGCACGTGCCCCAGGAGCGTCGCCAGGTTGTGCCGACGGACAGCCTCCTGGTTGGTGCCGGTGCCTGGCCGGCCCCGGTCCGGCACGGTCAGGTACCCGTCGCGGACCGGCGACGGCGCGAGATGGCGTCGACCGAGGCGGCGAGCAGGAGCACGCCACCCGTGATGATGTAGTTGATGTAGGCGGCCTGGTTCAGCAGGCCCAGGCCGTTGTCGATCATGGCGATCACCAGCCCACCGATCACCCCGTCGCGGATGTTGCCCTTGCCGCCGAACAGGCTGGTGCCGCCGATGACGGCCGCGCCCACGGCGTAGAGCAGCGTGTTGCCGCCGCCGGATCCGGGAGAGACGTTGCCGGTGTACGAGGCACTCACGATGCCGCTGATGGCCGCCATCGTGGAGCAGATCACGAACACGGAGATCCTGAGCACGTCGACACTGATACCGGCGCGACGCGCGGCCTCGGTGTTGCCGCCGATGGCGTAGATGTGCCGGCCGTAGCCGGTGCGACCGAAGATGAACGTCCAGAAGATCAGCAGCGCGCCGACCAGGAACACGGCGTAGGGGATGCCCTGGATGGTGAAGATCAGGGGGTTCGGGGCGCGGTTCTTGCTCAGGAAGGCCGTCATGCCGAGCAGGATCACCGCGAGCGCGCCGAACTTCAGGGCCACCAGCGAGTTCGGCGGACGGTGCAGGTCCTTGGCGGCCAGTCGCGACTGGCGCCAGAAGAGCAGGCCCGCGTAGACGGCAAGGAGGGCGATGACCACGATCCAGCCGGCGACGACCGGCATCGACTTGATGGTGATGCCGCGCAGCACGCTGTCGCGCACCGGCACGGTGCCGCCCTGGCCGATCAGCTTCAGGGTGAATCCCTGCAGGCCGAGGAAGAACGCCAGGGTGACCACGAACGACGGGATGCCGAGCTTGGCGACCAGCAGCCCGATGACCAGGCCGATCAGCGCCCCGACGGCCATGCCGATGAGCACGGCGAGCACCCACCCGTCGCCGTGACGGACGATCGCGACTGCCGTGAAGCCGGCCGACAGGCCTCCGGCGACACCGGCGGACAGGTCGATGTCGCCGAGCAGGAGCACCGGGATCAGGCCCATCGCGAGGATGGAGATCGAGGAGGCCTGCACCAGCAGGTTGGCGATGTTGAGCGCGCCGGTGAAGGTGTCGGGCCGCAGCGAGGAGAAGACGATGAAGAGGACGACCAGGCCGCCGATGGCCGGCAGCGCGCCCATGTCGCCGCCGCGGACGCGCTCGACGTAGGCGCGAAGGGACTCGCCGAGCGTGAGGTTGGCGCTGTCGCTGGCGAAGCCGGCGCGGCCAGGTCGGGTGCGGTGGACGTCGGCGAGGGGGTCTTCGTCTCGTCGGTCATGTCTGTCTCCTCAGGCCGACTCGTTGGCGGTGGCCGCGGAGATGCCGATGCTTCCCGAGCGACCGGACGTGATCAGCTCGACGATCTGGCTGTTGTTGGTCTCGCTGGTCTTCAGGTCGGCCGCGACGCGGCCGAGGAAGAGCGGCGTGATGCGGTCGGAGACCTCGAAGACGTCGTTCATGTTGTGCGAGATCAGCACGACTCCGAGGCCCTGGTCGGCCAGGCGCCGGACGAGGTCGAGGACCTGCCGGGTCTGGGCAACGCCGAGTGCCGCGGTCGGCTCGTCGAGGAGCACGACGCGGGAGTTCCAGAGGACTGCCTTGGCGATGGCCACGGTCTGGCGCTGGCCACCGGAGAGGGAGGCGACGCTCTGACGAACGGACTTCACCGTCCGGACCGACAGGGACGCGAGCGTCTGGCGAGCCTTGTCCTCCATCGTGAGCTCGTCGAGCAGGTGCGCGGGCGTCTTGGCCTCGCGACCGAGGAACATGTTCTGGACGATGTCGAGGTTGTCGCACAGCGCCAGGTCCTGGTAGACGACCTCGATGCCGAGTCCGGCGGCGTCCTTGGGACCGTTGAAGGTGACCGGCTTGCCCTCGAAGAAGAACTCGCCCGCGTCCGCGTGGTAGATGCCCGCGACCGTCTTGACGAGGGTGGACTTGCCGGCGCCGTTGTCACCGACCAGCGCCGTGACCTGCCCCGGGTAGACCTTGAGGTTCACACCGTGCAGGACCTGCACCGGTCCGAAGCTCTTGTCGACTCCCCGAAGCTCGAGCAGTGGTTCGGTCATCACGCCTCCACGGGTAGGGGTGCTCTGAGTGGTACGACGGGCCCGGCCCCCGGGAAGGGAACCGGGCCCGTCGAGTCTTGCGCTACCGGGTCAGGAGATCCCAGCAGCGGCGCACTGCTTCTCGAACCCCTTGCAGACGTCGGCCGCCTTCTGGCCACCGTCGTCGATGACCGCCTTGACGTTGGCCTTGGTGATCGGGACCGGGTCGAGCAGGACCGACGGAACATCGCGGTTGCCCTCGGTGTCCTTGACGGTGCCGTTGGTCTCGCCCTTCTCACCCTTGGCAAGGCCGATGGCCAGCTTGGACAGCGCACCCGCCTCGAGCTTGGCGGACTTGTAGACCGTCATGCACTGCGTGCCGGCGAGGACGTTCTGCAGACCCTCGACCGTCGCGTCCTGACCGGTGACCGGGACCTTGCCGGCGACCTTGTTCTTGTCGAGGATCGCGATCGCCGCGCCACCCAGGCCGTCGTTGGCCGCGAGCACGCCGTCGATCTTGCCCTTCTGCTGGGTGTACATCTGCTCGAAGATCACGCCCGCCTGCTTGTTGTCCCACTTGGGAACAGCCTGCTCGGCGACCTTGGTGTAGTTCTTGTCCGCGTCGAGCACCGAGTGCGCACCCGCAGCGAACGCGGTGGCGTTCGAGTCGTCGGGCGAGCCGTCGAGGTAGACGATGTTGGCCTTCTTGTTGCCCAGGCAGGTCGCGAGACCCTGGCCCTGGAGCTTGCCGACCTTCGTGTTGTCGAAGGAGACGTAGTACTGGGCCGAGCCACCGAGGGTCAGACGGTCGTAGTCGATCGTCGCGACGCCCTGCTCCTTGGCCTTCTGCTCGATGGCCGCACCGGAGGCGTTGTCGAGGTTGACGATGGCGAGGACGGTGACGCCGCTCGCGATCATCGAGTCCGCGATCTGCGCCATCTTGTCGGCGTCACCCTGCGCGTTCTGGATGTCGTACTTCACGCCGGCGTCCTTGAACGCGGCCGTGAGTGCCGGGCGGTCCGCGGTCTCCCAGCGCACGGAGGACTCCGTGTCGGGGAGGATCACACCGATCTTCGGCGTGGCCTTGTCGCTGCCGCTGCCGCTGCTGCCCTTGTCGTCGCTGCTGCTTCCACAGGCGCTGAGACCCATCGACAGGGCCAGCGCGCCCACGGCAACCAATGCAGGCATCCGCTTCACGCAGATCGCCTCCTTCTTTGTGAGAGAGCACCACCCGCACAGAAGCGTGTCCGCCAGATGTCAGGGAGGTAAATGTTGGTCGCGCCAACGTAACCACCGTCACATCGGGGGTCTAGTAGGGCGAGACAACAAATGCCGGTTCGTGACCAAGCGGTCTAGACAACCGCCGTTCTGCCCGGCGAGTCGCGCCTCAACCGAGCTGTACGGGCACCGATTCGACGCCGTACACGATGCTCAGCGCGCGGTACTCGAGGTCCGCGCTCGGCACCGCCAGGCGCATCTCGGGGAACCGGCCGGCCAGGGCGGGGAAGGCCATCCGCAGCTCCATCCGCGCCAGCTCGGCGCCGATGCAGCGGTGGAAGCCGTAGCCGAAGGCGAGGTGGCCGGTGCCGGCGCGGCTGAGGTCCATCGCGTCACCCGGGCTCGAGCGCGGGTCGCGGTTGGCCGCCGGCAGCGAGACCAGGACGACCGAGCCCTTCTGGATGTGCCGCCCGGCGACGACGACGTCGTCCTTGGCGAACCGGGGGAAGGCCACCTGCACCACCGAGAGCAGCCGCAGCAGCTCGTCGACGACCGGGCCCACGGTGGTGGGGTCGGCCCCGAGGCGGTTCCAGAGCTCGCGGTCCTCCAGCAGGACGGCGGTGCCCAGGGCCAGCATCGAGGCGCTGGTCTCCAGGCCGCCGGTGAAGACGCCGTCGGCGAGGCCGCCGAGCTCGAAGTCGGTGATGTCGTCGCCGTGGTCGCGGATGATCTGGCCGATCAGCCCGGGTCCGGGTGCGTGCCGCTGCCGGGCGGCCTCGGCCAGCAGGAACTCCCGCGAACCGCCGATCGCCCCCACGGTGCCAGGGCCTCCCCCGGTCACGTCGAAGCGGGCGGTGGCCAGCTTGCTGAAGGTCTCGCGCTTCTCGTCGGGCAGGCCGAGCAGGTCGCAGATCACCAGGAACGGGATCGGGAAGGCGAAGGTCGGCACCAGGTCGACCGTCTCGCCGGACGCTCCCGCGGCCGCGATCTCCGCCACCTGGCGCTCGATGATCGCCTCGACACCCGGGCCGCAGCCGCTCCAGGCGGCGCATCGTGAACTCGGGGGTGAGCAGCCGACGCAGCCGGGTGTGGTCGGGCGGGTCGGTGAAGCCCAGGCCGCCGATGTCACCGTCGGTGGCCGAGCCGCTCTTGCCCATGTAGGGCCGGATGTCGGTGGAGTACGACGTGGTGTCGCTGAGCACCTCGCGGGCCTCGGCGTCACCGGTGACCAGCCAGATCTCCAGGCCGAGCAGCGAGGCCAGGCGCCGTACCGGGTCCTCGTCGCGGAACTCACCGAGCCGCCGGCTGGGATCCATCCCCTCGCGCTGCAGCGGCCAGGACAGGGAGTCGGGCACCTTGTCGAGCCGGGTCAGGTCGAGGCCGCCGGAGCGCGCGAGCAGACGCTCGCGCACCGCCTTCTTGACGGTCGTGACCAGACTCACCGTGGACCCCTTGTTTCGAGCAGACGCCACAGGATTCTACGAACACCTGAACCGAACCTGATCAGGGACACCCCTGGGCGATCCCCTGATCCTATAGTCCTGTTACTCTAGTGATTCAGTTGTCTTTGCGAAGGAGCGCCATGACCCAGGCACCCAGCCGTCCCGTCGCCCGCCCCGCCTCCCTGACGCTCGACCGCCTCGGGCCGTCGTTCGGCGCCGAGGTGATCGGCCTGGACCTCTGCCGGATCACCGACGACCAGGTGCAGTCGATCCGCGAGGCGCTCGTCGAGCACAAGGTGCTGTTCTTCCGTGGCCAGGACCTCACCGACACCGACCAGGTCGACCTCGGCCGCAGGCTCGGAGAGGTCACTGCCGGGCACCCGGTGGCCACCAGCGCCGCCGCCGCGGAGCACCCCGAGATCTACGACATCGACAGCGCCGACCCGGAGTTCTCCTTCTCCGACGTCTGGCACACCGACGTCACCTTCATGGAGAAGCCGCCGCTGGGCTCGATCCTGCGCTCGGTCCGGCTGCCGTCGTACGGCGGGGACACGAGCTGGGTGGACAGCCAGCTGGCCTACGAGTCGCTGTCGAGCCCGGTGCGCGAGCTGGTCGACCAGCTGACCGCGGTGCACGACGGCAACCGCGAGTGGGGCACCTACCTGCGCCGGCGCGGAGGCACCGGCAACGTCTGGGACGGCAAGGAGGTCACCGAGCTCACCCCCGTCGAGCACCCGGTGGTGCGCATCCACCCGGAGTCCGGGCGGAAGGGACTGTTCGTCAACCCGGGCTTCACCTCGCACGTCGTCGGGGTCTCCGAGGCCGAGAGCCGCGGGATCCTCGACCTGCTCTACGCCCACCTGACCAAGCCGGAGCACACCATCCGGCACCGGTGGCAGCTCGGCGACGTCGGCATCTGGGACAACCGCAGCACCTCCCACTACGCCAACCGCGACTACGACGAGGTCCGCGTCATGCGCCGGATCACCCTCGCCGGCGACCGCCCCGTCGGACCCTCCCCCGTCTGACTGTCTGGGGGCACATGGGGTACGACTGGTCCCATGGCCGACATCATCGATCTGATCTACGCGGACCACGACTGGTTCCGCCGCTACTTCCTGCTGCTCGACGGGTGCACGACCAAGCAGGAGCTGTCCGCCGTGTGGGAGCCGCTCGCGACCCGGCTCGACACCCACGCCCAGGCGGAGGAGGACATCTTCTACCCCGTCCTGCTCAAGAAGGGTGGCGAGGGCGGCGACCCCGAGGACGAGGCCGAGGACGCGATCACCGACCACAACGAGATCCGCGACGCCGTGCGCCGTTCCCGCGAGCACGAGGTCGACAGCGACGAGTGGTGGGAGGCGGTCGACAAGGCCCGCGAGGAGAACGGCGAGCACCTCGAGGAGGAGGAGCGCGAGGCTCTCACCGACGCGGTCAAGAGCCTCACCCTCGACAAGCGCCACGAGCTCGCGATGCAGTGGCTGATCTTCTACGCCGAGCACCCGGCCGGGAAGGGCGTCGACGACACCGACAAGGACGCCGACGCCTACATCGAGGAGAACAGCTAGGGAGTCACTCCCACTCGATGGTGCCCGGCGGCTTGCTGGTGATGTCGACCGTGACCCGGTTGACCTCGTCGACCTCGTTGGTGATCCGGGTCGAGATGGTCTCCAGGACGTCGTAGGGCAGCCGCGCCCAGTCGGCGGTCATGGCGTCCTCGGAGGTGACCGGGCGCAGCACGACCGGGTGCCCGTAGGTGCGCCCGTCGCCCTGGACCCCGACCGAGCGCACGTCGGCGAGGAGTACGACGGGGAACTGCCAGATGTCGCGGTCGAGGCCGGCGCGGGTGAGCTCCTCGCGGGCGATGGCGTCGGCCTGGCGCAGGATGTCGAGCCGCTCGCGGGTGACCTCGCCGATGATCCGGATGCCCAGCCCGGGCCCGGGGAACGGGTGCCGCCAGACGATCTCCGGCGGGAGCCCGAGCTGCTCGCCGACCAGCCGGACCTCGTCCTTGAACAACGTGCGCAGCGGCTCCACGAGCTCGAACTCGAGGTCGTCGGGCAGACCGCCCACGTTGTGGTGCGACTTGATGTTGGAGGTCCCCGCTCCCCCGCCGGACTCGACCACGTCGGGGTAGAGCGTGCCCTGGACGAGGAAGGCCACCTTCACGTCCTCGGCCGCGGCGGCTCGCTGGAGCACGTCGGCCTCGGCCTGCTCGAAGACCCGGATGAACTCCCGGCCGATGACCTTGCGCTTCTCCTCGGGGTCGCGGATGCCGACCAGCGCGTCGAGGAACCGCTTCTCGGCGTCGACGACCACGAGGTCGGCACCGGTGGCGGCGACGAAGTCGCGCTCGATCTGCTCGGTCTCGCCGAGTCGCATCAGCCCGTGGTCGACGTACACACAGGTGAGCCGGTCACCGATCGCACGCTGTACGACGGCCGCGGCGACCGCCGAGTCGACACCACCCGACAGCCCGCAGATCGCGAGGCCGTCGGGACCCGACCTGGGCCCGGATGCGCTCGACCTGCTCCTCGACGATGTTGACCATCGTCCAGGTGGGCCGGCAGCCGGCGATGTCGTGCAGGAAGTGCTCGAGGACGGCCTGACCGTGCTCGGTGTGCATCACCTCGGGGTGCCACTGCACCCCCGCGAGGCGGAGGTCGATGTTCTCGAAGGCGGCCACGGTGGCCCGCGGCGACCGCGCGTTGACGGTGAACCCGGGCGGGGCCGCGGTGACCTCGTCGCCGTGCGACATCCACGAGACCAGCTGGTCGGGCACGCCCTCGAGCAGCGTGCCGGGCTCGAGGACCGAGACGCGGGTGCGGCCGTACTCGCGCTGGCCGGTGCGCGCGACCGTGCCGCCGAGCGCCTGGGCCATCGCCATGAAGCCGTAGCAGATGCCGAAGACCGGCACCTCGCCCCCGAGGAGGCGGCCGTCGAGGGCCGGAGCGCCGGGCTCGTAGACCGACGAGGGCCCCCCGGAGAGGATCACGGCCGTCGGTTGCCGGGCCAGGATGTCCTCCACCGAGGTGGTGTGCGGAACGATCTCGGAGTAGACCTTGGCCTCACGCACACGGCGCGCGATGAGCTGGGCGTACTGGGCCCCGAAGTCGACGACTAGGACGAGGTCGTGGTCGGTCACACGCAACCCTTCTCTGGGCCTTCCGGAGGTGGCATCGACGGTGCCCCGAGTCTAGTCATCCGATGCTGTCTCAATATTTGGCCCACCAGTAACCCCCCTCAGGAGGGGTCGTTGAAACGTCAGATCCGGTCGTTGCTCCCTCCCAGACCGGATCTTGAACCGGTTCGCCACCAGCGAACTTCCCAGGGCCCGACCTCCCTCCCTCCCCGGTCGGGCCCTGGCTCGTTCTCTGGCGGCAGGGGAGAACGGTCCCGACCTGCCCGCCGCAGGTCGGGACCGACTCTCTTGAGCTCGTTCTCTGGCGGCAGGGGAGAACGGCCCCGATCCGCCCGCCGCGGATCGGGGCCGCATCTCTTTCCGGGCGCTCGAACGTCATACGACCTGGTCGCAATAGCGACCAGTTCGTATGACGTCCCAGGGCTGCGAAGAAGCCCTAGCTGACGCTGACGATCGGCAGCCGGAGGGCGCCGGGGGCGGCGGCGGGGACGGCCGGGTCGCGCGGGGCGACCGGGCTGACCTGCTCGTACGTCGACCCGAGGGTCGGCCTGGGGTCGGCCTCGCCCTTGTTCGGCCACAACGCCATCGCCCGCTCGGCCTGCGCGGTGATCGTCAGGGACGGGTTCACGCCGAGGTTGGCCGAGATCGCCGAGCCGTCGGCGACGTGCAGGCCGTCGTACCCGTAGACCCGCTGGTAGGGGTCGACCACACCCGACTCGGCGCCGGTGCCGATGGCGCAGCCGCCGATGAAGTGGGCGGTCATCGGCATGTTGAACGGCTCGCCGATCGAGCTGCCGGCCGTGCCGCCCATCAGCTGCGCCATCCGGCGGACCACCTCGTTGGCCACCGGGATCCAGGTGGGGTTGGGCTCGCCGTGGCCCTGTCGCGAGGTCAGCCGCCACTTCTTCGTGCCGGGGATCCGCTTGGGGTAGGTGGTGATCGAGTTGTCGATCGTCTGCATCACCAGCGCGACGACGGTGCGCTCCGACCAGTGCTTGAGGTCGTAGAGCTCGCCGACGTTCTTGCGCTCCTTCCACATCTCCTTCAGCCACGTCTGCCAGCGGGGCCCGGGGCCGTCGCCGTCGGTGAGCACCGTCTGCAGCAGGGCCATCACGTTGCTGCCCTTGCCGTAGCGCACCGGCTCCACGTGGGTGTGGTCGTCGGGGTGGAAGGAGGACGTGATCGCGACGCCGTAGCTGTAGTCGGTGCTCCGGTCGGGGGCGATCGCGCCCAGGATCGACTCGGAGTTGGTGCGCGAGAGGTAGCCCAGCCGGTCGGAGAGCCGGGGCAGGTGCCCCTCGGCCTTCATCCGGTGCAGCAGCTTCTGGGTGCCGATGGCCGCGGCGGCGAAGATCACCTGCTCCGCGCTGATCGTGCGCGTCGAGCGCGAGGTGGCGCGACGGGCCTTGGTGAACTTCATCGTCACGTCGTACCCGCCGCCGTCGCGGGGGCGCACCCGGGTGACGGTGCTGAGCGGCAGCACCTTCGCCCCGCGCCGCTCGGCCAGGTGCAGGTAGTTCTTCACCAGCGTGTTCTTGGCGTTGTACTTGCACCCGGTCATGCAGTCGCCGCACGCGACGCAGGTGTGCCGGTCGGGGCCGGCGCCGCCGAAGAACGGGTCCGCGACCTTCTCCCCGGGGCTGGAGTCGGGTCCGCCGAAGAACACCCCGACCGGGGTCGGGTGGAAGGTCTCGCCGACACCCATGTCGCCCGCGACCTTCTCCATCACCTCGTCGGACGGCGTGCGCAGCGGGTTCTCGACGACGCCGAGCATGCGCTTGGCCTGGTCGTAGTACGGCGCCAGCTCGGTCTTCCAGTCGGTGATGTCGCGCCACTGGGGGTCGCGGTAGAAGGCGTCGAGCGGCTCGTAGAGGGTGTTGGCGTAGACGAGCGAGCCGCCGCCCACCCCTGCGCCCGCGAGGATCATCGAGTCGCGCACCGCGTCGATGCGCTGGATGCCGTAGCAGCCCAGCTCGGGACGGAACAGGAACCGCTTGACGTCGAAGGAGGTCTTCGCGAAGTCCTCGTCCTCGAAGCGCGCACCGGCCTCGATGACGGCGACCCGGTAGCCCTTCTCGCTCAGGCGCAGGGCGCTGACCGACCCGCCGAAGCCGGACCCGACGATGACGACGTCGTAGTCGTAGCCGGTCATGCGCGGCCCAGCTTCTTCATCAGGCGCAGGTTGGCGGACATCACCTTGGCGAAGGTCTCGTCGCTCATCCCGAACATCGGCGAGAACCGCATCAGCTTCTGCACCGCCACCGACTGCGACTCGGTGTAGCGGCGGATCCCCTCGGTGCCCTGGCGCCGGCCCATGCCGGACTCGCGCATCCCGCCCATCGGGGAGTCGACGCTGGCGAAGGTCGCAGCGAACGCCTCGTTGATGTTGACGGTGCCGCACTTGACCTGGCGGGCGATGACGCGGGCCCGCTTCGTGTCGCGGCTGTAGATCGAGCCGTTCAGGCCGTACTCCCCCGCATTGGCGCGCGCGATCGCGTCGGCCTCGTCGTGGAAGCGGTACAGCGAGATCACCGGCCCGAAGGTCTCGTGGCCGAAGCAGGTCATCTCCGGGGTGACGCCCTCGAGGATCGTCGGCTCGTAGTAGTAGGGACCGAGGTCGGGCCGGGCCCGGCCACCGGCCAGCACGGTCGCGCCCTTGGACACGGCGTCGTCCACGTGGGCGGTGACGGTGTCGAGCTGGTCCTGGCTGATCAACGAGCCCATGTCGGAGCCCCACTCGACCCCGGGCCGCAGCGCCATCGCCTTCGTGCGCGCCACGAACCGGTCGCGGAACCGGTCGTAGACCTGGTCGGCGACGAACATCCGCTCCATCGACACGCACAGCTGCCCGGCGTTGGAGAAGCAGGCGCGCACGGCACCTTCCGCTGCCCGGTCGAGGTCGGCGTCACGCAGGATCAGGATCGGGTTCTTGCCACCGAGCTCCAGCGAGCAGCCGATCAGCTTCTCGGCGCACTGCTGCGCGATCAGCTTGCCGGTGGCCGTCGAGCCGGTGAAGCAGACGTAGTCCGAGCCCTCGATGATCGGGCCCCCGAGCTCACGACCCGGCCCGGCCACGACGTTCCAGAGGTCGCGGGGGAATCCCGCCTCCTCCAGCAGCTGCGCGCCGACCAGGGCGGAGAGCATCGTCTGCGCGTCCGGCTTGGTCACCACCGCGTTGCCGGCCAGCAGCGCCGGCAGGCCGTCGCACAGGGCGAGGGTGAACGGGTAGTTCCACGGCGCGATGATGCCGACGACGCCCTTGGGCACGTGGTTGACCTCGACCCTGGTCAGGCCGGGAAGCACGCCCGCCGCCCGCTCGGTGTCGAGGTGGCGGTGCGCCGTACGGCCGTAGTAGCGCGCGGTCAGCGCGACGTGCACGACCTCGTCGAAGGCGTCCTTGCGGGCCTTGCCGGACTCCCAGCAGATCAGGTCCATGATCTCGTCCTGGCGGTCCATCACCACGTCGTGGAGCCGCAGCAGGAGGGCCGCACGCTGGTCGAGGGAGGTCTGCGCCCACGCCTGCTGCGCCCGCCGCGCCCGGGCGAAGGCCTCGGCGACGTCGTCCTCGCTGGACTGCGGGATCATCGCCAGCGGCTGGCCCGTGAGCGGGGTGTAGGAGGGCACCTCCTGCCCGCTGGTCGCCACGACGCGGCCGGTCAGGGCGCGCACGTACGCCGGGTCCAGCGCGTACGACGCCGTGGGGTCGTGCTCGGGGTCCGCCGGGCCGGTGTCCTGGCCGGCGGAGGAGCGGGACGGGTCGGGCTGCGTGCTGCTCATGGCGTCACCCTAGACTCGCGGGTAACTTGACACAACGGGCCATCTTGTAAAGCGGAACGTGCGGCGCCCGGGGTCTACTCGTCGGGGTCGACCGGGCCCTCTGTCGCCGCCGGCCTCGTCGCGCTCGGCCCACTCCAGCAGCGGGGCGATGTCGAAGACCGCCTCGTCGATGCCGGCGTGCAGGTCGCCGAGCTCGGCGTAGCGCGCAGGCACGGTGGCGATGGTGAAGTCGTCGGGCTCGACCGCGTCCACCTCGTCCCAGCGGATCGGCGTGGACACGGTGCCGATGTCGTTGCCGCGCACGGAGTACGCCGCCGCGATGGTGTGGTCGCGGGCGTTCTGGTTGTAGTCGACGAACAGGTCGTGGGGATCACGGTCCTTGCGCCACCAGGTCGTCGTGACCTCCTCGGAGCGGCGCTCCACCTCCCGCGCGAAGGCCAGCGCCGCCCGGCGTACGTCCTTGAAGCCGTGGTCGGGGCTGATCCGGACGTAGATGTGCATCCCCTTGCCGCCACTGGTCTTCGGGAAGCCGGTGGCGCCGAGCTCGTCGAGCACCTCGTGCGACACGTGCGCGACGCGCTGCACGGTCTCCCAGCTGCACAGCGGACCGGGGTCGAGGTCGATGCGCCACTCGTCGGGCTTCTCGGTGTCGGCACGTCGGCTGTTCCACGGGTGGAACTCCACGGTGCTCATCTGGACCGCCCAGATCACCTGCGCGAGCTCGGTGACGCAGAGCTCGTCGGCGGTGCGGCTCCAGCGGGGGAAGAACACCTGCACCGTCTCCATCCAGGGCGGCGCACCCTTCGGGAGCCGCTTCTGGTGCACCTTCTCGCCGCTGACACCGGTCGGGAAGCGGTGCAGCATGCACGGCCGCTCGCGCAGCGCGTTGACGATGCCGTCGCCGACGGAGAGGTAGTACTCGACCAGGTCGAGCTTGGTCTCCCCACGCGCCGGGAAGTAGACCCGGTCGGGGTTGGACACCCGGACGACCTTGTCGTCGACCTCGACCTCCACCGCCTCGCTCACACCGACAATCTAGGGTGCACGGTGTGAAGGTCGACCTCACCGTGCTGGCCATCCCGGGCTACATCGGCGCCATGGGCGCGGAGTACGCCTGGCAGCGCCGCCACCCGGTCCCGGCGGGCAGCCGCGCCGGCGACTACCAGACCGCCGACACGCTCGCCAGCCTGTCGATGGGGCTGGGCAGCCTGATCGCGCCGTACGTCACCAAGAAGCTGCTCGACCCGGTCACGCCGGGCTTCGGCCGCTACGCGAAGGTGCTCGTCGGCGTCGGCGCCGCTGCCGGGCTGGCGACGACGGTCGCCGACGTCCTGGCCAAGAGGGCGCGCGACGGCGGCCTGCCCGAGGCCGGCACGGTGCCCCCGCACGTCCGGGAGGTCCAGGACGAGCTGGCGGAGCTGAGGTTCGCCCCGAGCACCGATAGTCCAGGACGATGGCGTGGTTCCGGAGCAGCTCCGGAGGGCCACGGAAACGTCCTGGACTATCGCGCAAGGCACGTGGAGCCCTGGCCGTGAGCGCGGTGACGTCGACGGCGCTGACGGTCGCGACGACGTGGGCGGCGCAGACGAGCGGCAAGCGGCTGTTCGCGCGCAGCCGCCTCGACCTCGGCACCGGGAAGGTCGCCGTCGCGGCCGCGATCCTGGGCTGGGACTTCCTCTACTACTGGAACCACCGGGCCAGCCACGAGAGCCGCTGGCTGTGGGCGGTGCACGTCGCGCACCACTCCAGCGAGCGCTACAACCTCTCCACCGCGCTGCGCCAGCCGGTCGCCGAGGGCGTCACCCTGACGGTGCCCTACGGGATCCTCGGCCTGCTCGGCGTGCGGCCGGCGCTGATCGAGCACGCGCGCGGGGTCAACCTGATCTACCAGTTCTGGATCCACACCGAGACGATCCGCCGGCTCGGCCGGCTGGAGCGGGTGCTCAACACCCCGTCGCACCACCGCGTGCACCACGGCTCCAACCGGCAGTACCTCGACCGCAACCACGGCAGCATCCTGATCATCTGGGACCGCCTGTTCGGGACCTTCGAGGAGGAGGACGAGACGGTCGTCTACGGCCTGACCCGCAACATCAACACCTACAACCCGCTGCGCATCGCCTCGCACGAGTGGCGCGACATCGCCGTCGACATCGCCGACGCCGAGACCTGGTCGGACCGCTGGTCCTACCTGCTGCGCGGTCCGGGCTGGGCCTACCTGCGCCGCCCCTCCCCCGTCCGGGCTGCCTAGCCGACCTGGCACACCCTCGGCGGCGAGCGCCTCGCGCAGCACGTCGACACCGTCACGGTCGTGCCACAGGATCGCCCGCACGCCCAGGGCGCGGGCGGCCTCGACGTTCTCCATCGTGTCGTCGACGAAGGCGATCTCCTCGAGCTCGAGGCCGAGCTCGCCCGCGACGTGGCGGAAGAACCGCTCGTCGGGCTTCGCGGCACCGACCTCGCAGGAGTAGAAGGATCGGTCGAGCAGGTCGTCGTACCCCATCCGGGAGCGCATGTACGACGTCCGCAGGTCGTCCTGGTTGGTGGCCAGGTGGCAGGGCACGCCGCTCGCCCGCACCGACCGGACCACCTCACGGGCGCCCTCGAGCGGGTCGATGGTGCCCCACACGTCGCTGACGCGCTCGAGGTGCTCGGAGAGGCCGCGCTCCTCCAGGAACCTCGGCAGCAACCCGGTCATCCCCTGCTCACCGCTGATCGCGGACTCCATCTGCGGCAGCAGCAGGTCGAGCAGGGCCAGCGCCTGCTCGGTCCCGACCGCCTCGCCGAGCAGGTCGAACCAGCTGGCCGGCACCTGCTGGAGCACGCCGTCGGCGTCCCAGAGGACGGCCTTGACGTCGGCCACGTCAGTCGGTCCCGTGCTCGCGCACGAACGCCAGGATCGGCTCGGCGAGCTCGGGCCGGCACACCACGAGGTCGGGCAGCAGCACGTCGTCCTGGTTGTAGACGAGCGTGGACCCGTCGACCCGGCTGGTGAACAGCCCCGCTGCCCGCGCCACGGCGACGGGTGCGGCGGAGTCCCACTCGTACTGGCCGCCGGCGTGCACGTAGGCGTCGCTCACGTCGCGCACGACCGACATCACCTTCGCGCCGGCCGAGCCCATCGGGACCAGCTCCGCGTCCAGCTCCTCGGCCATCGCCTGCACGAAGCGGGGCGGGCGGGTGCGCGAGACCGCGATCCGCGGACGCTGCGCGCTCGACGGCGGTACGACGGGAGGCTCGCCGGTGGAGAACGTCGTGCCCAGCACCGGGAGCGCGACGGCGCCCGGCGACCAGCTCGCCGCCGGTGGCCGACCGCTGCCACAGGGCGACGTGCACCGCCCAGTCGTCGCGCGGCGGCTCGGAGAACTCGCGGGTGCCGTCGAGCGGGTCGATGATCCACACCCGGTCGGCGGTGTGCCGGTCGTGCCGCGAGGCCGTGCCGCGGTGGGCCTCCTCGGAGAGGACGGCGTCGTCGGGCCGGTGCTCGGCCAGCAGCCGCATCAGCAGCTCGTGCGCGGCGAGGTCGCCGGCGTCCTTGAGGGCCTTGCCCTCCAGGCCCTGCCCTCGTACGTCGAGCAGCAGCGAGCCGGCCTCCGTGGCCGCCCACGCGGCGAGCTGGTGGTCGTCGGTCGGAGTGGCCAGCCGAGGAAGGGTCGCTCACCCGGCGACCCTATCGACCGCGCTCACCCGTTGAAGCGCTGCTGCGTGGTCTCCAGACCGTGCTCGACGAGTGACTCCACGGCGTCGGCGGCGCGGTCGACCTGGAACGGCAGCTCCTTGCGCTCGACCGAGCTGTAGTTCGACAGCACGAAGTCGGCCGGGTCCTGCCGCCCCGGCGGCCGGCCCACCCCGAGCCGGACCCGGTGGAAGTCGCCGGTGCCCAGGGAGGAGCGCATCGACCGCAGCCCGTTGTGGCCGTTGTCCCCGCCGCCCAGCTTGGAGCGCAGCGTGCCGAAGGGGATGTCGAGCTCGTCGTGGATCGCGACGATCCGCTCCGGGGCCACCTTGTAGAAGGTGGCCAGCGCCTTGATCGGCCCGCCGCTCTCGTTCATGTAGCAGCGCGCGCGGCCGAGCACGACCCTCGGCGCCTCCGTGCCGGGGGCTCCGAACCGCCCCTCGACCACGTCGGCACGACCGGTCTTGTGCTTGCGCCAGGTCCCGCCCATCCGCCTGGCCAGCTCGTCGGTGACGAGGTAGCCGACGTTGTGACGCGTGCCGGCGTACGTCGGGCCGGGGTTGCCCAGCCCGACGACCAGCCAGGTGTCAGCGTCCGGCACGGACCCGGTCGATCAGCTCTCGTCGTCGGAGGACGACTCGCCCTCGGACGACTCGCCCTCGCCGGACTCGTCGCCCTCGGCAGCAGCCTCGGCCTCGGCGGCGATGTCGGCGTCGGAGAGCTCGTGCTCGATGCCGGCCTCGGCCTCGGCCTCCTCCAGCTCGGCCTCGATCTCCTCGGCGGTCGGGGCGTGCACCACGTTGACGACGAGCGCGTCGTCGTCGTTGAGGATCGTCGAGCCCGCGGGCAGCGACAGGTCCTTGGCGAAGATCTGGAAGCCGGCCTCGGCGTCCTCGACGTTGATGGTCACCCACTCGGGGATGTTGGTGGCCTCGGCCTCGACGGTGATCGTGTTGAGCTCGGTGACGACCATCGCGTCGCTCTTGACCTCACCCTCGACGTGCACGCCGACCTCGACGGTGACCTTCTCGCCCTTCTTCACCTCGATGAAGTCGATGTGCTCGAGGAAGCCCTTGACCGGGTCGGCCTGGATCTGCTTGGTCAGCGCCAGCAGCGTGGTGCCCTCGACGTCGATGTGGAGCAGGGCGTTGGTGCCACCGTGCTTGAGCGCCATCATCGTGTCGTGGCCGGGCAGGGTGACGTGCTTGGGGTCGTTGCCGTGGCCGTAGATGACCGCCGGGACCTTGTCCGCGCGACGGATGCGACGAGCCGCGCCCTTGCCGAACTCGGTACGGGCCTCGGCCTTGATCAGGTCTTCGGACATTGCTGTCTGCGCTCCTCGTGCTGCTGTTCTCGTCTGTGGACCGTGGGTGCCTCGGAGCCGGAGACGCGACATGCACCGCAGCCGGTCGGGCACGGTGCATGGAAATCCTGCGATCCGGCCACGTCGATCACGGAGGTCAATCCCTCGCCGAGGCAACCGGGAGAGACTACCGAACCCTCACGGGGGTTGGGAAATCAGCCCTCACGCATGACCGTCGAACATGGAGGTCACCGAGCCGTCCTCGAAGACCTCCTTGATCGCCCGCGAGAGCAGCGGGGCGATCGAGAGGACCGTCAGCTTGTCGAAGCGGCGGTCCTGGGCGATCGGCAGCGTGTCGGTGACGACGACCTCGGTGGCCGGGCTGTTCTTGAGCCGGTCGACCGCGGGGTCGGACATGATCGCGTGGGTCGCGGCGATGACCACGCCGGCGGCACCGTCGGCCATCAGCGCCTCGGCCGCCTTCACGATCGTGCCGCCGGTGTCGATCATGTCGTCGACCAGCACGCAGATCCGGCCGTCGACCTGGCCCACGACGCGGTTGGCCACGGTCTCGTTCGGGCGGGTCCTCGCGCCGGGTCTTGTGGATGAACGCCAGGGGTACGCCGCCGAGGCGGGCCGACCAGCGCTCGGCGACCTTGATCCGGCCGGCGTCCGGCGAGACCACGGCCAGTGACTGGTCGCCGTACCGCTGCTTGACGTGGTCGGCCAGGATCGGCAGCGCCATCAGGTGGTCGACCGGTCCGTCGAAGAAGCCCTGGATCTGGTCGGCGTGCAGGTCGACGGTGATCAGCCGGTCGGCACCGGCGGTCTTGAAGAGGTCGGCCATCAACCGGGCAGAGATCGGCTCGCGGCCACGGTGCTTCTTGTCCTGGCGGGCATAGCCGTAGAACGGCAGCACCACGGTGATCCGCTTGGCCGAGGCGCGCTTGAGCGCGTCGACCATGATCAGGTGCTCCATGATCCACTCGTTGATCGGAGCGGTGTGGCTCTGGATCACGAACGCGTCCGAACCGCGCGACCGACTCCTCGTAGCGCACGTAGATCTCGGAGTTGGCGAACTCGTACGCCGCGGTGGGCACGAGCCCGGTGCCGAGCTGCTCGGCCACCTCCGCCGCGAGCCCGGGGTGAGCCCTTCCGCTGAAGACCATCAGGTTCTTCTCGGTGGTGCGCTTCATTCCGCTCACGATGCGATTCTCACCCACCCTTCACTTCGTATGCACATCGAGGTCACTCGTCGGACGTGTCGTCGTCGTGATCGGCCTCGAGGGCGGCCCTGGCGGCCTCACCCTGCGCCGTACCGGCACGCTTGTCGAGGGCCCAGCCCTCGATGGTCCGCTGCGGGCCGGCGCTGACGGCGAGGGCTCCCGGGGGGACGTCCTCGCGGATCACGCTGCCGGCGCCGGTGCTCGCGCCGTCACCCACCGTGACCGGTGCGACGAAGGTGGTGTTGCTCGCGGTGCGCGCCTGGCGGCCGATGACGGTCCGGTGCTTGTGGACGCCGTCGTAGTTGGCGAACACCGAGCCGGCACCGATGTTCGAGCCCTCGCCGATCTCGACGTCGCCGGCGTAGGTCAGGTGCGGCACCTTGGCCCCGGCGCCGATGCGGGCGTTCTTGGTCTCGACGAAGGCGCCGATCTTCCCGTCGGCGCCGAGCTCGGTGCCCGGCCGCAGGTAGGAGAACGGTCCGACGTTGGCGCCCGGCCCGATCACCGCCAGCTCGGCATGGGTGCGTACGACGCGGGCGCCGGCGCCGACCTCGACGTCCTTGAGCGTGCAGTCGGGCCCGATGACGGCGTCCTCCTCGACGGCCGTGGCACCGAGCAGCTGGACGCCGGGCAGGACGGTCACGTCGGCGGCGAGCCTGACGTCGACGTCGACCCAGGTCGTCTCCGGGTCGATGATCGTGACGCCGTCGCGCATCCAGCGGGCCAGGATCCGGCGGTTCTTCTCCTTCGCGAGCGCCGCGAGCTGGGCGCGGTCGTTGGCCCCCTCGGTCTGCAGCACGTCGCCGATCGGGAACGCACCGACGGCCAGGCCGTCCTCGCGGGCCAGGGCCACGGTGTCGGTGAGGTAGTACTCGCCCTTGGCGTTGTCGTTGGTCAGCCGGGGCAACGCGCTGTCGAGGAACTCCGCGTCGAAGGCGAGGATCCCGCTGTTGATCTCGTTGACCGCCGCCTCGGCCTCGGTGGCGTCCTTCTCCTCGACGATGCCGACGACCTCGCCGGACCGGTCGCGCAGCACCCGCCCGTAGCCGAACGGGTTCGCGACCACCCCGGAGAGGATGCTCACCCCGCGGCCGGCCGCGACGTGGTCCGAGGCGAAGTCGCGCAGGCTCTCGCCCTCGAGCAACGGCGTGTCGCCGTACGCCACCAGGACGGTGCCGCTGCGGTCGGCCGGGTCGAGGGCCTCCCAGGCGACGCGGACGGCGTGCCCGGTGCCGTCCTGGGTCTCCTGCACGGCGAGCACGGCGTCCGGCAGCAGCTCCTGGATGTGCGGGCCGACCTGCTCGCGCTGGTTGCCGACCACGGCGACCACCCGGTGCGGCTCGACCGCGGCCACGGCGGCGAGCACGTGCCCGATCATGCTGCGCCCCGCGATCGGGTGCAGGACCTTCATCGTCTTCGACTTCATCCGGGTGCCGCCCCCGGCAGCGAGGACGATCACGGTGATGCGACTCGTGGTCATCACCCTCCCGGGTCGGCGAACCTGGCCCTCGGAGCATAGCGACGGACCCGGTGCATCCCGTGGCCGCGCGCTGGGACAATGACGGCGTGGCTGCGCCGATCGATCCGGAGTTCCTCGCGTTCCTGCGCGACCGGCTGGCCGACGACATGGCCGAGGCGGACCGGCGCGCCGCGAACGCGTGGGACCCGACCGCCGATCCCGACTCACCCGGCGCGAACCTCGACCCGGAGCACGCCGAGCGCGGGCTGCTCCTGCTGCGCGACCTGCTCGCCGGCCTCGAGGTCGGCCGCACCCCGGACCAGATGTCGCGCGACCTGCTCGTGGCGGCGTACTCGCGGCACCCGGACTTCCGCCCCGAGTGGAACCGCTGGCGCCGCGGGTGAACGCCTCGGTCGCGGGCCCTGGTCAGCGACGTACGTGCCGGACGACCGAGACGCGTGCCACCTGGGTCGTCTGCACGTAGCTGAACCGGAGGGTCGAGCGTCCGTGCGGCAGCCGGCGGATCTCGGCGCGCCCCACGCCGTTGCGCACCGGGATCCGGGCGACGACGTGTCCGCGCGAGGTCACCTTGACCAGGCCACCCACCCGCGAGAGGCCGGGAGCGCGGACGGTCAGGTAGGTGGCGACTCCGTGGGCACCGCGTGCCGTGACGACCCGCATCGTCGGCACCGTGCGAACCACTCCCGTGGTGCCGCTGGCGACCGACTGGGTGCGGTAGCCGAACCGGCCGACGCGCACCCTGGCGACGAGGCGGTTGCCGAGGTCGCGGTAGCCGAGGCGGTAGGCGGTGGAGCCGCTGCGGACGACGCGGCCGTCCTTGGCGTGCACCCACTGGATCGTCGCCCTGGCGCCCCTCGGCACCCGCGGCATCCTCACGTGCAGCACCGTGCCGAGCCGGGGCGTGCCGACGAGAGACGGCCGACCGACCCTGGGCAGCTCGCCCGGAGCCACGGCGCGGAAGGAGAGGGTCCGGACGACGTTGGCGTACCCGCGCCTGCTCGCGATCACCTGCACCGCGAGCGAGTGACCCACGGAGCTGGGTGTCGCGACGAAGGTGGAGCGCGTCGCACGAGGGATCACCCGACCGCCGGAGAGCCAGCGGAAGCGAACCGCGTCGGGTCGCGGCGTCCATGCACCCGGGGTGGCCGACAGGACGTGCCCCAGCTGGGCACGCCCACGCAGCGTCGGGTTGGACGTGACGCGCAAGGTGCCGGGCAGCACAGCGCTGGTCGCCGCCGAGGTGTAGGCGGACGCGGGATAGCCGTACCTGGTGCCGGTGACGCGGACGCTGAGCGCCTTGCCCAGCTGCGCGTTGGTCGGGACGTACGTCGCACCGGTGGCGCCGGCGATCGCGGCGCCGTTCTGGAACCACCGGTAGCTGACCGCGGTCGCCGCCGGGCTCCACCGAGGTGTGGAGGCCCGCAGCGCGGAGCCGACCTTGGCGAACCCGCTGATGCGGGAGCCAGTGGAGAGACGGAGCGGTACGTCGCGGAAGTGGACGAAGCCACTGGGCCAGCCGCCTCCGGAGCGGGTGACCCGCGTCCAGGAGAAGTCACCGCTCCAGCTGTCCTGCGACAGCACGACCTCGTTCGCCGAGATCACCTTCTCGACGTAGGCCACGTGGCCCGCCGAGCCTGCGGGCTTGACCCCCGCCTTCCACCAGGCGATCGCGCCGACGCGCGGGAACGCCGTTGGTGATCCGGCTCATCTTCGAGCCCCAGTTGGTGGCGTTGCCGCCGCCGCTCCACGGCCGGGCCGACGGCATGCCGGCCTTGATCATCCGGAAGGCGGCGTAGTTCGTGCAGTTGTGGCCGGAGTACATCCGCCAGTAGGACGTGTGGTTCGCCGAGGCGTAGCCGGCGTTCCCCATCCCCTTGCTCGCACAGCTGCTGTAGCCCGAGCAGAGCGTCGTGATCGACGCCTCGGCCGGGGCCACCGGCAGCGCGACGAGCGCGGTCCCGGCTGTGGTCAGGACGGTCGCCAGCAGGGCGGCACGGCGGCGGGCAGGTCGTCCACGAGAAAACACCCGTGTGACTGTAGTGACAGAATGTGACTTGAGTGAAGAGAATCGATCAAAGTCAACACGACACGCCGATGACTGAGCGGGAAACTACAACGGTGTAAGTCCGAATGTCGGCCCGCATCCGAGACGGGCAGCACCGAAATACGCGGCCCCGCGGCGGGGTTGTCCGGTCGGACGGACCTCAGCGACAGGAGCAACGACATGGCAGCGGATCAGCGTCCTCGGCGGAACGATGACGGAGTACCTCGGCGCCGCGACCGGGCGTCGGCCGAGGCATCCGCCGGGGCCACCGTCCACCGTCCGCCGGAAGGACCGGAGGCAGGCACGGCTGGGCTACCTGCTCGGTCGCGGGGCATGGCGGACGTGTACCAGGCGCACGACAGGTCCTCGGCCGTGAGGTCGCCGTGAAGCTGTTGCGCGACCGGACGCCGGACCCGAGCGAACGGAGTCGCTTCGTCGCCGAGGCGAAGACCCTGGCGCGGCTGAACCATCCGAACCTGGTGACCATCCTCGACGCCGGCGTCAGTGACGACCACCCCTACCTGGTCCTCGAGCTCGTCGTCTCGAACCTGTCGGCGACATGAACCGTCGGCGACTGTCGGAGGAAGGCGTGGCCGCCGTCGGATCCCTGATCGCGTCACCCCGCGCACCGGCACCCGGCCGGTGTCGTCCACCGCGACGTCAAGCCGGGCAACATCCTGCTCGGCGTCGGCGACCTCGTCCCTGCTCACGGACGGCGTCTCGCGCCTGTACGACGTGACGATGGACCACATCCCAGGCCGGTTCGACGATCGGCACTGCCGGCTACCTGGCGCCCGAACAGGTCTACCGCCGAGGTGAAGCCGGTCGACATACGCCCCGGCATGGCCGTGCTCGAGACTGCACCGGACGACTGAAGAACGCCGGCCCGCCGTGGAGCTGCGTCGACTGGTTCACGTCAGCCCGCCCCAGGACTTCGGCGCCTGGGTGCCCGCGCCCGACACGGGCGAGTACCGGCTCAGCGAGGACGTGCTGCTGCGCGACCGCGACGGCAGGTCCACCATCTCCGCGGCCGACCTCGCCCGGGCGATCCTCGACGAGATCGAGGTGCCGCAGTTCCGGCGCCGCCGGTTCCACGCGGCGCACTGAAGCTTCGCCAGGACACGAGCAGGCTCGGCTCGGCTCTGCTCTCGCTCGCTCCCCGGGTAGGAGTCGAACCTACGTCGCTAATCCTGATTCAAAGTCAGGCGGGCCCTGCCGGCAGACCAACCGGGGATTGACTGCCTGCAGGCTACCGATCGCATCGGGCGTCGACGGTTTCCTGTGTTAACTCAGTAGACTGACTCTTCACACACGTTGCAACCTGTGTGAAGAACGAGTTTGGGTTCTTAACCTGGGAAACCGAGACCCCTACGAGCGTGACCCGTCGGCGGAGAACGTGTGCTGGTCGAAGTCGATGCCGCGCTGGACGTTGGCGATCGAGGTGACCACGGTGGTGCCGAGGCGGCCGGCGCGGTCGAAGACGGTGGCGGTGCCGACCGCGATGCCGTCGGCGGAGACCCGGTCGGAGGCGGCCAGGCCGATCTCGACGCCCTCCGGGTCGCGGGCCAGGGTCAGGGTGATGTCGGTGTTGATGTGCTCGACGCCGTTGCTGCCCCAGTTGGTGACCATGCTCGTGGCGTCCGCGACGCTCGCCGCGGCCACGAAGCCGGAGGGCCGCTCGTCCGGCACGACGGGCACCGCCACCTGCCAGGTGGTCTTGTGCCCGGAGTTCTGGTGGTCACCGAAGGAGTCCGACCAGCCGGCGCCGTCGCTGGCGAACAGCGGCACGTGCGGGTCGTCGGTCGGCGGCGCCACGTCCGAGGGCGGTGGCTGCGGGGAGTCGGTGGGCTCCCACACGTTCCCCGGCGCCTGCTCGCCGATCTTGAGGAAGAGCCCGCTGGCACGCGCGACCGGTACGCCGTCCTGCTCGACCGTCGCGTCGACGAGGCAGATCCGCTTGCCCTCGCGGACCACCCGCGTCGTGGTGCGGCACGGTTGCATCCGCGCGGCCTTGAACAGGTCGACGGTGTAGCGCGCCGCCCGCAGGTCGTCGCGCCCGAGCTCGGCCACCGTGCGCTCGAGAGCCCTGGCCAGCATGCCGCTGAGCGCCACCCCGTGCATCTGGTCGGTGCCCCACAGGCTGCGCGCCAGGTCTTCGGGCAGGAGGACCTCGGGGTCGTCGGGGTCGCGTGCGAAGAAGGCGAAGCTCATGCGGGGATTCTCGCGGTGGCGAACACCCGGCGGAACGGCAGGGTGACCCGGCCGTCGTGCGAGTGGTAGACCTCGCGCAGACGCCGCCTCAGCTCGGCCTCGAACGCGGGTCGCAGCTCCCCGGGCAGCGCCTGCACGGTCGGGCGGAGGCTGGTGCCGCTGATCCAGTCGAAGACGGGGTCCTCGCCGCTGAGCACGTGCAGGTACGTCGACTCCCACGCGTCCACCTCGCAGCCGAGCGCGGTGAGCGCCTCGAGGTAGGTGACGGCGTCGTGCGCGGCCGGCGTGGCCACACCGGCGGTGTACGCGGCGTACGGCTCCTCGGCGGCCAGCTGCTGGCGGAGGGTGTGGCTGGGCTCGGTGAAGTTGCCGGGGACCGCGAAGGCGAACCAGCCTCCGGGTGCGACGGTGCCGACGAGCCGTGGCAGCAGGTCGAGGTGGCCGGGGATCCACTGGAAGGTGGCGTTGGAGACCACGACGTCCACCGGCTCGTCGGGCGCCCAGTCGCGGACGTCGCCGACGACGAACTCCGCGCCATCCAGCCCACGCGCCTGCTCGACCATCTCCGGGCTCGAGTCCACGCCGACCACCCGGGCGTCCGGCCACCGCTGCGTCAGCAGGAGGGTCAGGTTGCCCGCTCCGCAGCCGAGGTCGACCACGCTGCGAGGCCGCTCCGCCCCGACCCGCGCCAGCAGCTCGACGAAGGGCCGGCCGCGCTGGTCGGCGAAGGCGAGGTAGCGCTCGGGGATCCCAGGTGTGCGTGGTCACCGGGCCAGAGTATCTCGATATCAAGAATCTTGTCCGGGCTAGACTCCGGCCCATGCGCGAGCAGCCCCGGGACGAGGTCGACGAGCTCGTCGACGCCTGGCACCGGGAGCGCTCCGACCTCGACCTCGCCCCCGTCGAGGTGTTCAGCCGGATCAGCCGGCTGTCGCGGCTGCTCGACCTCGCCCGACGCTCGGCGTTCAGCGAGCAGGCGATCGAGCCGTGGGAGTTCGACGTCCTGGCGGCCCTGCGCCGGGCCGGGCCGCCGTACCAGCTCACGCCGGGTGCGCTGCTGCGTCAGACGATGGTCACGAGCGGCACCATGACCAACCGGGTCGACCGCCTCGTCGAGCGCGAGCTCGTGGACCGCTCCCGCGACCCGTCCGACCGCCGCGGGGTCCTGGTGCGACTGACCGCCGCCGGCAAGCAGGCCGTCGACGGCGCCTTCGAGACCCTGATCGCCCGCGAGCGCGACCTGCTCGCCGAGCTCTCCGAGGACGACCGTCGCGAGCTGGCGTCGCTGCTCAGGCGGCTGATGGCGCCGCTCGGCTGAGCCTCACTCGAGCAGGGTCGCCGCCTCCAGCCACTCGTGCTCGAGGGACTCCTTCTCGTGCGTGGCCGTGTCGACCTCCGCACTGAGCTCCGTCAGCCGGGTGTGGTCCGAGGCCGCAGCGGCCATCTGCTCGTGCAGGACACCCAGGCGCTTGTCGACCCGCGCGAGCTGCTTCTCGATCCGGGTCAGGGCCTTCTTCGCCTGACGTTCGTCCGCGACGGCCGTCGAACCTCCCCCGCCGCGCTCTGACCGCCCCGGTCGGAACAGCCGATCGCCTCTGCTCGAGGTACTGGTCGACGCCGCGCGGGAGCATCGCGATCTGGCCGTCGCCCATCAGCGCCCAGACCGAGTCGGTCACCCGCTCGAGGAAGTAGCGGTCGTGCGAGACCACGACCAGGGTGCCGGGCCAGGTGTCGAGGAAGTCCTCGACGACGTTGAGGGTGTCGATGTCGAGGTCGTTGGTGGGCTCGTCGAGGAGCAGCACGTTGGGCTCGGCGAGCAGCAGCTTGAGCAGCTGGAAGCGCCTGCGCTCGCCGCCGGAGAGGTCGCCGATGCGCGCCGTGAGCTTGTCGCCGGTGAAGCCGAACCGCTCCAGCATCGAGGACGCCGACACGTCCTGGCCGGTCACCGTCCGCGTGACCCGGCGGATGCCCTCGATGGTCGCGAGCACCCGCGCGTCGGGGTCCTCGGCCGGCACGTGCTGGGTCAGGTGCTCGAGCGCGACCGTGCGGCCCTGCTTCACCCGGCCGACGTCGGGCTCGAGCGTGCCTGCCAGGAGCTGCAGGACCGAGCTCTTCCCGGCCCCGTTGACGCCGACGATGCCGACGCGGTCGCCGGGGCCGAGCCGCCAGGTGGCGTGCGAGAGCAGCTTCTTCTCGCCCCTGGTCAGGTCGGCGTCCTCGATGTCGAGCACGTCCTTGCCCAGCCGCTGGGTGGCGAAGCGCTGCAGCTCCATCCGGTCGCGCGGCGGCGGCACGTCCTCGATCAGGGCGTTCGCCGCGTCGATCCGGAACTGCGGCTTGGAGGTGCGCGCCGGCGGTCCGCGGCGCAGCCAGGCGAGCTCCTTGCGGGCGAGGTTCTGCCGTCGCTGCTCGGAGGCCGAGGCCTGCCGCGTCCGCTCCGCCTTGGCGAGCACGAAGGCGGCGTACCCACCGTCGTAGGAGTCGACGACCCCGGCACCGTTGGCGGCGGGGTGGACCTCCCAGGTGTGGTCACAGACGGCATCGAGGAACCAGCGGTCGTGGGTGACGACGATCAGCGCCCAGGCGCGGCGGAGGCGGTGCTGCTCGTTGAGGTAGCCCGCGAGCCAGGCCACGGCCTCGACGTCGAGGTGGTTGGTCGGCTCGTCGAGGATCAGCAGGTCGTCGTCGGCGAGCAGCAGCCGCGCCAGCGAGCAGCGGCGGCGCTCCCCTCCGGAGAGCCCGTGCACGGTGCGGTCGAGTCCGATGCCCGCGAGCAGCACCTCGACGACCTCGCGCATGCGTGAGTCGGCAGCCCACTCGTGGTCGGCGCGTCCGGCCAGCACCACCTCTCGCACGGTGTGGGTGTCGTCGAGCAGGTCGCGCTGGTCGAGGTAGCCGATGTGCAGGCCACGGCTGGTCGAGACGCGGCCGGTGTCGGGGACCTCGCGGCCGGCCATCAGGTTCAGCAGCGTGGTCTTGCCGTCGCCGTTGCGGCCGACCACCCCGATGCGGTCGCCCTCCCCCACCCCGAGGCTGACCTCGTCGAGGAGGATGCGGACGCCGTAGCTCTTCGAGACCCGCTCGAGGTTCACCAGATTCGCCACTGCTACCCCAGCTCCCCGATCCGCACCACGTGCGCGCCCGCGACCGGCCCGGTCGCGACGTGCACCACGGGCAGCCCCGCCTCGAGCAGGGCGGCCCGCGTCTCCTGGGCGGCCTGCTGGGACTTCGCGATCCCGACGATCGTCGGCCCGGACCCGGTCAGCATCACCGTGTTGTGGCGGTGATGGTGGACCAGGTCGAGGCGCTCGCGAAGCTCGGGTCGCAGCGACAGGGCCGGCTCCTGGAGGTCGTTGCGCATGCCGGCGGCCAGCCGGTCGGCGTCCCCGGTGCGAGCCGCGTCGAGCACGTCGGTGGGGTCCTTCAGGTGCCATCGGGTCGCGACGTCGGGACGCATCCGGTCGTACTCGCGATACACCGCGGGCGTGGAGAGCCCCTCGTCGTCGGGTACGACGACCCACCAGTAGGTGCCCTTGTCGCGCACCGGCTCGACGATCTCGCCGTGGCCGGTGCCGTGGGCGGTGCCGCCCAGCAGCGCGAACGGCACGTCGCTGCCGAGCCGGGCGGCGAGGGAGAGCAGGTCCTCGTCGCTGGTCTGGGCGTCCCACAACCGGTCGAGGGCGATCAGCGCGGCAGCACCGTCAGCGCTGCCGCCGGCCAGCCCGCCGGCCACCGGGATGCCCTTGTCGATCTCGATCAGCGCGGCGCGGTCCAGGCCGTGGTGCTCGGCGAGCAGGTGGCCGGCACGGATCACGATGTTGCTCTCGTCCAGAGGTACGCCGGAACAGTCGACCGACCCCAGCGCGGTGACCTCGACGCTCCACTCGTCGGCCTCGGTCACGCGCACGTCGTCGTAGAGGCTGATCGCCTGGTACACGGTGTTCAGCGGGTGGTAGCCGTCGTCGCGAGGACGACCCACGATCAGGACGAGGTTGACCTTGGCCGGGGCGCGGACGGTGATGCTCACGCGAGCGCCTCCGCGATCGCGACGAACTGCGGCAGGCCGAGCTGCTCGCCGCGGGTCAGCGGGATCGATGCCCGCCGCGCGCAGGGCCGCCTCGGAGGCCTCGACCGAGCCGGCCACCGAGCGGAGGGCCGAGCGCAGCGCCTTGCGTCGCTGTGCGAAGGCGGCGTCGACGACCGCGAACACCCGCTCCCGCGGCACGTCGGTCGCCGGTGGTTCGCGCCGGGTCAGGGCCACCAGCCCGGAGTCGACGTTGGGGGCCGGCCAGAACACCTGGCGGCCCACCGCACCGGCACGCCGTACGTCGGCGTACCAGGCGGTCTTCACCGAGGGGATGCCGTAGACCTTCGAGCCGGGCGGGGCCGCCAGCCGGTCGGCGACCTCGGACTGGACCATCACGAGGCTGTGCTGCAACGAGGGCAGCAGCGCCAGCAGGTGCAGCAGGACGGGCACTGCCACGTTGTAGGGCAGGTTCGCCACGAGCGCCGTCGGTGGGGGGCCCGGGACCTCGGTGATCCGCAGGGCGTCGGCGCAGACGACCTCGAGCCGGTCGGCCTCGCCCGGGGCGCGATCGGCAACAGTGGCGGGCAGCACGCGGGCCAGGTCACCGTCGACCTCGATCGCCACGACTCGCGCCGCCACGGCGAGCAGGCCCAGCGTGAGCGACCCCAGCCCGGGACCCACCTCCAGCACCACGTCGTCGCCGGTGATGCCGCGACGCGCGCACGATCCGGCGCACCGTGTTGGCATCGATGACGAAGTTCTGGCCGCGCTGCTTGGTCGGCCGCAGGTCCATCGAGTCGGCGAGCGAGCGCACCTCGACCGGACCGAGGAGCCTCGGCCCTTCCTGCGCAGTCGGGCTCACCCGGGGAGCGTAGGTGACGTGGCCGAGCGTCACCCAGAAGGGGTGATCGCCGACGACCTCGCGCAGGCCACGCTGGGCTGATATGGAGCTCGAGGCGGCGGCGACGATCGCGCTCTGCCTCGCGGTGGGTGTCCTGGCGGTCATCGCCTCCGACATCGCGGCGCGTTGGCTGCCGCTGCCGTCCGTCGTGCTGGAGATCCTGGGCGGCATCCTGATCGGTCCGGCGGTGCTGGGCATCGCCCACGACAACACGATCGTCTCGGCCTTCTCCGAGCTCGGGCTCACCGTGCTGATGTTCCTCGCGGGCTACGAGGTGCAGCCCTCGAAGCTGGCCGGCCCGCCGCTGCGCTCGGCGGTCGTCGGCTGGCTCACCTCGCTGGCGGTCGGCCTGGGGGTCGGTCTCCTGCTGGTGCACACCCTGCGCCACGAGGACGGCCTCTCCTCCGGCGTACTGCTCGGACTGCTGTTCACGACCACTGCCCTCGGCACCGTGCTGCCCATCCTGCGCGACTCCGGCGTGCTCGACTCGGCGTTCGGCGACTTCGTCCTGTCGGCGGGGGCGGTGGGCGAGTTCGGGCCCATCCTGGCGATCGCGGTGCTGCTCTCCAGCGACAGCATCGTGCACACCCTCGTCGTGCTCGTCGTCTTCGGCGGCATCGCCGCGACCGTGCTGGTGCTGGCCCACCGACGCCGGTCGGCACGCGTGGCCCGGCTGCTCAGCCACACCCTCGAGACCAGCGGCCAGCTCGGCGTGCGGATGGCGATGCTGCTGATCCTGGTGCTGGCGTGGGCCGCGGGCCACCTCGGCCTGGACGTGCTCCTGGGGGCGTTCACGGCGGGCCTGGTGGTCCGGCTCTACTTCTCCGCGGCCGACGACGCCGACGCGCCTGGCAGGGCGGAGACGATGCAGCGCGAGACGGTGGCCCGCCTCGAGGGGATCGGGTTCGGCTTCCTGGTGCCGATCTTCTTCGTGGTCAGCGGCATCCGGTTCGACCTCGACGCGCTGCTGGCCGAGCCGGCCGCCCTGATGCTGGTGCCGGCGTCACTGGTGCTGTTCCTGCTGGTGCGCGGCGGCGGCGCCTACGGCTCCCTCCACGGCGCCCTGGCCGGACGC
This sequence comes from uncultured Actinomycetota bacterium, assembly GCA_963794725.1. Taxonomy (GTDB): domain Bacteria; phylum Actinomycetota; class Actinomycetes; order Propionibacteriales; family Nocardioidaceae; genus Marmoricola. The sequence continues at coordinate 30,859 of CAWCFR010000050.1, forward strand.
GAGCGCGTGGCCGCCGCCGTCTACACGGCGACGGCGCTCCCGCTGGTCGTGGTCCTGACCGGGCTCGGCGTGGAGGACAAGGAGCTGACGCCGGCCACCGCTGCCGCGCTGGTCGGTGCGGGGATGCTGTCGGTGCTGCTGTTCCCGCTGATGGCCACCAGGATCCGGGGCGTCACCGGTCCCGTCAGCCCGGAGGGCTGGCAGTCCGACTCCGACGCCCTGTGAGCGGCCCTGTGGGCGGCTCGGGTCAGCGGCCGCAGACCGGCCAGGCGCCGTAGCCGCCCGAGGCGTCGCGCACCTTCTCCGCGATCGAGATCTGCGTCTCGCGGCTCTGCTGGTCGGGACGACCCGGTCCGCCGTACGCGTGCCAGGTGCCGAGGTTGAACTGGAGACCGCCGTAGTAGCCGTTGCCGGTGTTGGCGGCCCAGTTGCCGCCGGACTCGCAGGCCGCGATCCGGTCCCAGACGCCGGTGTCGACGGTCTTGGTGCCGACGAGCACGACGGTCGGCGTGGCCCGGCGCAGCACGCTCTGCTTGACCACGGAGCGCTTGACGAGGTTGCCGTTGCGGAAGCGGAGCTGGTAGGTGACGTCGCGGATGCCGTTGCTGCCCTCTCGCAGCGTCTTCGTCTCCCCCGACATCATCGACCCGTCCTTCTTCTCGGTGACGGGAGCGGGGATCGCCTCGCGCGGGACGTGGCGGGTGCGGACACCGATCTTGGTGACGACGATCTTGGCGCCGTCGCGCACGACGGCACCGCGGGAGGGGCGCACCAGGTCGTTGCGGTCGACGCCTGCGCGCATCGAGGCCAGGTAGGACCCGACGGTCACGGCGGGGATGTTGCGGCGCACGGCTCGGGCGTCGCCGATCTTCACGATGGCCAGCTTGGGGGTGGTCAGCGACAGCGCCATGCCGGCGCGGTCGATGCTCGCGCTGCGGCTGACCGAGAGCGCGGCCTGGGCGGTGCGGACTCCGGCCTGGTCGAGCGCGGCCGCGACCGTGGTGGCAGTCGTCCACATCGTGCTCTTGACGCCGTCGACGCTCAGCGTCAGCGGACGCCCGAGGCGTACGGCGATCCGGGTGCCGTCGTCGACGGGGGTGTTCACCGACGGGACGACGTCGTCGTGCGAGGTGGGCTTGATGCCCTGGCTGGCCAGCACGTCACCGACGTCGCCGCCGAAGGTGCGCACCTGCTTCGCGTGGCCGTCGACCGAGAGGGTGACGGTGCGCGAGAGGGAGGCGAAGGCGGTGGTGGTGCCGACGACCGCGAGCACGAGGGCCATGCCGATCCCGAGGAGGAGGGTCTGTCGGGGGCTGAGGTTCGCGAGACGTGCGCGCACGGATCTCCTGGGCTTCGAGCTTCCCGGGCCGCGGGGCGATGGCGCCGGGCACCACGACGAAATCGGTCGTTGGTGCCACATTCCCCCGAATGGCGCTCACCGGGACAAGTTGAGCAAACCCGCTCCCGGCCAACGGGCCAAGACCCTAGGCAAAAGGGACAGATGTTGGCAAGCCCCCTCACCGACACGCCGGGCGACACGCCCAAAATAGTGGGGTCAAAGCCCGGTGTGGCGTCTACATGTGGTGGTCGGACTCACATCCAGCCGCCACCGAACGCGGCCTCGGTGTTGGCCTCCAGGGCCCGGCAGAGCACCTCCAGGTCCTCGTCCCCGGGTGGCGGCCATCGACCGGACCGTGAGCGGGACGAGGTAGGAGGCGTTGGGCCGACCCGCGGTGCGGCACCGGGGTCAGGTACGGCGCATCGGTCTCCACCAGGATCCGGTCCAGCGGCGCCATCCGCAGCGCTCCGCGCAGGGGCTCGGCGTTCTTGAAGGTGACCGTGCCGGCGAAGGAGAGGTAGGCGCCGCGGTCCAGGCAGGCACGGGCCAGCAGCGCGTCGCCGGAGAAGCAGTGCATCACCCAGCGCTCGGGAGCCCCGGTCTCGTCGATGATCCGCAGCACGTCGTCGTGGGCGTCGCGGTCGTGGATGACCAGCGTCTTGTCCAGCGCCTTGGCCAGCGCGATGTGGGCGCGGAACGACGCCTGCTGCGCCGGGCGGCCGGCCTCGTCGGTGCGGAAGTAGTCCAGGCCGGTCTCCCCGACGGCGCGGACCCGGTCGCTGCTGCGCGCCAGCGCCTCGATCTCGGCCAGCGCCTCCTCCAGGCGCCCCTGCTCGTGCAGCACCGGCGCCTCGTTGGGGTGCAGCGCGACCCCCGCCACGATCGCCGGGTGCGCCTGCGCCGCCTGCACCGCCCAGCGGGCCCCCGGCAGGTCGCAGCCGATCTGCACGATCCTGGTCACCCCCACCGAGGTCGCCAGCTCGAGTGCCTCCTCGGTCGCGAGCCAGGCTCCGTCCGGGCCGTCGGCGATGTCGAGGTGGCAGTGGTTGTCGATCACCGGGTGCGGCAGCGGCTCGGGCAGGTCCGGCCTGCTGCGGTCGCGCTCGCCCGCGTGGCGCGACCGGGTCGGCCCGCTCACGACGGACCTCGATGGACGGCGTCGTAGACGAGCCGCTTCGGCACGCCGGACCGCCGGGCCACCTCCACGACGGCGTCGCGGCGCGAGACGCCCTCGGCCTCGACCTCCGCCACGAGCGCGGCCAGGGCCACCGGGTCCGTGACGGCCTCGGGCTGCTCGGCGCCCGGCGACCACGATCGTCACCTCTCCACGAACGCCCGGTTCGGCCCAGGCCACCAGCTCGGGCAGCGCGCCGCGTCGTACCTCCTCGTGGGTCTTGGTCAGCTCGCGGCAGACCGCACCCAGACGGTCGCCGCCGAACGCCTCGGCCATGGCGACCAGGGTCGCGTGGGTGCGGTGCGGCGCCTCGAAGAAGACCAGGGTCCGCTGCTCCTCGCCGAGCGCCGCGAGCCGGCGCGCCCGCTCCCCCGCCTTGCGCGGCAGGAAGCCCTCGAAGCAGAACCGGTCGACCGGCAGCCCGGAGACCGCCAGTGCCGCGAGCGCCGCCGAGGGGCCGGGCACGACGGTCACGGTCACGTCGCGCTCGAGCGCCGCCGCGACCAGCCGGTAGCCGGGGTCGGAGACGCCCGGCATCCCGGCGTCGGTCACCAGCACGACACGCTCCCCGGCGACGAGCGCCTCGACCAGGGAGGGGGTGCGCGCGCGCTCGTTGCCCTCGAAGTAGGAGACCACCCGGCCACTCAGCTCGACACCGAGCGCGGTGGTCAGCCGCCGCAGCCGCCGGGTGTCCTCCGCCGCGACCACGTCGGCCGAGGCCAGCTCCGCCGCCAGCCGCGGGGAGGCGTCCTCGACGCGCCCGATGGGTGTCGCGGCGAGCACGAGCACACCAGCCGGTCCGGACATGGAACCGATGATGGCAGCCGTACTGTTCTGCCCGTGAGCCTTCCCTCCACGCTGCGTCGGGGACGCGACCGGCTCACGCACGATGGGACTGTCGCGCACCGCGACCGGACTGGTCGTGCCGACTGCCGCACAACGGGCCCGGTTGCGCGTCTCCGACAGCGATCCCGCCCTGGCCTGGATCGGGACCGCCGCCATCACGGCGCTCGCGTTCTTCCTGCGGCTGTGGCACCTCGGGCCAGCCCCGCGTGTTCGCCTTCGACGAGACCTACTACGCGAAGGACGCGTGGTCGCTGCTGCACTTCGGCTACGCGCAGAACTACGTCGCGAAGGCGAACGACGAGATCCTCTCCGGGCACACGACCGGGCTGTGGAACGGGACGCCGGAGATCGTGGTCCACCCCGAGGTCGGCAAGTGGCTGATCGCGCTGGGCGAGTGGACGTTCGGGATGACCCCGTTCGGCTGGCGGATCTCCTCGGCCGTGGTCGGCTCGCTGATGGTGATGGTGATGATCCGGCTGGCGCGCCGGGTCACCCGGTCCACCCTGCTCGGTCTCACGGCCGGCCTGCTGATGACCTTCGACGGCCTCCAGCTGGTGCTCTCGCGCCTGGCCCTGCTCGACATCTACGTCGGCTTCTTCATCCTCTGCGCGGTCAGCTGCATGGTGGCCGACCGCGACTGGACCCGCGAACGGCTGGCGCGCGTCGTACCCCCCGGGTCGCACCTGGACCCCTCCTCGTGGGGTCCGCGGCTGCTCTGGCGTCCCTGGCGGCTGGCCACCGGGGTGTTCTGGGGGCTGGCGATCAGCACCAAGTGGACGGCGCTGTTCCCCCTCGCCGTGTTCGGCCTGCTGATGTGGTTCTGGGACGCCGGCGCGCGCCGCTCCTTCGGCGTACGGCGGGCGCTGTGGAAGTCGGCCGTGATCGATGCCGCACCGGCCGTGGCCTACGTCGTCGTGCTCCCGCTGCTGATCTACCTGGTCAGCTGGACGGGGTGGTTGATGCACTCCGGGGTCTACGAGCACTACCTCTCGCACAACCAGTACGGGCCGTACTGGGGCAGCTACGTGCGCCACGACGCCCACGGGTTCTTCCCCGAGCTGGGGCAGTCACTGCGCTCGCTGTGGCACTACCACCAGGACGTCTACGCCTTCCACACCGGTTTCCTCAACGACAGCACCCACGTCTACCAGTCGAACCCGGAGGGCTGGCTCGTGCTCAACCGGCCGGTGGGGGTCGCGGTGGAGAACAACATCGCGCCCGGCGACCAGGGCTGCGGCGCAGCGACCGGATCCACCTGCCTCCGCCAGGTGCTGCTGCTGGGCAACCCCGTCGTGTGGTGGTTCGGTTCGCTCGCCGCCCTGTGGTCGGCGGTGGCGTGGATCGGCAAGCGCGACTGGCGCTACGGCCTGGTGACCCTCGGCGTGCTGAGCACCTGGCTGCCGTGGCTGCGCTACGACGACCGCCCGATCTTCAGCTACTACGCGATCGCCACGCTGCCGTTCCTGGTGCTCGGCGCGGTGATGCTCCTCGGCGAGCTGCTCGGCCCGCGAACGCCACGGTGACCCGCCGAGCGGTCGGCGGGGTGGTCGCCGGCAGCGTGGTGGTGCTCGCGATCGTCAGCTTCGCGTGGTTCTGGCCGATCTGGACCGACCAGCTGATCACCCACCGGGAGTGGCTGAGCCGGATGTGGTTCCGGCGCTGGATCTAGTCGCCGCGGCGACCGGGTCGCTCAGGCTGCGATGCGCGGGCGTTCGTGAGGTCCGCGGTCGACGAGGACCGCGGGGTCGTGCTGGCTCCGCTCGAGCACGATCATGCGAGCGACGGAGGCCAGCACCATGGCCAGGCCAAGGACCCCGAGCAACAACGACCGACAACGGCACGACTGTCAACATGGCGACCCTCCCCGGTCTAGCCCTCTGCGTCCGATACCGTAACGGGAACGCGACTAAAACGGACACGGCAACCGTCGCGAAGAATCTTCAACTGGGCGGCCCAGTTCCGCGCGTCGCTCACTGGCTCGCGCGGCCACCGGCGAGCGAGGCCACCGGTGCCGAGACCGACGAGGGCGATCCCCGTGGAGCCCCAGGGCGGGTAGATGTGGAAGTTGTGCACGAGCACCGCGCCGAGCACCGCGAGCAGTCCCACGGCTCCCTTCGCCCCGACCCGGGTGAGGGCGTCGAAGGTGACCAGCAGCGCGGCCAGGATCAGCGCGACGGACCCGATCCGGCCGAGCGGCGTACCGATCGCGAACAGGGAGCGCACCTCGTCGGGCCGCGGCGCACCGGCGGGCAGGTGGTCGGTGACGTAGCCGGCGCCGATCCCGCTGAGCACGTCGAGCGCGGAGTACGCCGTCGCGTAGACGAACGAGGTCAGCACCACGAGCACGGCCACGACGTCGCGACGGCCCCACACCAGCGCCATCAGGGCGACGCCCACGAGCGGGAAGACGAAGAGACCGGCGACGTGCAGGGTCCACCACGTGTGCGCGGTGGCTGCGTTCAGGTGCATCGGGTGCCGCAGTCCCGCCACCCCGAGCACCAGCCCCGGCAGGGCACACAGGACGGCCTTCTGCGCTCGGCTCAGGGTCATGCGGCGACCCTACGGGCCGGCCGTCGGCCTCCTCGAAGCAGCGCAACTAGGCCAGCAGTAGACCAGCCGTAACAACCCGCGCTTCCGGTGCGTTGGAAGAAGTGTCCGGGGTCGCCCGGTCACGAACGGGGAGGTCGTGATGGACGAGAGGTTCGAGCCGGCGCTGCGCGCCGCGCGACACGGGGGCGTGCTGCACTCCCCCTCGCTGTCCGAGCTGTTGCCGCCCGTCCCGGAGTGGCCCGACCTGAACTGACCGGCTACTGCCGCGTCGTCGCGATGCGCATGCGCTCCTCGGGAGTGATCAGGTGGTCCTGGTCCTCGGCGTCCTCACCGAGGTCGATCTGGACGCGGTGGATCCGGCCGGTGAAGACGCTCCCCCTGCTGCTGTAGTCGTCCGTGACGGGGGTGCCCGTGTCGGAGCCGACGTCGAGGGTCTCGTCACCGGAGAAGAGCATCGGCACCGTCGCGTCGACCCGTCCGCTGGCGACCTGGGTGCCGTCGACGTACAGGTCTGCCGTGCCGCCCTTGCCGAGTCCGCCGCCGTCGTAGGCGAACTCCAGCCGGACCTGGTGGTCGCCCGACCGGCACGGGCCTGATCGGCCCGGACGTGGAAGCGCTGGATGCCGAACAGGTTGTAGCAGTACGCCGGGCGGCCCTCCAGCAGGTACAGGCTCCAGCCACCGAAGGCGCCACCCTGGGCGACGACCACGCCGTTCGCGCCCGTGTCCGGCACGGAGATGTCGGCGGTGACGGCGTGCGACTTGTTCTTGATGTTGAGCACGACGTTCTCGGTCAACCGGCCCATCCCCTCGAACAGGACCTGGCTGTTGCCGCGGAGCAGTGTCGGCCGGCCCGCGAGGTCGGGGTTGAACCGCTCGATCCGCCGGTCGTCGAGCGGGAACACCTTGTACTTCGACCCCTCGAGCAGGAACTTCTGCTGCAGGTGGGCCAGCTGCTCGGGATTCTCCGCCGCGAGGTCGTGCGCCTGGGTCCAGTCGTCCGGCCCGTAGAGCTCCCAGACGTCGTCGCCGTACGGCGGTAGCGCGGCGGTGGTCTCCCACGGGATCGAGTGCCGGGTGACCGCCGTCCAGCCCTGGTGGTAGATCCCGCGGTTGACGAACATCTCGAAGTACTGCGTGGTGTGCCGGTCGGCGGCGGCCTCGTCGTCGAAGGAGTAGCCCATGCCGACGCCCTCGTAGGGCCGCTGCTGGACGCCGTGGACGAACGTCGGCTCCGGGATCCCGGCCGCCTCGAGCACCGTCGGGGCCACGTCGATGACGTGGTGGAACTGGTGGCGGGTCTCGCCCTTCGCCTCGATGCCCCGCGGCCAGTGGACGATCGTGCCGTTGCGGGTGCCGCCCCAGTGCGAGGCCACCTGCTTGGTCCACTGGTACGGCGTGTTCATCGCGTGCGCCCAGCCCACGGCGTAGTGGTTGTACGCCGCCGGCGTCCCGAAGTCGTCGATCCTCGAGATCATGAACTCAGTGGTCTGCAGCGCGGCAGCACCGTTGAGGTTCATCAGCTCGTTGAAGCAGCCCTCGACGTCGCCCTCGGCCGAGGCGCCGTTGTCGCCGATGATCACGTAGACGAGCGTGTCGTCGAGGATCTCCAGGTCCTCGAGGGCGTCGATCAGCCGGCCGACGTGGTGGTCGGTGTGCTCCAGGAACCCGGCGTACACCTCCATCTGCCGGGCCAGCACGGGCTTGAGCTCCTCGGGCATCTCGTCCCAGGCGGGGATCTCGTCATGCCGAGCGGTGAGCTCGGCAGACTCCGGCACGACGCCGAGCTCCTGCTGCCGGGCGAAGGTCTCCTCCCGCAGCACGTCCCAGCCCTGGTCGAACTTGCCGCGGTACTTCTCCGACCACTCGACCGGGACGTGGTGCGGCGCGTGGGTGGCGCCCGGCGCGAAGTACGTGAAGAACGGCTTGTCCGGCATCAACGCCTTCTGCTGGCGGATCCAGGAGATGGCGTGATCCGTCATGTCCTCGGTGAGGTGGTAGCCCTCCTCGGGGGTCTTGTCGGGCTCGACCGGGGTGGTGTTCTCGTACAGCGCCGGGGCGTACTGGTTGGTCTCGCCGCCGATGAAGCCGTAGAAGTGCTCGAACCCGCCACCGCCCGACGGCCAGTTGTCGAAGGGCCCCAGCGGGCTGGTCTGCCAGACCGGCACCTCGTGGCACTTGCCGAACTGCGCGGTGCAGTAGCCGTTCAGCTTCAGCGTCTCCGCCAGGGGCGCACAGTCGTTGGGTCGCAACGAGCTGTAGCCGGGAGCGGACGTCGCGATCTCGGTGATGCCGCCCATGCCGACGCTGTGGTGGTTGCGGCCCGCCAGCAGCGCCGCCCGGGTCGGCGAGCACAGCGCCGTGGTGTGGAAGCGGGTGTAGCGCAGGCCGTCGCCGGCCAGGCGCTCGAAGGCGGGAGTGGCGATCGGTCCACCGAACGCGCTGGACGCACCGAAGCCGCAGTCGTCCACCAGCACGATCAGCACGTTGGGAGCGCCCTCGGGGGGCAGCAGCGGCTCGATCGGGGGGAACGCGGTGTCCGGGTCCTTGGCGTCGTACGTCGCCGGGGAGTCGGCCACCTGGTACGGGATCGGAAGAATCTGCCGCTGGACCTGCTTGCTCACGAGTCCTCCTCGAAGAGGCGCCCGCGACCACGCTGGTCCATGGTGCGCCACGGTCGAGGTTCCTCCGGAAAGCTCCCCCGAGAATCACCCGCCGTGGGTGATTGGAGGTCTCGCGGTGGTCAGCCGAGGTCCATCCCGTCGAGGGACGACGCCGGCTTCTGGTCCGGCAGCCGCATCATCCTGAAGGAGTTGCCGAGCCCGAGCAGGCCGGCCAGGAGGGGGATCAGGAGGGCGATCTGCAGCGAGCGGTTGCGGGCGTCGTTGTTGATCGCCACGATCTCCTTCTCCACCGCGGGGGGCTGCCCGGTGATCTGCTTCTCGAGCTGGGTGTTGCTCATCACCTCGGCGTCGTCCTCGAGCGTGCTGGTGATCTGTGCCTGCTGCGCGGCAGGGATGATGTCGTTGTTCTCGACCATGTGCGTGAAGCTGAACGAGAGTGCGGCCAGCATCAGTCCGCCGGCCATGGCGAGGCCGAAGGAGAGACCGAACGACCCGGCGGCCGAGTTGACGCCGGCCGCCTCGCTGACCCGCTCCTCCTCGATCGGCGCCAGCGTGTAGTTGTTCAGCTGCGACACGAGCAGGCCCAGCCCGCAGCCCATGACGGCGAGCGGGATCACGAACCACCAGCCGCTGTCCGCGCGCGGGACGAACGGGATGAGCACCCCGACGCCGACGATCACCAGCACGAAGCCGGCGCGGATGATCGCGGCAGGTCGCCGTCCACCCGTGCTCCTGCCGGCCAGCAGCGCCGCCGCGAACATCGTCAGCGACAGGGGCGCGAGCGACAGCCCGGACTCCAGGGCGTTGTACTCGAGGGTCATCTGGAAGTACAGCGGGAGGGCGATCATCGCCCCGCCCAGGGTGATCTGCTGCATCATCTGCCCGAAGACACCGGCGGTGAAGTTCGGCTTCCGGAACAGGTCGGGATCGAGCAGGGTGACCCGCTGCTCGCGCTTGCGCTTGACCAGCCACCGGGCCAGCAGGACCAGCGCCACCACGCCGAGCACCATCAGCAGGCCGACCTTCTCGCCGCCCTCCTGCCAGACCAGGATCCCGAGCACCACGCCGCCCATGCCGATCACGGACAGGCCGGCACCGACCAGGTCGATCTCGCGCGAGCCCGTGTAGGGCACGTCGCGGACCAACCCGATCTGGCTCAGGACGACGACGATGATGACGACCTCCAGGCCGAAACCGACCCGCCAGGACAGGTAGGTGGTGACGAACCCGCCGAGCAGGGGGCCGATCGCGGCCGCGATCGCGGCGGCAGCACCGACGAGCGCGTACGCCTGCTTCTGCGCCGCACCCTCGAAGTTGCCGTGGATGAGCGACTGCATCGCCGGCAGGAGGAGCGAGGCCCCGAGCCCGCCGATGATCGCCCAGAAGATCACGATCGTCGTGAGGCCCTGGGCGACCGTCATGGCGCCCGCCCCGATGGCGTAGGCCAGCAGGCCCATGACGTAGGCGCGCTTGCGGCCGATCAGGTCGCCGAGCTTGCTGTTGATCAGGATGAACGCTGCCGAGACCAGTGCTTCGAGAGCGATGGCCGACTGCACGCCGCTGGCGGTCGTGTCCAGGTCCTTGATGACCGCCGAGATGGACACGTTCATCAACGAGGTGTCGACCACGAGGACGAACATCGCCGCGGCCAGGAGGAGCATCAGCCGCCGACTGCCGGAGCCCGCGGGCTCCGCGCCTTCGACTGGTCCGGTCTTCGCTTCGCCCTCGTCGCTCATGGGGCTCCCGTCCCGCTCTGAGCCAGACACCCGGCACGACAGCCGGCCCGCGACTCGGCCGGATCGTATCGAAAAAGTGCCTAGGAGGGCGCGATCACGGTCGCGATGGCAGTGAGCGCGTCGGGCACCGCGCGGTAGTACGTCCAGGTGCCGCGGCGCTCCCCCACGATCAGCCCGGCGGCGGCCAGCTTCTTGAGGTGGTGGCTCACGGTCGGCTGCGAGAGGCCGAGCGGTCCGGTCAGGTCGCAGGTGCAGGCCTGCATGCCCTCGCTCGCCAGGATGATCGACAGCAGCCGGATCCGCACCGGGTCGGCGATCGCCTTGAGTCGTACGGCGAGCTCCTCCGCCTCCTGCGCGGAGAGGGGCGCCGAGGTGAGCGGCGTGCAGCACACGTCCGCGGCGAGGACCGGCTCGAGCAGCGGCAACGGCTTCGGCATGGGCTCATCCTGCCAGTGAAATCGATCTTCATCAATCTCTTGTCATCGACGAACGTCGATGTCAGAAGCCATCATGTCGAACCATGTCCCGCTTGCAGCTCGCCCTGAACGTGTCCGACATCGACGAGGCGGTCGAGTTCTACTCCACGCTGTTCCGGGCCGCACCGGTCAAGCGCCGACCCGGGTACGCGAACTTCGCGATCGACGACCCCGCACTCAAGCTGGTGCTCTTCGAGAATCCCGACGAGACCGGGACCCTGAACCACCTCGGCGTGGAGCGCGATCTCCATGGACGAGGTGGAGTCGGAAGCCAATCGCCTCGAGGCCGCGGGTCTGCAGCTGCGGGTCGAGGGGGACGTCGTCTGCTGCTACGCCCGGCAGGACAAGCACTGGGTGACCGGCCCCGACGGCCAGGAGTGGGAGAACTACGTCGTCCTCGCCGACGCGCACCCCGAGCTCGAGGGCAGGACCACGGCAGACCTGCAGCTCCTCGGCACGCCCGACGCAGCCGACTCCTCGTGCTGCGGCCAAGGACCGGCCAGCTGCTGCTCGTGACCACTCATCACGCTCCGCTCGCGCGCCGCCTGGTGGCCGAGGGACTCGGCACCGGGCTGCTGGTGACCGTGGTGGTCGGATCGGGCATCGCTGCGCAGCGCCTCTCCCCCGGCGACGTCGGGCTCCAGCTCCTGGAGAACTCGACCGCGACGGCCCTCGGTCTGACGGTGCTGATCCTCGTCCTCGCTCCCGTCTCGGGTGCGCACCTCAACCCCGTCGTGACCGTCGGCGACTGGGTGCTCGGGCGGGGAGCTCGTGCCGGCGTGCGAGGCGCGGACATCGCCCCGTACGCCGGGGCACAGGTCCTCGGAGCGATCCTCGGCGCCGAGCTGGCCAACCTGATGTACGCGCGTCCCGCTGGACGAGGTCTCCGGGAAGCACCGCGGCGGGGGCGGCGTGCTCCTGGGCGAGGTCGTGGCCACGCTGGGCCTGGTGCTCGTCGTCTTCGCCCTCGCCCGGACCGGCCGCAGTGCCCTGGCTGCGCCCGTCGTCGGCGCCTACATCGGCGCGGCGTACTGGTTCACCTCGTCGACCTCCTTCGCCAACCCTGCCGTGACCGTCGGTCGCGTCTTCTCCGACACCTTCGCCGGCATCGCTCCCGTCGCCGTGCCCGGTTTCGTCGTCGCCCAGGTCATCGGAGGCGGCCTGGCCGTCGCGCTGGTCGCCTGGCTCTACCCCGGAGCTCCTGATGACAGCTGAAGACCTGCCCCAGGTCGTGTTCGCCTGCGTCCGCAACGGCGGGCGCTCCGTCATCGCCCGCGTGCTCACCGAGCACTACGCACAGGGGACGGTGGTCGCTCTCTCCGCCGGCACGCAGCCCGGTGAGCGGATCCATCCCGAGGTCGCCGACGTCCTGGAGTCCCTGGGTCTCGACACCTCCGGGGAGCACCCGAAGATGCTGACCCGGGAGACGATCGCCGCCAGCGACGTCGCCATCACCCTGGGCTGCGGCGAGGAGTGCCCCTACGTGCCGGGCGTGCGGTACGTCGACTGGCCCGTCGACGACCCGGGCGGTCAGGACGAAGCCACGGTGCGGCGCATCGTCGCCGACATCGACGCCCGGGTGCGAGCCCTCGTCGTGGAGCTGGTGCCCGGTCTCGAGCTGCCGACCGCGACCGGGCGAGCCGACTTCGTCCTAGATGCGGCGTCGCCTGCGACCGGGGGTGACGGCAGCGGCGACCACAGCGGTCTTGGCGATGGGTGCGGGGCCAGTCACCGCCCTGGCCACCACGGCGGTCTTCGCGACCGGGTGGCGGACGACTCCGACTCGTCCTACGCGTGCGGCTCTCAGTGGCATGTCAGTCTCCTACCGTGGCAAGGGCTTCGTCGGCCTCGATGGAGGCGAGGATGGCCTGGATCGGGATCCGGCCGTTGGCGATCAGCTGACCGCCGGCCCGGCGCGCGGCCGAGGCGAAGGGTGCCGCCCACAGGTTCTCGTAGATGAGGACGCCGGCGGTGCTGCCCGGGTCCATGGCCGCCGCCAGGTTCACGACGTCGTCCTCGGCCAGCAGCTCGGCCAGGTCCGCCTCGATCCGCTCCAGCGGGCCGAGGTCGTCGAGGTCGGAGAGCTCCATCGGCTCGACCACACCGTCCTCGTCCTTGACCAGGATGAGCATGTCGATGATCCGGAATCGTGCCCGCAGTCGGAGTGCGTAGCTTGAGGAGCTCCTCCATCATCTCGCCGGTGAAGTTGGCGGCGCCGGCCGGGAACTCGACGACTCGACGTAGTCGACGGGTCCCAGGGCTCGTCGAGAGCTGTCTCGGTGGAGCTGTCTGACCTTGGTCGACTGAGTCTGGTGGAGCTGAGGGGATTCGAACCCCTGACCTTCTCATTGCCAACGGCAGAGGGCGCTGCCCCTGAACCTGTTGGTCGAACTGACGAATCTGGTGGAGCTGAGGGGATTCGAACCCCTGACCTTCTCATTGCCAACGGCAGAGGGCGCTGCCCCTGAACCTGTTGGCTCTGAACTGACGAGTCGGTGGAGCTGAGGGGATTCGAACCCCTGACCTTCTCATTGCCAACGGCAGAGGGCGCTACCTCTGAACCTGCCGGCTCGAACTGACGAATCTGGTGGAGCTGAGGGGATTCGAACCCCTGACCTTCTCATTGCGAACGAGACGCGCTACCAACTGCGCCACAGCCCCATCCGCCCGGACAGGATCTGGCCGAGCGCGAGGGAAAAGTTACCACCGGGGCACCGCTGCTCCGAATCAGCGGCTCGAGTCGCCCGCGAAGTCGGCCGGCTTGAAGTTCCCGTCCTGCAGGTGCCGCTCGATGTCCTCGAGGCTGTGGCCGGTCAGCTCGGGCAGCCGGCGCCACACGAACAGCCAGGCGGCCACGTTGAACAGCGCCGTAGATCCAGAACACCTGGCCGACCCCGAACAGGTCGATCATGGTGAGCAGGGTCAGCGTGATCAGCAGGTTGGTGCCCCACAGGGTCGCGGACTGGACACTGGTCCCGGCGCCGCGCACGGCGAGCGGGTAGATCTCCGAGCCGGTCAGCCAGCCCATCAGCTGCAGGCCGCCGGCGTTGAAGAACATGAACACGATCAGGCACGCGACGATGAACGGCACGCTGTCGCGCCCGGCGTTGTCGGTGACGAAGAAGCTGCCGAGCACGAACAGGGCGACGGCCGCGCCCGGCACCATCACCAGGGTGAGGCGGCGCCGCCCGACCCGGTCGACGATCATCAGGCCGACGATCATCATCACCAGGTAGGTGATGCCCAGCGCGACGCTGACCCGCAGCGCCGCGGAGGTCGAGAACCCGTTGTCGGTGAGGATCGTCGGGGCGTAGTAGATGATCATCTCGATGCCGGAGAGCTGGGTGAACGCGGCGATGCCGCAGCCCACGATGAGCGCAGGCCGCACCCAGCCCTGACGCAGCCCGCTCCAGCCCCGGTTGCTCGCCTTGGTCTCCTGCTTGCGCTCCTCGAGCTCGACGATGTCCTCGAGCTCGACGTCGATGTCGTACCCCTCGGGCCGCACCCGCTCCAGCACGTCGTGCGCGTCGTCGCGGCGGTCCTGCTTGACCAGCCATCGCGGGCTCTCGGGCAGCCGCAGCTGCAGGAGCAGCATCAGCAGGGCGGGTACGGCGGCCGCGCCGATCGAGATCCGCCAGCTCACCGACTCACTCGCACCGACCAGCGTGGAGATGACGATGCCGACGCCGATGGCCAGCTGGAAGCAGAGCACCAGCCGGCCCCGGATGCTCGCGGGGGCGAGCTCGGCGACGTACATCGGGACGGTCTGGGTGGCGCCGCCGACCGCGAAGCCGAGCACCACGCGAGCCAGGACCAGGGTGATCGCCGCCGGCGCGATCGAGCACAGCAGGCTGCCGGCGATGAACACGCAGCAGATGAGCAGGATCGTGCGGTGCCGCCCCCACCTCTCGGAGAGGAGGCTGCAGCTGAGCGCCCCGATCACGGCGCCGAGCAGGATGCCGGCGGCGATCGCCTGCTCCATGTTGTTGCCGGTGCCGAACTCCTTGGAGATCTGCAGGAGCGCACCCGAGATGATGCCGGTGTCGTAGCCGTAGAGCAGGCCGCTGACCGCCGAGACCACGGCCGCCATCAGCATCAGCCCGTTCAGGGCCTTGGGTGCTGCCTTGTCGGTGGTCGAGGTGGACGCGGCCACGGGGCCTCCAGGTGCTGGGGTCGAGGGTTCACCCACCCGTACCCGTGGCGCCCCGTCACGACACCCGAGGCGCGTCCGTCAGGCTCCGGCGGCCTTGCGCTCCGCTGCCTGCACGCTCGTCTCGGTCGGCGCCTCGGCCTCGCGGGCCAGCGCCGAGTCGCCGTCGTCGTGGCCCGAGCTGTGCATGCCGGTGAGCTCGATGGTGCGCACGGTACGGCGCGCGCGGGCCTTGCTGACGTACGTCGGCAGCGTCATCGGCAGCGGGTCCCACAGGGCGCCGTCGTCGGCCAGCACCGAGGCCTCGACGGCAGCCTCCTCGTGCAGGGCCACGTCGACCTCCTCCACGACGGGGACGACGGGCGGGGCGACGTACTCCTCGACGGGCTGGCTCGACTGCTGCCGCCCGGCCGCACGCAGCTCCTCGGACTCGGGGACCTCGACCGGACGGCGCGACGCAAGGGAAGAGCGCTGCGCTCGCCGGACCGAGAGCCGGGCCACGAGCAGGAACAGGAGGATCAGTGCGCCGGGCACCGCAGTGGCCACCCAGGGGACGACCGCGAAGTAGGCCAGGCCGGTGACCACGACCAGGGCCAGCAGCAGGACGGCGAGCACCCGGCGGCGACGCTGGGCGGCGGACCTGGCCGATCTCGTCGACGGCGCGGGGCGCGACCGAGCGCGTCGCACCGGGGCGGGCTCAGCCGCCACGGGCTCCTCGACCGGTGCGGGCGAGGGCTTGCGGCGCAGGATCCGCACCCGCTCCGAGTGGCTCTCGACCAGGCGGTCGCTCGCCATCTCGTCGTGGTGCTTGAGCGCCTTGGGGATCAGGTAGACGGCCCACGCGAGGGCGAGCACCACGAAGATGACTGCTGACAGGTCCACGACGCTGACGATACGAGCGGAATTCCCCTATGGAATGGACCAATTCCGGTGTGTCGTGAGTCAACTACTGTGACTGGTGTGAATCTCCGGCGCCTGAACGGAGATCGAGGCGGTGCACCACCCCCTGGGGGACCTCCTCGCGGGTGATCGCGAACAGGACGTGGTCGCGCCAGTCGCCGTCGATGTGCAGGAACCTCGGGGCGCGGCCGATCTCCTGCAGGCCCAGCTTCTCCACGACCCGCAGCGAGGAGGCGTTCTCCGGGCGGATCGCGATCTCGATGCGGTGCAGGCCCACCGGCCCGAAGCAGTGGTCGATCGCCATCGCCACCGCGCGGGTGATGATGCCGCGGCCGGCGTACCTCTCGTCGATCCAGTAGCCGATCGAGGCGAACTGCGCCGACCCCCGGACGATGTTGCTCACCGTCAGCTGGCCGACGAAGCGGCCGTCGTACTCCACGACGAAGGGGAGCTGGCGCCCGGCCCGGGCCTCCCGGCGCATGGCGCGGACCATGCCGGCGTAGCTGCGCGGGGCCGGCCGCGAGCCGGAGGCGCTGCGGGCGGGGGCGGTCGCGTCCCAGCGCCGCAGCCAGGCCGCGTTGGCGCGGCGGAGTCGTTGCCAGGTCGCCCGGTCGCTGCGCGCGATCGGCCGGAGCCGCACTCCTCGCGACTCCAGGACGGCCGGCCAGCCCGCGCTCAGTGGTCGCTCCCGACGCTGTGCTGCTGTGATCGCCTCCGGCGATCTGGTCCACCGCGTGCCGCAGCAGGGGGACGACGACCTCGAGGCCGTCCTTCACGCCTCCCCGCGACCCGGGGAGGTTCACCACCAGCGCGTCACCGATCGTGCCGGCGAGCCCGCGGGAGAGGGCCGCGGTGGGGACGCCCTTGCCGGTGCCGTGGGCGCGGATGGCCTCCGCGATGCCGGGGACCTCACGATCCAGCAGTGCGCGGGTCACCTCGGGCGTGCGGTCCGTCGGGGTCAGGCCGGTGCCGCCCGTGGTGAGGACCGCGCGGGCCCCGCCGGCGACGGCAGCGGCGATCGCCTCCCCCACCGCCTCGCCATCGGGTACGACGACCGGCGGCTCGACCTGCCAGCCGTCCTCGCGGAGGGCCTCGACGATGAGCGGGCCGGTGGTGTCGTCGTACACACCGGCGGCGGCGCGGTTGGAGGCCACGACCACCGCTGCGAGCGGCGCCCTGCCCGACGGGTGCGTCACCGTTGGAAGGTACCGCTCTTGCCGCCGGTCTTCTCCTCGACGCGGACCTCGGTGATGACTGTCTTCTTGTCGACGGCCTTGACCATGTCGACGAGGGTGAGCGCAGCGACGCTCACCGCGGTCAGCGCCTCCATCTCCACGCCGGTGCGGTCGGTGGTGCGCACCGTGGCCGAGATCGAGACCGCGTCGTCCTCGACGGCGAGGTCGACCGACACCGCCGACAGGGAGAGCGGGTGGCACAGCGGCACCAGGTCCGGCGTCCGCTTCGCGGCCATGATGCCCGCGACGCGGGCCACGGCCAGGGCGTCACCCTTCGGGACGCCCTCGCCCCGGAGCAGGGCGACGACCTCGGCGGAGACGAGCACCCGGCCGGACGCGGTCGCCGAGCGGGCGGTCACGTCCTTGCCCGAGACGTCGACCATCCGCGCCGCGCCCGTCTCGTCGACGTGGGTCAGGCGGTCCTGTCCGGACTCGTTCATGCCGGCAGGTCCAGGAGCAGCACCGGCACCTGCTCGCCCTGGTCGGCGCGGGTGACGTCCTCGGCGAGGACGATCAGCGCGTCGGCGCGGGCGAGGCCGCCGATGAGGTGGGAGCCGTGGCCACCGACGGGCGTGGCCCGCAGGCCGTCGGCGCCCATGTCGATCCGGGCGCGGAGCAGCTGGGTCCGCCCGCGGATCGAGCGGACCGGCTCCTGAAGCCGCGCGGTGGTCAGCTGGCGCGGACCCGCCTCACGGCCGACCAGCCGGTGCAGGGCCGGCACCACGAACATCTCGAAGGAGACGTACGCCGAGACCGGGTTGCCCGGCAGCGTGAAGATCGGGGTCTCGTCCTCACCGACGACCCCGAACCCCTGCGGCTTGCCGGGCTGCATCGCGACCTCGAGGAAGTCCACGGTGCCGAGCTCGGCCAGCACCTCCTTGACCACGTCGTGGGTGCCCTTGCTGACCCCGCCGCTCGTGACCACGAGGTCGGCGCGCACGAGCTGGTCGCTCGAGCGCCTCGGCGAACTCCGCCGGGTCGTCCGAGGTCGCGCTCGCGCGGTACGGCACGCCGCCGTGGGTGCGCACCGCGGCCGCGAGCAGGTAGCTGTTGGCGTCGTAGATGCTGTCGGGCCTGACGGACCTGCCCGGCTCGACCAGCTCGCTGCCGGTCGACATCACCACGACCCGCGGACGGGGGGACGTGGCCACCCGGCCCAGTCCGACGGCCGCGAGCAGTCCCAGCTGGCGTGGGCCGATCACCTCGCCCGCGCGCATCAGCAGGTCGCCCGCGGCGATCTCCTCCCCCGCGCGCCGGACGTGCTGGCCCTCCTCGGGGGCCTGGCGCACGACGACCTCGCGCCCCTCCTCCTCGGTCCACTCGAACGGCACGACGGCGTTGGATCCCCGAGGGATCGGCGCGCCGGTCATGATCCGCAGGGCCGTGCCCGGGGTGAGCTCGGTGTTGCTGGCATCACCGGCCGCGATCTCGCCGACGACCGGCAGGTGCACCGGTCGTTCCGGCCCCGCGTCGGCCACGTCGCGGAAGGCGACGGCGTACCCGTCCATCGCCGAGTTGTCGAACATCGGCAGCGGCACCTCGGCGTGGATGTCCTGCGCCACGGGCAGTCCGAGGGCATCGAGCAGCGAGTGCTCGAAGGGATCCATCGGCCGGATGCGGGCCAGGACGCGCCCCAGGTACTCCTCGACGGAGATGGGTCCGGTCGTCGGCTCGGCGGGCATGGCCCAACCCTAGGTCGCGGGGGAACCCTCCCCGAGTACCGCGCCCTCGTCGACCCGGCCGTGGTCGCCCTTGAGGCTCGCCTCGCCCTTGACCTTCACCCGTGCGCCGAAGGTCCAGTCGCCCTTGACCACCAGCGACTCGGCCTCCTTCAGCGACGGCACGCCCGCGGGGAAGCGCTTGTCGAACTCCTCGACCACCTTGTAGTGGTCGTCGAGGTCCACGAAGGGCAGCGACAGCGCGACCTGGTCGAGCACGAAGTCCTTGCCGAGGTCGTAGGCGTCGGAGCGCAGCACCAGCAGGTCGTTGGTGGTCTTCACGGGGACGAAGCGGTCGCGCCCGACCTCGATCGTGCGCGAGTCGGGGAAGACCTCGATGGCGGCGCCCATGGCGGTCTCCACCTGGATCACCTTCGGGGACTTGGGGTCACCGGGGTCGACGTTCTTCTCGTTGCGGATCAGCGGCAGGCCGAGGATGCCGTCGCGCCGGGTGATCTCGTCGCGCATCCGGGCCAGGTCGAACCACAGGTTGTTGGTGGAGCAGTACTTGTGGCGGTCGAGGTCCTGCAGCGCCGCCTGGTCGGCCTTGGACGTCTGTGCGGTCTCACGCAGGACGATCCGGCCGTCCTCCTTGCGCTTGGCGAAGTGGCCGCCCTTGCGGTCCGAGGCGGTACGGCGCACGGCCTCGATCGCGAACGGAGCGCCCGGACTGCGCGAACCAGCCGGCCAGCCGAGCATCGGGGACGGCGCCGAGGTTGTCGGAGTTGGAGACGAACGCGTAGCGGTAGCCGGCGTCGATGAGCTTGTCGAAGAGGCCGTTGGCCATCAGCGCCGTGTACAGGTCGCCGTGGCCGGGCGGACACCACTCGAGCGCGGGGTCGCGCGGCCAGCCCACCGGGCGCAGGTCGTCGACCTTGAGCTTGGGCTCCTTGTTCTGCAGGAACTCCAGCGGGAGACCGGGCACGGCCAGGTCGTCGTACCGCGCCAGGGCCGCCAGGGTGTCGGCGGAGGTGCGGAAGCTGTTCATGAACATCAGCGGCAGCGTCGCGCCGTGCTCGCGCCGCAGGTGCAGCACCTGCCGGGCGATCACGTCGAGGAACGACAGGCCCCGGCGCACGCACAGCAGGGACTTGGCTCGCGCCATCCCCATCGACGTGCCGAGCCCGCCGTTGAGCTTGATCACCGCGGTCGCGCCGATGGCGTCGGAGGCGGTCTCGTCGTCGACCTTGGCGTCGTCGAGGGACTCCATGTCGAGCGGCTCGATGCTGCTCTCCGGGATCAGCCCGGTCTCGCCGTGCTCGAGCTGGCGGTAGTAGTGGGAGAAGACGTCGATCGCGACCGAGTCGACGCCGGCAGCCTTCATCTTCTCGCGGGCCTCGATCAGCCCTTTGGACTTCATACCTCGATCGTAGGCTTGTCCCGTGCAGGAACTAACAGGGACCGCGAAGCTGGCCCTGCGCGACCAGCTCCTGACCGCCCGCAAGCACCTGGGGCTGGCCTCCGTGGGCGTCCGGGCCCGGGCCCTCGCCGAGCACCTGCTGGCCGCGCCGGAGGTCCGTCGCGCCGCCACGGTGGCGGCCTACGTGTCGGTCTCGACCGAGCCCGGCACCGGGCCACTGCTGGAGGCCCTGCGCGCCGCCGGCAAGCGGGTGATCCTGCCGATCGTGCAGCCCGACTTCGACCTCGACTGGGGCACCTACGACGACCCGGCCGGCCTGCACAGCGCGCGCCTCGGCCTGCTCGAGCCGGGCGGTCGCCCCCTCGGCCCCGAGGCCATCGCCACCGCCGACGCCGTGCTGGTCCCGGGCATGGCGGTCGGCCGCGACGGCATCCGGCTCGGCAAGGGCGCCGGCTGCTACGACCGCGCGCTGGGCCGGGTCCCGGTCGGGACCTTCACCTGCGTGCTGCTCAACAGCGAGGAGGTCCTCGACCACGTCCCCGCCGCCCCCCACGACCGCCCCGTGACCGCCGTCGCCACCGAGCTCGGGATCACCCGCTTCTCCCGCTAGCTCTCATGTAACGCGGAGTTATTGACGCTGAACATGCGGCGTACGACGCACTCAGCGTCCGTAACACCGCGTTACATGCGGGCGGCGACCTGGCCCGTCGTACCATTGGCACTCGACAAAGCCGAGTGCCAGTTCCCGAGGAGCGTCCGTGCCGACCTACCAGTACGCCTGCACCGAGTGCGGTCACGCCTTCGACATCGTGCAGTCGTTCTCCGAGGACTCCCTGACGGTCTGCCCCGAGTGCGGCGGCCGGCTCCGCAAGGTGTTCAACGCCGTCGGCGTGGTCTTCAAGGGCTCCGGCTTCTACCGCACCGACAGCAGGGGCAAGACGCTCCGCCGAGCGAGTCCGAGCTCCGACGGCGCCGCAGCAAGAGCGGATCCGGCGACTCCTCGTCGAGCAACGGCTCCACGAGCACGTCCGACGGCGCCTCCACGAAGAGCGCCACGCCGAAGAAGAGCACGGAGTCCTCCCCCTCCTGACCCACGCACCACGGGTCGCCTGTGGATTGCCGGAGGCAGGAATCGCGCTCGGCGCCTAGGTTCTGGCGCCATGACGCCACTTCTCGCAGCGTCGCGCCGCCGGCTCGGCCGCGTGCGTCGTCGGCTGCTCCTCCACCGCCGGTCCCTGGCCGCCGTCAGTGCGGGCGCGGCCGTGCTGGTCGGGCTGCAGGCGGTGTCCCCGCCGGCGCCGCCACGAGGTCGAGGTGTGGACGGCGGCGCGTGCGCTCCCGGCCGGCGCCGTGGTGCAGCGCGCGGACCTCGCCCGCACCCGGTTCGCGCCGGACAGCGTGCCCGACGGCGCGGTACGAGACCCCGCGGACGTCGTCGGACGCACCGTCGCCGCCCCGCTGTCGCGCGGCGAGCCGGTGACCGGGCTGCGCACGATCGGCCCCGGTCTGCTGCGCGGCTACCCGGGCGCCACCGCCGTACCGCTGCGGATCACCGACGCCGACACCGTCGGCATGCTCCGCGTGGGAGACCGGGTCAGCATCGTCGCCGCCGACCCCGACGGGCGTCAGGCACCGAGCGAGCTCCTGGACGACGTCCCCGTGGTGGCGGTCCCCGCGGCGTCGAGGGGCGGCTCCGCCAGCGGTACGCCGGGACGGCTGGTGGTCGTCGCGGTGGACAGCGGACAGGCGACCGACGTGGCCGCCCGCGCTTCCGCCGCAATTCTCATCCCGGTGTGGAACCGATAGCGTCCCAGCATGAACGGCTTCAAGAACTTCGTCCTGCGCGGCAACCTCGTCGAGCTGGCGGTCGCCTTCGTCATGGGCACCGCGTTCGCCCTCGTGGTGACCGCCACCGTGAACCTGATCATGGGCCTGATCGGCAAGATCGGTGGCCAGCCCGACTTCAACGCCTGGAAGCCCGGAGGCCTCCTCGTCGGGGCCTGGCTGACCGCCATCATCAGCTTCGTGATCCTCGCGGCGGTCGTCTACTTCCTGGTGGTCAAGCCGTACACGGTGGCCAAGGAGAAGTTCTTCCCGTCCGACCCGTCCGGCACGCCGGCCGACGTGGCGCTGCTCGAGGAGATCCGCGACCTGCTCAAGGCGCAGTCGGGCGGCACGACCGGCCCCGGCGCGAGCACCTCGCTCTAGCTCTTCCCCTCAGGCGCCGCGCTCACCCGTGGTGGGGCGGCACCTGGCGTCGTAGCCACGCCTCCCGGTCACCGTCGGACTCGTCGGACGCCGGGTCCACGTCGTCCGAGGTCTGGCCGGGGAGCACGTCGCCGAAGATCTCCGCGAGCCGCTTGCGACGACGGCGCTGCTCCTCCGCGGTCGGCTCCGGCCGCTCCTCCGGGGGCGTGTCCTCGGGCGGAGCCTCAGGCGGGGGCATCGATCGGGAGCCGCGCGGACGGCGGCCTCCAGCCAGCTCGCGTCGAAGGTGCCGCGGCTCGCGCACCAGCCGGTCTGCGCCGCGAAGTGGTCGGAGGAGACCCGCAACGACCTGGCCAGCGGCTCGAGCCTGCCGCCCAGCAGCCGACGACCGACCACGCCGAGGAACGGCGCGACATCGGCGCCCGCCGCCTCGGCGTACCCCTGGACGAGGTCCTGGCGTTGCACCGGCTCGGCGCCCACGTTGTAGACCCCGCTGGGGGCGTGCAGCGCGGCGAGGACCGCCGCGCCGAGGTCGTCGACATGGACGACGTGGGTCCAGTCGTGCGGCTGGCCGATCCCGATGCGCCGGCCGGCCGCGGCGGCGCGCAGGAGGTGGCGGGTCTGCGGGTCGTCACCCACGATCTGACCGAAGCGCAGCACGACCCCCGTCCGGGAGTCGCAGGTGTAGTCCTGGACCAGCGACTCCGCGACGGCGGTGGGCTCGTTCATCTCGGTGATCGCCACCGGGCTGTGCTCGGTGATCCACTCGTCGCCCTGGGGTGCGTAGAGGAAGCTCGCGCTCGCCTGCACCAGTCGGCGTACGCCGCAGCGGCGGGCGGCCTCGACGACGTTGGCCACCCCGGAGGTCCGCAGCCGGTCGTCGCGCCGCCAGGCCCGAGGCACCAGGGCGCTGTGCCCCACCGGGACGCTGGTGGCGAGGTTGACGACGCAGTCGGCGCCGGCGAAGGCCTCGTCGAGGCTGGCGACGTCGAGCACGTCACCCCGCACGCACGACGCCCCGAGCCCGTCGACCCGGGCGGCGCTGGCATCGGAGCGGGCCACGACCACGACCTCGTGGCCGGCCTCGGTGAGTGCGGTGACGGCTCGGCGTCCGATGACACCGGTTCCTCCGGTCAGCACGGCCCTCACAGGCGTCATCCTCCGATAACGAATCGATCACAGCAACCTGGAGCAGTCCGGGCGTGTCGACTGCTGGGGCCGGTCACGCGCAGAGGCCCGCTTCGGCCGCTGCCTCCTTGCGAGCGGCCTCCTTCGCCTGGGCGTTCGGCGAAGCACTCGGCGAGGCGGTGGCCGAGGCGGACGCCCCGGGGCTGGGCTGCTTGCCCGGCTGGTCGTTGCCCGGGGAGAGGGCGTCGGCGCCGAACTTGCCGAGCGGCTTGTCGTAGCGGATCTTGCGCCACAGGTTCGCGGCATCCGGTGCGAACTCGAGCCGGTTGGTGTCCGCGGGGTAGGGCTGGTTGGGCACGGTGATGAACTGGATCTTGTTCAGGCCGATGCCCTTGAGCGAGCTGCCCAGCGACGCGAGGTCCTTGAGGTGGGCGAACCCCGAGTCGGTCGACAGCGAGCTCGTGGCGGCGTCGAGGAACTTGTAGAGCCGGACCGGGTTGGTCAGGGTGCCGGCCGAGTAGACCTTGGAGATCATCGCCGAGATGAAGGCCTGCTGGCGCTTCATCCGGCCGAGGTCGCCGGTGGGGGCACCGAGGTCGTGCCGCACGCGCACGTAGTCCAGCGCCTGGTTGCCGTTGACCTTGTAGGTGCCCTCGGGCAGGTGGATGTGCCCGACGTCGTCGTTGACCTCGGTGGGCACGCAGACGGTGACCCCGTGCACGGCGTTGACCATGTCCTTGAAGCCGGCGAAGTTGACCACCACGAAGTGGTCGATGCTGATGTTCGTCAGGTGCTCGACGGTGCGGACCGTGCAGGTCGGCCCGCCCACCGCGAACGCGGCGTTGAACTGCCGGATGCCGCCGGGGAGCTCCTTCTTGCCGTTCTTGGACAGGCAGGTCGGCCGCTCGACCATGGCGTCGCGCGGGATGCTGACGCCGTACGCCCGCTTCCGGTCGGCCGAGAGGTGCAGCAGGATCGTGGTGTCGGAGAGCCCGGGAGTGGCGCCGCCGATGTTGGTGCCCTTGCGGTCGTCGGAGCCCATGATCAGCACGTTCAGCGGCTCTTTCGGACCGGACACCTTGGGCTTCTTGGGCCGGTCCTTGCCCAGGCCGATGTCCGAGATCTGGTGGATGTTGCCCTCGAGCTTCTTGTAGACGACCACCAGCACGGTGGAGAGCACGAGCACCAGGGCGAGCACGCCGATGCCGATCCGCTTGAGGAGGCGCCGTCGTCGAGAACGCCGGTCAGGGCGGACTGGTTCTTCCTCGGACAACGGGACCTCGATCTGGGATGGCGACGACCCCCCATTGTGAACCTGTGACCGAGGGCCTCCCAAATCCTGCCATGTCCGGCTGAGGAGCACCTGAACACCCAGCGTGCCAAGATGGGCGCCGGTCCTGGCCCCAGTAGCTCAGTGGATAGAGCAGCCGCCTCCTAAGCGAAAGGTCGCCAGTTCGACTCTGGCCTGGGGCACCAGACCTCATGCGCACCTGCACCAGAGCAGCCGGCTCCGTCCGACGCGAAAGGTCGCCAGTTCGACTCTGGCCTGGGGCACCAGACCTCAGCTGCACCTCACCAGAGCAGCCGGCTGCATCCGACGCGAAAGGTCGCCAGTTCGACTCTGGCCTGGGGCACCAGAGGGCACCCGAGTCTCGACGGCTCACCGGCAGAGGTCGGCTCGCGAGCCAGGTTGACTCCCGCTGCCGCGAGCTTGTCGAAACCAGGCCCGAGTCGGCACCAGGGTTTCGACAGGCTCAACCGGCGGCGATGCGGACGGGCACCAAGGGTGACGACGGACCCCGGGTTGTCGTGCGAGCGCAGTAAGGATTACCTTACTTAAGCAAGCCTTACCTGCATCGCCTTGACCGTCGAGCGCTCCGGAGCCACCGCCATGTCGTCCTTCCCGCTGGGGAACTACCTGATCGGGTTGCGTGAGGGCCTCGAGGCGAGCCTGGTCGTGGTGATCCTGGTGGCCTACCTGGTCAAGACGGACCGGCGCGACCTGCTCCCGCGGATCTGGGCCGGGGTCGCGGTCGCCGTCGTCATCTCGTTCGGCTTCGGGGCGCTGCTCACCTTCGGCCCGCGCAGCCTGACCTTCGAGGCGCAGGAGGCCCTGGGCGGCACGCTGTCGATCATCGCGGTCGGCTTCGTCACCTGGATGGTCTTCTGGATGGCGCGCCACGCGCGCGGGCTCTCCGGCGAGCTGCGCGGCAAGATCGACGCCGCCGCCGGTGCCGGCCGGTTCAGCCTCGCGGTCGTCGCGCTGCTGGCGGTGGGGCGCGAGGGCCTCGAGACGGCCCTGTTCATCTGGTCGGCGACCCAGGCCACCACCAACACCGGCTCCTCGACCCTGGTCCCGTTCCTCGGCGCGCATGCTCGGCATCCTCACCGCCGTGGCGCTGGGCTTCGCCTTC
Organism: uncultured Actinomycetota bacterium; assembly: GCA_963794725.1. GTDB lineage: Bacteria > Actinomycetota > Actinomycetes > Propionibacteriales > Nocardioidaceae > Marmoricola. The sequence continues at coordinate 56,716 of CAWCFR010000050.1, forward strand.
TACAAGGGCGTGCTCAAGATCAACCTGGCGAAGTTCTTCCGCTACACCGGCATCATCCTGATCGTCGTGGCGGCCGGCGTGCTGTCGTACGGCGTCCACGACCTGCAGGAGGCCGGCGTCCTGCCGGGCCTGAACAACCTGGCCTTCGACGTGAGCAACGCGATCCCGCCCGCCTCGTGGTGGGGCACCCTGCTCAAGGGCACGGTCAACTTCTCCCCCGCCACCACGTGGCTGGAGGCCACGGCCTGGGTGCTCTACCTGGTGCCGACCATGACGATCTTCCTTCTCAGGACCCGCCAGACCCCGGCCGGCGTCCGCGTCCACCACACCCCGTCAGCCTGCAGAAGCCGCCTGACTGCCCACCGAAAGGCCCCTCTGTGAACCGTTCCACCACTGCCGCCTGCGCGCTCGCGTTGACGACCTTCGCCGTCACCGGGTCGGCGTGCGGCCTGACCCAGTCCAACGACCCGGCCAAGGGCAGCAAGGGCACCGGCACGATCAACGTCGAGTCGTCGGGCGGCGCCTGTGACCTGACCGCGAAGAAGGCCCCGTCGGGCAACGTCGTGTTCAAGGTGAAGAACACCGGCAACGAGGTCACCGAGTTCTACCTCTACGGCTCCGACGGCCTGCGCATCGTGGGCGAGATCGAGAACATCGGCCCCGGCCTGACCCGCGACCTCGTGGTCCGGGCGCAGCCCGGCAAGTACGTCACCGCGTGCAAGCCCGGCATGAAGGGCCAGGGCATCCGCTCGGCGTTCCAGGTCACCGACTCCGGCAAGGACACCGCGATCAAGGGCGTGGACCAGGCCGACATCGACACCGCCACCTCGCAGTACGCCGCCTACGTCAAGGACCAGTCGCCAGGAGCTCGTCGACGCCACCACGGCGTTCGTGACGGCCTACAAGTCCGGCGACGCCGCCAAGGCTCGCGCGCTGTTCCCGCGTCGCGCGCGGTCACTACGAGCGGATCGAGCCCGTCGCGGAGTCCTTCGGCGACCTCGACCCGAGCTCGACCTGCGCGAGGCCGACCTCGAGAAGGGCCAGGAGTGGACCGGCTGGCACCGGATCGAGAAGGACCTGTGGCCGCCGGCCAAGGGCTACGCGCACGCTCGACGCCGCCGGAGCGCAAGAAGTACGGCGACAACCTGCTGGCCAACACCCAGGACCTCCAGAAGCGCGTGCAGACGCTGAAGTTCACCGTCGACCAGATCGGCAACGGCTCCAAGGGCCTGCTCGACGAGGTCGCCGCCAGCAAGATCACCGGCGAGGAGGACACCTGGTCGCACACCGACCTCTGGGACTTCCAGGCCAACGTCGACGGCGCCCGGGTCGGCTTCGAGGGCCTCAAGCCGATCCTCGAGGTCAAGAACCCCGCGCTCTCGCAGCAGATCCAGGCGCCTTCGACAAGCTGCAGCCGCTGCTCGACCAGTACAAGACGGGCAACGGCTACGTCTTCTACGACAAGGTCACCCCGGCGCAGCGCAAGCAGCTCTCCGACGCGGTGAACGCCCTGGCCGAGCCGCTCTCCAAGATGACCGGAGCCATCACCCTGTGACAGACCCGCACGACCAGCACCACCCGCCCGACGACACCGGCCAGGGCGCCTTCTCGCGACGGCGCCTGCTCGGTGTCGCCGGCGCGGGCGCGCTCGCGGCGGGCGCCGCGGGCGTCGGCGGCTACGCGTGGGGCAGCTCGGACGACGACGCGTCCGGCGGCGGCTCGGGCAGCGGCTCGGCGTACGCCTTCCACGGGCGAGCACCAGGCCGGCATCACCACCCCGGCGCAGGACCGGCTGCACTTCGCGTCCTTCGACGTCACGACGACCTCGCGCGACGCCCTGGTCGCGCTGCTGAAGGAGTGGACCGCCGCCGCGCGCCAGATGACGGCCGGCGCCATGGTCGGCGGCAGCACCCCGACGCCGTACGACGCGCCGCCGACCGACACCGGCGAGGCCCAGGGGCTGCCCGCCTCGGGACTGACGCTCACGTTCGGGTTCGGCCCGTCGCTGTTCGAGCAGCGACGGCAAGGACCGGTTCGGCCTCGCCGACCGCAGGCCGGCGGCGCTGCGCGAGCTGCCGCACTTCCCGGCCGACAACCTCGACCCGACCCGCAGCGACGGCGACCTGTGCATCCAGGCGTGCGCCGCACGACCCCCAGGTCGCGGTGCACGCCATCCGCAACCTCGCCCGGATCGGGTTCGGCACCGTGGCGATGCGCTGGGCCCAGCTCGGCTTCGGCCGCACCTCCTCGACCTCCACGCAGCAGCAGACCGCCGCGCAACCTGCTCGGCTTCAAGGACGGCACCGCCAACCTCAAGGTCGAGGACCGCACCGAACGTCGACAAGTTCGTCTGGGTGCATCCCGGCGACGACGCCGGCGGCCGCCTGGCTCGCCGACGGCTCCTACCTCGTGGCCCGCCGGATCAACATGCGCATCGAGCCGTGGGACCGCACCAGCCTGAGCGAGCAGGAGACGCTGATCGGGCGCGACCGGGCCGAGGGCGCGCCGCTGTCCGGCGGCAAGGAGTTCACCGAGCCGAACTTCGAGCTGCAGGGACGCAACGGCCCGCTGATCGCGGTGGACTCCCACGTCCGGCTGGCGCACCCCACGATGAACAAGGGCGTCAAGCTGCTGCGCCGCGGCTACAACTTCACCGACGGCTCCAACGACGCTCGGCCGCCTCGACGCCGGCCTGTTCTTCATCGCCTTCGTCCGCGACCCCGTCGAGCAGTACATCCCGATGCAGACCCGGCTCTCCGCCCAGGACGCCCTGATGGAGTACCTCCAGCACACCGGGTCCGGCCTGTTCGCCGTGCCCCCGGGCGTGCGGTCGCGCTCCGGGTGGCTGGGCGAGACCCTGTTCTCCTACAAGGTGGATCGGGCTCAGACCTCCTCGAAGCGGATGCCCGCGGCCTGCAGGCGGCGCAGCAGGTTCTCCGCCATCGCCTGGGCGGTGGTGACCTGGCCGGCGGTCTGCGGGTTGTCGTCGAGGGCCAGGCAGAGCGCTGACTCGGCGAGCATCTTCGCGGTCTCGTCGTAGCCGGGGTCGCCGCCGGAGACCCGGGTGTGCACGGTGCGGCCGGCGCTCTCGCCGACGAAGTCGACGGTGAACCACGACTTGGCGCGACGCTCCTTGCGACGGGCCCTCGCCCTGCGGCAGCCGCTTCTTCAGCAAGTTGCGCAGCGGCGGCACCTGGGCCGAGACGGCCAGTGCGCTGACCGCCGGCGACGCCGCCGACGGTGTAGCGCAGCGTCTTCAGGCCGGCGAAGTGGCTGTAGCGGAAGTCCGGTCCGTACGACGCGAGGGCAGCGCCCGAACGGGCCACGACGAACGGGTCGATCGTGGGCATCGGCAGCAGGTAGGCCCAGCGCCGAGTCGCGGTGGGGCTTGCCGGCCACGGCGCGGGACTTCCGGCCGGCCGGGCGCTCCTCCTTCTTCCTTCGCGCGACCATCGCCTCGCGCATCTGCTTGGCCCGGCTCATCGCGCCCATGGCGGAGGCGAAGGTCCCGCCGGAGGCCATCCCGCCCGCGCGCACGACGCCACGCAGGGTGATCGGGTCGGTCGAGCCGAGCTGCTCACGGTGAACCAGGCGCCGAGGTCGTGCGGGATCGAGTCGAAGCCGCAGGCGTGCACGATCCGGGCGCCGGAGGCGACGGCGGCGTCGTGGTGCTCGAGGTACATCCGGTCGACGAACTCGGGCTCACCGGTGAGGTCGACGTAGTCGGTGCCGGCGGCGGCGCAGGCGGCGACCAGCGGCTCGCCGTGCTCGCAGGTAGGGGCCGACGGTGGTGATCACGACGCGGGTCGACTCCGCCAGCCGCGCGCAACGACGCCTCGTCGGAGCTGTCGGCCTGCAGCAGCGGCAGGTTCTTCAGCTCGGGGTCGACCTGCGCGAGGCGGTCGCGGACCGCCTCGAGCTTGGCCTGGTTGCGCCCGGCCAGCGCCCAGCGCAGGCCGTCGGGGCGTGCTCGGCCAGGTAGGCGGCGGTCAGCTCGCCGGTGAAGCCGGTGGCGCCGAGGATGACGATGTCGTGGTCGCGGGCAGCAGTGTCAGGCATCCGCCCATCTTGACGCAGGGGGAACCGTTGCGGCAGGACGTGCGTCACATCGCCATGGGAAACAGCCTCCTGGGTGCGCGTGCCCGCACCCGC
>CAWCFR010000051.1:0-96257 GCA_963794725.1 uncultured Actinomycetota bacterium
GAGTAGACGTCGTCGAGGGCATCGATGGCGGCGCCGACCGAGGCGGCGTTCAGTCCGAGCTCGCTGAGCGCGACGGTGGGTCCGGCGCCCGTGAAGGCGGAGGCGATGGCGTGCTCGACGGCGGGCACCAGCACCGTGCCGAGCGGCACGAACGACCCGCCCAGGACGACCATCTGCGGATCGAGCGTGGTGGTCAGCATGGTCACCCCACGGGCCAGGGCGTCCCCGAGGGCCCGGACCGCGGCCTCGGTGCCCCGCGTGCGGGACACTCGCTCGGCGTAGGCGACCGGGTCCTCGCCGGGATCGACGGGGATGCCCGTGGCCGCCTCCAGGGCGTGCAGGCCGACCAGCGCCTCCCAGCACCCGGTGCGACCGCAGGCGCATGCGTGCGTCTCGTTCCCGACCCGCAGGTGGCCGACCTCGCCGGCCAGGCCGCGCGCACCCCGGAGCACCTCCCCGCCGGCGACGATGCCGGCGCCGAGCCCGACGGTGCCGGTGAGGTAGACGAAGTCCTGGACCCCCACCGCGACGCCGTGCAGGCTCTCGGCCCGCGCGGCGCAGTTGGCGTCGTTGTCGACGGCGACCGCGACCTCGCCCCCGAGAGCCGCCCCGAGGGCGTCGGCCAGCGCGACGTCGCTCCAGCCCAGGTTGGGCGCCTCCACCACGACACCGCGGGACCGGTCGATCAGTCCGGGCACGGCCACGGTGAGGCCGAGCACCTCCACGCCGTGGCGCTTCAGCTGCTGGAGGTGCCCGTCGGCCAGGGCGACCAGCTTGCCCGGGGTGGGCGCCCCGCCCTGGAGCGCGTGCTCCTCGGCGAACAGCTCGCGACCGGCCAGGTCGACGGCGGTGACCGCGACGTAGTCGACGTTGAGCTCGATGCCGAGCCCGGCCATGGTGTGCCCCGAGAGCACGACCGGGGTGCTCGGACGCCCCCGCCCCGAGGTTTCGGCGTCCCCCTCCGCGACCGCGCCCGCGCCGTGGAGCTGGGCGACGATGGTGCCGACGGTCGCCTTGGCCAGCCCGGACCGGCGGGCGAGGTCGGCCCGGCTCAGGCCGTCGCTGTCACGCAGCAGCCGGAGGACCAGCGCGGTGTTGCGGCGGCGGACCTCGTCGGTGGCCGCCGGTCCGGCGAAGGACATCGGTCGGTCAGCGCGTCCCGTACAGGTGCTCGAGAGCCAGCTGGTCGAGGTGCTCCAGGCCGCGTGCGCTGGCGCCGAGCCCCTCGATGTCGGGGTCGGCGGCCGACTGCACGTCGCTCCAGGTCTCGCCCTCGCCGAGCGTGGGCACGGCGAGCTCGGGCAGGTGCGCTGCCTCGAGGGCCTCCTGGACCTCTGGGTCCGCGCGGAACGCGAGCGCCTTCTCCCGCAGGATCAGGTAGTTCGTCATGCACGCCTTCGCCGCGACCCACACGCCCTCGTCGTTCTCGGTGCGCGCGGTCTTGAAGTCGAAGTGCACCGGCCCGTCGTACCCGCCGGTCAGGAGGGTGTCGACGATCCAGAAGGCGCCGCGCACGTTGCCGGCACCGAAGCGCAGGTCCTGGTCGAAGCGGGGGCCGTTCTGGCCGTTGAGGTCGATGTGGAAGAGCTTGCCCTGCCACAGCGCCTGGGCGTAGCCCTGCGCGGCGTTCACGCCGGCCATCTCCTCGTGCCCGATCTCGGGGTTCACGCCGACGATCTCGGAGTGCTCGAGCTGCTCGATGAAGGCCAGCGCGTGCCCCACCGTCGGCAGCAGGATGTCGCCGCGGGGCTCGTTCGGCTTCGGCTCGATGGCGAACTTCAGGTCGTAGCCCTTGTCGATGACGTACTGGCCGAGCAGGTCGAAGGCCTCCTTGAAGCGGTCCAGCGCGGTCGGCACGTCCTTGGACGCGCCGTACTCCGAGCCCTCGCGGCCGCCCCAGGCGACGTAGACCTTGGCGCCGAGCTCGGCGGCGAGGTCGATGTTGCGCATCGTCTTCTTCAGCGCGAAACGCCGCACGTCGCGCAGGTTGGAGGTGAAGGCACCGTCCTTGAACACCGGGTGCGTGAACAGGTTGGTGGTCGCGGTGGTGACCACCAGGCCGGTGTCGGCGAGCGCCTTGCGGAAGTCGTCGAGGATCTTCTCGCGCCCGGCCTCGTCGGTGCCGAAGGGGACGACGTCGTCGTCGTGGAAGTTCACGCCGTAGGCGCCGATCTCGGCGAGCTTGTGCACCGCGCGCACCGCGTCCATCGGCGGTCGGGTCGGTTCACCGAAGGGGTCGCGGCCCGGGTACTGCACGGTCCAGAGGCCGAAGGAGAACTTGTCGTCGGGTGAGGGGGTGAGGTCCGTCATGCCCGCAGTTTTGTACGAGTCTTGAACTAAGTCAAGACCGAACGGGTACGGCGCCGTACGTCGTGGTGCGTTGGACCACCGGTCGCCCGATGCCCTGGCCGATCTCCTCGAGCTCCGCGACCGTCTTCGCCGAGCCGTGCTCGGAGCCGGCCATCCGGGAGATCGTCTCCTCCATCAGCGTGCCGCCGAGGTCGTTGGCACCGGCGCCGAGCATCGCCCGGGTGCCGTCGACGCCGAGCTTGACCCACGAGGTCTGGATGTTGTCGATCCGGCCGTGCAGCATGATCCGCGCGAGCGCGTGCACCGCGAGGTTGTCGCGCATCGTGGGCCCCGGCCGCGCGACCCCGGCGAGGTAGATCGGTGCGGAGTGGTGCACGAACGGCAGCGGCACGAACTCGGTGAAGCCCTTCGTCTCGTCCTGGATCTTGCTCAGCACTCGCAGGTGGTTGACCCAGTGCCGCGGGTTGTCGACGTGGCCGTACATCATCGTCGAGCTCGACCGGATCCCGACGCGGTGCGCCGTGGAGACGATCTCGACCCAGGTCCTCGTCGGCAGCTTGCCCTTGGTCAGCACCCAGCGGACGTCGTCGTCCAGGATCTCGGCCGCGGTGCCGGGGATGGTGTCGAGGCCGGACTCGCGCGCCTTGACCAGGAAGTCCTCGAAGGACAGGCCGGTACGGCTGGAGCCGTTGACGATCTCCATCGGTGAGAACGCGTGCACGTGCATCTCCGGCACCCGCCGCTTCACCGCCGCAGCCAGGTCGAAGTAGGCGGTGCCGGGCGAGCTCCGGGTCGATGCCGCCCTGCATGCAGACCTCGGTGGCTCCGAGGGCCCAGGCCTCCTCGGCGCGGTCGGCCACCTGGTCCAGGGACAGGGAGTAGGCGTCGGCGTCCGTGCGTCGCTGGGCGAAGGCGCAGAACCGGCAGCCGACGTAGCAGACGTTGGTGAAGTTGATGTTCCGGTTGACCACGTAGGTGACGTCGTCGCCGACCGTCTCGCGGCGGAGGTCGTCGGCGAGCTGGCAGACCTGGTCCAGCAGCTCGCCCTCGGCGGTCATCAGCGTGAGCGCGTGCTCGTCGGACAGGTTGCCGGGGTCGCGCTCTGCCGCCTTGAGGGCGGTCGCTCCCTGCGCCGGGGCGCCCGTCCCCGCCAACCACCCCCTCCGCTCGTTCCTCGCTCCGGGGGGGCCAGTCCCATCCACGGCGGGGCCGGGCGCCCCGTCGCCGTCCGCGCCCGCCGTACGGTCGGCGAGCTCGGCCACCTCGTCCCAGTCGCCGTAGACCTCGTCGAAGTCGGAGCGGCGGTCGTCGGTGCGGCCCTCGGTGTCGACCTCGGTGTGGAGGTCGACCCGGCCCACGGAGGCGAAGCCGCCGTCGGGCTCCTGCCAGGGGAGGCCGGTGGGTCGGACGCCCTCGCGCACGAAGCCGTCGTCGTCCGACAGGGCGGCGACGTGGGTGGAGACGCGGGGGTCGATCCACGGCTCGCCGGCCAGGACGTACGACGGGTGCGCGGTCAGTCGCGCCCGGAGGTCGAAGCCGCAGTCGGCGGTGACCTGGCGCAGCCGCTCCAGCGAGGGCCAGGGGCGCTCGGGGTTCACGTGGTCGGGGGTGAGGGGGGAGACGCCGCCCCAGTCGTCGACGCCGGCGCCGAGCAGGGCCCGGCACTCGTCGAGCTCGACGAGGTTCGGCGGTGCCTGGAGCCGCACCTTCGGGCCGAGCACGACCCGGGCCACGGCGAGGGCGGCGACGTACTCCTCCAGCCCGAGGTCGTCGACGTGGCGCATCGCGGTGTCGGGCTTGGCCCGGAAGTTCTGGACGATGACCTCCTGCACGTGGCCGTACTGCCGGGCCACCCGGCGCAGCGCGAAGATCGACTCGGCGCGCTCGGTGAGGTTCTCGCCGATGCCGATCAGCAGGCCGGTCGTGAACGGGATGGAGAGGCGGCCGGCGTCCTCCAGCACCCGCAGGCGTACGTCGGGGTCCTTGTCGGGGGATCCGAAGTGCGCCTGGCCCTTCTCCTCGAAGAGGCGGCGCGAGGTCGTCTCGAGCATCATCCCCATCGAGGGGGAGACCGGCTTGAGCCGGTTCATCTCCTCCCACGACATGACGCCGGGGTTGAGGTGCGGCAGCAGGCCGGTCTCCTCGAGCACGCGGATCGCCATCGCGCGCACGTAGGCGAGCGTGGAGTCGTAGCCCTGCTCGTCGAGCCACTCGCGGGCCTCGGGCCAGCGGTCCTCGGGGCGGTCGCCGAGGGTGAACAGCGCCTCGGTGCAACCGAGCGTCGCGCCCTCGCGCGCGATCTCGAGGATCTCGTCGGGGGTGAGGTACGGCGCCTGGCCGTCGCGCTCGAGGTGCCCCGGCGTGGTCACGAACGTGCAGTAGTGGCAGCGGTCGCGGCACAGCCTCGTGACGGGGATGAACACCTTGGGGGAGTAGGTGATGGTCCCGGGACGACCCGCATCGGCCAGGCCGGCGTCGCGCACGCGGGCCGCCACTGCGCACAGGCGCTCGAGGTCCTCGCCGCGGGCCGCGAGCAGCACCTCGGCCTCGCCGACGTCGAGCGCGGCAGCCCGCTCGGCACGAGCCAGTGCGCGGCGGATCTGCTGACGCGTGGGCTGCGGTGTCACCTGGTCAGGCTAGTTGTGCGTCGGTGGGCGACGTCAGGCCACCCATTCCTTGAGCTGGCGCACGGTGGCGGCGGGGTCCTCGGAGGCGGGGATGACCTGCAGGTTGGTGACACCGGCCTCCTGGAAGGCGGCGATGCGCTCCTTCACGTAGGACTCGGGTCCGACCAGGTTGGCGGCCTCCAGCCACTCGTCGGGGACGAGCGCGGCGGCCTGGTCCTTCTTCCCGGACAGGTACAGGTCCTGGATCTCCGTTGCTTCCTTCTCGTAGCCGTAGGCGCAGGCGACGTCGTTGTAGAAGTTCTTGCCCTTCGCGCCCATGCCGCCGATGTAGAGCGCGAACATCGGGCGGGCGAAGTCGAGGAGCGCCTTGGTCTCGGGCCCCTCGCCGATCGCCACCATCCCGCCGCAGGAGATCTCCATGGCGTCGCCGAGCGACGCGTCGCGCCTGCTGTAGCCGGCCTTGATGGCATCGCCCCAGACCTCGCTGTACTTCTCCGGCCAGAACAGGTGCGGCAGCCAGCCGTCGGCGAGCTCGGCCGCCTGCTCGACGTTCTTGGGTCCCAGGGCGGCGATGTAGATGGGGATGCTGTCGCGCTCGGGGCGGGTGAGCAGCTTCAGCGGCTTGCCGAGCCCGGTGATCGCGCCGTGCTCCTTGTCCAGCGGCAGCTGGATCAGGCCGTCGGAGGTCAGCGGCTCGCGCCGCATGCCACGTCGGAGGATGTCGATCACCTCGGCGGTGCGGGCCAGCGGCTTGGAGTAGGGGAGTCCGTGGAAGCCCTCGATGACCTGGGGGCCCGACGCGCCGAGGCCGAGGATCGCGCGTCCGCCGGAGACGTTGTCGAGCCCGGCGGCGGTCTGGAGCAGGGCACCCGGCGTGCGGGAGTAGACGTTGAGGATCGCGGCGCCGATCTCGATGGTGCTGGTCTTCGCGGCGAGGTAGCCCATCAGGGTCGGCGAGTCGAAGCCGTAGGCCTCGGCGACCCACACGGTGTCGAGCCCGGCCTCCTCGAGCGCGGTCACCTGGTCGGCGGCCGAGCGGGGGTTGCCGTCGTACATCAACATCGTGGAGAGCTTCATGTCCGTGACAGTAAACCTGTCACGGACACGTTGCCCACCGTCAGTGCGGACGAGATCGACAGAGACCAGGGTCACACCGGCGCGTCGACGGGTACGTCGGCCCGGTGCCTCGGGTCGTCGGTGCCGATCTCGCGCGCCTCGACCTGGGGATCGCGGTCGAGCTTGCTCGGCCACCAGATGCGGGAGCCGAGGTCGAGGTTGATCGAGGTCACCAGGATCGAGCGCACGATCAGGGTGTCGAGGATGACGCCCACGGCCACGGTGAACCCCATCTCGACCAGGAACACCAGGGGCAGCGAGGCCAGGATCCCGAACGTGGCGGCCAGCACCAGGCCGGCCGAGGTGATCACGCCGCCGGTGGCGGCAAGCCCGACCAGTGCTCCTTGTCTGGTGCCGCGCTTGGCCGTCTCCTCGCGCACTCTGGTCATCAGGAAGATGTTGTAGTCGATGCCGAGCGAGACCAGGAACACGAACACGAACAGCGGGTAGCTGGAGTCGGTGGCCGGGTAGTCGAAGACGTACTTGAACGCGAGGGCTCCGATCCCGAGCGCCGCCCCGAACGACAGCACCACGGTCGCGATCAGGATCAGCGGCGCCACGAGGGCGCGCAGGAGCAGCATCAGGATCAGCAGCACCACGAAGAGGGTGACCGGGATGATCACCTTCGAGTCGCGCGCATTGGCCTTCAGCGCGTCGTCGAGGAACGCCGGGAACCCACCCACCAGGGCATCGGCGCCGTTGACGGAGTGCACCGCGGAGCGGACGTTGTCGACCGCGTCGAAGGCCTCGGGACTGGTCGCGTCGACCGTCAGGTTGGCCTGGATCAGCGCGACGCCGTCCTTGACGATCGGCGCGGCGGGCTTCTCGATGTGGTCGATGTCGCTCATGGCGGTCACGACATCGGCGGCCTTGTCGGCGTTGGCCACCACCATCACCGGCGTGGAGTTGTCGGCCAGGCCGTGGGCGGTGAGCACCTTCTGGCCCTTCACCGAGTCGAACTCCTTGGTGTAGGAGTCGGCGGTCGAGAGCCCACTGGTGTGCAGCGTCAGCACGCCCAGGGCGCACACGGCCAGCGCTGCCGTGGTGATCACCCAGACCTTGCGGGGGCGGGGGGCGATCCACGCGCCGACGCGGGACCAGAAGCCGGTCGACGTGGGCTCCGGCGTGCCGAAGTCGGGTCGCTTGGGCCAGAACACCCAGCGCCCGCAGATCACCAGCAGGGCCGGAAGCAAGCGTGATCATGGCGAGCAGCCCGACGCCGATGCCGATGGCGCAGACCGGGCCCATCCCCGCGGTGGAGTTCATCTCGGCGAGGGTCAGGCAGAGCATGCCGACGATGACGGTGGCACCGCTGGCGATGATCGCCGGCGTGGCCCGGTGCAGCGCGAACGCCATCGCCTCGTGCCGGTCCTCGTGACGGCGGAGCTCTTCCCGATATCTCGCGACGAGCAGCAACGCGTAGTCGGTGCCGGCGCCGATGACGAGGATCGAGACGATCGCCTGGCTCTGGCCGTTGACGGTGAGGTCCGGCGTACTTGGCCAGGAAGTAGATCAGGCCGAGCGAGGTGCCCAGCGCGACCACTACCGAGAAGATCGGCAGGATCCACAGCACCGGGCTCCGGTAGGTGATCAGCAGCAGCAGGATCACCACGGCGAGCGCGGCGAGCAGCAGGCTGCTGTCGAGGCCGGCGAACGACTCCGCGGAGTCGATGGCCTGGCCGCCGCTGCCGGCGAGGTAGACCGTGCCGCCGTCGATGCTGGCGATCTTGTGGATGTCGTCGCCGATGCCCGGCATCTTGTTCCAGCCGTCGGAGCCGACGTTGAACGTCACGACCGTCTGCGCGGCCTGCATGTCCTTGGACGGGATCGGTCCGATGACCTTGCCGACCACGTGGTCCATCTCCTGGAGCTGGCCGGCCTGCTGGGTGAGCTTCTCGAGGTCGGCCGGGCTGAGGCCGGACTTCTTCGAGTAGACGACCGTCGTCGGGATCGAGTCAGGGTCCTGGAAAGGCGTCAGCTTCGCGAGCGCCTTGGTGGACTCGGCGTTCCCGGGCAGCCAGGACGAGGCCTGGTTGTCCTGGACCTCGGTCAGCTTGCCGGCGAAACTGCCGAGCACGACCACGGCCACGATCCAGAAGGCCAGGACGATCCACTTGGTGACCTTGCCGGTGAGCTTGCCGGCGATCTGACGATGCATGGGTCCACTCCATCAGTCGTGCGCACGTGACGCCATCAGGTTTTGCCCTGAGAACGACCCTGGGCTGGGTCGAAACTCATCGCCCCCGACGCGGGGAGGACAAAATCTAGACCCCACCTGTGACATCCACGTGAATCGGCGGTGGCCTCAGGTCACCGGGTGCGCGAGCCCGTCGACCACCTCGGCGCCGGGGAGGGCGCCCAGGAGCCTTCCGGGCAGGAACAGCTTGGAGCCCCGGATCCCGCTGCCGATCACGGCCAGCTCGATCCCCGCGACGCGCTCGTCGACCAGCAGCCGCCAGCCCGCCGGGAGCCCGATCGGGGTGATCCCGCCGTACTCCATCCCGGTCTCGTCCACCGCCCGCTCGTGCGCCAGGAACGAGCACTTGCGCACGTCGAGGGTGCGCTTGACCATGCCGTTCACGTCGGCCCGGGTGTCGGCGCGGACCACGCACGCGGCGGTCCGCTCCTCGCCCGCCCGGCGGCCCATGACGACCACGCAGTTGGCGCCGGCCTCCATCGGCACGTCGTAGGCCTCCGACATCGCCGCGGTCTCGGCGAGCCCGGGGTCGATCGCGGCCACCAGCACCTCGCCGGCGTGCTCCCAGGTCGCGAGCGCCTCGCGCACGGGGGCTCCGACCAGGTCGAGGTGGTCCAGGGCGGGGGAGAGGTCCAGGGTGCCGAACGTCTGCATGACCGCCACCGTAGGGGCTGCGTTCGGCGGCCCGTCACCTGCCGGTCACCTGTCCCGCGGACGGTGGCCGTGTGCACGGACCTCTCGTGATCGGACACCGCGGTGCCAGCGGGCACCGTCCCGAGCACACCTCGCTGGCCTACCGGCTCGCCTGGCGCTCGGGCGCCGACTCGGTCGAGCCGGACGTCGTCAGCACCCGCGACGGGGTGCTCGTCTGCCGCCACGACCTCGACCTCGCCCGGACCACGGACGTGGCGCAGCACCCCGAGCTCGCCGGTCGCCGTCGCCGGTTCCGGGTCGACGGCAAGGACGTCGACGGCTGGTTCGTGGGCGACCTCGACCTCGCGGAGATCCGTCAGCTCCGGGTCCGCGAGCGCTGGCCGAGGATGCGGCCCGGCAGCGCGCGGTACGACGGCCAGCTCGGCGTGCTCACCCTCGAGGAGCTGCTGGACCTGCGGGCCGAGGAGTCGGCCCGGGCCGGCCGTACAGCTCGGCGTGCACATCGAGCTGAAGCATCCCGAGGTCTTCGAGGCCCTGGGCATGCCCCTGCACGAGCCGCTGGTCGACCTGCTGCGCGCACACCGGCTGACCTCACCCCTCGCGCCTGCCGCGGTGATGTCCTTCGACGCCGGGGTGCTCAAGCGGCTGCGGCGCACGCTCGACGTGGAGCTGGTGCGGCTGGTGGACCACGACCACTCGGTCCGACGCGGCTGGCTGCAGCGCACCGGCGCCTACGCCAACGGCGTCGGCCTGCACAAGCAGCACGTGCTGCCCGTCGACCGCGAGGGCCGGCTGGTGACCCCGGGCAAGGCGGTCGGGAAGGTGCAGGACGCCGGTCTCGACCTGCTCGTCTGGACCCTGCGCAACGAGAACCGGTACCTGCCCGCCGAGCTGCGCCGACCGGGCCGTCCGCGCACGCACGGCCTGGCCGAGCAGGAGGTCTCGCGGCTGCTCGACCTCGGCGTCGACGGGCTGCTCACCGACTTCCCCGAGGTCGCCGTCGCAGGTGCTCCGGTCGCGGGCCGTGGCCGTCGCCTAGGGCTAGCCGACCTCGGTGTCGCCGACCTGGGAGCGCAGCTGGCCCAGGATCCGGGTGAGCAGGCGCGAGACCTGCATCTGGGTGACCCCGATCCGGGCGGCGATCTCGCGCTGGGTGAGTCCCTCGTAGAAGCGCAGGTCGAGGATCTGCCGGTCGCGCGGGCTGAGCCGGCGTACGGCGGGCGCGAGCATCAGCCGCGCCTCGGAGGCCTCGTGCTCCGGGTCCTCGCCGGCCAGGAGGTCGCCCAGGGTGGTCAGCCCGTCGCCGCCTGCGGGGTGGTCGAGGGAGGCGGGGACGAAGCAGCCGTCGCTGGCCAGGGCCTCGATGACGGAGTCCGGGTTCTCCCCGAGGTGCTCGGCGATCTCGACGGGACGGGGCGACCGGCCGAGCTTGCGCGACAGCTCGCCGTCGGCGACGTTGATCCGCGCCTGGAGCTCCTGGATGCGGCGGGGCGGCCGGATCATCCAGCCGTGGTCGCGGAAGTGCTTGCGCAGCTCGCCACGGATCGTGGGCACCGCGTAGGAGAGGAAGTCGTGGCCGGCCTGCACGTCGAACCCGCGCGCGGCCTTGGTCAGCGCCAGCGCGGCGACCTGGCGCAGGTCGTCGAGCGGGATCCCGCGCGAGCGGTAGCGCGCCGCCTCGGCGTAGGCGAGGTCGAGGTGCATCTCGATCACGACCTCGCGGAGCCGCTGCTGCTCCTGCTCGTCGTCGGTCGCCGCCGACAACGTGAAGGCCTCGAAGGTGCGCTCGCTGCGCACGCGCGCCGCGGGGTGCCGCCCGCGATTTCCTGGTTGGGCTAGTGCAGTCATTCGCTCACCGACCTGCTGGAGGCTCTGCACGACGAGGTGCAAAGCAGATCCGGCTGCGAGTGCCGCACTGCCACAGCACCCAGGCGTCAGGTCGGTTCTCTGCAACGGGACACCAGCCGCCGAGTGGCGGCGCGTAGTGACACCTTAGCCCAAGTGGGGGCGAACCGGACCTACCCTTTGGGGGGTATTGCGAGGTCAGGAGCTCCTATAGAGCTCGTCCAGGACGTCGGCGTAGTTGGCGTGCACGACCCGTCGTTTCAGCTTCAGGGTCGGGGTCAGCTCGGTGGACTCGGCGGTCCACTCGACCGGCAGGAGCTTCCACTTCTTCACCTGCTCGGGCCGCGAGAGCCGGTCGTTCGCCGCGTCGACGGCCTGGCCGACGACGGCCAGGATCTCCGGCTTCTCGGCCAGCTCGGCGAGGTCGGCGTACTCGATGCCGAGCTTGCCGGCCACGACCGGAGCCACCTCCGCGTCGATGGTCAGGATGGCCACGACGTACGGCTTGCTCTCGCCGAAGGCCAGGGCGTGGCCGACGAGCGGGCTCTCCTTGAGGAGGTTCTCGATGTTGGAGGGCGCGATGTTCTTGCCGGAGGAGGTGATGATCATTTCCTTCTTCCGGTCGACGACCTTCACGAACCCGTCGTCGTCGATCTCACCGATGTCGCCGGTGTGCACCCAGCCGTCGTCGTCGATCAGCTCGGCGGTCGCGTCGGGGTTCTTGTGGTACCCCGAGGTCGCGACAGGGCCGCGGGTGAGGATCTCCCCGTCGTCGCCGAGCGAGACCTCGATGCCGGGCTGGGCGCGGCCGACCGTGCCGAGCCGGAAGTTGCCGGGACCGCAGGCGGTGACCGATCCCGTCGTCTCGGTCATGCCGTAGATGTCGAAGATGCACAGCCCGAGGCCGGCGAAGAACTTCGCGGTCTCCAGCGGCATCGGCGCCGAGGCGCTGCCGGCCCAGGTCACCCGCTCGAGGCCCAGCATCGACTTCATCGGGGTCAGCACCGCTGCCGCGACCGCGTCGTAGCGCTCCTGCAGCTCGGGGCTGGTCTGCTCGCCGTACTGCTGGGACTCGACGTACTCCAGGCCCACGGCCATCGCGTCGGCGACGGCCTGCTTCTTCTGCTCGTCGGTCTCCATCGCCAGGAGCCCGCCGATGCCGGTCTGGATCTTCTCCCAGACGCGGGGTACGCCGAAGAACCGGTTGGGCCGGACCTCGCCGAGCGCGCCGACCAGCTGCGAGGGGTCGCCGATGAGGTGGACGTGCCCGCCGTCGACCTGCGGGATGTACAGGCTCAGCACCCGCTCGGCGATGTGGGCGTAGGGCAGGTAGGAGACGCCGATGCTCTCGCCCTCGATGCCGGCCGTGCGGTTGCCGCTCTCGACCTCGAAGAGCACGTTGCCGTGCGAGATCACCACGCCCTTGGGGTTCCCGGTGGTGCCGGACGTGTAGAGGATCGTGGCCGGCTGGTCGGCCGTGGTCGCCCGCCAGCGCCGGTCGACCTCGGCCTCGTGCTGCGCGCGGGTCGCACGACCGCGCTCGAGGAGCTGGTCCCAGGTGAGTGCGCCCTCGGGGGCGGCAGCGTCGTCGATGACGACGAGCTGGCGCACCGATCCCTCGTCGACGGCCTGGGCCCAGCGCGCGACGTGGTCGGCCGTCTCCAGGACGGCGACCGCCGGCTCGCTGTGCCCGGCGACGTAGGCGACCTGGCTGCGGGACAGGGTGTTGTAGATCGACATCGTCACCGCGCCGGCGTGCATGGCCGCGATGTCGGCGAGCACGTGCTCGAGCCGGTTGGAGGCCATGATCGCGACCCGGTCGCCGGGCTGCACGCCCAGGTCGACGAACGCACAGGCGAGGTCGAGCGCGGTCTCGCGCAGCTCGCGCCACGACAGCGTGCGCCAGCCGGCGCCGTCGATCCCGATCTTGTCGGAGTACGCCGGCGCATCGCCCTGCGTCTCGACGGTCGCCTCGAACGCCGTCGCGATGTTCGGGGCGAGCTTCGCGGTGATGTCGGCACGCTCGGTCTCGGGGTCTCCCGGGGCGAGGACGTCGGTCATGACAGGTCTCCTGGTGGTGTCTGGGGGTCTGCTCCTACAAGCCCAGCGAGCGGCCGATGATCTCCTTCTGGATCTCCGTGGTGCCGCCGTAGATCGTGGAGATCCGGCTGTCAAGGTAGGCCCGCGCGATCGGGAACTCCATCATGTAGCCGTATCCGCCGTGCAGCTGCACACCCTGGTTCACCAGCTTGTTCTGCATCTCGGTGCTCCACCACTTGGCCATCGAGGCGTCGACGGCGTCCAGCTTGCCCTCGAGGTGCTTGGCCAGGCACTCGTTGAGGAACGCGCGCGCCACCCGCACCTCGGTGGACATCTCCGCGATCAGGAAGCGGTTGTGCTGGAACTTGCCGATCGGCTTGCCGAACGCCTCGCGGGTCTTGGCGTAGTCGAGGCACATCTCGACGATCGCCTCGCTCGCGGCGACGGCCTGGGCGGCGATGATCAGCCGCTCCTGCGGCAGGTTCTGCATCAGGTAGACGAAGCCCTGCCCCTCCTCGCCGAGGAGGTTCTCCTTGGGGACGGCGACGTCGCTGAAGGAGAGCTCGGCGGTGTCCTGCGCGTGCAGCCCGATCTTGTCGAGGTTGCGGCCGCGCTCGAAACCCTTCATGTCCCGCTCGACGACGAGCAGGCTGATCCCCTTGTGGCCGGCCTCGGGGTCGGTACGGGCGACCACGATGACGAGGTCGGCGTTGATGCCGTTGGAGATGAACGTCTTGGAGCCGTTGAGCAGGTAGTGGTCGCCCTGGTCGACGGCCGTGGTGCGGACGCCCTGCAGGTCGCTGCCCGCGCCCGGCTCGGTCATCGCGATCGCGGTGATGATCTCGCCGCTGACGCAGCCGGGCAGCCAGCGCTGCTTCTGCTCGTCGTTCGCGATGCTGCTGAGGTACGGGACGATGATGTCGCTGTGCACCGAGAAGCCGGGCCCGTTGGCGCCGGCGCGGGTCTGCTCCTCGGAGAGGATCACGTTGTAGCGGAAGTCGTCGACCCCGGCGCCGCCGTACTCCTCGGGGACGTCGAAGCACAGCAGGCCGGCCTCTCCCGCCTTGAGCCAGAGCTCGCGCGGCACGATGCCGTCGTGCTCCCACTGCTCGTGGTGGGGGATCACCTCGCGCTCGAAGAACGTGCGTGCGGTCTTGCGGAAGTCCTCGTGCTCGGAGGTGTACAGGGTCATCGGCATCCTTCGGTCAACTGTGACACTCCCACTGTTACAGCAACACTGTCAGGATTCAAGGCGCAGAGGGCTGAGCTCGCGACGCCCTGTGGTGCGGCTCAAGGCTCAGGGCTTGGGCACGTACTGCGCCCCACGCTGCTGGATCAGGGGGTCCACCTTCGTGCACCGCCCGTCGCGTGCCGGGGCACGGGCGGAGGTGTCGGCGGGCAGCCGCTCCTTGGTGTCGTACTTGCACAGCTTCGAGGGGTTCGGCACGAGCACCACGCGCCCGGAGCCGTCGCGGGTGCCGCGCGATCATCGCCTTGGCCTGGAGGGGCACGTAGTCGAGCCACGTCATCAGCGCCGGTTGCCGGTCGGCCGCGATCTCGCTCACGGTGCGGCCACGGCCGAGCAGCTCGGCGAGGGTGACCTTGTTGTCACTGCAGCACGCCCTGGAGCTGCGGCACCAGCACGTTGCTGCCCCTCACCACCCGGGCGAGGTCGGGCTCGGCCTGGCTCAGCGAGCGCGGTCAGCGCGTCGAGGTCGCGGCTGAAGCCGAGGAACTCCCCGCTCGTGTCCGAGGCGGTCTGCAGCGGCACCTGCCCGCGCTCGACCAGCCGCACCGTGGCGGGCTGCAGGTGCTCCAGCGTCCCCAGGGTGCGGCTGCTGTCGTCGTAGAGCCGCCGCAGGTCGAGGTCGGGGTCGCCGAAGGCGGTGCCGAGCTCGCGCGAGATGGTCTCGACGTCGTGCAGGTCGATCCGGTCGGTCAGGTTCTTGGTGTGCAGGAAGAACGCGGCGGTGGAGAGCGGGAGCCCGGTGTCGCGGCGACGTACGACGGACCCGGCGTGCAGCCAGGGCCCGTGGTCGACGCGGGGCCGGAAGTCGAGCCGCTGCTCGCCGACCGCCGAGAGGTTGGAGACCACCGCCTCGGAGTCGACGGGGATCCGCACGCCGTGGTCGATGGCCGCGACGGCTCGGACCCCGGTCGGCGTGACGTCGAGGTCGGTGATCTTGCCGATCCGATTGCCGCGGTAGCTGACCACCGAGCCGTGGTAGAGCCCGCCGCTGGCGGCGAGGTCGACGGTGACGGTGTACGGGCGCCGGATCAGCCCGGAGCCGACGACGGCGTCCATGACGTAGAGCGCGCCGACGATCATCACGGTCAGCAGCACGACCTGGGCGAGGCGCACCCTGTTGCGCAGCATCACCGACCACCTCCCAGCAACCCACCGAGGACGTCGCCCGGGTTCGTCGGGCCCGAGGGCAGCGTCGGGACGGGCAGCGTCGGCAGCCCGGGCTTCCCCGGGCCGCCGGGAGGCCGGGCACGCCCGGCAGCCCGGGCACCGCCGGGAGGTTGGACAGGTCACCGGGCGCGAGCAGGGCGGTGAGCTCGAAGCGGGCGTAGTCGCCGGGGGCCGCGGAGTCGAGGGCACGACCGAAGTCGAGGACCCCCTGCAGCAGCGGCCGCATCTGGTCGCTGTTCCGGATCAGCGTCGACAGCACGGGGCCGACCTCGTTGACCTGGCGGACGATGGAGTCGCTGGTCGCCGCGATCACCCGCCGGCTGACCCCGCTGAGCCGGGTGATCCGGTCGAGCAGCTTCATCAGCGCGGCCCGCTGGCCACGCAGCGTCCTGATCGCCGGGGTGAGGTCGTCGAGGGCGCGCGAGAGGGTCGGTGCGTCACCCGCGAGCTCGGACCCGAGCCGGTCCATCCCGTCGAGCACGCGGTCGATGTCGGAGGTGTGCTGGTTGAGGCCGGTGACCAGGGTGTCCAGCCGGGACGAGCAGGGTGTGCACGTCGCCGCCGCGGCCGTCCAGGGCGATGCCGAGCTGCTTGATGATCGTGGAGATGTCGGCGAAGGGCCCGCCGGTGACGCTGGCCGACAGGGCGACCAGCAGGTCGGTCACGTCCGGGCGGTGGCGGTGGCCGAGAGCGGGAAGACGTCGCCGGCCCCCATCGCCGTCGCCGGCTCGTCAGCGGGCGGGGTCAGCTCGACGAAGGCCTCGCCCATCGGCGCGGTCGTGCGCACCTCCGCGCGGGTGCCCTTCGGCACGGTCGTGCCCTTCTTGATCAGCAGGGTCACCTGGGCGACGTACGACCTGGCGCGGATCTCGCCGACCGTGCCGACCACGTTGCCGCCCAGCTTCACCGGCGCTCCCTGGGGGAGGTTGAGCGCGTTGTGGAACCGGGCCTGCAGCGGGTACTTCGGCCCGCTCACCAGGGAGGGCAGCGGCACCGACTCCAGGGAGCACCCGCAGACCCCGAGGACCAGGGCCAGGCCGACGACGAGGGCGGGGACGACCCGCCGGAGGGGGGCGGTCACTGGGTCACCCCCGGGATGCCGCTCGGGAAGTTCTCGGTCAGGTCGGCGAAGTACTGGTCGAGTGCTCCGGTGCCGTCGGGGTTGGTCAGCTGGTCGCACTGCGGCAGCCCGTAGGCCTTGCACAGCTGGTTGCGCGCCGTGGCGGAGAGCGGGCCGGTGTTGCGCATGTCGATGCGGATGCGCAGGCGCTTGGTCTTGGGGTCGTAGGCGCGCCAGATGTTCTGCCCGACCAGCGGCAGCAGGTCGAGGGTCTCGGCCATGTCCTTCTGGCGCGCCGCCAGGGTCGCGAGCACGTTGCTGCTGTGGTCGAGGGTCGTCTTCAGGTCGGCCCGGTTGTCCTTGACGAAGTGCGAGACCGTGCCGACCAGGGTGGCCAGCTCCCCGATCAGCTGCCGCAGCACGACGCGCTGGCCGGCGAGGGTCGACGTCGACCGGCTGACGTTGCCGGAGAGACGGCGGATCAGCTTGTCGCGCCCGGCCAGGGCCCCGACGAGCGAGTCGAGGTTGTCGGTGATCCGCTGCAGGTCGGGCTCGTTGCCGCTGACGGCGTCCATCGCACCCTGGGTGGCCAGCAGGGCGTCGTGCACGAACCGCCCCTGGCCGTCGAGGTTCTTCGCACCCACGTGCAGCAGGCGCCCGATGTCGCTGCCCGCGCCCGCGGGTCACCGAGCGCCACCACGAGCTGGTCGACGGCCTTGACCATCTCGTCGATGTTGGCCGGGTTGCGGGTCCGGCTCAGCGGCAGCAGGGTGCCGGTCGGCATCCTCCGGCCGCTCCGGTACGCCGGGGTGAGCTCGACGAACCGGTCGGTGACCAGAGAGCTCTGCATGATCGCGGCATCGGCGTTCGCGGGGATCTCGGTGCCGGCGGGGAACTCCATGTCGACGCGGACCGACGTGCCCGAGGGCTTCACGGCCGAGACCTTGCCGATGTCGACACCGAGCACGCGCACGTCGTTGCC
Organism: uncultured Actinomycetota bacterium; assembly: GCA_963794725.1. Taxonomy (GTDB): domain Bacteria; phylum Actinomycetota; class Actinomycetes; order Propionibacteriales; family Nocardioidaceae; genus Marmoricola. The sequence goes on from CAWCFR010000051.1 coordinate 17,248, forward strand.
GACGTAGAGCCCGGTCGTGTCGTTGAACATGGCGCTGAGCCGCATCGGGTCCCGGTGCGTGAGCCGCAGCGCGAGACCCACGACGAGGGCCAGGACGACCACCGCCGCACGCGATCGATGAGCAGGCGCGACCTCATCGGCAGCTCGCAGGATTGGTGAGCAGGCACACGACGTTGTCGGTGATCAGGAAGTCGGGTGCGTAGACCTCGATCCACGGGCCGTTGCCGGTGGCGTTCGCGAAGTAGCGGCTCTGCGCGGTCACCGCCCGCAGGGTGCGGTCGAGGGAGTCGCGGTTGGCCTCGAGCGTGCCCATCAAGGTCTTGAGCTGGAGCAGGGTCGGGCGCAGCTGCTTCTGGTTGGCGCGGACCAGCAGGGTCACCTCGTGGACCATCGACCGGGTGCTGCGCAGGAGGACCTCGATGGTCTGCCGGCGGTCGACGACCATCTGCGGCGACCTTGTCGGAGTCGTCGAGCAGCCGGAGCAGCGTGCCCTGCTGGCCGTGCACGACGTCGGTGACGGTGCGCGTCGAGCTGATCAGCCGGCGCAGCTCGTCGTCGCGGCTGGCGATCGTCTGCGACACCTGCGAGATGCCCTGCAGCGCCTGGCGGTTCGCGGCCGGGTTGCCGTCCAGGCTGGTCGAGAGCGTGTTGACCGCGCCGGCCAGCGCCTTGTCGTCCAGGCCCTGCACCGCGTCGTTGGCGTCGACCTGGAACTTGTCGATCGTGTACGCCGACTTCGTGCGGCGCGAGCGGGATGGTGCCGCCGTCGTCGAGGCTGCCACCGTGCCCGGGACGAGGTCGAGGTAGTGCTGCCCGAGGATCGTGGCCAGCTTCACCGCGGCCCGGGCCTGGCGGCTGACCGCGACGTCCTTGGTGGCGGTGAAGCCGACCAGGACGACGCCGCGGTGCAGGCGGATGCGGGTCACCTTGCCGACGTCGATGCCGGCGACGCGGACGGCGTCACCCTTGGCGATGCCGGAGGCGTTGGCGAACTCGGCGGTGTAGGAGTGCTCGTTCGGCAGCAGTCGCCAGGCGGCGACGGCCACCAGCACCACGACGACGGCGAGGTTGATCCTCGCCCGCCGTCCGCGCAGCACGCCCGGCCCGCTCACTGGCACGCCTTGGTGTTGCCGCCCGCGTGCCGCCCGTCGATGGTGCGGCCCGTCGGCGGTGCGGAGGCTCAGCGAGCAGATGTAGGTGTTCAGCCAGGAGCCGTAGCTCATCGACCGCGCGTAGGCGTCCAGCAGCCGCGGGGTGCCGCGCAGCCCGCGGGTGAGGAGGTCGGTCTGCTTGTTCACCAGCCCGGCCAGCGTGTGGACCTGGGCGACGTCCTGGGTCAGCGGCACCCGCGTGCGACGGGTCAGGCCGTCCATGGCGCTGCTCAGTCGCGCCATGCTGTCCAGCGCCGTCCCGATCTGCTGGCGGTCGCCGGCCAGGCCGTGAGTGAGCGAGCCGAGCTCGCTGATCAGCTCGCTGAGGTCCTGGCGGTGCGCGGCGGTCGTCTGCATCACCACCGACATGTTGGTGATCACGCGACCGATCGCCTGGTCGCGCGTGGCGAGGTGGCTGGTGAGCTGGGCGGTCTGGGCGACGAGGTCGTTGATGCGTGGGGCCCTGCCCCTGCAGCACCGCGGTGATCTCGGTGGCAAGCCGGTTCACGTCGGCGGGCCGCAGCAGGTCGAAGAGCGGCTTGAACGCGTTGAACAGCGCGGTGAGGTCGAGACCGGGGCTGGTGCGTGAGAGCGGGATGGTCGCGCCGGCGGAGAGCCGCTGGTCGTTCGCTGCCGCGGGTGATGTCGAGGTAGCGCTGGCCGATCAGGTTCAGGAAGTTGACCTCCGCGTGGCTGCCGGCGTAGATGGTCTGGTCCCCGGAGACCGTGAAGGTGACGTGGGCGAGGCCGTCGCGCAGCTCGCGCTTCTGGATCCGTCCGACCCGGACGCCGGCCATCCGGACGTCGTCGCCCTCGACGAGGCCGTTGGTGTCGCGGAAGACGGCGTGGTAGGTCTGCGGGTCGGTGCCCGAGGACTTCAGCAGCGTGCCGGCGACCAGCATGGTCATCACCACGGCGACGACCGCGAAGGCGGCCACGCCGACCAGCGGGGCCGGGGTGCTTGCTGACGACGTACGCCGGGCTCCTCATCGGTGCCCCCGGTACGGCGAGGGGTAGCTGCCGCCGCCACGGCAGTTCGACCCGGTGGCGCCGACGTAGCGGGTGCAGTCGCCGGCGTTGTACGGGCGGCCGAACTCGAAGGGGAACTGCATCAGCCCCTCCATCACGATCTTCCCGTCGCGCACGCCGTGCGCGCCGTTGGAGAGCACGTGCGGCACCGCCTGCAGGAGGTCGGCCAGGCGCTCGCGGCGGCCGTCGTAGACGTGCACGATCGGCTCGCCGGCGTAGACGGTGCCGACGAGGTTCGCCTCGTTCTTCGCCAGGAACGTGGTGGCGTCGGTCGAGAAGCCGGTGCTGGAGGCGATCAGGGTGTCGATCGAGCGGCGCTGCTGCGACCACCAGGCGCAGGGTGCTGTGGGAGTTGCGCATGGCCGCGACGAGGTGCGGCTCGGCAGCCGCGCCGGTCTGGAGGACGTTGCCGAGCAGGCGCAGGTCGCGGTAGAAGGCCGGGCTGTGCTCGAGCATGGCGCCGAGGTAGTGCTGGCCCGGGTGATGAACCGGCCGACGTTCGCACCGTTGTCGTCGAGCATGCCGGCCAGCGCCGACGACGGTGGCGTCGAGCCGGCTCGGGTCGACCGCCCGCAGCAGTCGCTCGCCGGCCGCGACGGCGTCCATGATCCGCAGGGTCTCCGCGCTGCGGTCGGCCGGGATCTCGCGCGCGGTCGGCAGCCTGGCCGGCACGGGGGATCGCGGGGCGACCAGGTCGACGTACTCGGAGCCGAAGATCGTGGCCGGCAGGATCCGCGCCGTCACGTTGGCCGGGATCCGCCGGGCCTGGTCGTCGTCGAGGATCACCTGCGCCCTGCTGTCGCCGTGCGCCGTGCGTGGTCGCGGCCGGGACCGAGGACGCGGATCACCCGACCGACCACCAGCCCGTGGTACTTCACGTTGGACGCGGGGCCGAGGGCGTCGCCGGAGGTGGGCAGGTACGCCGTGAGCCGGACGCCGCTGCCGGCCCGCCGACGTAGCTCAGCCCGGTGTACCCGGCGTAGCCGGCGAACAGGGCGGTCACGACGCCCGACGAGGGTCAGCATCCGGAGGCGGTGGCTGCTCATGCGGCCGCTCATCCGGAGATCACCGCCTGCTGGTCGGCACCCCAGAGCGTCAGCGTCATGATGATGTCGAGGACGGTGATCGCGATGATGCTGGCGCGGATCGCGCGCCCGGTGGCCCTGCCGACGCCCTCGGGACCACCGGAGGCGGTGAACCCGTAGTAGCAGTGGATCAGGGTCACCACCGAGGTGAGCACGACGACCTTGATCGCGGAGTAGAGCACGTCGACGGGCGAGACGAACGCCTGGAAGTAGTGCTGGTAGGTGCCGTGCGACTGGCCGAAGAAGACGGTGACCATGAAGTCGGTGGCGACGTAGGTGCCGACGAGGCCGATCAGGTACAGCGGCAGCACCATCGCCATCCCGGCGAGCAGCCGGGTGGTCACGAGGAAGGGCACCGGGCGGATGGCCATCGACTCCAGGGCGTCGATCTCCTCCGAGATCCGCATCGCCCCGAGCCGCGAGGTGAAGCCGCAGCCGATCCGCGCGGCGAACCCGAGCGAGGCCACGACGGGCGCCATCTCGCGGGTGTTCAGGTAGGCGGAGACGAAGCCGGTCAGCGGTGCCAGCCCGATGACCGAGAGCCCGTTGTGCCCCTCGAAGCCGACCTCGCTCCCGGTCAGCGTCGAGAGCAGGATGACCACGCCGACGACGCCGCCGCCGACGATGAAGACGCCGGTGCCGAGGCTGAGCTCGGCGAGGATCATGCCGATCTGCTTGCCGTACTGGCGGATGGTGAACGGGATGTGGCGCACCACGTCCCACCAGAAGACGAGCTGCTCGCCGGCCTGCTCGAACGGGCGGAGCGGGTCGCGGCCGGACGGTGCGCCGTCCCGGGGCGGTGCGTGCTCACAACGCACCGCCGCTCGCCGCGGTCATCAGCTGCGAGATCGCGAAGTTGGCGGCGAAGAGCAGCACGAAGTTCATCACCACGGCATCGGTGACGGCGTCGCCGACGCCGGCGGGGCCGCGCGAGACGTTCATGCCCTTGTGGGCGGCCACGACCGTGCAGATCACCCCGAAGACGGCCGCCTTGACCAACGACAGCAGCAGGTCCGAGGGCCGGGCGAGGGTCGCGACGCTGGCGAGGTAGGAGCCTGCCGAGAGGTTCATCGCGACCGTGCTGATCAGCAGTGTGGTGATGATCGTGAAGAACATGACCACGCCGTTGAGCAGGATCGCGACGATGACCGTGCTGATCGCACGGGGCAGCACCAGCCGCTCGGTCACCGAGATGCCCATCACCTCGAGGGCGTCGAGCTCCTCCCGGATCTTGCGGGAGCCGATGTCGGAGCAGATCGCCGAGCCGGCGACGCCCGAGAGCATCAGCGCGGTGATGATCGGCGAGGCCTGCCGTACGACGGCCAGGGTGTTGCCCGCGCCGGTGAAGGCCACGGCGCCGACCTGCTGGGCGAGAACGCCGACCTGGAGGGCGAGGATGACGCCGAAGGGGATCGAGACCATCAGCGCGGGAAGGGTGCAGACCCGGATCGCGTACCAGGTCTGCAGCAGCAGCTCCTCGAACGGGAAGCGTCCTCGACGCAGCGAGGTGACCAGGTCGGACCCGAGCCGGGCCAGCAGCCGCAGCATCGCGCCGGTCTCCCGCGCGGGTCGTGCCGAGCCGAGGATCCGGGCGATGCGCGTGCCCAGGGACTCCGGCGCCGGCTCGGACCGGCGCAGCGGGACGGCAGCGCTCATCGGTGTGCCTCCCCAGGGACTCGGCTTGCTCCACGACCTGGCTGTCCGAGACAACGGCAGCGCGGCCGGAGGGTTACGGCCGTGGCGGGATCAATGTGCCAGTCACTGTTACAGTCGATGGTGTCAAAGCTGAGAAGGGGGTGGCCGTGAGCGCGCAGCGTGACCTCGACACCGACGACGGGCTCTACACCGTCGACGAGCTCGCCGCGATCACCGGGCTGACCGTCCGCACCACGCGCTACTACGCCGGGCTCGGGCTGCTGCCGGCTCCGACGCGGCGCGGCCGGATGGCCTACTACACCGAGGAGCACCGGGCCAGGCTCGACCTGATCCGGGCGCTCCAGGACCACGGCTTCACGCTGTCGGCCATCGAGAAGTACCTGGGCCGGGTCCCGCTCGACGCCAGCGTCGAGGACCTCGCCGTCCAGCGGGCCATGCTCACCTCGTGGGGCGGGGGCAAGCGCGAGACGATGACCCGGCGCCAGCTGGAGACCCGCGCCAGGCGCCGGCTCGACGACGACGACCTGGTCTGGCTGGAGAAGGTCTACGCGCTGCGGCGCGACGGCGACCGCTTCGAGCCGCTGCCGCCGTTCGACGTCGCCCTCCAGCTGGAGGAGCTCGACCTCCCCGCCGCCTCGATGGAGGAGGCGGCCGAGGCGATCAACCGGCACATGGACTCGCTGGCCGACGAGCTCACCGACATCATGCGCACCCGCGTGCTCGCGCCCGTTCCGGCAGCGTGAGCACAGCGAAGCCGACACCGCCGCCTTCGAGCGCACCGTGTCGCGGTTGCGACAGCTGACGCTCGAGGCGGTCGTTGCCGGCTTCCAGCGGGCAGCCAACCAGGTGATCACCCGGTCGCTGTCCTCGTAGAGCCTCCGACCGCTAGGGGCGGGGGATGACCGCCCACAGCACGAGGTAGACGAGCGGGCCGACCGGGAAGGTGAAGAAGCCCGCGATCACGGCCAGCACCCGGACCAGGGTCGGGTCGACGCCGAAGTACTGCGCGAGCCCGCCGCACACCCCGCTGATCGGGGAGTTCCACGCGCGGGTGAGCCGGCGGTACGGCGGCGCGGCCGGGGGCTGCGGTGGGCGCACCTGCTGCTGAGCGGTCATGACTGGTTCTCCTCGTACTGGATGGTGTCGTCGACGTCCTGCGGTGCGACTTCCGGGTCGACGGGCTGGGTGTAGGCGTCGCGCTCGCGACGGTGCCGGTTGCGCCCGGCGGCGAGGCTGGCGGCCAGGCCGACGACTCCGGCGAGGACCAGCACGGCGGGGCCGAGGATGGTCACGCCCTCGCCGCTGATCGCGCCGCTCTCGCCGAGGGCCCAGAGGCCGGCGAAGCCGAGGAAGAGCAGCCCGAAGACCAGGTGGGGGATCTTCAGCGTGCGGTCGGCGGGGGGCTGTTCGTAGGGGTACTCGCTCATGACGTGGCTCCTTCGGTTCGGGGTGGTCAGTCCCGGCCGACCGAGATGTGGCCGACGCGGCCGTTGATCTCGAGGGTCAGGGTGGGGGCGGTGGCCGGGTTGGTGGTGCTCGAGATGGTGTGGGTCAGCTTCGGGTTGAGGCCGTTGCTCTCGTCGCCGTTGATCTCCACGTCGCCGGCGAAGCTGAGCTCGGCGTCGACGACCGCGTTCACCCCGGGCGGGACCTCCACGGTGATCTCGCCGGCGTTGAGGTGCAGGTCGATGGTGCGGCCGTCGAGCGGCGCCGGGTCCTTGACGCCGCGCAGGTCGAGGTCGATCTGCCCGTTCGGCACGCTGTAGACGCTGGAGACCGCCGCCGACGTGGTCGGCGTGTAGCTCACCGTCTCGCCACCGGTCTGCCAGTCGGTCGAGGCCTCGATGCCGGCACTCGCGCCCAGCCCGAGGCTGGTGACGAGACCCAGCGCGATCAGGCCACCCGGCCGGCCGACGAAGGCGCCGATGATCAGCATCACCGCGGTGATGGCGACCGCGAGGGCGGCGTACGCCGACGGCACCACCGAGCCGTTCACGTCGAAGATCCCCAGCGTGCCGAGGGCGATCGCGATCAGGGCGAGCGTGGGCCAGAACAGCACGAGTCCGGTACGGCGTGGACGGGGCGGCGGGACGTAGGCCGGGGTCGGCGGCGGCATCCAGGCGGGAGGCTGCTGCCGGGCGGCCGTGTCTCCTGCTGGGCGGGGCCGTACGGCGTGCCGGTGACCGGCGCGGTGTCCCCGAAGGTCTCGGTGGTCGACATGGTGGTTCCTTCCTGGGGTGGTGCCGGGGGAGGGGCTTGGGTGGCGGAGCCCCACGGTGCGGGTGGTGTCGGGGGCCGTCGGTCGCGCTTGACGAGCGCGTAGATCCACAGGCCCGCCAGACCGACCAGCAGCAGCGGGAGCGGGAAGCCCCAGGCCCAGCCGTGGTTGGCGAACGGGGTGCCGAAGACGATGCACACGGCCACGACGGCGGCCGCGATGAGCAGCACCTTCTGGAGCTCGGAGCCGACCGTGAGCGGCGCGCGGTCCTCGCCGTCCTCGGGGACCAGCAGCCAGACCGCGACGTAGACGAGCAGGCCGGCGCCACCGAAGAGGGTCAGCACGGCGAGCACCACGCGGATGACGGTCGGGTCGATGTCGAAGTGGCGGCCCAGGCCACCGGCGACGCCGGCGACGTAGCGGTCGGTCCTGCTGCGGCGCAGGCGCGTCACGTCGCGCATCTGCTCGCCGCTGACGCGTGGGCCGGCGGGTTGGTCCTGGGTCTCGGTCATGTCATCCATCGTGTCGGCGCCGGCGGCCGGGGACCATCGGGGACGCCCCTGATTCCTCACCCCCACGAGTCAGGGGTCGCACGAGCGCGAGTCAGGGGTCGTACCTGATGCCGGGCCGGGGGCAGCGGTGCCACGATGGAGCGGTCATGACACCCCCATTCGCCCTGCCCACCGTCGACGCGCCGCGCAAGGCCTACCGCGCGACCGAGGGCGGTCTGCTCGGCGGCGTCGCCGCGGGCGTGGCCCAGCACCTCGGCCTGCCGGTGCTGTGGGTGCGGGTGGGCTTCCTGGTCCTGGTCGCCTTCGGCGGCTTCGGGGCGGTGCTGTACGCCGCGCTGTGGCTGGTGCTGCCCGCGCAGCGGCACGTGCTCGCCGGCTCGCCGGGACTCGACGCCGCCACCCGGCAGGGCAAGCGCCAGGGCACGGCGCGAACGCAAGCTCGCCGACTACGGACCCCTCGTGGCCGTCGGGGCGATCGCGGTGGGCGTGCTGCTGATGGTGATCGTGGCCACCGGGCAGACCCTGGCCATCGGCCCGCTGCTGCTCGGCGCCGGCGGCATCGCCGTGCTCTGGTGGCAGGCCGACCAGGCGCAGCGCGACCGCTGGCAGGACAGGTCCGGCCGGCTCAACCCGCTCCGGGCCGTGGTCGGGGGTGGCGGCTGGGCGGCGTACCTGCGCATCGGCATCGGCCTGCTGATGCTGGTCTCCGCGATCATGCTGTTCTCGTTGCGCTCGGGCAGCATCGACGTCGCCCTCAACGTCGGGCTGGCCTCGGCGCTGGGCATCCTCGGGCTCGGGCTGATGGTGGGGCCGTGGCTGTTCCGGCTCTCCTCCGACCTCAGCGAGGAGCGCGAGGCCCGGGTGCGCTCGGAGGAGCGCGCCGACGTGGCCGCCCACCTGCACGACTCGGTGCTGCAGACGCTGGCCCTGATCCAGCGCTCCTCCAGCGACCCCGCTGCCGTCTCCCGGCTGGCCCGGGCCCAGGAGCGCGACCTGCGCTCGTGGCTCTTCGAGGACCCGGGTGCCGGCGCGAGCACGCTGGCGGCGGCGCTGCGGGAGGTCGCCGCCGCGACGGAGGACGCCCACGGCGTGCCGGTCGAGGTGGTCTGCGTCGGTGACGTGCCGCTGACCGACACCGAGCGGCCGCTCGTCCTCGCGGCCCGCGAGGCGATCACCAACGCCGCCCGGCACTCCGGTGCCGCGACCATCGACGTCTACGCCGAGGCCTCCCCGACCGGGGTGGAGGTGTTCGTGCGCGACCGCGGCGCGGGCTTCGACCCCGATCGCGTGGCCGAGGACCGGCACGGCGTGCGCAGCAGCATCGTGGGCCGGATGGAACGCCACGGTGGCACCGCCGTCGTCCGCAGCAGCCCCGACGAGGGCACCGAGGTGCGCCTCTCGATCCGTCATCCAGCCCAGGAAGAGAAGACCGAATGAGTCTCACGACCGTCGTCATCGTCGACGACCACGCCATGTTCCGCACCGGTGTCCGCGCCGAGCTCGCCAGCGCTGCCGGGCGCGGTGTCGTCGACGTGGTGGCCGAGGCCGCCGACGTCGACCAGGCCGTCGCCGCCGTGCTCGAGCACCAGCCCGAGGTGGTGCTGCTCGACGTGCACCTGCCCGGGCGGGGGCGGCGCCGAGGTGATGCGCCGTACGACGGGGAAGGCGAGCAACACCCGCTTCCTGGCGCTGTCGGTCTCGGACGCCGCCGAGGACGTGATCGGCACGATCCGGGCCGGTGCCCGCGGCTACGTCACCAAGACGATCACCGGGCCCGAGCTCGTCGCCGCCATCGGGCGGGTGGCCTCCGGCGACGCCGTCTTCTCGCCGCGGCTCGCGGGATTCGTGCTGGACGCCTTCGCCGGCACCATCGAGGTGGCCGCCGTCGACGAGGACCTCGACCGGCTGACCGAGCGCGAGCGCGAGGTGATGCGCCTGATCGCCCGCGGCTACTCCTACAAGGAGGTCGGCTCCGAGCTGTTCATCTCGATCAAGACCGTGGAGACCCACATGTCCTCGGTGCTCCGCAAGCTGCAGCTCTCCTCGCGCCACGAGCTCACCCGGTGGGCCTCCGACCGCCGGCTGCTCTAGGCCGTCGGCAGCAGGCTGGCCCAGGCAGGGCGCCACTGCGGCTGGCGCTGCGCCATCTCCCAGGCGAGGTCCTCCAGCGCCGGGCCCTGGCTGACGTGCGCGGTCGGGTACCAGCGCGGCCAGCTGTCGAAGGCCCGGTCGACGCTGATCACCACCCCGTCGGAGACCACCCGGGCGAACAGCCACGCGCCCGAGTCCTCGCTCGCCTCCTCGGTGTGCAGGCTGCGCAGCACGTTGGTCAGGGTGTGCTCGGCGGTCTCGGGGAGCGGCGTGTTCGTGGCGCACGGGCGGAACCCGCGCCGCATCGCCAGCACCGCGTGCTCGAACGGCACTGACGGGCCGTTGATCCGCGACCACTGGACCAGGATCGGCGGCCGGCGCATCAGCATCCGGTCGGTCTCGGAGGACTCCCGCATCTGGTCGTGGATCTGGTGGCGCAGCCGCGAGCGCACCGACCCGGCGGAGACGGGCGGTGGTTCCGCCGCCGCGGCGAGCACGAGCTCCGCGGCCTCCGCCAGCATGTCGCCGTTGGCGTACGACCTCAGCTCGGCGGGCGTCAGCTCGCCGCGCCGGCCGAGCTCGACGATGCGCGGGTCGACGGTGAGCAGCGGGCGCAGGAGCTGGAGCGCGCCCTCGTCGAGCACGACGGTGCTCACGTCCCACTCGCGGTGGGAGTACCACGCGACGAACGACGGCCTCCGGTCCTCGGTCGCGTCGGTGAGTGCCCAGTCGGGCGCATCGCGCCGAGCGTCCGGGTGGTGGTCGGGGGCGAGGGCGGAGCGCCCCCACAGCACGGCCCGGGATCCGTGGGTACGCCGCATCCGCAGCCAGGAGCCGTCCGGCTGGTCGAGGGAGAGCGTCAGCTGTCGCGCGTCGAACCGGCACGCAGCGTTGCCGACGGCCCGGTGGAGCGCGGCCAGCACCACCCACGACCACCAGAGGTCGTCGGCGCCCGGTAGGTCTTCAGGCTCCACCCGCACATTGTGGGGCGTGCCGCCACGCCCGAACAGGCACCCCGGTGTGAGATTCCGGGCATCGGACGCGGCGTGTCGCGCTGAACTGTTTCAGCGGGCGACCTGGGCGAGCGAGAGGTCCACCAGCCACTCGACCGGAGCCTTGTCGTCGGTGTAGACGCTGCCCCCGCGCAGGCCCGGGCGCGAGCCGGCCGGCCACCCGGTCGGCGACGGCCTGCACGTCCTCCGGCATGCTCGGCCGCCCGGAGCCGGTCGGCGGGCGGGACGCTCCCGGTCGTGCCCAGCAGCATCGTGTTGGTCGCGTCCACCCGGTCGCGGAGGACCCGGTTGCGCCCGAAGGCACTGCCCATCGTCGCGGTCAGCACCTGCTCGAGCTTCGGCGACTGCTCGGGGTGGCCGACGTTGACGGCGACGACGCCACCGGGGTTCAGGTGGTCGCGCACCTCGGTGAAGAACTCCTTCGTCGCCAGGTAGAAGGGGATGTAGGGCTGCCGGTAGGCGTCGACCAGGATCGCGTCGTAGCGGCCCTTCTGGGCATCGAGCCACGGTCGCGCGTCGGCGGTGTGGGTGGTGATGTCGCGCCCGCGCAGGTCGAACAGCCTGCGCCCGACCTGGGTCACGTCGGGGTCGATCTCGACGGCGTCGACGTGCACGTCCGGGAAGTAGTGCGCGATCGCCCGGGCCGTCGTACCCCCTGCGCTGCCGAGGATCGCCACCCGCGTGGGCCGGTGGTCGGCGGCGAACGGCAGCACCGTCAGGTCGTCCCAGTAGCCGCCGGTGAGCCACTGGCCGGGGGTGTAGACGGAGTGGACGGCGAGGCCCTCGTTGAGCTCGAGCATCCGCTCGCCGTCGGGTCGCTGGATGACGCGGGCGTACTGGTACTCGGTCTCCTTCTCCCAGATCACCTTGCCGTACGACGACGCGGCCTTGGTCGTGCCCACCGGCACGAACAGCAGGGCGGCGATCACGGCCGCCACGATGGCGCCCGCGATCCACGCGCGGCCGAGGCCGGGCATCGCCGCCAGGGCCAGCACGAGGGCGAAGAGCAGGAAGGTGCGGTGGGTGCCGACGACCGGGATCAGCAGCAGCGCCGCCAGGAAGGTGCCGGTCAGCGAGCCGATCGTGCCGATGGCGTAGAGCCGGCCCGCGACCTTCCCCGCCTCGGAGACCCGGTCGACCTTCAGCCGCACGGCGTACGGCGAGACGATGCCGAGCAGCAGGATCGGGACGGCGATCAGCACCCCGACCCCGACCAGCGAGCCGACGAACAACCCGCCCGAGAGCTCGGCGAAGGCGGTCGTCGACTCGCGGAGCAGCGGTCCGCTCACCCACGGCACCAGGGCCAGCATCGCCGCGGCGAGGACCACCCAGCGCGAGAGCCCGGCCATCGTCGGGTTGCGGTCGGCCAGCCGGCCGCCGATGGCGTAGCCGATCGACAGGGCGACGAGCACGGTCGCGATCGTGTTGGCCCAGACGATCGTGCTGGCGCCGAACCACGGGGCCAGCAGCCGGGCCGCCGCGATCTCGGCGCCGAGGCTGGCCATCCCCACGCAGAAGACGAGGACCTCGAGCACCGGGCCGCGTCGGGTCGACACGGTCGCTGTGGTCGTCACGCCCGTGAACCTATCCGGACGCCCCTCGACGTCCCGGGACGTCATACGTTCTGGCTGCTATGGCGACCATTCGATGACGCTCCGGGAGGTCATACGTTCTGGCTGCTATAGCGACCAGTTCGTATGACGTCCCGGGCGTTGGGTGAGAGTCAGGGCGCGGGCTGGCACCGGGGGCACCAGTACGTCGGGCGCGCCTGGCCGGGCGGACCGAGGTCGGCCTTGCGGACCTGGGTGCCGCAGCGGACGCAGCTGCCCTTGCGCCCGTAGACCCAGTAGCGGTTGCCGGCGCGGCGGTCGCCGGTCGTCCAGCGGAAGGGGCGGTCCTTGTTGTCCTCGAGCTGCTGCTTCGAGATCAGGACGACCTCGTCGAGGTTGTCCACCGACCCGACCGGCGTCTGCGGTGCCACGCCGGCGAGGAAGCAGATCTCGGACTTGAAGACGTTGCCGACGCCGGCGAGGTGACGCTGGTCGAGGAGGGCGTCCCCGAGGGTGGTGTCGGGGACGGAGCGGAGGTTCTCCACCGCCACGGCGGCGTCCCAGTCGGGGCCGAGCAGGTCGGGGCCGAGGTGCCCGACGAGGCGCTCCTCCTGCTCGGTGCGGACCAGGTCGACGAGCACCGAGAAACCCACGGCCTCGGTGGTCGCGCTGCGCAGCACGATCCGCGCGGTGTGCCACGGCTTGCGCCAGCGGCTGCCCACGCGCTGCACCGTCCAGCTGCCCTCCATCTTCAGGTGGGTGTGCAGGGTCAGGTCGTTGTCGAAGCGGGTCAGCAGGTGCTTGCCCCGGGGCACGGTCTCGGTGACCGTCGCCCCCGCGAGGTCCTTGGTGGCCAGGGACGGCACCCGGAAGTCCGAGCGCGTCAGCACCTGCCCGGACAGGCCCTCGTCGAGCTTCGCCGCGGCGCGGTAGACGGAGTCACCTTCTGGCACGACTAGCCCCGGAGCCGCAGCCCGCGAGGGGTGGCGATGAAGCCGGCCGACTCCATCGCCCGGCGGATCACCTCGGAGTCCTGGCCCAGGATGCTGGTGCCGTCGGCCTTCTCGACGGTGAGCCGGCCGAGCGCACCCTGCCGGACGGCGCCGCCGAGCGCCTCGATGCCGACGGCGAGGACCTCCTCGTCGTCGGAGAAGGTGAGCAGCGTCCGGCCGCCGCGCTCGACGTACAGCGAGAGCTCGCCGTCGACCAGCACCACGAGTGCACCTGCCTTGCGGCCGGGGCGGTGGCCTGCGTCCTGGGGTGGCCACGGCAGCGCGGCACCGAACGGGTTGGCCGGGTCGGTCGCCGCGAGGGCCAGGGCCTCCGGCTTGTCGGGACGGTCGGGCCGGGTCTGGTGCGTGCGCAGCCGGTCGATGGCGCCCGAGGTGCCGAACTGGGCGGCGCCCAGGCCCTCGACGAAGTAGCCACGGCGGCAGCGGCCGGTCTCCTCGAACGCCGCGAGCACCTTGTACGCCGCGGCGAACCCGCCCGGGGTGCGCTCGCTGACGACCGCGCCGCGGGTGACCACGCCGTGACGCTCGAGGAGCCCCTCGGCCACGGCGTGCGCGCGCCGGGTCGCGTCGGTCTCGCGCTCCGGCAGGAGGAACCAGCGGCCGGCAGCCTCCACCGGGGCGGGGCGCAGGGCCGCGGTCGAGAGCCGCGGCCGGGCACCTCGCACGCGCGGGGCGGGCCGGCGCTGCCGGTGCGCGGCGCGACCACCGCGGGTCAGCGCGCGCAGCGGGGCCAGGGTGTCGTTGCCGACGTGGCCCGCCCAGGCGAGGTCCCACAGGGCCGCCGAGAGTGCCTTGTCGTCGCTGGTGCCGATGGCTGCCGGCCAGCTGGCGGAAGAAGAAGGCGCCGCCACCGCCGAGAGCCTCCAGCACCGCCTCGTGGTCGGTGGTCAGCTCGAGCTCGCCGTGGTCGGGCAGGGTCAGGGGTGCGGTGTCGGCCAGGTGCAGCGAGACCCAGCCGTCGGAGCCGGGCAGGGCGCCGTGCCCCGCCCACAGCACCTCACCGGTGGCGGTCAGCTCGTCGAGCAGCGCGGGCTGGTAGTCGGCCACGCGCGAGGGGAGGACCAGCGACTCCAGCGCGCTGGCGGGTACGGCGCACCCGGCCAGCTGCTCGACGACGGTGACCACGCCGTCGAGGCCACGTAGCTTCCGCCCGATGTTCTGCCACGACGGCAGGAACCGGGCGAGCGCGACGGGCTCGACCGGCTCGACCTCGTGGCGCAGCCGGGCCAGCGAACGACGGCGCAGCATCCGCAGCACGTCGGCGTCGCACCACTCGGCCCCCGCCCCGGAAGGCCGGAACTCGCCCTCGAGGACGCGGCCGCGGGCACCGAGGCGGGCGAGCGTCTGCTGGCAGACGGCGACACCGAGGCCGAGCCGTGCGGCCACCTCGGCGGCGGTGAACGGGCCGTGCGTGCGGGCGTAGCGGCCGACGAGATCGCCGAGCGGGTCCTCGACCGGCTCGGTGAACGCGTCCGGCACCCCGGGCGGCACGGGGGTGCCGAGCCCGTCGCGCAGCCTCGCGACGTCCTCGACGACGGCGAACCGGTCGTGACCGCCCATCAGGACGGGCACCACCCGGCGGGTCTCCACCAGCAGCGAGACCCAGTCGTCCACCTGGCCGGGCGCCTGGCAGCGGGCCCTGATCTCGTCGGTGGACAGCGGGCCGAGCAGGCGGAGCAGGTCGGCGATGCCCTCGCTGTCGCGCACCTTCCGGTCGTCGGCCAGCCGCTGGAGCTCGGCCTCGACCTCGGCCAGCACGTCGGGATCGAGCAGCTCGCGCAGCTCGGCACGCCCGAGCAGCTCGGCCAGCAGGCCCTGGTCGAGGGTGAGTGCCGCGGCGCGACGCTCGGCGATCGGCGAGTCGCCCTCGTACATGAAGGCCGCGACGTACCCGAACAGCAGCGACTGGGCGAACGGCGAGGGCCGCTGGGTCGCGACGTCGACCAGCCGCAGGCGTCGATCGCCGATCTGCCGGTGCAGGGCGACCAGCGAGGGCAGGTCGTAGACGTCCTGGAGCACCTCGCGCACGGTCTCCAGCACGATCGGGAACGAGGGGTAGCGCACGGCCACCTCGAGCAGCTGGGCACTGCGCTGGCGCTGCTGCCACAGCGGCGCCCGCCGGCCGGGGTCGCGGCGGGGGAGCAGCAGGGCGCGGGCGGCGCACTCGCGGAACCGGGAGGCGAACAGGGCCGACCCGCCGACCTCGGTGGTCACGATCTGCTCGAGCTCGTCGGGCTCGAAGGCGATCAGCTCGGCGCCGGGCGGGTCCTGGTCGGTCTCGGGGATCCGCAGCACGATGCCGTCGTCGGTGGCCATCGCCTGGGCGTCCATCCCGTAGCGCTCGCGCAGCCGCGCGTTGATGGCGAGCGCCCAGGGCGCGTGCACCGGCGTGCCGTACGGCGAGTGCACCACCAGCCGCCAGTCGCCGAGCTCGTCACGGAACCGCTCGACCACGATCTGCTGGTCGTGGGGGACGACGCCGGCGACCTCGCGCTGCTCCTCGATCGAGGGAGACGAGGTTGTCGGCGGCCCAGTCGTCGAGCCCGGCGTCGGTGGCGCGACGGATCGCCTGCTCGCGCGGCATCGCGGAGATCTCGCGGGTGAAGGCGCCGATCGCGCGACCGAGCTCGGCGGGGCGGCCCAGGGTGTCGCCGGTCCAGAACGGCAGCCGCCCGGGCTGGCCGGGGGCCGGCGCGACCAGGACCCGGTCGTGGGTGATGTCCTCGATCCGCCAGCTGGTGGTGCCGAGGGTGAACACGTCGCCGACCCGCGACTCGTAGACCATCTCCTCGTCGAGCTCGCCCACCCGGCTGGCGCGCTCGCCCACGAGGAAGACGCCGAACAGGCCGCGGTCGGGGATGGTGCCGCCGCTCGTCACGGCCAGCCGTTGCGCGCCGGGGCGCCCGGTCAGCTCGCCGGAGACGCGGTCCCACACCAGCCGCGGCCGCAGCTCGGCGAACTCGTCGCTCGGGTAGCGCCCGGAGAGCAGGTCGAGCGTGGCGTCGTACGCGCTGCGGGGGAGGGTGGTGAAGGAGGCGGAGCGTCGTACGACGTCGAACAGGTCGTCGGCCGACCAGGTGTCGAGCGCGGTCGCCGCGACCACCTGCTGCGCGAGCACGTCGAGCGGGTTGGTCGGCACGCGAAGGGCCTCGATGCCGCCGCTGCGCATGCGTTCGACCGCGACCGCGGACGGCACCAGGTCGCCGCGGTGCTTGGGGAACAGCACGCCGCGCGAGACCTCGCCGACCTGGTGACCGGCGCGGCCGACCCGCTGCAGCGCGCTGGCGACCGACGGGGGCGACTCGATCTGGACGACGAGGTCGACGGCGCCCATGTCGATGCCGAGCTCGAGGCTGCTGGTGGCGACGACGCAGGGGAGCCGGCCGCGCTTGAGGTCGTCCTCGATGATCGCCCGCTGCTCCTTGGAGACGGAGCCGTGGTGGGCGCGGGCGACGAGGGGTGCTGCGCCTTGGTTGGTGCCGGACTGTCCGGGTGCCTCCGCCGGGGGCCGGGACGCTCGGCGCTCGAACCACCAGGTGGTCGAGGCGGGAGTCCGTCCACGGTGCCGTCGGAGCGGAGTCGAGACCAGTCCGCCACCTCGGCCCGCTCGGCGGCGAGCTCGTTGAGCCGGGCGGTGAGGCGCTCGGCGAGGCGGCGGGAGTTGGCGAAGACGATGGTCGAGCGGTGCTGCTCGATCAGGTCGAGGACGCGCTCCTCGACGTGCGGCCACAGGGAGCCGCTCCTGCCCCCCTGAGTGTTGTCGGTCGCTGTCAGCGTCGAGCTGGGTCATGTCCTCGACCGGGACGACGACCTTGAGGTCCCACTGCTTCTCGCTGGGGGGAGCCACCACCTCGACCGGGAGCCGCCCCGCCGAGGAACCGGGCCACCTCGTCGACCGGCCGGACGGTCGCGGACAGGCCGATGCGCTGGGCGGGCTTGTCGAGGAGCTCGTCGAGCCGTTCGAGGGAGAGGGCGAGGTGGGCGCCGCGCTTGGTGCCGGCGACGGCGTGGACCTCGTCGATGATCACGGTCTCCACGCCGACGAGGGCCTCGCGGGCGCGGGAGGTGAGCATCAGGAAGAGCGACTCCGGCGTGGTGATCAGGATGTCGGGGGGAGTCGTCTGGATCTTGCGTCGCTCGGCGGGGGTGGTGTCACCCGAGCGCACCCCGACCCGGATCTCGGGCACCTCGGTGCCCAGCCGTTCGGCGGTCTGGCGGATGCCGACCAGCGGGGACCGCAGGTTGCGCTCGACGTCGACGGCCAGGGCCTTGAGCGGCGAGATGTAGAGGACGCGGCAGCGCCGCTTCTTCTCGGGCACGGGCTCGGTCGCGAGCCGGTCGATCGACCACAGGAAGGCCGACAGGGTCTTGCCCGACCCGGTCGGCGCCACCACCAGGGCGTGCTTGCCCGCCGCGATGGCGTCCCACGCGCCGACCTGCGCCGGGGTCGGCTCGGCGAACGCCGCGGAGAACCACGCGTGCGTCGCCTCGCTGAACTGGTGCACCCCGTCATCCTGCCCGGTGCCCCTGACAAGAGCGCCGGCACATAGCCGGAAGGACGTGGCGTCGTTGAGGGGGCATGACCCGACGCAATCTGTGGCCCAGGCTTCTCGCTCCCGTCGTGCTGGCGCTGGTCGTCGTGCTGGCGCCCGGACGCTCCATGGCCGCCGGCCCGGCGTGCGACTCCGCCTGCAAGGTCACCGGTGCCCGCGCCTACGTCGATGCGCTGGTCAGCCACGACGCGTCGAGGGTCCCGTTCCACCCGCGCGCCACCCGCGTCGAGAACGGCGTCCAGACCGGCTTCTCCGGCGAGCAGCTGCGGCACGGCCTGGAGAACGACCCGCAGTACAAGGTCATCCAGCAGGTGCAGGACGCGTCGTACGTCGTGCGGGCCGACGGTGTCGTCGTCGCCGACTACACCCTGGCGGTGGGCGTCGGGCCGGTGCCCATGGGCCACGCCCGGGTGCACGAGACCTTCGCCTACGACGCGGCACAGCCGCGGCTGATCCGCACCATCGTCGCGGACTTCTCGCTCGCCGACCTCGGCGGCCAGCCGGTGCCCGGAGCCTGACGCCCCTCGAACCCCGCGAGGCCGGGGTTGGTGCCCGCCGTGCTCCGGACGAATACTGGGTCAGCAGGCGAGGGAGGGAGCGCGATGTCCGGGCGCGTCCGGGTCCAGCTGTGCTCGGAGCTGGCCGTCGAGAGCGGCGGCCGGCTGCGCAGCGGTGCCGACCTCGGCAGCCGCAAGGCGCGCACCCTGCTGGCCTGCTGGCCTCGGCACGCGGGCGGCAGGTCGAGCTCGACACCATCACCGAGGCGCTCTGGCCGGACGGCGCACCGCGGGACCCGGCCGCCAACGTGGCCACGCTGGTCAGCCGCGTGCGCCGGCTCCTCGGCGACGACGTCCTGCAGACCCAGGGGCGCACCTACGGGCTCGCCCCGACCTGCGCCGTCGACGTCGACGAGGCGGCCGCACTGCTCGACCAGGCGCGCGAGCGCGAGACCGCGGGCGAGCCGGCACTGGCGGCGGCCGCGGCGGATCGTGCCCTCGTCCTGCTCGGCCCGGCGCTGGTCGGGGAGGCGGACGTCGAGTGGGTCCGCTCCTTCCGCCGGGAGGTCGACGAGCTGCGTCGTACGGCGCGGCACCGACTGGCCTCGACGCTGCACCTGGTCGACCCCGCGCGGGCGACCCTGGTGGCCGTCGAGGCTCTGGGCGACGACCCGCTCGACGAGCGAGCACTACGCGAGCTGATGCGGGCGCTCGCCTCCGACGGACGACCTGCGGCCGCGCTCGCGGCGTACGACGAGATGGCGGGCCGGCTGCGCGACGAGCTCGGCACCGACCCCGACCCGGCGACCGCGGCGCTCCACCTCGCCCTGCTGCGCGAGGAGCCGCTCACGGCAGACGGCGACGACGCCGGGCACGCGACGGCTCGACGGCCGACGTCGGTCGGTCGCGAGGACGAGCTGGCCGTGCTGGACCGCGCCTGGTCGGCGGCCTCCGCGGGCACCTGCGGGCTGGTCGTCGTCGACGGCGAACCCGGCATCGGCAAGACCCACGTACTGCGCGCGGCCGCCGAGCTGGCCGGCTCGACCGG
Source organism: uncultured Actinomycetota bacterium (assembly GCA_963794725.1). GTDB lineage: Bacteria > Actinomycetota > Actinomycetes > Propionibacteriales > Nocardioidaceae > Marmoricola. Next base: position 36,664 of record CAWCFR010000051.1, read on the forward strand.
CGGCCTCGTGCTGAGCTCGCGGTGCCGGCCGGCCGAACGCTCCCTGTTCCTCCAGCCGTACGTCGACGCACTCCGCCCGGTGCTGCTGAAGGAAGGTGCCTCGCGCCTGCGTGAGCTGCTCGACGGTCACGCCGCGGAGTGGGTGAACCTCGTGCCGGAGCTGGCCGAGCTGGTCGAGGCGGGGCCGCGTGCCGGTGCGAGCCCGGCCATGGAGCGCCGCCGCTCCCACGACGCGGTGGCGGTCGTGCTTCGCCGGCTGTCGCGCCGACGTCCGGTGCTGCTCACGATCGACGACCTGCAGGAGGGCAGCACCGCGACGGTCGACCTGCTCGGCTACCTGGGCCGGCGGCTCGGTCCGGTGCGCGTGCTGCTCCTCGCCGCGATCCGCTCCGACGACATCGCCAGGGTGGTCGACCTGGCCGACGTCGCGACGCCGGTCCCGCTCGGCCCGTTGCCGCCGTCCGCCGTCCAGGCGCTTGCCGAGGCGGCGGGCCTGTCCGCCCGTGCGCAGGAGGTGCTGCAACGAACGGCGGGGCATCCGCTCAGCGTCGTGGAGTCCCTGCGTGCCCTGGGCGAGGGCGAGTCCGGCGTCCCGCGCACGCTCGCGGAGGCGATCGGGCTGCGTACGCAGCGGCTCGAGCAGCAGACCCGGCGGGTGCTCGAGCTCGCCTGCGTGGCCGGTGGCCGGATGGACGCCCTGCGCCTGGCGCACATGGGCGACCTGACCGAGCTGGCCGCCGTCCAGGAGTGCGAGGAGCTCGTGCGGGTGCGGCTGATGAACCGTGCCGGCGCGGAGTACGAGGTGGTCAACGACCTGGTCCAGGAGAGCGTGCACGACGCGCTGGCCCCGGCCCTCGCCGCCGCCCTGCACCGGCGCGCGGCCGACGCCTTCAGCGACCGGCCGGAGGCGATGGCCGCCCACGCGTACGCCGCCGGTGAGCCCGACCGCGCCGCGCACGGCTGGTGGCTCGCGGGCCGCGCGGCGATGGGCCGATCGGCGGTCGACGACGCCGCCGACCTGTTCGACCGCTCGCTCCAGGCCGGAGGGGACACCTCGCTGCGGACGCGCGTGCTGCTCGCCCGCGCTCGCGCCCACGAGGCGGCCGCGCGCTACCCCGAGGCCATCGGCGACGTCGACGCCGCCCTCTCGCTCGCCCACGAGGTGGGCGACCGCCGGCTGGAGATGGCCGCGCTGCGGGTCGCCGCCGGCGACATCCCGGTGGCACTCGGCCGACCGAACGCTGAGCTCACCGCACGCCTCGAGGAGGGGCTCCGGGTCGCCTCCGGGCTCGGTGACCGGCACTCCGAGGCCCATTTCGCGGGGCGGCTCTCCGCGCTCGCGGCCAGCGACCTGCGGCTCGGCCGCGCGTTGGACACCGCGCGTCGCAACCTGATCCGCTGCCGCGCCTCCGCCTCCGAGGACGCGCTCGTGCTCGGTCTCGACGCCGTCAAGACGGTCTGCTTCTACCTCGGCGACGGCCCCTTGATGGCCGAGGTCGTCGACGAGCTCGAGCCGCTGCTACGACGACGCCAGTCGACGTGGCTGCTGCAGTGGACCGCGTTCGAGAGCGCGGTCGTACCGGCTGCCCGTGGCGACTGGGACGCCGCGCTCGCCCGCATCGACACCGCCGTGGCACTGAACAAGGCGACCGGGGGCCGGCTCTACGGCGGCTTCTTCCTGGCCCACGCCGGGCTGCTCCACCGCCTGGCGGGTGACCTCGACGCCGCGGTCGACACCGGCGAGCAGGCCCTGCGTCGTGCGGGCGCCGCCCCGCACCCCTGGTGGTACGCCGGCACGGCCGGCCTGCAGGCGGCCACGCTGGTGGAGGCCGGTCGCCTCGACGAAGCGGCGGTCGTGGCACGACGCGGGCTGGCGGCCACGTCCCGGAGACGGCGCGGGCCTGGCGGCTCAGCTGCCTGGCCCCGCTGGCCGTCGCGACCTCCGACCCGGTGGCTCGCGCCGAGGCCACCGCCCTGCTCGAGTCGGTGGAGGCACCGGTCGACGACGCCTGGGTGCTGGGGGTCGACGCCTACCTCCTGGTGGCGCGAGCGTGGGCCGACGAGGACCCCGAACGGGGTGCCCGCCTGCTCGCGCCGCTCCTGGCCGCCACCACGTCGTCGTGGCCGGCGATCCACGAGCGCGCCGTCGTGGCGCTGGGTCAGAGCAGCTCGGCGACCAGCCCTGCCGCGCGCCGGGCGCCGTCCTCGGGCACCGCGAGGTAGGCGGTGTCGCGACCGAGCTCCTCGACCAGTGCGTCGGCGATCGTCTCGGGTCGTGCCGTCGCGTAGTCCATGCAGCGTCCGGCGCCGTGCCGGTCCAGCCGGTGGCGCACGTGCACCTGCTGCTCGAAGTGGTGCCCCAGCGGGAAGTACAGGAACGGCCGGCCGTTGGCGGTGAGCTCCATCGTCGTGCTGAGACCGCCCTGCACGACCGCGATGTCGCACGCGGCGTGGTGCAGGTCGAGGTCGGGCAGGAAGCCGTGCACCTCGACGCCGTCGGGCACCTGCAGGGAGCCGGGTTCGATGCGCGGCCCGGTGACGACGACCATCCGCAGGCCGGGAACACGCCGCCGCGCCTCGTCGTAGGAGGCGGTCACCTTGTGCAGCAGGTCGCGGCCGACGCCGGAGCCGCCGACGCTGACCAGGCACACCACCTCGTCGTCGCCGTAGCCGAGCCGCTTGCGCAGGGCCGGCCGGTCGTGCGCCGCGGGGCGCTCGCCCATCACGTAGCCGGTGAAGTCGTAGTGCTCCTCGGTCCACTTCCGGGCGCTCGGCAGTCCGGGCCCCAGCGGGAGGTCGACCACGTCGTCGGGGTCGCCGACGAAGACCGACCGGTCGCGCAGGCGAGGGAACCGGGCGACGTGCTCGATCATCTCGGCGTTCAGGTCCGAGGTCAGGAACTCCTCGCGCTCGCCCCCGTCGGCCATCGGCATCCAGCCCACGAAGTCGGTCATCCACACGAACGGCGCCCGCTTCAGCTCCGGGTTCTCGTGCAGGAAGTGGTCGAGGTCCCAGGCCTCGTCGCCGACCCACAGGTCGAAGTGCTCCTCGCCGACCAGCTCGTCGAAGACCATGAAGTTGTTGAGCAGGATCTCGTCCATCCGTCGTACGGCGGCGAACGCGTGCAGGTCGTGCTCGCCGGCCTCGGACTCGATGTGCGACGACTCGCTGGCGAGGAACGACGACGCCGGGTGCACGCTCTCGCCGGCCCGCTCGAGGAAGTCGGTGACAGGTGACTGCGAGAGCCACTGGATGTCGAGCTCGGGCCGCTCCTCCCGCAACGCCTGGGCGATCGCGAGGTCCCGGCGCACGTGCCCGAGACCGATGGGGGAGCTCAGGTAGAGCACGCGGGGCCGCCGAGCGGGACCGCGCGCCCAGCGCCGGACCGGACGGGAGATGCCGGCGACGCGGTCGACGAAGTCCTTGATCGCGTGGTTGACCACCACGGGGTCGCGACCCATCGGGAGGTGGCCCGACCCCTCGAGCACCAGCCGCTCCGCGCCGGTGTGCTGCACCACGGTGTCGAACCGTCCGACCGGCTGGCACACGTCCTCGGTGCCGTGGATGACCAGGACCGGGCTGCTGATGTCGTGCAGCATCGCCTCGGCCTCGTCCGGCGTGCCGGGATAGGAGTCGGCCTGCAGCATCAGTGACTGCGCCTCGCCGTCCTGTCCCGAGGCGAAGCCGACCATGTCCTCGACCAGCTTGCTCGAGTGCGGGTCGTTGCAGGTCAGCTCGAAGAACCACTCGGTGTACTCCGACCAGGGCAGCTCCTCGAAGTGCTTCTTCTTCTCCTCGCGGTTGGGCAGGTGCGGGGTGCGATCCAGTGCCCACGGGGCGATCGCCACGACGCCCTGCACCCGGTCGGGGTGCAGCGCGGCACACACCAGTGACTGCCAGGCGCTGACGCAGACCCCGACCAGCACGGCCTTGTCGACTCCCAGCTCGTCCAGCACCGCGATGGCGTCGCCGACGAAGGTGACGTCCTCGTAGGAGCGCACGTCCGTCGGGCGGTCCGAGCGCCCGTTGCCGCGTGGGTCGACCGTGACGACGCGGAAGTGCCGCGCGAGGTAGGGCACCTGTGCCTTCCAGGCCCGTCCCTCGGTGATCACGTCCGCGGGGAAGAACATGACGGTGGTCGGTCCGTCCCCGAAGACCTCGTAGGCGATCTTCACGCCGTCCCTGTCGACGTACCCCTCGCTGTCGGGTTCCCGTGCCCGCATGGCTCCTCCTCGGTCGGTGTCCCTCCACCCAACGACGCACTGGTTGCAGCCGCGTTGCAACCGGGCTGCAAGACCCCGGGCGTTGCGTGGTCCCACACCAGCATCCACCCGGGTGCCACCAGAAGGGACACCTCGATGACCACCATCGACCAGACCACCACCACCACCGACAGCGCAACCGAGCCTGCCCCGATCGACATGGACGCCCTGATGGCGTTCGTCGGCCAGGTCGTCGGCGACCTCGGCGCCACCGTCGCAGCGGGCAGCGTGCTGCTCGGCGAGCGGCTCGGGCTCTACCGGGCCGTCGCGCAGGGGGCGAACGACGCCGCGGGGCTCGCAGCGGCCACCGGCACCGACCCGCGCTACTGCGAGGAGTGGCTGCGCGGCCAGGCCGCCAGCGGCTACGTGGAGTACGACGCCGAGCACGGCACGTTCTCGATGACGCCGGAGAAGGCGTTCGCGCTGACCGACCCCGCCGGCCCGGTCTTCCTGCCCGGTGCCTTCGAGCTCGCGCTCGGAGCACTCAAGGCCCAGGAGGACATCGAGGAGGCGTTCCGCACCGGAGACGGGTTCGGCTGGCACGAGCACGACACCGACGTGTTCACCGGCTGCGAGCGCTTCTTCCGGCCGGGCTACCTGATGCACCTGCTGACCGAGTGGATCCCCGCGCTGGACGGCGTGCAGGCCAGGCTCGAGCAGGGCGGACGCGTGGCCGACCTCGGCTGCGGGCACGGTGCCTCGACGCTGCTGATGGCCGAGGCGTTCCCGAGCAGCACGTTCGTCGGGTCGGACTACCACGAGGGCTCGATCGAGGCAGCGCGCGAGCGGGCCGCGGCAGCGGGCGTGGGCGACCGGGTCACCTTCGAGGTGTCGGGTGCGCAGTCGATCGAGGCCCGTGACCTCGACCTCGTCACGACCTTCGACTGCCTGCACGACATGGGCGACCCGCTCGGAGCAGCGCGCCGGATCCTCGGCAGCCTGTCGACCGACGGCACCTGGATGATCGTCGAGCCCGCCGCGGGCGACACGGTCGAGTCGAACCTCAACCCGGTGGGGCGCGTGTACTACAGCTTCTCGACGTACCTCTGCGTCCCCAACGCCATGTCGCAGTCGGGCGGCTACGCGCTCGGTGCGCAGGCCGGGGAGGCGGCGATCCGCCAGGTCGTCACCGACGCCGGGTTCACCCGGTTCCGCCGGGTCGCCGAGACGCCGTTCAACAACGTCTACGAGGCCCGTCCCTGATCGGACGAGCGAGCAAGGGGGCGCCGACGGCCCGCACCGTTAACGGGGTGCGGGCTGTCGGCGGCGCCGTCTAGGGTCGGTGACCGTGACCACCTCGGGCGACTCGATGATCCGGGCCCGGGGGCTGCGGAAGTCCTTCGGTGACTTCGAAGCCGTGAAGGGCATCGACCTCGACGTACGCCGGGGGGAGTCGTTCGGCTTCCTCGGGCCCAACGGCGCCGGCAAGTCCAGCACGATGCGGATGATCGCGGCGGTCTCGCCGGTCACCGAGGGCGAGCTGCGCATCCTCGGCCTCGACCCGGCCACCGACGGCCAGGAGATCCGCTCGCGCATCGGGGTGTGCCCGCAGGAGGACACCCTCGACCCCGAGCTCAACGTGCTCGACAACCTCTACATCTACGGCCGCTACTTCGGCCTCCCGCGCGCCGAGGTGCGCAACCGCTGCGAGGAGCTGCTCGACTTCGTCCAGCTCACCGAGAAGGCCAAGGCCAAGGTCGAGAACCTCTCCGGCGGCATGAAGCGGCGGCTGACCATCGCGCGGTCGCTGATCAACCGGCCCGAGGTGCTGCTGCTCGACGAGCCGACCACCGGCCTCGACCCGCAGGCCCGCCACGTGGTGTGGGACCGGCTGTTCCGGCTCAAGGCGCAGGGCGTGACGATCGTGCTGACGACCCACTACATGGATGAGGCCGAGCAGCTCTCGAGCCGCCTGGTGGTGATGGACAAGGGCGAGATCGTCGCCGACGGCTCACCGCTCGAGCTGATCCGCGCCCACTCGACGCGCGAGGTCGCCGAGCTGCGCTTCGGCCTCGGCGAGCACGAGGCCATCGCGCCGAAGATCGAGGACCTCGGCGAGCGGGTCGAGGTGCTGGCCGACCGCATCCTGCTCTACGCCGCCGACGGCGAGCGCGCGATCGCGCAGGTCCACGAGCGTGGGTTCGACCCGCAGGTCTCGCTGGTGCGGCGCTCCTCGCTCGAGGACGTCTTCCTGCGGCTGACCGGCCGGACCCTGGTCGAGTGACGTGCGCGGGGTGAGCTGATGAGCGAGCGGCTGCTGGCGCCGCGGTTGACCGACTACTGGCTCACGGTCTACCGCCGCACCTGGAAGGGCAGCGTGATCTCGTCCTTCGTCACGCCGCTGCTCTACGTCGTGGCGATGGGCGTGCTGCTCGGCGGCTTCATCAAGGGCGACCCGGCCAAGCTGGAGGGCGCGACGTCCTACCTGATGTTCGTCGCGCCCGGCATGGTCGCGGCCCAGTCGATGACGCTGGTCTTCGGCGAGATGACCTACCCCGTGATGAGCGCGGTGAAGTGGCACAAGACCTACTTCTCGATGATCGCGACCCCGCTGTCGGTGCGCGACATCGTGGTCGCCCACCTCGGGTTCGTGATGGCGCGCGTGGCGCTCACCTCCGCGGTGTTCCTGCTGGTGCTGGTGCCGTTCGGCGTCTACACCTCGGTCGCGGGAGTCATCGGCGCCTTCTTCGCGCAGCTGCTGATCGGGATGGCCTTCGCCACGCCGGTGATGGCGCTGACCGCGACGGTCAAGGACGAGAGCTTCTTCGCGCTGGTCTTCCGGCTCGGGATGATCCCGATGTTCCTGTTCTCGGGGGCCTTCTTCCCCGTCGCCAACCTCGAGCAGCCGCTGGAGTTCCTGGCCAAGCTCACCCCGTTGTGGCAGGGCGTCGACCTCACCCGCATGCTCACGGTCGGCGACATGCGATGGGGCTGGGCCCTCGTGCACGTCGTGTACCTGACCGCCCTGGCGGTGGCCGGCTTCGTGCTCGTCGTACGGCAGCTGGAGAGGCGGCTCCTCTCATGAGCGTCCTCACCCACGCCGCGACCAAGGCCAGGACGCGCCGGCTCTCCACGCTCGGCGCCACCGGGCTGATCATGCAGCGCAACTACCTCGTCTACCGCAGCGCGTGGTGGATCTTCCTCAGCGGCTTCCTCGAGCCGGTGCTCTACCTCTTCTCGATCGGCGTCGGTGTCGGGGCGCTGATCACCGGCTTCGACTACCACGGCCACGTGATCCCGTACGCCGACTTCGTCGCACCCGGCATGCTCGCCGCCTCGGCGATGAACGGCTCGCTGCTGGACTCGACGTTCAACTTCTTCTTCAAGCTGAAGTACTCCAAGACCTTCGACCAGATGCTGGCCACCCCGCTGACCACCCGCGACGTCGCGCGCGGCGAGCTGACCTGGTCGCTGCTGCGCGGGGGCACCTACTCCCTGGCGTTCCTGCTGATCATGATGGCGCTCGGCCTGGTGCACTCGTGGTGGGCGGTGCTGGTGCTGCCGGCGTCGCTGCTGATCGGGCTGGCGTTCGGCGGGGCCGGGATGGCCGTGACGACGCACATGAGGTCGTGGCAGGACTTCGAGTGGGTCACCCTCGCGACCATCCCGCTGTTCCTGTTCTCGGCCACCTTCTTCCCGCTCAGCGCCTTCCCGACCTGGCTGCAGTGGGTGATCGAGGCGACGCCGCTCTACCGGGGCGTGGTCCTGGTCCGCGAGCTGACCACCGGGGTGGTCACCTGGGAGTCGGCCGTGTCCGTGGTCTACCTCGCGGCGATGGGCACCGCCGGCCTGGTGATCGTGGCCCGACGTCTCGACAAGCTGCTGCTGAGCTGATGCCAGACTGCGGCGCATGACGTCGTCCCCCGTGCCGGACCGCACCCCCACCGTCGCCGTCATCGGCGGCAGCGGGTTCTACGAGTTCCTCGACGACCCCACCGAGTTCACCGTCGAGACGCCGTACGGCGACCCGGCGGCCCCGATCGCGGTGGGCGACGTGGGCGGCAAGGCGGTGGCCTTCCTGCCCCGCCACGGGAAGGGCCACGAGTTCCCGCCGCACCGGATCAACTACCGCGCGAACATGTGGGCGCTGAAGAGCCTCGGCGTCGAGCGCGTGCTGGCGCCCTGTGCCGTGGGCGGCCTGCAGCCGGAGACGCAGCCCGGCACCCTCGTCGTCCCCGACCAGCTCGTCGACCGCACGTCCGGTCGCGTCCAGACCTATGTCGACCGCGGTGCCGCGCACGCCCCCTTCGCCGACCCCTACTGCCCGGACCTCCGCGCCGCGCTGGTCGACGCGGCCGGGCCCGACGTGATCGGCGACGGCACGATGGTCGTCATCGAGGGCCCGCGGTTCTCGACGCGGGCCGAGTCGCAGAGCTACGCGAAGGCCGGCTGGACCGTGGTCAACATGACCGGCCACCCCGAGGCCGTCCTCGCCCGCGAGCTGGGTGTCTGCTACGGCACCATCGCGCTGGTCACCGACCTCGACGCGGGCGTGAGCGCCGAGGAGTCGGTCGACCAGGCCCAGGTCTTCGCCCTCTTCGAGAAGCACATCGGCCGGCTCAAGGAGATGCTCGCCTCGGTCGTCGCCGGGCTGCCGGACCTCGCAGATGGTCGAGCGGACCCCTCCGACGGTCGAGCGAAGTCGAGACCCTGCGGGTGTGCCGACTGGCTGGCCGACGTGACCCTCCCGTTCGAGCTGCCCGGCCCGCACTCGTGAAGGTCCTGCTCACCGGCGCCGGTGGCTTCATCGGCGCGGAGATCGACCGGCAGCTGGCCGCCCGCGGCGACGAGGTCGTCCGCGTCGACGCGTTCATCCCCGAGGCCCACGGGCCCGATGCCGACGCCGAGGGCGTGCACCGGCTCGACGTACGTCGGGCGGGGGAGTGGGCGGACCTGCTCGACGGTGTCGACGTCGTCTGCCACCAGGCCGCCATGGTCGGTGCCGGGGTGAAGGTCGCCGACATGCCCCTGTACGCCGGCCACAACGACCTCGGCACTGCCGCACTGCTCGCCGCGATGACCGATCGCGGCGTCGACGCGCTGGCCTTCGCCAGCTCGATGGTGGTCTACGGCGAGGGGCGCTACGTCTGCGAGGAGCACGGCCGGCAGCCGGCCGTCGTGCGCACCCGGTCGGCGCTCGACTCCGGCGACTTCGAGAACCACTGCCCGCGGTGCGACCGCGCGATGGGCTGGGAGCTGGTGCCCGAGGACGCCCGGCTGGACCCGCGCAGCAGCTACGCCGCGAGCAAGGTCGCCCAGGAGCACTACACCGCGGCGTGGGTGCGGCAGGCGGGCGCACGCGCGATCGGCCTGCGCTACCACAACGTCTACGGCCCCGGCATGCCCCGCGACACCCCCTACTCCGGCGTCGCGGCGATCTTCCGCTCCGCGCTGGAGGCCGGCCGTGCGCCGCAGGTCTTCGAGGACGGCGGCCAGATGCGCGACTTCGTGCACGTCTCCGACGTCGCCCGCGCCAACGTCCTCTCGATCGACGCGGTCCTCGGCAGTGGTCCCGAGTCGTACGCGGCGTACAACGTCTGCAGCGGCACGCCCGTCCCGATCCGCCGCGTCGCCGAGGTCCTCGCGCAGGCGGCCGACGGCCCGGCGCCCGAGGTCACCGGCGAGTACCGTCCCGGCGACGTCCGCCACATCGTCGCCTCGCCCGAGCTGGCCGCCACCGACCTCGGCTTCCGGGCCGAGGTCACCCCGGACGAGGGCATCACCGAGTTCGCCTCGGCGCCGCTGCGCTAGGCCTACCAGCCGGTGAAGAGCAGGTGCTCGATGGCCACGGCCAGCACGATCTGGGCGACCAGTCCCCACTGTCGCCACCGAGGAGACAGCAGTCCGCAGGTGATCAGCAGCCAGGGGACGAAGGGCAGCCAGATGCGCTCCACCTCGCCCTTGCTGGCCCCGGAGACGTCGGCGGCCGCGATCATCAGGACGGCGGCGCCGGCGAGCCAGCGGACCGCGCGGGTCGCGTCGGGCTCGGCGAGGGTCTCGCGATTGCGGGACCACAGCGCCGCGACGCCGGCGTAGGCGAGCGGGCCGGCGCTGAAGGCGAGGGCGGCGAGGTTGCCCCACCACCAGTACGTCGGCGGGCGGTTCTTCGCGACCCCTTCGTACTGGCGCTCGTGCAGCGCCGGCAGCGCGTCCCAGTAGTGGAAGCCGTACGCCGTGAAGACGCCGACGACGACCAGGGCCCCGGCGACGGCCCAGGGGAGTGGGCGCCAGGTGCGCGCGACCACCAGCACGGCAAGGGCGAGCAGCCCCATCAGCGGCAGCCCGTAGGACAGCATCACGGCGTAGCCGAGGAGCAGCCCGGCCGCCACGGACCAGGCGATGCTGCGTCTGGTCGCGGCGACGGCGAGCGCGGCGATGCCCCAGGCGGCGACCGAGGCGAACATCGCGTCGGCGCTCACGCACTGCCACACGGCCGCCGGCCCGAAGACCAGGAACGGGGCGGCCTTCCGCGCGACTGGACTCCGCGCCGAGCGCGCGCAGCGTCACCATCACCGCGAGCGCGGTCGAGGCCGCGAACAGGGTGACCACGATGCCGGCCTGGAAGCCGCTGCCGAGCCCCATCCGCGCCAGGGCCACGAAGAACACCAGGGCGCCGGGCGGGTGGCCGGCGATGTGCACCGGCCAGTTCGCGTTCGGGATGTCGTCGGGCAGGTTGTCGTAGGTGATCCGCGCGACGAACGTGGACAGCGCGTGCGGCAGGTCGTTCAGGCCGCGGGCGACCCGCATGTACTCGTACGGCGTGTCCAGGATCTTGCCGACGCCGTCGTCCCCGTCGACGAAGGCGAGGCTGAGCATCCACCCCAGCCCCGCGGCGTACGACGCGAGCAGCAGCCGCCGCCACGGGAGTCGCATCGCGATCGGGATCGCCTGCCACGCGGCGAGGACACCGAGGACGACGGCCGGGAGCGTTCCCACACCCACGCGCGGGTCCCAGTCGGCGTGCAGCGGCGGGAAGTGACGCACGTGCACGTCCCAGCTGCTGATCGCCGGCAACGCCATCGCCCATCCGGCGAGGGCCACCGCGACGAAGAACCCGGCGAAGGGGAGCAGTCGTGCGCGGCCGGAGGTCGTCATCGCGCCCAAGGGTAGGTGGCACTAGCGTGAACGACGTGGAGGTGAGGTGCGACGTCGTCATCCCCTGTCGTGACGAGGCACCGGCCCTGCCGCCCCTGCTGGCGAAGCTCCCCGACGGGATGCGCGCGATCGTCGTCGACAACGGCTCGCGCGACGACACCGCCGAGGTGGCCCGCAGCCTGGGCGCCACCGTGGTGGACGAGCCACGAGCCGGCTACGGCGCGGCCGTGCACGCGGGGCTGCTGGCCGCCACGGCGGAGTACGTCGCGGTGCTGGACGGCGACGGCTCGATGGACCCCGCGGACCTCGTGCCGCTGCTCGAGGAGGTGGCCGCGGATCGTGCCGACCTGGCGGTCGGCCGCCGTCGACCGAGCCGTCGTGGTGTCTGGCCCTGGCACGCCCGGGCCGGGAACATGGTCGTGCTGTGGTGGCTGCGCCGCCGCATCGGTCTGCCGCTGCACGACATCGCCCCGATGCGGGTGTCGCGTCGCCAGGCGATGCTCGACCTCGGCGTGGAGGACCGGCGCTTCGGCTATCCCGTCGAGCTCCTGCAGCGCGCTGCCCGGGCCCAGTGGCGCTTCGTCGAGCGCGACATCGACTACCACCCCCGCGCCGAGGGCACGAAGTCCAAGGTGTCGGGCTCGGTGATGGGCACCCTCCGCACGGCACGCGACTTCGCCCGGGTCCTCTCGTGACGCAGCCGGTCGTGCTGGTCGTCGCCAAGGCGCCCGTGCCCGGTCAGGCCAAGACCCGTCTCGGCGCCGTCGTCGGGCCGGAGCTGGCCGCCGACCTGGCGGCGGCGGCGCTGCTCGACACGCTCGAGGCCTGCGTCGGGGCGGTCGGTGTCGAGCGCTGCCACCTCGCCCTCGCCGGCGACCTGGCCACCGGTGCGCGCGCCGACGAGCTCGTCGCCGCCACGCGCGGATGGACCGTCCACGAGCAGCGCGGTGACGGCTTCGCCGAACGCCTCGCTGCACGCCCACGCCGATGCGGCCGCCGCGTCCGGGGCGCCGGTCGTCCAGGTCGGCATGGACACCCCGCAGCTCGAGCCCGCGCCACCTCCACGAGGCAGCCGCGCTGCTCACGGCGCCGGACGACGCGGTCCTCGGCCCGGCGTACGACGGCGGCTGGTGGCTGCTCGGCGTCGGCGGGCCGCACCTGCTCGCCCACCTCGCCGAGGTCCCCATGTCGACCGACGAGACCTGCACCCTGACCAGGGTGGCGCTGGAGAAGGCAGGTGCCACGATCCGCGACATCGAGGTGCTGCAGGACATCGACGAGGTCGCGGACGCCGACGCGGTGGCCGCGCTCGTCCCCACGACCCGCTTCGCCCGGCAGTGGGCCGGGTCGCGCTAGCTCGTCAGCAGGCTGATGATCAGGCCGACGGCGGCGACCACGGTGCCCACGGCCGGCAACAGGACCGGCAGACGTGACGGACGCTCGTTGCCCCTGTCGTGCGGAGTGAGCGCGAGGATCGCCGCGGCGACCGTCGCGACCCCGGCGACCGCACCCATCACCAGCGCCAGGTCGGGGCCGTTCAGGTCGGCGCCGGTGTCGCCGCCGACGGTGAAGCACACGGCGCTGGTCAGCGCCGCGAGCCCGATCATCGGCCAGGGCAGGTCGGTCGACCGGAGGAGCAGGACGGCCACGACGATGAACACGACAGCGAGCAGGATCAGCAGCGTCGTCAGCAGCGTGGACATCGGGGACCTTCCGGTGAGCGTGCCTCATGGTCTACACGATGCGAGCACTGTCGCCGACGGCGGGCACAATGCGCCCGTGAGCATCGAGCCCGACGACAAGGACTGGACCTGGGTGCTGGAGCGCCCGTGCCCCGAGTGCGGCTACGACGCCACCCGCGTCGACACGGCGCGGCTGGCCGACCTGGTGCACGAGAACACCCGGGGCTGGTACGGCGTCCTCGACCACCCCGACTGCGCCGTACGCCCCGCGCCGCACGTGTGGTCGCGCCTGGAGTACGCCTGCCACGTCCGCGACGTGCACCAGGTCTTCGCCGAGCGGGTCCACCTGATGCTCGAGCAGGACGACCCCGGCTTCGCGAACTGGGACCAGGACGCCACTGCCGTGGCCGAGCGGTACGACGAGCAGGACCCCGCGACGGTGTCGGTCGAGCTGGTGGAGCGCGCGGCCGAGGCTGCCGCGGCGTACGCGGCCGTGGGCCCGGACCAGTGGCAGCGCACCGGTCGCCGCAGCAACGGGTCGTTCTTCACCGTCGAGACGCTGGGCCGCTACCACCTGCACGACGTCGTGCACCACCTGTGGGACGTGGGCGCGTGAGGCTGACCCATCGACTGACGGAGTTCTGGGCGCGGATGGAGCAGGCGCTGGGGCCCTCCTACGCACGTTCGTGGGCCTCGATGCACGTCCTCGGCTCCCTGGGCGGCCGCACGGTGGCCGAGTCGCTGGCGGCCGGCGAGTCGCCCAAGACCGTGTGGCGTGCCGTGTGGGCCGAGCTCGACCTGCCGGCCCGCGACCGCTGACGCCGGACCGACCACCGGGGTCCGCCGATTCTGCGCGTGTCGCGCTGGGCATCGAACACATGTTCGTACTACGGTTCTGTCCACAGGCAGGGGTCGACGCCGGGTTCTCCACAGGTGGGGGACGGACCGATGAGGTTGTCGGCGGTGGCTCCTAGCGTCAGGCCTGACACCAGGTCGAGAACCGCGCCGACCGGCGCACGAGACGTGAGGGACACACCCATGGCTGGCACCGACTTCCGTAACCGGGACATCACCGACCGCTCCAGCAGCAACCGCGAGAAGGCGCTGGACGCCGCGCTGTCGAACATCGACAAGCAGTTCGGCAAGGGCTCGGTGATGCGCCTCGGCGACGAGACCCGCGCCCCGCTCGAGGTGATCCCCACCGGGGCGATCTCCCTCGACATCGCCCTCGGGCTCGGCGGCCTGCCGCGCGGCCGGGTGGTGGAGATCTACGGCCCGGAGTCCTCGGGCAAGACCACCGTCGCCCTGCACGCCGTGGCCAGCGCCCAGGCCGCCGGCGGCATCGTGGCCTTCATCGACGCCGAGCACGCGCTCGACCCGGAGTACGCGCAGAACCTCGGCGTCGACACCGACGCGCTGCTGGTCTCCCAGCCCGACTCCGGTGAGCAGGCGCTGGAGATCGCCGACATGCTGATCCGCTCCGGCGCGCTCGACCTGATCGTCATCGACTCGGTCGCCGCGCTCGTGCCCCGCGCCGAGATCGAGGGCGAGATGGGCGACAGCCACGTCGGTCTGCAGGCCCGGCTGATGAGCCAGGCGCTGCGCAAGATGACCGGTGCCCTCAACGGCGCCAACACGACCGCCATCTTCATCAACCAGCTGCGCGAGAAGATCGGCGTGATGTTCGGCTCGCCGGAGACGACGACCGGTGGGCGTGCGCTGAAGTTCTACTCCTCGGTGCGCCTCGACGTGCGCCGCATCGAGACGCTCAAGGACGGCGCCGAGATGGTCGGCAACCGCACCCGCGTCAAGGTCGTGAAGAACAAGGTGGCCCCGCCGTTCAAGCAGGCCGAGTTCGACATCATGTACGGCCAGGGCATCAGCCGCGAGGGCGGCCTGATCGACGTCGGCGTGGAGACGGGCCTCGTCCGCAAGGCCGGCGCCTGGTACACCTACGAGGGCGACCAGCTCGGCCAGGGCAAGGAGAACGCGCGGGCCTTCCTGCGCGACAACCCCGACCTCGCCAACGAGATCGAGAAGAAGATCCTCGAGAAGCTCGGCATCGGCCCGTCCGTGGCCGCCCCCGCCGAGGCCGGCACGGAGTTCAAGGCCGACGCCCCCGGCATCGACCCCGACGGCATCGACTTCTAGCCAACCCGGTGGTTGAGGTCGCGAAGGCCGTCATGGCCTGAGCCTGTCGAAACCCGGTGACCCGCGGAGGACATCGTGACTCTGAACCAGACTCCGACCTCGACACCGGGCCGGACGCCGACCCGGAGTCGGTGGCGCGCAAGATCCTGCTCGACCAGCTGACCGGCCGGGCGCGCACCCGCTCCGAGCTGGCCACCAAGCTGGCCGGGCGGCAGGTGCCCGACGACGTCGCGACCCGTCTCCTCGACCGGTTCGAGGAGGTCGGGCTGATCGACGACACGGCCTTCGCCCGCGAGTGGGTCCAGCAGCGCCAGTCCGGCAAGGGCCTGGCCCGGCGCGCGCTCGGCCAGGAGCTGCGCCGCAAGGGCGTCGCCGACGAGGTGGTCCGCGAGACCCTCGACCAGGTCGACCCCGACGACGAGGTCGAGGCGGCCCGGACCCTGGTGCGGGCCAAGCTCCGCTCGGTGGGCTCCCTCGACCACGACAAGGCCACCCGACGACTGGTCGGCATGCTCGCGCGCAAGGGGCACTCGCCGTCGGTCTGCTACCGCGTCGTGCGCGAGGAGCTGCAGGCGGACCTGCCGGACCCCGACCTGGAGAGCTGACCGACCGGAGGTCTGCTCAGTCGCCGACGGTGACGGGTTCGCTGTCCGACAGGGCCGGCGGAGCCTTCTCGTCGCTGTGGCCGGGCCACCACGCGACGTGTCCGAGGATGGTCGTGATCGCGGGCGTGAAGAACATCGCCATCACGAACGCCGCCACGAAGATGCCGAACGAGATCGAGAAGCCCAGCGCGGTCAGCAGCGCGTTGCCGCCGAGCATGAGCGAGGCGAACGTGCCGGCCAGGATCACTCCCGCTGCGGCGACCGTCGGGCCGGCGTGCTTGAGGGCCTCGGCCGCAGCACTCCGCGGCGGCTCACCCTCGCGCGTCTCCTCGCGCAGCCGCGTGATCATCAAGATGTTGTAGTCGGTGCCGAGGGCCACGACGAACAGGTAGATGTAGATCGGCAGCAGGAAGATCAGCCCGGACTCGCCCTGGACGTGCTGGAAGAGCAGCACCGCCGCCCCGAGCGTGGCGCCGAAGCCGAGCCCGACCGAGGCCATCAGGTAGAGCGGGGCCACGAGACTGCGCAGCACCAGCGCGAGGATCAGGAAGATCACGATGGCCGCGACCGGGAAGACCACGGCGTAGTCGCGGTTCATCGCCTTCTGGAAGTCGACGAACACCGACGTCGTACCGCCGACGTAGGCCGTCGTGCCGTCCGGGGCAGACTCGTGCGCCGTCGACCGGATGGGGCCCTTCACGGCGGCGAGCGACGCGTCCGAGGTGGGGTCCTGGTCGAGCACCACGTTGAACAGGGCGGTGTCGCCCTTCGCGTTCGGTACGGCGGGCGCCACCTGGGCCACGCCGTCGGCCTTGCCGAGCTCCTCGCCGTACGTCGCGAGATCGGCCTTGTCGATCGGGCTCCCGTCGTCGGAGGTCAGGAAGACCTGGGTCGGGTCGGTGGCCCCGGCCGGGAGCCCCTTCTGCAGCGTCTTGAGCGCGACCGAGGACTCCACGGTGGAGGGGGCGCCGGAGTCGCCGAGGTCGAAGTTGGGGTTGAAGCCGAAGGCGAACAGCGCGAGCACGGCGAGGATCCCGCCCGACGCGACGGCGTACCGCACGGGGTGCCGACCC
Organism: uncultured Actinomycetota bacterium; assembly: GCA_963794725.1. GTDB lineage: Bacteria > Actinomycetota > Actinomycetes > Propionibacteriales > Nocardioidaceae > Marmoricola. The sequence goes on from CAWCFR010000051.1 coordinate 53,532, forward strand.
AGCGAGCGACCGACGGCGGCGAACCGTGCGGCCTCGGGCTCCACCTTCCAGGACTTCGAGGGCCAGAACACCCTGGTGCCGAGGAGGGCCACGATCGCCGGCACGAGCGTGAGCGCGGCGATCACGGTGACGAACACGGCGATGGCCAGCGCGGGGCCGATCGACTTGAAGATGCCCAGCGAGCTGAGCACGAGCGCCATGAAGGACACGATCACCGCGCCGCCGGCGGAGGCGATCGCCTCGCCCGCGCGTTCGATCGCGTGCGCGACCGCCGCCCGGCTCTCATCGCCCTCACGCAGCCGTTCGCGGTAGCGGAACAGGAAGAACAGGATGTAGTCCGTGCCGATGCCGAAGAGCACCACGATCAGGATCACCTGGATCGAGGAGTCGGTCTTCAGGTCGAAGACCTTGTTGGCGAGCCCGACCAGCCCGACCGCCACCAGCGAGACCGCCCCGATCACGATGATCGGCATCACGGCGAGGATGACGCTGCGGAAGATCAGGATCAGCAGCAGCAGGATCAGCACCACGGTGGCGATCCCGACGATCGCCTCGGCGTTGGCGGAGGCCTCCTGCGAGTCGAGCGCCTGCGGGGCCGGGCCGGTGAAGCCCAGCCGCAGGTCGGTGTCGGCGACGAGCGGCTTGGCGTCCTTGCGCAGCACCTTGACCGCGTCCATCGACGGCTTGTCGTAGGCGTTCTTGTCCTTCGCCATGCCGATCACGCCGATCTGCACGAGCTTGTTCTGGCTCGCGGGCTGGGCGGCGGCGCCCTGGAAGACCGAGGGGAGGTCCTTGCCGAGCGAGCCGACGACCTTCTGCACGTCGGCCTGGTCGGCGTCGGTCAGCGGCTTCCCGTCCTTGCGGTCGAAGACCATGATCGCGCCGGGCGTGGTCTGCTGCGGGAACGCCTTCTGCTGCAGCGTCGCGGCCTTGATCGACTCGTAGTGGCTGGGCAGGAACTCCGACTGGTCGCTGGTGGCGGCGAGCTTCGGCGCGGTGACCACCACGACGACGGCGACCACGATCCAGCCGAGGATCACGAACCAGGGATGACGGGAGACCAGGCGACCCAGGGAGGCGAACACCGAGAAAATGTATCCACCATGTGGTCACCCGCGACCGGTGGGTGGGAGCGGGAGAGCTGGGTTCTTGCACAAACTGACAGTCACTCCTATTATCTAGTCACTATTGTTTCAATGTGACTAGAGGTTTGCCATGGCTGTCGTGACCAAGGACAACGCGCGCTGGTGGGCGATGGGGGCGACGGCGCTCACGCTGTTCGTCATCGGGCTCGACATGACGGTGCTCAACGTGGCGTTGCCCGACATCGCCGTCGACCTGCATGCCTCCACCGCCCAGCTGCAGTGGTTCGCCGACGCCTACCTGCTGGTGCTGGCCGCGGTCCTGCTGCCGGCGGGGATGCTCGGCGACCGCTACGGCCGCAAGAAGCTCACCCTCGGAGCGCTGGCTGTCTTCGGCGTCGGCTCGCTGTGGTGCGCCTTCGCCGGCAGCGCCGGGAGCCTGATCGCCGCACGGGCACTCCTGGGACTCGGGGCCGCCGTGTTGCTCCCGCTGGCCATGTCGGCGGTCGTCGTCCTCTTCGACCCGCCCGAGCGGCCGCGCGCCGTCCTGGTCCTCAGCCTCGCCACGATGATCGGCCTGCCGCTGGGGCCGATCATCGGCGGCGCGTTGCTGCAGGCGTTCTGGTGGGGCTCGGTGTTCGTGATCAACGTCCCGGCGATCGTGCTGGCCTTCGTCGCGGTGGCCAGGCTGTTCCCCGCGGACGTTCCCAGCACCGACCGTCAGCCGATCGACGTCCTCGGCGCCGTTGCCGCCGGCGCCGGGCTGCTTGGGGCTGACCTACGGCGTGATCGAGGCCCCGAGCCGCGGCTGGGGCGACCCGGTGGTGCTGGGCGCGGTGCTCGGCGGGCTGCTGGTGCTCGTCGGCTTCTTCGTCTGGGAGCGCCGGCTGCGCGACGTCCAACCGGTCTTCGACTACGCCGTCTGGGCCGACCGTCGCTTCCGCTACGGCGCCATCTGCGCCGCCATCGCGAGCCTCACCCTCTTCGGGGTGATGTTCACCCTCCCGCAGTACTACCGCGCCGTCCTCGGCGCCGACGCGCTCGGCACGGGAGTCCGCACGCTGCCGATGGTGGCCGGGATGATCCTCGCGATGCGGGGCACCACCGGGTTGGCCCACCGCTTCTCGCTGCGCTCCCTCGCGACGACGGGCTTCGCGCTCGCCGGCGCCGGGTTCGTGTGGGGCGCCACCACGTCGGCCCACGACACCTACCTGCGCAGCGCGGGCTGGACGGCGGTGGTCGGGGTCGGCTTCGGCATGGCCCTGTTCGCGGCCCAGAACAGCGCGCTGCTGACGCTGCCGCGCCCCCGGGCGGCCACGGGCTCGGCACTCGTCCAGACGCTCCGCCAGGTCGGCAGCGTGCTGGGGATCGCCACCCTCGGTGCCCTGCTCAACCACGTCTACCGCACCAGCGTCGACACCGACGGGCTGTCGGCCCACGCCGCCGCCGCCGTACGGGAGTCGGCGCAGGCGGGTGTGGTGGTCGCCCACCAGTCCGGCTCCGGTGCGCTCGCCCACTCGGTCGCGACCGCCTTCGTCTCCGGCATGGACGCCGCCCTGTGGCTCTCGGCCCTCACCGCCCTGGTCGGGGCTGTCGTCGCCGCTGTGTTCATGCCCGCGCGCGAGCCTGGCGGATCGGCCGCGGCCGATGTCGCAGAATCGGAGCGTGCCCCCGAACCCGTCGACGCGGCCCCCGGTGCGACCCGGACTCCGTGAGCGCAAGAAGGCGCGCACCAAGGCGACCATCCAGCGCGAGGCGCTGCGGCTGTTCAGCGAGCAGGGGTACGCCGGGACCTCGGTCGAGCAGATCGCCGACGCGGCCGAGATCTCGCCGAGCACCTTCTTCCGCTACTTCCCGACGAAGGAGGAGGTCGTCCTCGCCGACTTCATGGACGAGCGGGTGGTCGAGGCGTTCCGGACGGCCCCGCCCGAGATGGGCCCCACGGCGGCGCTGCGCCACGCCGTCGAGCGGATGATGACCGACTTCGACCCCGAGACCCTCGAGCTCGAGACCCTGCGCAACGACCTGATCCGGCAGGTGCCCGAGCTGCGGCGGGGGATGCTGGCCGAGCTGATGCGGCCGATGTCCCTGATCGCGGAGGCTCTCGCCGAGCGCCTGGGCAAGCCCACGGACGACGAGGACGTGCGTACCTACGCCGGCGCCCTGGTCGGCGGACTGGTCGCGGTCGCGATCGAGAGGGACGACGAGCACGTTGCGAAACCCCGGAGCGCTCCGAGCAGGACCTCCTCGACCGGCTCGACCGGCTCGACCAGGATGCTGCACCTCCCGGAGTAGGGGCTCAGCCGCCCATCTGGTCGAGGAACTGCTGTCCCTCCGTGCTGAGCCGACCGTGCGCGGCCGCGACGCGTGCCCAGCCGGTCGCCATCCGCGCGAACCGCATCGGGTTGTAGACGTCCTCCTCGCACGACCACAGCCCGTCGCCGCCGTAGGTGAGGATCGTCAGGTTGCTCGCCTCGTGGACCGAGCCGTCACCGGGGTCCGGCATCAGGTTGCGCACCTCGCAGATCACCCGCCGCGTCGGCACGTCCAGCACGTGCCAGGCCATCGGGAACGACGCCATCGTGTTGCCGGGGAAGGAGGTCATCGTCGCCAGCACCCACTCGCGGATCGCCTCGCGCCCGGTGAAGCGGACCACGTGCGGATCCCTCGCGCCCGGTGAAGGTGCCGAAGGCGTGCTCCTCGTAGGTCGCGTCCTCGGTGAAGAGGTCGGCGAACCGGCTCCACTCGCCACTGGCGGCGATGCCGGCCACGGCCTGCTGGTAGGCCTCGAACGCTTCCTCGATCTCCGTCGTCAGGTCCACGGAGGCATCCAACCAGTCAGACTGGGCGGGTGCTGATCGAAGTCCCGCGCGCGGACGTCAGGGACGGCGAGGCCTGGGCGGAGGCGGCCGACCGGATCGCCGGGCTGGCGACCGCGGGGCCGGTGCTGGCCGTCGACCTCTCCGGTGACCCGCTCCGCTTCGCCCGCGACGACGTGCACACGTTCGCGCTCCGGCCGATGACCGAGGGCGACTTCCCCGACGTCGCGCGGTGGGTGAACGCCCCGCACGTGGCGACGTGGTGGGACGACAACCGCTCCCTCGAGCAGGTCGCGGGGTACTACGGAGCCGCCCTGCGCGGCGAGGACCCGACGCGGATGTGGGTGTGGGAGGTCAACGGACGCTCCGTCGGCTTCTGCCAGGACTACCGGATCGCCGACCACCCCGACTACGCCCTGCTCTCCGGTCATCCCGACGCCGTCGGCTTCGACTACGTGATCGGCGAGGCCGCGCACGTCGACCGGGGTCTGGGCACCAGCCTGCTGTGGGTGTTCCTGCGCGACATCGTCGTCCCGGCGTACGACGGCGTGCGCGAGCTGTTCGCCGCGCCCGACCACCGCAACGGCCGGTCCCTGCGGGTGCTGGAGAAGCTCGGCGCGACCCAGGGGCTGTGGTTCGACGAGCCGCAGGACGGCGGCCGGATCGACACCGTCATCGGGTGCAGCATCGACGTCCGGCGGGTACTGAGGCACTCGTGAGCATCCGTGTCGGCATCTCGGGCTGGCGCTACCCGCCCTGGCGCGGCGACTTCTACCCGGCCGACCTGCCGCAGCGCCGCGAGCTGGAGTACGCCGCCTCGCAGCTCACCTCGATCGAGGTCAACGGCTCCTTCTACTCCCTGCAACGCCCGTCGAGCTGGGAGAAGTGGCGCGAGGAGGTGCCCGACGACTTCGTCTTCTCGGTCAAGGGCGGACGATTCATCAGCCACATGAAGCGGCTGCGCGACGCCGAGGTGCCGCTGGCCAACTTCTTCGCGCAGGGCATCCTCGCGCTCGGCCCGAAGCTCGGCCCGATCCTGTGGCAGCTGCCGGCCAACTTCGCCTGGGACGCCGCCGTCGTGCGCGACTTCTTCGCGATGCTGCCCCGCACCACGACCGCCGCCGCCGAGCTCGCCGGTCGACACGACGACAAGATGACCGGCGACAAGCTCTGGTCCGGCACCGTCGAGGAGCGCCCGCTGCGGTACGCGCTCGAGCCGCGCAACCGGGGCTTCGAGTCCGACGAGGCGCTCGGGGTGCTCGAGGAGTGCGACGTCGCGCTGGTCGTCGCCGACTCGGCCGGCAAGTTCCCGCGCTTCGAGCAGGCCATCGGTCCGCTCGTCTACGTCCGCTTGCACGGCGACGAGGAGCTCTACGCCAGCGGGTACGGCGACGCCGCCCTGGAGATGTGGGAGGAGAAGCTGCGCGGCTGGACCAGCGACGGCCGCGACGGGTTCGTCTACTTCGACAACGACATCAAGGGCTACGCGCCCCACGACGCACGCCGGCTGATCGCCCGGCTCTCCGCGTGAGTCCCACCACAGGCCGACCTGCCGGCCCCGGACTGGCACCTAGGGTCACGGACATGAGCCGTGTCGTCGACCTGTACGAGAAGGCCCACGCGATCCCGGTGGTGGGCGACCGGATCTTCTCCTTCGCGTTCAGCCAGGTGGCGCCGTACTTCTGGACGATCCGGCCGCGCTTCACGGTGATCGAGCCCAACCACGCCGAGGTGGTGATCCCCAAGCGCCGCGGGGTGAAGAACCACATCGGCACCGTGCACGCGATCGCGCTCTGCAACGGGCTCGAGGCGGCGATGGGCGTGCTGGCGGAGGCCTCGATCCCCGCCCACAAGCGGTGGATCCCCAAGGGCATGGAGGTCAGCTACACCGCCAAGGCCACCACCGACATCACCTGCATCGCCGAGACGGACCCCGAGCAGTGGACCGGCACCGAGCCCGACGTACCCGTGCGTGTCCGGGGCGTGCGCACCGACGGCACCGTGGTGATCGAAGGCGTGATCCGGCTCTGGGTCACCGAAGAAGCCCGACCTGACGCCCCGTCCGCCTCCGCGTTTGCAAGGGTGGAGGCTGGGGGCACAGACCTGAACCCTCGAGGAGGAGCGTCATGTCGCTGATCAAGAGCGTCGAGAGCATCGCCAAGGGGACGGTCGGCACCGCCGTGACCGCCGCCCGCCACCCGACGGCACCGCCGCCAACCGTGGTCGGCTTCGTGAAGGGGACCGCTGGCGCCGGCATCGGCCTGGTCCGCACCCGGATCCGCGCCTTGCCCGAGCAGCGCTGAGCGATCCGGACCACGAGAAGAGCGACGTGCGCCCGGGCATCGAGGACAAGGCCGCGGAGGTCAAGGACGTCGTGACGGAGACGACGCAGGAAGTCGTCCGGCCCACCCGGCATCGAGAGGGACCGCCCCGGTCGCCGAGAAGGTCCTGGCCAGAGCCGCCGGACCCGGCCGACCTGCCCAGAGCCGGTCGTCATCGAGGCCGAGCCCGCGCCGGGTCCCGAGACCGGCGAAGACCTTCTGGACCGAGCCCAAGGCGACCACGCGCGCCGACACGGTCGTGGCGCACGGCCGGCCGAGGATCTGCCTGAGCCGATCGTGATCGTCGCGGACGACACCTCCACCAGTGACCTGACCCGTCGCCAGGTAGTTCAGCGGAGGTTCAATCCGCCGGTGAGAACGCTCGCTCGGTGCGGTGGATCCTGCTGCGCGGACTTCTCGGCTCGGCGCTCCTGGTCTTCGCCGGCCTCACCTACGCGAGGGTGCCGGCGCAGAGCCGGGTGCTGCTGTTCCCGTGGCGGCAGGGCGCCGACCACCTCGCCCTGGGGTTGAGCGTCGCCGCCGGCGGCCTGGTGCTGCTGACCTGGGCATGGCTCTCCCTCGTCCGGCGCGTCACCGGTGATCCCGGCGGGGTGCGTCTGGCGCGGCTGGCGACAGCTCGCCTGGACGGTCCCGCTGGTGGCTGCGCCGCCGCTGTTCAGCAACGACGGCTGGAGCTACGTCGCGACCGGGTACCTCGCGGGCCACGGCTGGTCGCCCTACGTGGTCACGCCGTCCGTCCTTCCCGCGGCGCTGCGGTCCGGGGTCGACCCGGTCTGGCGCTCGGTCACCTCGCCGTACGGGCCGGTGCCGCTGGTCTGGGGCGGTGCCTTCTCCCGGCTGACCTCGGACCCCTGGCAGCTGCTGGTGGCGAACCGGCTGCTGGCGTACGTCGGCCTGGTACTGCTCGCGCTCGCGGTTCCTGCGCTGGCCCGACGAGCGGGCGCCGACCCCGGGCGTGCCTCGGCCATCGCCCTGGCCAGCCCGCTCGTGGTGGCGCACGGCATCGGCGGGCTGCACAACGACCTGGTGCTCGTGGGCCTGATGGCCGCCGCGCTCGCGGTGACCCGGCGGGAGGTCTGGTGGTGGGGTGCCGCCCTCGCCGGGGCGGCGGCCGCGGTGAAGGTGCCGGGGGGAGCGATCGGGGTCGGCGTGGTGCTGCTCTCGTTGGTGCCGCAGGCGTCCGTCGCCGCACGCCTGCGAAGAGCCGGACAGGTCTTCCTCACCGCAGTGGCCACCCTGCTCGGTCTCAGCGCCGCCTCCGGTCTCGGGCTCGGCTGGGCGCACGGCCTGGTGCGCAGCGCCCACGAGGTGGCCCGGCTCGCTCCGACCGCGGTGCTGGGCCACTGGGTGCGCCTGGGCCTCCTGGCCCGCGGTCCCACGGGTGCCCGGCTGGTGCGCGAGCTGCGTCCGGAGCGGAACCTGGAGCACCTCGGGCTGGTCGCGCTCGCGGCCGTCGTGCTGTGGATCCTGCTGCGCCGTCCGGTCCCGGACGACTCCGCGGCGATCACCGGGGGAGCGCTGGTGCTGCTGGCCGCGACCCTGCTGATCCCGGCGCTGCACTACTGGTACTTCCTCTGGGCACTGCCGCTCCTGGCCTGTGCCCGGCTCACGACTCGGGCCGAGCACGTTCTCCTCGCCACGTTGAGCGTGCTCGGCCTGACCGCCGTCGCCGACCCCGCCGTGCACGTGGCGTGGTTCGCACCGGCGGCGCTGCTCGCCCTGGTGCTCGTGCCCGCGCTGGCCTGGGCGGCCGATCCCTGGCTGGCCCGTTCGGTTGGGAGGCAGGCCCCTCAGCGCCGTACCCTTGGGCGGCGATGAGCCGACACCGACCACGGCTATGACGAGGTCACGATCGAGGACATAGCGAAGAGAGATGGTGTCGCGCGAGGACTGGTGCACCACTACTTCGGTGGTCGCAAGGAGGTCTACCTGGCGCTGCTGGAGCGGCTTGGTGACGGACGCGAGGAAGACCTTCGGCAAAAGGTCGGACGGAGCGCGCGAGCGCGAGTGGCGGATTCAGTGTCACGTTGGCTCGACTGGACTGGGGCGAACCGAACGATCTACCTCGGCACGATCGCACCTGGCGAGGACATCTCGGACACAGACGTGCGGAGTGGTGGTCGACGAGCTGGTGCGGCGGGCGGTCGTGCAAGTCGTGGCCTTACACTCGGACATGGCTGTCGACTCGGCACGACTGCGCTATGCGCTGGAGTGCTGGACGGGTCTCAACCGGGCCGCGACCCGTCGGTGGTTGCGCGACGAGGCCACCCGCGAGGCGACGCACGAGCTGCTCGCCACGACCCTCGAACACGTCCTCCGCACCTTCGGCTCACCACCTCCCCGGCACGCACCTACGAGGTGCGCACCTACGGCTGCCAGATGAACGTGCACGACTCCGAGCGGCTGACCGGGCTGCTCGAGGACGCCGGGTACGTCGCCGCGCCCGAGGACGAGCAGGCCGACGTGGTCGTGTTCAACACCTGCGCGGTGCGGGAGAACGCCGACAACAAGCTCTACGGCAACCTCGGCCACCTCGCCCCGGTCAAGGCGAAGCGGCCGGGCATGCAGATCGCCGTCGGCGGCTGCCTCGCCCAGAAGGACCGCTCCACCATCACCGAGAAGGCGCCGTGGGTCGACGTCGTCTTCGGCACCCACAACATCGGGTCGCTGCCGGTGCTGCTCGAGCGGGCGCGGGTCCAGGAGGAGGCCCAGGTCGAGATCCTCGAGTCGCTCGAGGTCTTCCCCTCCACCCTGCCGACCAAGCGCGAGTCGGCGTACGCCGCCTGGGTGTCGATCAGCGTCGGCTGCAACAACACCTGCACGTTCTGCATCGTCCCGGCGCTGCGCGGCAAGGAGAAGGACCGCCGCCCCGGCGAGATCCTGGCCGAGGTCGAGGCGCTGGTCGCCGAGGGCGTCACCGAGGTGACCCTGCTGGGGCAGAACGTCAACGCCTACGGGGTCGAGTTCGGCGATCGCCAGGCGTTCTCGAAGCTGCTGCGCGCCTGCGGTGAGATCGACGGCCTGGAGCGGGTGCGGTTCACCTCGCCCCATCCTGCCGAGTTCACCGACGACGTCATCGAGGCGATGGCCGAGACGCCCAACGTGATGCCGTCGTTGCACATGCCGCTGCAGTCCGGCTCGGACCGGGTGCTGAAGAACATGCGGCGCTCCTACCGGCAGTCGACCGCTACCTCGGCATCATCGAGCGGGTCCGTGCCGCGATGCCCGACGCCGCGATCACCACCGACATCATCGTGGGCTTCCCCGGCGAGACCGAGGAGGACTTCGCGGCCACGCTCGACGTCGTCCGGCGGGCGAGGTTCTCCGGGGCCTTCACCTTCCAGTACTCCAAGCGCCCCGGCACTCCCGCTGCCGCCCTTCCCGACCAGATCCCGAAGGCCGTCGTGCAGGAGCGTTACGAGCGGCTGGTCGCGGTCGCCGACGAGGTCGCGTGGGCAGAGAACCGCGCGCTCGAGGGCCACACCGTCGAGCTGATGGTCGCCGAGGGAGAGGGGCGCAAGGACGCCGCCACCCACCGGCTCTCCGGTCGCGCGCGCGACAACCGGCTGGTGCACTTCACGCCCGTCGACGAGGCCGGCAACGCCGTCGAGGTCCGTCCGGGCGACATGGTCGAGGTCGTGGTCAGCTACGGCGCCCCGCACCACCTCGTCGCCGACGGCCCGGTCCGCTCGCTGCGTCGTACCCGCGCCGGAGACGCCTGGGAGGCCCGCACCGCGCCCACACCGACCGGCGTCTCGCTCGGCCTGCCGACCGTCGGCGTCCCCGCTCCTCTCGCGGCGACGCAGGGCTGCTAGTCCCAGAGCCGGCCGACCACGACGGGGGAGAGGGTCTCCCAGCCGAGCGCGGTGTAGAGGGCCCGGCCCTCGGTCGAGGCCATCAGCAGGCCGCGACGCGCACCGAGCTCGACCGCCGTGTCGGCGAGCGCGGTCATCATCGCGCCGCCGAGGCCACGTCGGCGATGGGCCGCCAGCGTCTCCACCTTGTCGGGCACGGCGCAGTCCTCGACCACCGCGAGCTGCGCCGACGCGGCGAGCTCACCGGAGTCCGCGAGCACCCGCAGCCGTACGACGGCGTCGGTCACGTCGTGCTCGACGACGTAGCCCTCGGGAACGGGAGTGCGGCGCTGCGCGTCCAGACGGATCGACATCATCCACTCGGGTAGCGCCGGCGTTCGCAGGCCGTGCTCGTGCAGGCGGTCGCTCGTGCGCCCGTCGTCGCGGGTGGGCACCGTGACCCAGGGATCCCTCGCACCCAGTGCTGCCTGCGCGGCGGCATCGATCCGTCGTGGGTGCGCGTCCGCGTCCAGGACGACGTACTCGACCCCACGACCGGGAGTGCCGATCTCGACGGCCAGCACGCCGTCGCGCTCGGTGGCCGGAGCGAACTCACGCGCCTGTCCCCAGCCCGCCTGCCAGAGCCGGGTGTCTGCCTCCCCGATGCCGGGGAGCGGGTCAGGCGGGTTCCTCGGTGCTGTCGTCGGAATCCTCCTGCTCCTCCTCGTCGACCTCCTCGGGCTGCTCGATCTCGTCGGGCACCTGGTCGTCCTCGACCTGCGCGGACTGCGGCTGGTCGGGCGTGGCGATCGGGAAGTCGTCGGGGTCGCGGTCGATCCGGTCGGCCGGACCGCCCGGCGCCTCGTCCGGCGGAGGGTCCTCGTGCGGCTCGGGCTTCTCGCCGATGTCGGGTCGGCTCATCGGGTGGTCGCGCCGCTCATCGGACCCGAGGGTGCCTTGGGCTCCTTCGGATCGGTGGGGGTGTCCGGCTCCTCGGGCCCGTCCGGGCCGGGCCGCTCCGGGTCGTCGGTCGTCGGTGTCGATGGGTCCTGGGCCACGTCAAGCAACAGGGTCATGACCTGCCTCTCGTGCAGTCGATGTCCGTCACGTCTCTGGCCGACGGCGTACCCGCCGGGCCACCTGTCAAACTAGCCAGCGTGTCGAGCGACCTGACGCCGGGGCGTGTCATCGCCGTCGTGGGCGCGACCGCGGCCGGCAAGAGCGCACTCGCGCTCGACCTCGCCGAGCGTCTCGGCGGCGAGGTGGTCAACACCGACTCGATGCAGCTCTACCGCGGGATGGACATCGGTACGGCGAAGCTCCCGGTCTCCGAGCGGCGCGGCATCGCGCACCACCTCGTCGACGTGCTCGACGTGACCCAGCCGGCGACCGTCGCGGAGTTCCAGCGCTGGGCGCGCGCGGTGGTCGCCGACTGCCATGACCGGGGGGTCTGTCCCGTCCTCGTGGGCGGGTCCATGCTCTACACGCGTGCCGTGCTCGACGAGTTCGACTTCCCGGGCACCGACCCGGTCGTCCGCGCCCGGCTGGAGGCCGAGCTGGAGCAGGTCGGCACCGAGGCGATGCACGCCAGGCTCGCCGAGGTCGACCCGGAGGCAGCCAGCCGCATCCTGCCGAGCAACGGCCGGCGCGTCGTGCGGGCACTCGAGGTCGTCGAGATCACCGGCGGAACGTTCACGGCGGCCCTGCCCGACCTGCGCTACCACTACCCGGGCGCGGTGCAGATCGGCGTGCAGATCGAGCGCGACGTCCTCGACGCGCGGATCGAGCGCCGGGTGCACCTGATGTGGGAGCTCGGGCTGGTCGACGAGGTCCGCGGCCTCGCTGGGTCACGGCCTGCGCGACGGTCGTACGGCGAGCCGCGCGCTGGGCTACCAGCAGGTGCTCGCGTTCCTCGCCGGCGAGACCACCGAGGCCGAGGCGCTCGAGCGCACGATCGTGGGCACCCGCCGGTTCGCCCGGCGCCAGGAGAGCTGGAACCGTTCGGACGGACGCGTCGGCTGGCTGCCGTACGACGACCCGGAGCTCGTCGAGCGGGCGCTCGCGCTGGTCAGGCCGGGTCCGAGCTGAGTCGGTCGAGCTCCCTGGGCAGGTCGCGCATCCGGATCAGCGGCGACAGGACGACCGGCAGCGCGGCCACGATCGAGCCGATCGCCTCGATCCAGAACACCGACCGGAGGCCGTACTGGTGGCCGATCACGCCGCCGAGGAAGCCGCCGATCGGCATCACGCCCCAGACCAGGAACCGGATGGAGGCGTTCATCCGGCCCAGCATCGGACGCGGGCACAGCCGCTGCCGGAAGCTCACCTGGGTCACGTTGTAGACCACGGCGCTGAAGGACTTCACCAGCATGTAGCCGGCCAGGGCCGGGAGGGGGGCGATCCCCATGCCGGCGAAGGGCATCAGGAACAGCGCCGGGATGTAGAGCATGGCCGAGATCGGGATGGTCCGCCCCTCACCCAGCCAGGCGGTGACCCGGGTGGTCAGGAGGGCGCCGAGCAGTCCGCCGACGGCGCCGATGGCGAATCCCACCCCCAGCTGACCGGCGTCGACGCCGAGCTCGCAGCATGTAGAGCACCAGCATCGCGCCGGAGATCGAGCTGACCAGGTTCGACAACGAGGTGCAGGCGGTGATGCGCCAGAGCAGGGGGTCCTTGACCACGAAGGCCAACCCCTCCCGGATCTCCACGACCAGCGGGCGCCGGTCCTCCCGCGACGGCGGCTCGTCCACGTGGCGGATGCGCCGGATGAACAGGGCCGAGCCGAGGAAGCTGAGTGCGTCGAGGCCGAGGGTGAGTGCCGAGCCGATCAGCTTGATCAAGCCACCGGCGACGGCCGGCCCGGCGATGGTCGCGACCGACTCGGCGGCCTGGAGCTTGGCGTTGCCCTCGCCGATCTTGTGGGCGTCGACGATCTCGGGAAGGTAGCTCTGGTCGGCCACGTCGAAGAACACCGTGCAGCAACCCACGATCAGCGCGACGACCAGCACGTGGGGGAACGTCAGGACCCCGAGCGCCCACGCCAGCGGCACCGAGACAAGCGCTACCGCGCGGATCAGGTCGTTCGCGACCAGGACGCGCTGCTTGCGCCACCGGTCGACCCAGGCACCGGCCGGGAGTCCGATGACGAGGAAGGCGAGGAACTCGCAGGTGGCCAGGAGGCCCATCTGGAAGGCGTCGGCGCCCAGCACCCGCACGGCGAGGACGGGCAGGGCCAGCCCCGTCAGCTGGCTGCCGACCGAGCTGGTGGCCTTGGCGAGGAACAGCTGCCGGAAGTCGTGGTGGCGGAAGAGGCCGCCGCGCGCCGGCCGCAGCGGCTCCGACTCCGGCTCGGTCACTCCCGCGGTGCCGGGAGGGGCCGGAGGTTCGAGGGACATGGCAGCATCCTGACTCACTGATTGGGAAAGATCAATCGGTTATGGTTCGGGCATGTCCGACGTCGCGGAGTCCGCCGAGGAGCCGCTCGTCCCGGCGCCGTACGGACCTCTGCCCGAGGGCTCGGTGCGCCGCGTCTGGGCGCGCCGGGTGGCCGACGAGGCGGAGTCGAAGGCGCTGGCCTCGCCGCTGCGCCTGCGGATCCTGCGCCTGGCCCTGCACGAGCCGCGGACCAACAAGGAGATGGCGGAGGCGCTGGGGCGCGACCCGGCCTCGGTGCTGCACCACGTCCGCACGCTCGTCGACACCGGGTTCCTGATCGAGCAGCCTCGTCGGCGCGGCCCTCGCGGCTCGCGGGAGCGCCCGTACCTCGCCTCCGGCAAGTCCTTCTACGTCTCCATCGGCGACGACGCGCGGGTGGGCCAGCGCGACCTGATGCTCGAGACGTTCCTCCAGGAGATCGCCGCGCTGCCCCCGGAGAAGCTCGACAGCGCCCGGCTCGGCTTCCGCCTCAACGACGCCGACCGCGAGGACGTCCGCCTGCGGCTGCAGGCCCTGCTCGACGAGATCGCCGCGATGCCCAGCGACCCCGACGGCGAGCCCTGGAGCATCTACCTCGGCGTGCACCCGGAGGTCGGCCCCCCACCCCGATAGTCCAGGACGATTCGTGGCTCCGGGCAGCCGGCGACGCACGAATGTGCCTGGACTATCTGGCCGTACGCTCGCCCCATGACCACGAGCGAGACCTGGACGGAGATCACCGACCTCGACGCGCTCCGGGAGCTCGTCGGGGAGCCGGCGCCGGCGGCACGGGACAAGGACCGGACGGCGCTGGTCGACGTGGACGTCCAGTGGTTGCAGGCCTCGCCGTTCTGCGTGATCGCGACCGCGGGAGTCGACGGGACCTGTGACGCCTCGCCGAAGGGTGATCCGGCGGGCTGCCTCGTCCACGTCATCGACGCGCGCACCATCGCGGTGGCCGAGCGGCCGGGCAACCGGCGCGTCGACGGCTACCGCAACGTGCTGGCGAATCCCCACGTCGGGATGGTGTTCCTCATCCCGGGTCGCGGCGACACCCTGCGCATCAACGGACGCGCACGGCTCGTCTCCGACGCGCCCTTCTTCGACGACATGGCCGTGAAGGGCAAGCGGCCGGTGCTGGCGCTGGTGGTCGACATCGACGAGGTCTTCCACCACTGCTCGAAGGCGTTCCTCCGCTCGGAGCTCTGGGACCCGGAGACCTGGGACCCGACCCGGGTACCGCGCAGGGCCGTGCTGGCCCAGCAGCTCGAGCGGCCCGACGAGACGATCGCCGAGCTCGACGAGTACTACGACTCCTCCACCTACGGAAAGCGCCTGTACTGATGACCGAGTACCCCTTCGTCAAGGGCCACGGCACGGAGAACGACTTCGTGCTGGTCCCCGACGCCAACGGCAAGCAGGAGCTCACCCCGGGCCACGTGGCGCTGCTCTGTGACCGCCGCGCGGGCATCGGCGCCGACGGCGTGATCCGGGTCGTGCGCACCGACGCCACCGAGGACCCGGCGGCCGTGCAGGCGCGCGGTGAGGCGACCTGGTTCATGGACTACCGCAACGCCGACGGGTCGCTCAGCGAGATGTGCGGCAACGGCATCCGCGTCCTCGGGCACTTCCTGGTCACCCACGCCGACGTCGACCCGCGCAACCCGCTGCCGATCGCGACCCGCGGCGGGGTCAAGACGCTGACCTTCGACGCGGACACGATCACCGTCGACATGGGCTCGCCGTCCCTCCGGGGCGACACCCGCGTGAGCGTGGGGGAGCGCGAGCTGGCCGCGACCCGGGTGAGCATGGGCAACCCGCACGCCGTCGCCTTCGTCGAGCACCTCGACGAGGCGGGCGATCTCCGCCAGCAGCCCGGGTACGACGTCGGGCACTACCCCGAGGGCGTCAACGTGGAGTTCGTCGTGCGCAAGGGCGAGCACCACATCGGCCTGCGCGTGCACGAGCGCGGCTCGGGGGAGACCCGTTCGTGCGGCACCGGCGCCTGCGCGGCGATGGTCGCGGCCGCCGCTGCCGATGGAGCGGACCGCGGCACGCCGTACACCGTCGACCTGCCGGGCGGCACCCTCTCGATCGTGTGGACCGAGGACGACCGCGTGCTGCTCACCGGCCCCGCGGTGCTGACCGCCGAGGGCGTCACCAACCTCTGATCTCGGGTAGTCCCTGACGTCTGGCTGGACAAAGCCGACAGAGGCCGACCACTACGGTCGAGCGAAGTCGAGACCCTGAAAGGATCCCCCGCATGGACATCAACGGAGCCAGTGCCATCGTCACCGGCGGTGCGTCCGGGATCGGCGCGGCGGTCGCTCGCCAGCTCGCCGCCCAGGGCGCCAAGGTCGTCGTCGCGGACCTCAACCAGGAGAAGGGCGAGGCGCTCGCCGCGGAGATCGGCGGCGTGTTCGCGCCCGTCGACGTGACGAAGACCGACCAGATCAAGGCCGCGATCGACCAGGCCGAGGAGCTCGGCCCGGTGCGCGTCCTGGTCAACTCCGCCGGCATCGGCTGGGCCCAGCGCACGGTCGGCCGCGACGGCAGCTACGACTCCGCCGCCGACCTCGAGGCCTTCACCAAGGTGATCGCGATCAACCTGATCGGCACCTTCGACTGCGTCCGCCTGGTCGGTACGGCGATCAGCCGCAACGAGCCCACCGAGAGCGGCGAGCGCGGTGCCATCGTCAACCTGGCCAGCGTGGCCGCGTTCGACGGGCAGATCGGCCAGGCGGCGTACTCCGCGTCCAAGGGCGGCGTGGTCGGGATGACCCTGCCGGTCGCGCGCGACCTGGCCGCGGCGGGCATCCGGCTCAACACCGTGGCGCCGGGCCTGATCGACACCCCCATCTACGGCGAGGGCGAGCAGGCCGAGGAGTTCAAGGCCAAGCTCGGCGAGAGCGTGCTGTTCCCCAAGCGCCTCGGCCAGCCCGACGAGCTGGCCAGCATGGTGGTCGAGTGCGTCACCAACTCCTACATGAACGCCGAGACGATCCGCGTCGACGGCGGCATCCGGATGCCCCCCAAGTAGTCAGGCGACGACGCCGAAGCCACCGGTCCAGGCGACCTTCTCGCCCGCGGCGAGCTTGATCTGCAGGAAGCCGATCGCCTCGAGCTCGCGGGCACGGGAGAGCGCGCCGGCGTCGATGGCCTCGAGACCGCCGGCCTCGACGATCCCGGCGAGCTGCGACTTGGCCGCGTCGTCGTCACCGGCGATCAGCACGGTCGTGGTGAGCGGGCCGACGTTGCCGGAGGCCAGGGTGGCGCCGAAGGTCGTGTTGAACGCCTTGAGCACCGTCGACTGCGGGAGCTTGTCGGCGATCACGGCGGTGGCCGAGCCGTCGGCGGGGACGACGAGCGAGTCGAAGGTCTCGAAGTTCAGCGGGTTGGTGATGTCGACGACGACCTTGCCGGCCAGCGCGTCGCCGCGCTGCGCGATCACGTCGTCGACGGCGGGGTAGGGGACGGCGAGCACGACGATGTCGCCGGTGATCTCGCCCTCGCGGCCGACCAGCTCCGCCGAGTGACCGCCCTTCGCGACGATGCCCTGGATCGCCTGACCCATGGTGCCGCTGCCGATGATGCTGACGTCCGTCATGCTGTCTCCATAAGTTGTAGGTACAACTAAAGTCGCACAGAATGCTTGTAACGTCAACCATTGGTTAGGATGCCGCCATGGAACCCCGCTGGCTCGACGCCGACGAGCGCGCCGCCTGGCTGCGCTTCGTGATGCTGCTCGAGCTGATGCCGGGTGTGCTCGACGCGCAGCTGCGACGCGACGCCGACCTCTCGCACTTCGAGTACTTCGTGCTCGCGATGCTCTCGGAGGCTCCCGGCCGGGTGCTCCGGATGACCGGCCTGGCCACGTTGACCAACGCGACCCTGCCGCGGCTCAGCCACGTGGTCAGCCGCCTCGAGGACCGCGGGTACGTCGAGCGCCGGCCCTGCCCCGAGGACCGGCGCGCGACCAACGCCGTCCTGACCGCGAGCGGCATGGGAGAAGGTCGTGGAGGCGGCCCCGAGCCACGTCGGGCACGTGCGCGAGCAGGTGGTCGACGCGCTGTCGCGCGAGCAGCTCGTCGAGCTGGCCGAGATCTGTGACGCCATGCTGGCGCGCATCCCCGCCGCCCAGCAGATGCTGCGGACGCGCGAGGAGATGATCGGCTAGCTGCCGCCCGGCATCGGGCCGGCGCTCAACGGCGCGGAGTGCCGGCGCCACACCCGCCACTCGCCGTCACGCGCGAGCCAGGTGTCGGTGATGACGAACGGCCCGCTGCGGTCCTCGCCCAGCACGGTGGCGCGCATGTCGACGAGGGAGCACACCAGCCCGACGTCGCCCTCGACCTCGACGCGCTGCTCGCGCACGTCCCACGAGTGCACGACGTAGTCGGGCAGCATCGCCAGCCACTGCGCTCGGGGCACCGTGGCCGGCGCCGGGTGGACCAGGACCAGCGCGTAGTCCGCGTCGAGGATCTCCGCGGCACGCTCCTGGTCGCGCTGCTCGATGGCCTCCCGCCACTCCTCGTTGCGGGCGGCCAGGCCGTCCACGTCGAGCGCCATCTCAGTTGCCCAGGTGACGGGGGTTCTTGTCCGGGTCGTGCGGATGGGGCGGTACGTCGTTGTCGGGCTGCACCTCGGGGCGACCGTCGAACGCCGACTGCTCCGGTGGCACGTCGTCGCCGGTCGGGGCGCCGTCCTCCTCCGCATCGGTGTGCGTGGGGGCCGAGGCATAGGTGACCTGCTCGTCGCCGCCACGCACGGTGCCGGTGCGCTCGCTGCTGACTCCCATGCCGCCGGCCAGGCCCTCGGGGCTGTCGGCGTTGGGGTCGGACTCGCTGACGGGCGTCTCGGGGGTCTCCGACTCCGGCGTCTCACTCATCGCGCTCACCCTTCCGAGGGCTGGTCCTGGGAGGTCTCGGCGTTCTCGACCTGCTCAGCATCCTCCTCCTGGTCGGGCTCGGGGTGCGACTGCTCCTCGTCGATCGGGATGGTGCCGTCGTGGTCGTCCTCGTGCGATGCCCGCGACTCGTGGTCGACGCCGGTGTCGTGGTGGTCGAGTCCGTCACCCGCCGCGTCCTGTCGCTGGGGGCCGCCGGGTGGGGTGGGTGCGGAGCTGTTCTGGGCATCGCTCATGGGTGCGGCGTACCCGAGGTGGGTGCGGGCAAACACCGCTTGCGGTCGTCAACCATCCGTGTCTTGAATGGAGGCCGGGCTCCACTCTCGGGAGGCGTCATGCCGCGCACACGTACGTTCCTGGCCGCCACGGCCGCACTCACCGCCGGTCTCGCCGGCGTCGTACCGGTCGCCACCGCGAGCGCGGCACCAGCGGTGCGCCGGCCGCGCGGCCACTACACCAAGAAGACCGCGACCAGCGTGGGGTACGGCGGAGCGGTCACCTCGGTCGACCCGGAGGCCTCGCGGGTCGGCCTGCAGGTGCTGCGCCGGGGTGGCAACGCCGTCGACGCGGCCGTGGCCACGGCCGCCGCCCTCGGCGTGACCGAACCGTTCAGCTCCGGCATCGGCGGGGGCGGCTACTTCGTGGCCTACGACGCGCGCACCCACCGCGTGCACACCATCGACGGGCGCGAGACGGCGCCGCGGAGCATGCCGCACCTCGCGTTCAACAACCCGCGCACGCACCAGCCCTACAACTTCACCCCGCAGCTGGTCACGAGCGGCGTCTCGGTGGGCACGCCCGGCACGCTGGCCACCTGGCAGAAGGCGTTGCGGAAGTGGGGGACCCGCAGCCTGGCGCGGTCGCTGAAGCCGGCGATCCAGCTGGCCCGCCGCGGGTTCGTGGTCGACACGACCTTCAACAAGCAGACGTCGGAGAACGCCGACCGGTTCGCCCAGTTCCCCGCCAGCCGTCGGCTGTTCCTGCCGCACGGGCACCCGCGTGCCGTCGGGTCGGTCTTCCGCAACCCCGCCCTCGCGGCGACGTACCGGATGATCGCCCGCCGCGGCACGCACGTGTTCTACCGGGGCAAGCTCGGTCGCCAGATCGCCCACCTGGCGCAGGCACCCGCGGACCGTGCGGAAGCCCACGCTGCCGGTCCCGCGCGGCTACCTGCGGCCGGGAGACCTGCGCCGCTACCGCGCGAAGGTGCAGGCGCCCACCCACGTGGGCTACCGCGGGCTCGACGTCTACGGGATGGCGCCGTCCTCGAGCGGTGGCAGCACCGTGGGCGAGGCGCTGAACATCATGGAGCGCTTCGACCTCGGCTCGATGACGCCGGTGCAGGCGCTGCACCACTACCTCGAGGCGAGCGCGCTGGCCTTCGCCGACCGCAACGCCTACGTCGGCGATCCGTCGTACGTCCGGGTGCCGCTCGGTGCCCTGCTCTCCGACCGCTTCGCTGCCGAGCGCGCGTGCCAGATCGACCCGGCCCACGCGGCGGCCAAGCCCGTGGCTGCCGGCAACGTGCGCAGCTACGACGGCGTCTGCGGCACCTCGTCCTCGGCCGGGCGGGCGGCACCGGACACCGAGAACCGGCACACCACCAACCTCACCGTGGCCGACCGGTGGGGCAACGTCGTGGAGTACACGTTGACCATCGAGCAGACCGGCGGCTCCGGGATGGTCGTCCCGCACCGCGGCTTCCTGCTCAACAACGAGCTGACCGACTTCAGCTACGACGCCACCTACGACCGCACCGACCCCAACCGGATCCAGGGCGGCAAGCGGCCGCGCTCGTCGATGTCACCGACGATCCTGCTCAAGGCTGGACGCCCCTACCTGGCGGTGGGTTCACCGGGTGGAGCCACGATCATCGGCACGGTGCTGCAGATCCTGCTCAACCGGCTCGACCTCGGGATGACGCTGCCCGAGGCGGTGGCGGCACCGCGCGGCTCGCAGCAGAACAAGGCGGCGGTCGTCGCCGAGCAGCCCTTCATCGACCGGTACGGCGGGGCGCTCGGTGCACTCGGCCACACGCTCGCTCCGGCCGGCGAGCCCGGCACGACAGCCGCCGAGATCGGAGCGGCGACCGGGATCGAGTTCGGCAGCGGCGGTCAGCTGACCGCCGTGTCGGAGCCGGTACGACGGGGCGGCGGGTCGGCACTGGTGGTGCGTCCCTCGCGCTGATCCGGCTGCTCCTCGGCGGCGGGCTCCGGCGCGATCCGCAGCTGCGGCGCGGTGTCGGCCGGCAGGGTGAAGGTGAAGATCGTGCCCGTCCCGTCGAGACCGGCACGTGCCGAGATCGTGCCGCCGTGGCGCTCGACCGCGCGGGCCGAGATCGACAGGCCGAGCCCGGTGCCCGGGTAGAGGCGGCTGGTGCTGTCGCTGCGGAACCAGCTGTCGAAGATGCGGCCCTGGTCGGCGGCCGGGATGCCCACGCCGTTGTCGCTCACCCGGATCTCGACCATGTCGCCGACGGGTCGTGCCGTGACCTTGACGACCGGTTGGACACCCGGGCGCGACGTACTTCACGGCGTTGCTGATCAGGTTGCTGAGCACCTGCGAGACCAGCGTCTCGTCGACCCTGACGTGGCCCAGCGGGCCGTGCTCGATGCGCGGCTGCAGCCCGGTCGCGCCGTCGGTCGCGTCGCGCGCCACATCCGTGACGAGCTCGTCGAGCGAGACGCTGCTCAGCTGCAGCTCGGAGCTGCGAGCGCGGGTGAGCAGGAGCAGGTCGCCGAGCAGCTGCTTCATCCGGTCGGCCGACCGGTAGATCTTCACCAGGCTCGAGCGCGCCGGCGTCGCGTCCTCGTCCATGTGGTCGAGCTGCTCGTCGAGGATCTCCGCCCAGCTCATCAGCCCGGCCAGCGGGCTGTTCAGGTCGTGGGCGACCACCCCGGCGAACCCCTCGAGCTCCCGGGTCTGGGCGCGTTCGCGGGTGACGTCGTGGAGGAGGATGACCGCCATCGGGTCCGCGCCGCGGTGGGAGTCGTAGAGCGGTACGGCGCTGATCGAGAACACCTGCTGCGCCCCGGTGTACGGGTCGATCCGGAGCAGGTCGGTCGGGGTGACCACCTCGCCCGCAAGGGCTCGCGTGGCCGGGAGCTCGGCTTCCGGGATCTCGCTGCCGTCGAGGTTGAAGAAGGTCTGCGGCCGATCCGGCGGTCCCGCGTAGGCGCGCGCCGCCGCGTTGCTGAGCACCACCTCGCCCCGGGAGTCGAGCACGGCGAGCCCGTCGATCATCGCCTGCGTCACCGCGTCGAGCATCTGGGCCCGCGCGTTGGCGCGGACCTCGGAGGCGCGCAGCCGCTGGGTCAGCCGCGCACGTTCGGCGACGCCGAGGGAGAGCATCAGCGTGATGACGGCGGTCACCATCACGAACAGCTGCACCACGATGGCGCGGATCGAGAGGTCCGCGATGGTCCCGAAGGGCCCCCAGCCCTGCAGGGTGCAGACCACCGCCAGGCTGCCGAAGGCCAGCGTGTGCAGGCCGCCGACCAGTGGGGTGAATCGGAAGCCGATCCACGCCGACGACGCGATCAGCAGGAACCCGATGGGCAGCTGGTCGTCGGTGGTGAACACGAGCACGCCGGTCCCCAGCGTGGTGGCCAGCGCGGCGAACAGCTCGGCGAGGGCATGGGGGCGGGACTCACCTGCGACGACCTCCACCAGTGAGCTGCCGAGCCCACGACGCAGCGCGCTGAGGATGACGAGCACGGAAGCGGCGACCACGAAGGCGCCGCAGGCGTTGCGGATCACCCAGGTGGAGAACGTCAGGGTCGACCAGTGCTCGGTGTTGATCCAGACCGCTGCCGTCCCGATGGGGGCGCTGAGCAGGGCTCCGGCGAGCGTCCCGGCGCCCAGCTCGAGCAGGTCGCTGGCGCTGCTGATCCCGGGCCGCAGGTCGGCGGTGATCGGCGTCCGCGCGAACCACGCGGTGACCACGCGTACGACGAATCCCTGCACCAGGTTGGCCACCCCGAACATCGCCGAGGTCAGCGGTGTGCTGCCGAAGCCCAGGACGAGCAGCGTGGTCGACAGGAACAGCAGCAGCGCGTCGAAGGAGACCTGGTCGCGCGTGGTGCCGCGCAGCATCCAGAGGGCGGCGACGCCCGGCCACGGGCCAGAACATGGCAAGTCCCGAGCCCGGGATGGTGGTCAGCCGGCCGAGCAGGAAGGCCGCGACGTACACCCCCAGATAGGTCAGACTCGTGCCAAACCGGACTCCTGCCATGCTCCGAGTCTCGTTGGTGCGCGCGGGCGGCACCACCCGTTCTCGGAAATTGGTTGCCGGCCCTCCTAGTCTGGAGTGCGTATGACGAACGCACCCGAAGACTTCGACCTCGCCCGCGAGCTGGCCGCCACCGACCACTGGGACGGTGCCGACGACGGCTACCCCGACCTCGAGGCCGGCGACGACACCGCCGGCGAGATGGACCTGGCCGAGCGCCATGCCCTGCGCCGCGTCGCCGGGCTCTCCACCGAGCTCGAGGACATCACCGAGGTCGAGTACCGCCAGCTGCGGCTGGAGCGGGTCGTCCTCGTGGGCGTGTGGGTGCAGGGCGCGACGCTGCAGGACGCCGAGAACTCGATGGCCGAGCTCGCCCTGCTGGCCGAGACGGCGGGCTCGCAGGTGCTCGACGCCCTCTACCAGCGGCGTGACACCCCCGACCCGGCGACCTACATCGGCCGCGGCAAGGTCGAGGGGCTGGCCGAGATCGTCAAGGCGAGCGGCGCCGACACGGTGATCCTCGACGGCGAGCTCGCGCCCAGCCAGCTGCGCAACCTCGAGGACAAGGTGAAGGTCAAGGTCGTCGACCGGACCGCCCTGATCCTCGACATCTTCGCCCAGCACGCGAAGAGCAAGGAGGGCCAGGCGCAGGTCGAGCTGGCCCAGCTCAACTACATGAAGCAGCGCCTGCGCGGCTGGGGCGGCAACCTGTCGCGCCAGGCCGGTGGCCGCGTCGGCTCGCAGGGCGGCGGCATCGGTGGCCGTGGTCCCGGTGAGACCAAGATCGAGACCGACCGGCGGCGGATCAACACCAAGATCGCCAAGCTGCGCCGCGACCTGGCCCACATGAAGACGACGCGCGACACCAAGAAGTCCTCGCGCCGCCGCAACGAGATCCCGAGCGTGGCCATCGCCGGCTACACCAACGCCGGCAAGTCCTCGCTGCTCAACCGGCTCACCGACGCCGGTGTCCTGGTCGAGGACTCCCTGTTCGCCACGCTCGACCCGACGACGCGTCGTACCGAGACCGGCGACGGCCGGATCTACACGATGAGCGACACCGTCGGCTTCGTCCGGCACCTGCCCCACCAGCTCGTCGAGGCCTTCCGCTCGACGCTGGAGGAGGTGGCCGACTCCGACCTGATCGTGCACGTCGTCGACGGCTCCCACCCCGACCCCGAGGGCCAGCTGGTCGCGGTGCGCGAGGTGCTCGCCGAGATCGGCGCCGACGACGTGCCCGAGCTGGTGGTGATCAACAAGGCCGACATCGCCGACGACCTGGTGCTCGCCCGGCTGCGCCAGCGCGAGCCGCACTCCGTCGTGGTCTCGGCCAGGACGGGGGAGGGCATCGCCGAGGCGCGCGCCGCCATCGAGGCCGACCTGCCGCGCCCCGCCGTCGAGGTGGCGGCGCTGATTCCCTACGACCGGGGCGACCTGGTCAGCAAGGTGCACGACCACGGTGAGGTGATCTCGATCGACCACACCCCCGAGGGCACGCTGGTCAAGGCGAGGGTCGGCGACGCGCTCGCCGGCGAGCTGGAGTCGTTCGCGCGCTAGGCCACCCGCAAGGGTTCCCCCCGGGAGAGGCCGCGAGTCAGTAACCTCCCGCCATGAGGCGATGGCTGGTGTGGCTGGTCGCACTGGTCATCCTCGGGGGGTTGGTGCTCTTCCCCGCGCTCACCTACGGGCGGGGGAGCGGCTCCTCGGACACCGACGTCGCCAGGATCAACGACTACCGCGCCGAGTTCACCGTGGGGAGCAACGGCCGGCTCGACGTGGTCGAGACGCTGCAGGTCTACTACCCGGTCTACAAGCACGGCATCTTCCGGTTCTTCGACCTCGCCGACCCCAGTGACGACCGGGTGCGCCTGGTCCCGCACGACATCACGGTCACCCGCGACGGGCGCGCCGAGCCGTTCGAGGTGCTGCGCGAGGGCCACGGTCGCTACCGCAACGTCAAGATCGGCTCCGCCGACACCACCATGGACGGCGAGCACACCTACGTCATCCGCTACTCGGTCGACGGGGTGCTCTCGTCGCGCGGGAAGGGCTCGCAGTTCTACTGGAACCTGATCCCGGGCGGCTGGCAGATGCCGATCGAGCAGTCCACGCTGACCGTCTACCTGCCCGACAACGGGCAACGACGTCCGGTGCGCCGTCGGGGTGGGGGCGAGCACCGGCTGCGTGGTCCGCGGCGTCGGGACCCGCACCCTGGTCACCAGGACCGGTGGGCTCGCGCCGCACACCCCGGTGACGTTGCAGACCCGGATGGACATCCCCGCACCCGCCCAGGACCGCGCCGGCTGGCCGCTGCGGCTGGAGGCGGTGCTGGGTTCGAGCGAGCCCGCGCTGCTCATCGTGCTCCTCCTGGCGCTGCTCGCCGGAGCCTTCGGGCTGCTGCTCGGCCGGCAGAGCCGCGAGTCCACGCCGCCGTTCCCGCTGATGTACGCGCCGCCCGACGGCATCGGTCCCGCGGAGGCGCTCTACGTCTACAGCGAGCGGGTGCCGCGCGAGGCCTTCGTCGCCTCGATCATGCAGACCGCCGAGAAGGGCGCCACCACGCTCGACCACTCCTCCGGGTGGACGATCACCGACGCGGGAAGCCCGGACGCCTGGCAGAAGCTCGACCCGGTCTCGGCGTACGCCGCGCAGAGCCTCGACGTGCCCGGTGGGTCGTTCACCGCCGACACCAGCGTCACGGCGGGCAGCAAGCTGAAGACGGCGCTGGCGCAGTTCGAGGCGGCGACGAAGAGCTGGGCGCGGCAGAACGGGCTGGTGGTGACCGCGGGCATGGGCAGCTTCGGCAGCCTGCTGGTGCTGGGCGCGGGAGCACTCGCGGTCTTCATCGCGGTGAAGAACCCCTTCGACATGTCCGTCCTCGCGCTGGTGCCGGGACTGTTCGCGGTCTTCGCCCTGGAGACCCTGCTCACCGGCGCCTCGACGAAGCGCACGCCCGCGGGTCGTGACCTGTGGTCGCGGATCGGTGGGTTCCGCCGGATCCTGGCCACGGACTCCGCGGAGGCCCGCTTCGACTTCTCCGGGCGCAAGGAGCTCTACACCGCGTACATCCCCTGGGCGGTGGCCTTCGGCGTGGCCGAGCAGTGGGCCGCGAAGTACCGGCTCGAGACCGGCGAGCTGCCGCCCGACCCGTCGTACGTCGGCTCGTGGGGCACCGGGTACGCCGCCGGCTCGTTCGCCTCGTCGATGGCCGACGACTTCTCCTCGACGGTGAGCTCGGCGATCTCGGCGTACCAGGCCACCCAGAGCTCGTCGTCGAGCAGTGGCGGCGGCGGCTTCTCCGGCGGGGGCGGCGGCGGAGGCGGCGGGGGTGGCTCCTGGTGAGCGCTCTACCTGACACAATCCGCTGCGACTAAGGAGAACCCATGACCGTGCTCGTGATCGTGATCATCATCCTCGTGGCGCTGGTGGCCTTCGGGGTCATCGGCTTCAACAAGCTCAAGCGCAGCGACATCGGCGCGCAGGAGGCCCTCGGTGGCATCGACGTCCAGCTGACCCGTCGCGCCGACCTGATCCCCAACCTCGTCGAGACGGTCAAGGGGTACGCCGCGCACGAGAAGGGCGTCTTCGAGGAGGTCACCAGGGCCCGCGCCGCGGTGCAGGACGCCGCCAAGGGTGACGACGTACCCGCCAAGGCGGCCGCCGACGCCCAGCTGACCGGTGCCCTGGCCAACGTCAACGCGGTCGCCGAGAACTACCCCGACCTCAAGGCCAACCAGAACTTCCTGTCGCTCCAGCAGCAGCTGGCCGAGACCGAGAACCAGATCTCCTTCGCCCGCCAGTACTACAACGACGCGGTCGCCACCCTCAACAAGCTCGTCCAGACGATCCCCTGGATGTTCCTCTCCGGCATCGCCAACGTCCACCAGCGCGACTTCTACAACGCCCCCGAGGGCCAGGAGCACGCCCCGCAGGTCCAGTTCTGAGTCGCGCGACTTCTCATGTAACGCGGAGTTATTGCCGCTGAACAAGCGGTACGACGGGCGCACTCAGCGTCAATAACACCGCGTTACATGAGCGCGGTCGCCCACAGCCGACAGCCGCCCCGCAAGTACGTCGGCCCCGTCTCCTAGGCTGCACGGGTGGTCGAGCAGCCGGGTCGGGTCCGCGAGGTGCTGGCCGCCGCGGTGGAGGCGCTCGGCGGGGAGGACCGTCCCGGCCAGGTGGCGATGGCCGAGGCCGTCGCGCAGGCCATGGACGACAAGCAGCACCTGCTCGTCCAGGCCGGCACCGGCACCGGCAAGTCGCTGGCCTACCTCGTCCCGGCGCTGCTCCACCGCGACCGGGTCGTCGTCGCGACCGCGACCCTCGCGCTGCAGCACCAGCTCGTCGAGCGCGACATCCCGGCCCTGCTCGAGGCGGCGCGTGAGTCGCTCGAGCCCGAGGAGGCGAAGGCCGCCAGCTACGCCGTCCTGAAGGGTCGCTCCAACTACGCCTGCCTGCACCGGGTGCGCGAGGGCGTGCCCGACGACCAGGGCACCCTCGTCGACCTGCCGCAGGGCTCGACCGGCGCCGAGGTCGTCGCGCTGCGCGAGTGGGTCGAGGAGGAGGCGACCGGGGCGGGCACCGGCGAGCGCGACAACGCGCCCCGCCACACCGACCGCATCTGGCGACAGGTCAGCGTCAGCCACCGCGAGTGCCTCGGCGCCGCCAAGTGCCCCTACGGCGCGGAGTGCTTCGCCGAGCGCGCCCGCGAGCGCGCGATGCGCTCCCAGCTGGTGGTCACCAACCACTCGCTGCTGGCCATCGACGCCGTCGAGGGCGTCCCGATGCTGCCCGAGTACGACGTCGTGGTGGTCGACGAGGCCCACGAGCTGGTCGCCCGCGTGACCCAGGCCGCCACCGACGAGCTCTCCGCGGCCGACGTCGATCGCGCCGCCCGTCGGGCCCAGCGGCACATCGACGAGAACCAGGCCGACGACCTGGCCGACGCCGGCGAGGTGCTCCGCGACGCCATCGACGACTGCGCACCGGGCCGGATCGACCGGGTCCCGACCGAGCTCGCCGACGCGCTCGTGCTGGTGCGCGACGCCGCCCGCGCGCTGGTCTCCGCCTTCCCGAAGGACACCGGCGACGACGCCACGTCGACCCAGGCCAAGGGCTGGGCCCAGGACCTGTTCGTCATCGCCGACCGGATGGCTGCCGGCTCCGACCGCGACGTGCTCTGGATCAGCGAGCGCGAGCGCAACCGGGGCGGCAGCTACCTCTGCGTCGCGCCCCTCGACGTGGCCGGGCCGATGCGCGAGGGGCTGCTCGGCGAGAAGACCGCGGTGTTCACCTCCGCCACCCTCAAGATCGGCGGCGACTTCGAGACGATGGCGACCTCGCTCGGGCTCGAGGTGTCGCAGCGCGGCGAGGTGTGGGAGGGCATCGACGTCGGCTCGCCCTTCGACTACCACCGCCAGGCCATCCTGTACGTCGCCCGGCACCTGCCCGCCCCCGGTCGCGACGGGCTCACCCAGGCTCATCTCGACGAGATCACCGAGCTGGTCGACGCGGCCCAGGGGCGCACGCTCGGCCTCTTCTCCAGCCGCCGGGCCGCCGAGGCCGCCGCCGAGCACGTCCGCGAGGCGCTGCCCCACCTGACCACGCTGGCGCAGGGCGAGGCCCAGCTGCCCGAGCTGACCCGGCAGTTCGTGGGCGACCCGCACACCAACCTGTTCGGCACGCTCAGCCTGTGGCAGGGCGTCGACGTGCCGGGGGAGACCTGCCAGCTGGTGATCATCGACCGGATCCCCTTCCCGCGGCCCGACGACCCGCTGATGTCGGCGCGCCAGCGCGCGGTCGACCAGGCCGGCGGCAACGGGTTCATGTCCGTCGCCGCCACGCACGCCGCACTCCTGCTGGCGCAGGGCTCCGGCCGGCTGATCCGCACCGCGACCGATCGCGGCGTGGTCGCCTGCCTCGACCCGCGGCTGGTCACGGCCCGCTACGGCTCGTTCCTGCGCGCCAGCCTGCCGCCGATGTGGCAGACCGACGACCGTGACGTCGTACGACGTGCCTTGGAGCGGCTCGCCGGCGACTGACCCGCGACGGGGTCAGCGAGCCTTGACGATGCGGGAGGTGCTCGACCAGCGCGAGGTGCCGACGGCGTTGATGGCCACGAGGCGGAAGCGGTACTTCCCCTTCGCCAGGCGGACGGTGACGCCACGGACGTTGCCCTTGATGTACCCGCTGGTGATCGTGCGCTGCACGCGCTGGTGGGAGTTCAGCCGCAGTGCCTGCAGGCGGTAGTACTTGACCGGGCTGCCGCCGGTGCTGGTCGGGGCGTACCACCGCACGGCGGCCGTCACCGGACCCCTGGGCGAGCCCGAGGTCACCCAGCCGAGGCGGGGGGCGGACGGGGCGTGGCGCGGGGGAATGACGGTCGGTGCCACCGACGTACCCGTGCCGGACGTGCCCGCCGTCGCGGCGCAGCCGCTCGAGGTGAGCGTGTACTGGCCGAGGCTGTCGTAGTCGGACCAGCCGCCGCTCGCGGGGTTGCCGTTGCCGACACCCTCCACGCGCAGCACGTAGGTGCCGTGCGCGTCGGGGATGCTCACCGAGGCGTCCATGCCGGTCGAGACCGGCACGCGTCCGGTGTAGCCCGACGCCGGCGAGCTGGTCTTGAGCACCTGTCCGGAGCCGTTCGAGACGGTCAGCTTGATGTCCAGCGCCGACGCGGCGCCGATCCCGTCGGCCGCGACGTCCAGGGTGGTGGTGCAGGGCAGCGAGATGGAGAAGTTGTCGCCGTCCGCGCTGGTGTTGATCACGCCCTTGACGCTGTACGAGGTCTTCGTCGCCCAGCGCGTTGGTGCCGACCCAGTCGTCGGCGCGCAGCGGCAGGCCGTTGGACGCGATGATGGCCAGGTCGTCCTGCTTGTTGTTGGCGCCGGTGTACTCGCCCTTGCTGAACTGGCTCACCGCCCGGTTCATCGAGGAGCCCATGATCGGGCCCCACGCGGAGGTGCCGCCGTAGTACGGGTTGGTCGTGCTGCCCGTCTTGATGCCGTCGTGGGAGAGCCCGAGGGTGTGGCCGGTCTCGTGGGCGGCCGCCTGGGCGATGATCATCGGGTCGAAGCTGGTGCTGTAGTCGAAGACCCAGGCGGGCTGGTAGTAGCCGTTGGCGTCGACGTTGTCGAAGGTGCCGACCCAGGCGAGGCCCAGGCAGGTGCCGCCGCACAGCGCCGTGCGCGGGGCGGCCTCGCTGGTGATCACCACGTGGGTGCCGAAGTTCAGGTCCGACGAGGAGGAGCGGACGATGCCGGCCACCCCCGGGTCCTGGGTGGTCACGTCGACGTCGAAGGGCGAGTAGGTCTCGGAGACCTGGCGCCAGACCTCCTGGATGTAGCCCTGCTCGGCGGTGCTGAAGCTGCTGGGCGAGCCGTCGAGGTTGAAGCCGGTGTGGCTGCCGTTGGCGACCTTGCCCGACGCCGGTGCCGTTCCAGCCGGTGTTGCTCACCGTGGCGCCGTCGAAGTCGAGGAAGATCTTGCGGGTCGCGCTCGAGCGGCTGTGCAGCTTGAAGGTCTGGCTGGTGGGGAGTGCCGGGGCGATGGTCGCCCTGGCGGCGGCCACGGTGCTCGTCACGGACTCCGCCGGCTCCTCCTCCTGGTAGTACACGTCGCCCTCGGGCGAGACGTAGGCGGTGGGGTCGGTGCTGAGCACCGAGCGCAGCTTGGTGCTGGACCAGCCGCTGCGGGCGGCCACGGCAGGCAGGTGGTCGCCGAGCGCCTTGACGGCCTGCGCGCCGTGCGTGCGGCGCGGGATGATCCGGGTCGCGGAGGGCTGTCCGCCCTGGTTCCCGGTCTGCGTGGCGGCGCTGGCGGGCGCGGACTGGGTCAGTGCCGGGGCAGCGCTGAGCACCGCGATCGTGATCGCGGCCACGGAGGTGAAGCACAGGGCACGGCGGGGCACGTCCTAATGGTCGTGCTTATAACTATTTAACGGTAGGAAATCCCTAAAATGGGGTTTTATGTCGTCCGAAGTGTGGACTAGACCCGTCGGAGCACCGCGGTGACCTTGCCGAGGATCGTGGCGTAGGTGCCGTCGATCGGGTCGTAGGCGTCGTTGTGGGGGAGCAGCCAGACCTGGCCGTCCTTGCGCTGGAAGGTCTTCACGGTGGCCTCGCCGTCGAGCAGGGCGGCCACGATCTCGCCGTTCTCCGCGGTCTGCTCCTTGCGTACGACGACGTAGTCGCCGTGGCAGATCGCCGCGTCGACCATCGAGTCGCCGGAGACCTCGAGCACGAACAGGGTGCCGTCGCCGACCAGCGACTTGGGCAGCGGGAACACCTCCTCGACCTGCTCCTCGGCCAGGATCGGCGCACCGGCGGCGATCCGGCCGACCAGGGGCACGTTGGTGGCCAGCGGGGCGGCGTCGCCGATCCCGGTGGGGTCGAAGTCGGCGTCGTCGGCGTCCGCGATCGCCCGTCGAGCGGCCATCAGCTCGGGGATGAACACCTCGAGGGCGCGGGGGCGGTTGGGGTCGCGCTTGATGAAGCCCTTCTGCTCCAGCACGCGCAGCTGGTGGGCCACGCTGGAGGAGCTGGTCAGGCCGACCAGCTCGCCGATCTCGCGGATGCTCGGCGGGTAGCCCCGCTTCTCGATCGCCTCGCGCAGGACGTTGAGGATGCGCTGCTGGCGGGGGGTCAGGCCGGTGCTGTCGGGGGCCGCGTCGGGCAGCTCCGAGACCGATCCACGGCCCCCTCGGGAGGCCGTCGGCTGGTTCTTCTGCTCGCGAGTCGCCATGGGTGGAACGTAGACCAGTTCCGGGGTCACTTCAAACACCTGTTCGAACGGCGTGTCCGAATAACGATTCGAACATACGTTCTTGCGTCGTTCGAACACCTGCTCTACCGTCGTACATGTGTTCGAACGAACGTCTGTTCGACCGGGTCTCGCCGAAACTGTCAGACCTCGCCGATAGACATCGAGTCAGCACTGAGTAGTTCGAAAAACAGCAGGGGTCGCAACCACTGCCCGGCCACCCGGTCGGGCACTTCCCCGAAAGAGGTTGAACGATGAGCGCACTGACGATCAGTCCCGAGTACGACGCCCGTGAGTACGACGCCCGCCCCACCCTGCGTGTGGTCGAGCCCGTCCTGGTCCCTGAGGAGGTCGCGCAGCGACCGTCTCGAAGGGCGCCCCGCAGGCCGCTGCCCCCGCACGGCTCACCCGCCGCGGTCGCACGGCCCTCGTCCTGCTCTTCCTCGCGATCGCCCTCGGCCTGATGATCCCCTTCGGCGGCTGGGCCACCGCCACCCTCACCGGCGGCACGCCCGAGCCGGTCCGCGTCGTCGAGGTGCAGCCCGGCCAGACGCTCTACGACATCGCCGGCCAGGTGGCTCGGCCCGGTCACATCCGCGAGATGGTCTACCGCATCGAGGAGCTCAACTCGCTCCCGTCGGCCACCATCTCCGAGGGCCAGAAGCTCGCCATCCCCAAGGGCTGAGCACCTGCCGCTTCACTGCGGCTCACAGACGTGCCGGCGATTCCCTTCGACCCGGGTCGCCGGCACTGGGGAAGAAATGGGGTGGGACCTCCTCCAAGGTCCCACCCCATTCGTCTGCCCCGGACGCACGCGCGCCGGCCCGCATGTAACGCGGAGTTATTGACGCTGAACAAGTGGTACTCCGCGTGCTAACCGTCAAGAACACCGCGTTACATGGGCTACGCCCGGGCAGCGCCCTCGCTGAGCAGGAACTGCGCGGCGGTGTACGTCGTCATCACGGCCGTCTCGAGCGCCGGGGGCGGGTCGGTCAGCGCGAACTGGCGAAAGCCCAGCAGCGAGTCCGACACCATGAACAGCGCCGCCCCAGCCGCGGTCAACCGGCGTGCCGACGCAGGCACGGTGGGGTCGAGGTGCGAGGCGGCCGCGGCCATCGCCGCGAGCAGGGTGGCGTACCCGAGCACCGGTCCGCCGAGCTCGCGCTTCTGCCGCCCGGCCAGGAACGCCATCACCGGCGCGGTCAGGGCCCAGGTACCGGCGATGACGCGCACGCTGGCGTCCGAGCGGACCGGCGCGTGGTCACGCCGTCGCAGGAAGCCGGCGACGTACGCCACGTGCCCGACGCCGAACGACCCGACCCCGGCGAGGAACGGCTTGGTGCCTGCGCCCAGCAGAGCCACGTCGCCACCCCAGCCGCCGGCCTGGGCGATCAGGGTGCTCGTCCGCAGCGGCGACCCGGTGGCGCGTTCGTTGGTGGCCAGCGAGGCAGACAGCACCGGCATCAGGAGCGGCTTGGTGACGAACCGTGCCCGGTGCGCCGCTCGTGAGGCGTGCCCGGAGAGCCACGTGTCGGTGGCTGCCAGGGCCACGTAGGCGAGCTTGAGCTTCGAGGAGGTCGATGGTCGCCGCACGAGCGGCAACCTAGCCCTAGTGGCCCTCGCCGGAAAGGGCCGGACTCGCTTCGGCGATCCGCAGGGGAGTGGCCGGACCCGACGTGGTCACCGTGCCGTCGACCGGCTGCAGCGCGCCGCCGTTGAGCGACCAGCGCGCACTCCACGTGACGACGACGCGGTGGTCGACCGTGCGATGGGCGTCGGAGTAGCGGTAGACGACGTCCTTCGCCGGGTACGGCGACCCAGGCGTTGCCGTGGTCGCGGTCGTCCCGTCGCCGTGCACCCACTCGAACCGGCTCGGCCGGATCTCCAGCCGCACCCGCTGCCCCAGCAGGGTGAGGTTCCGGGTCAGCGGCTGGGCATCGGTGAAGAAGATCGTGTCGAAGTTGATCAACGTCTTGTTCGCCGGCTGGCTGTGCGACTTCAGGTGGGGGAGTGGGATCCGCCGGAACGCGGCCAGGACCATCGCCTCGGTGACCTGCGGTGCGGCGGCGAACGCTGGCGGCGTCCGTTGCCCGAGCAGACCAGCGGACCGGGCGTCGCCGGCGGTGGCGCGACCTGCCAGAGGCGATAGACCTCTTGACCCGGAGGGCAGGGTTCTGCGGGCAGGTCGGCTGGGCCTGTCCCGGCCGCGTTGTGCTCCGCTGCTGCAGGGATTTCGCCACTCGAAGTCGAGGCGGTGGCTGAGGCCGCGACGCGAGTGGCCGTCGTGGCGCCTTGATCGCGGATCCGCGCCGCCGATCTGATGCTGCGGAATGCATCCAGACGCGTCCTGTCGCGGTGCCGGACGGTCAGCGCTATCGGCCATGCGCGACGCGAGGCGCCACGACGAGGCAACGACGTGCGACAGAGCAGGCATCACGAGTCTGCGGGATCCAAGCTCGGACCGCCCACCCATTCGAGCAGACCAGCGTCAGGTTGAACGCGCTGCAACGATTCTTGCGCTCGCTGGGAAGTTTGTCGGGCTTGTCCGCGTCCGGGTCTCAGTACTCCTGTGGGGCTGAATCGACGTTAGCGTCCACGAAGTAGCGACCTCGTCCGGATGCCGTAGTACTTGATGCGACGACGGCGTGCCAACCGCCACCCTTGATCGTGGCCGCCCGCTTGCGTAGACGTCTCGTCGATGCCATCAGCGAAGCGCTCAGCACTTGATGCACTGCTCGAGGTACGCAGCGCGCAGAGCGCTCTGTCGAGTCGCCCGTCGACCGCGCGTAGTTGATCAGAGATCGACGTAGTACCGCAGCGAAGGCGTCAGCTCCTGCGCGCGATCTTGCGCTTTGCAGCGGCCGGCAACGCCGGAGGCGTCGCACTCGCCGACGCCGAAGGACTCGGGCTGGCCGTGGGCCGCGCGATCGGGGTCGGCTTCGGATCACCCCCGCACCCAGCGACCAGCACCAGGGCAGCAAGAGCCGCGAGCACCGGTGGCCGACGCATGCCACACCTCCGCTCGAGTCGAGGACGCTGGCGAGTCAACTACCCGCCGAGCCGCGTGCGCTACACCCGCACCGTCACCCTGTGGACAACCCAGGACTACCCTGCCGCCATGCAGGATGCGACCGCCTTGACCGTGCGAGACCGGGCGCGCCGACGGGTGCACTGGGGCGTGACCCACGGGTTCCTCTCCGTCTTCGTCCGCAGCGCGGCCCGGCGAGGTGACCTGCAGGCGCGACTGATCAGAGCCGGCAAGCAGGGCGGCGACGTGTGGGACGCCATCGAGGACCTCCGCGCGGCCGGCCCCGTCTACGGCAGCAAGCTCGGCTACGTGACGACCAGCCACGACCTCGTCAAGGAGGTCCTCTCCAGCGGCGACTTCCGCGCCGGCAACCCGATGTACGGCGACAACCCGATCGGCAAGGTCGCGCTCCGCACCGCCACCAAGGCCGTGCATCCCGTCTCGCCGCCGTCGTTGCTGGTGGTCGAGCCGCCCGAGCACACCCGCTACCGCAAGCTGGTCACGCGGGTGTTCACGGTCAAGGCGGTCCAGCAGCTGCGCGAGCGCACCGAGAAGATCGCCGCCGAGCTGCTCGACGGTCTCTCTGCGTCGCAGGGCCCGGTCGACCTGGTCGAGCGGTACTGCGCCATGCTGCCGGTCACGGTCATCGCCGAGATCCTCGGCGTGCCCGAGGCCGACCGCCCGCGCGTGCTGGCGTTCGGTGCGGCCGCGGCGCCGAGCCTCGACTTCGGCCTGTCGTGGAAGCAGTTCCGCCAGGTCGACGACGGGCTGCGCGCCTTCGACGCGTGGCTGGACGGCCACATCGACCGGCTGCGGGCCGAGCCCGGCGACAACCTGCTCAGCCACCTCGTCGCACGTCGCCGACGAGGACGGCACCCTCGACCAGACCGAGCTCAAGGCGACCGCCGGACTCGTCCTGGCCGCCGGCTTCGAGACCACGGTCAACCTGCTGAGCAACGGCATCTCCCTCCTCAAGCAGCACCCCGAGCAGCTCGAGCGCCTCCGTACCGAACCCGATCTCTGGCCCAACGCGGTCGACGAGGTGCTGCGGATCGATCCGCCGGTGCTGTTCACCGGACGGTTCACCGAGCACGGCGCGCAGGTCGCCGACAAGCACATCCAGCCCGGGTCTCGGCGTACTCACCGTGCTCGCCGGCGCCAACCGCGATCCCGAGGTGTTCCCGGACCCCACCGCCTTCGACGTCGCGCGGCCCAACGCCCGCGACCACATCTCCTTCTCCGGCGGCCGCCACTTCTGCCTCGGTGCGTCGCTGGCCCGGATGGAGGGCGAGGTGGGCCTGCGGGCGCTCTTCGACCGCTATCCCGACCTCGAGCTGCTTCCCGGCGCCCACCGGCGGCCCGACCCGGGTGCTCCGGGGCTGGGAGAACCTGCCGGCCC
Source organism: uncultured Actinomycetota bacterium (assembly GCA_963794725.1). GTDB lineage: Bacteria > Actinomycetota > Actinomycetes > Propionibacteriales > Nocardioidaceae > Marmoricola. The sequence goes on from CAWCFR010000051.1 coordinate 89,310, forward strand.
GGCTCGAGGCCTGACCCGCAGTCACATGGTCGGCTACTCAGGTACGCCGCTGGAGCGCAAGCTCGGCGTCAAGCCCGAGCACGTCGTCCTCCTCGACCGGGCGCCCGACGAGTTCGACCTCGAGGCGCCGACGACGCGTCGCCTGCCCAAACGGCTCGACATCAGCCTCACCTTCCACACCCGGCGTACGACGCTCGAGAAGCGGCTGCCGCAGCTGATCGAGCGCACCGAGCAGGCCGGGATGATCTGGGTCTGCTGGCCCAAGAAGGCGGCCAAGGTGCCGACCGACCTCGACGACAACATCGTGCGCGAGATGGGTCTCGCCACCGGCTGGGTCGACGTCAAGGTGTGCGCGATCGACGAGACCTGGTCCGGTCTCAAGTTCGTACGGCGCCTCGCCGACCGTCACTGACGCGCAGCCCGTCGACGAGCAGCGCCACCATCCGCTGGCTGTAGTCGGCATCGCCCTCGGGGCCCGACATGCAGAGGTTCGCGACGGCGTAGAGGAGGTCCTTCGCGCTCACGTCGGTCCGGATCTCTCCGTCCGCTGCCGCCGTGTCGAGCAGCCCGCCGAGCGCGGAGCCGAACCGCTCCATGAAGTACGCGGGCAGCTCGTCGAACGCCGGGTCGCCCGAGTGCAGGGCGGGTGCGAGCCCGCGCTTGGTCGCGACGAAGTCCGTGAGCCGGAGCAGCCACCGGGTCAACGCCTCAGCCGGCTCGTGCGCAGCACTGAGGGCGGGTGCGGCATCGGCGCACGCGTCCACCTCGTGCTGGAAGACGGCCTTGACCAGGTCGGACCGCTTGGGGAAGTGGCGGTACAGCGTCCCGACCCCGACGCCGGCCCGATCGGCGATCTGCTTGGCCGGGGCGTCGACGCCTGAGGACGCGAACACGGCCTTCGCGGCGTCGAGCAGCGACTCGACGTTGCGCTGCGCGTCGGCACGCACTCGGCGCTCGGTCACCGGCATCCCTCCCTTGCATAAATGGAACGGCGTTCCGTATAGTACCGGAAGGACGTTCCGCTTACGCCCAGCGTACGTCACCCGGACCTCGACAGGAGCAGCACCATGCAGTACCGCACCCTCGGCCGCACCGGCATCAAGGTCAGCCCGTTCGCGCTCGGCGCGATGATGTTCGGCGCCGCATGGGCAACCCCGACCACGACGACGCGGTCGCGGATCATCCACAAGGCGCTGGACGCCGGGATCAACCTCGTCGACACCGCCGATCGCTACTCGCACGGCGAGTCCGAGGAGATCGTCGGCAAGGCGCTGAAGGGACGACGCGACGCACGTCGTCCTGGCCACCAAGGTCCACGGCCCGATGGGGGAGGACCCGAACCAGCAGGGCGCTCTCGCGGCGCTGGATCATGCAGCGAGGTCGAGAACTCGCTACGTCGCCTGCAGACCGACCACATCGACCTCTACCAGATCGCACCGACCTGCCCCCGAGACCGACATCGAGGAGACGCTCTCCGCGCTCTCCGACCTGGTCCGCGCCGGCAAGGTGCGCGCGATCGGGTCCTCGACGATGCCCGCCTCCGAGATGGTCGAGGCCCAGTGGGTGGCCGAGCGGCGTGGCCTGGTGCGCTTCCGCACCGAGCAGCCGCCGTACTCGATCCTGAACCGCGGCATCGAGAGCGAGGTGCTGCCGGTGGCTCAGCGCTACGGCATGGGCACGCTCGTGTGGAGCCCGCTGGCCAAGGGGATGCTGACCGGACGCATCCGCAAGGGCCAGGACACCGACCTGCGCCGTGCCGCGATCTTCACGCAACTTCGGCGACGAGCAGCGGCTCGACGCGGTCGAGCAGCTCGTGCGCGCTCGCCGAGGAGGCCGGGCTGCCGATGACGCACCTCGCCATGGCCTTCGCGATCGCGCACCCCGGCGTGACCAGCGCGATCATCGGGCCGCGCACGATGGAGCAGCTCGACGACCTGCTCGCGGGTGTCGACGTGTCGCTCGGCGACGACGTCCTCGACCAGATCGACGAGATCGTCCCGCCAGGCACCGACGTCGGGGCGCCCGACCAGTCGGCGTACCTCCCGCCAGCCCTGGTGGAGCCGACCCTGCGGCGTCGGCCGCTCGAGGAGCGCTCCGCCGCGTAAGGCGATCGATCCGCCTCTTCAGGCGATCGAGCGAGTAGTCAGGCCCGGTGGGACGGGCGGCGTCGAGCGGCGGCGATCTCGCCCCGCCGCACCGCCCGCATCCGCGTCCCCAGCAGCAGCGACACGAACAGGCAGGCCGCGGCGCCGACGGCGGCGAGCGTCACGATTCCCCAGTCCTTGTCCTGCGCGCGGAGCACCGCGAGCCAGACCAGCGCGCCCCATCCGACGAGGAAGACCAGGGCGCCGAGGGCGAGCACGACGACGCGTCGGCGGTTACCCACAGGCCCAGTGCTCACGAGTTCATTGTCGCCGGGACTGTCGGTGCACGGCGACACACTGGTCTGCATGGTGGTCCAGTCAGGATTTCCAGCGCCCGAATTGGGTCTGACCTGCGCAGATGCCGCGGCCGCCCCGACACCGGCAAACGGGTTTGCCGAAGTTGTTGCGCACCTCACAGCCCCGGCGTACGGTTCCACTACATCTAGTAGTTACACCGATGTAGTTATCCACATCTTGGGGATGGTTTCCCACAGCGAATTCGTTGAATCCACAGTGCCACACACAGGTCCACCCACAGGAAGGAGCACCCGATGCACTGTCCGTTCTGCCGCAGCAACGACACCCGGGTGCTCGACTCCCGGGTCGCCGAGGACGGCGGCAGCATCCGTCGGCGCCGTACCTGCCCGAGCTGCGAGAAGCGGTTCAGCACCGTCGAGCAGATGCAGCTGATGGTCCTCAAGCGCAGCGGCATCACCGAGCCGTTCACCCGCGAGAAGGCCGTCGCCGGCGTCCGCGCCGCCTGCAAGGGCCGCCCGGTCTCCGAGGACGACCTGGCCCGCCTCGGCCAGACCGTCGAGGACGCGCTGCGCCAGGCCGGCTGGGCCGAGGTGCCCGCCAACGAGATCGGCGTCACGATCCTCGGCCCGCTGCGCGACCTCGACGAGGTCGCCTGGCTCCGGTTCGCCAGCGTCTACCGCGCCTTCGAGTCCGCCGAGGACTTCGAGGCCGCGATCGGCGAGCTGCGCGCCGTACACCCGGTCTCGACGGAGCTCGACCAGCGAGAGCCCGAAGAACCTCAGCCCGAGCCTGCGAAGGCCGGCTGACCACAGTCAGCCCCGTGCGTAGTGGGGAAGCTACGCGCGGGGCCACCAGCACCAGAAGCAAGAGCAGTACGAGCAGGGAACCAACCAGGGAGAAGGAGAAGGTAGGAGACATGACGGAGACGAGCAAGCGGATCCCGGTCAGCAGCACAGGGCAGCCACCGCAAGGGCCTCGCGATCGAGCGAGTGTTCTCCACCGCGGGCGTGCACCCCTACGACGAGATCAACTGGGAGCGTCGCGACGTCGTCCAGACCAACTGGAAGACCGGCGACACCGTCTTCGAGCAGCGCGGCGTCGAGTACCCCGACTTCTGGAGCGTCAACGCCTCCACCATCGTCACCACCAAGTACTTCCGCGGCGCCGTCGGCACCGACGCCCGCGAGTGGAGCCTCAAGCAGCTCATCGACCGCGTCGTGAAGACCTACCGCAAGGGCGGCGAGGACAACGGCTACTTCGCCACCTCCGCCGACGCCGAGCTGTTCGAGCGCGAGCTGACCTGGCTGCTCGTGCACCAGTACTTCTCCTTCAACAGCCCCGTCTGGTTCAACGTCGGCACCGCCGTCGCCGCAGCAGGTCAGCGCCTGCTTCATCCTCTCGGTCGACGACTCGATGGACTCCATCCTGAACTGGTACAAGGAGGAGGGCTTCATCTTCAAGGGCGGCTCCGGCGCCGGCCTCAACCTCTCCCGCATCCGCTCCTCCAAGGAGCTGCTCTCCAGCGGCGGTACGGCGAGCGGCCCGGTCTCCTTCATGCGCGGCGCCGACGCCTCCGCCGGCACCATCAAGTCCGGTGGCGCCACCCGTCGCGCGGCCAAGATGGTCGTCCTCGACGTCGACCACCCCGACATCGAGGAGTTCGTGCAGACCAAGGCCAAGGAGGAGAACAAGATCCGCGCGCTGCGTGACGCGGGCTTCGACATGGACCTCGGTGGCGCCGACATCACCTCGGTGCAGTACCAGAACGCCAACAACTCGGTCCGCGTCAGCGACGAGTTCATGCGCGCGGTCGAGGACGGCGCCGCGTTCGGCCTCCGCGCCCGCGGCACCGGCGAGGTGATCGACACCGTCGACGCCCGCGACCTGTTCCGCAAGATCAGCAAGGCCGCGTGGGAGTGCGCCGACCCGGGCCTGCAGTACGACGACACGATCAACGACTGGCACACCAACCCCGAGACCGGCCGGATCACCGCGTCCAACCCGTGCTCGGAGTACATGTCGCTCGACAACTCCTCGTGCAACCTGGCCTCGCTGAACCTGCTGAAGTTCCTCAAGGACGACGACAGCTTCGACGCGCCGCTGTTCGTCAAGGCCGTCGAGCTGATCATCACCGCGATGGACATCTCGATCTGCTTCGCGGACTTCCCGACCGAGGCGATCGGCGACACCACCCGCGACTACCGCCAGCTCGGCATCGGCTACGCCAACCTCGGCGCCCTGCTGATGGCGATGGGCCTGGGCTACGACTCCGACGGCGGTCGCTCGATGGCCGCCGCGGTCACCTCGCTGATGACCGGTGTCTCGTACAAGCGGAGCGCCGAGCTGGCCGCCGTGGTCGGCCCGTACAACGGGTACGCCCGCAACGCCGAGGCCCACAAGCGGGTCATGCGCAAGCACCAGGCCGCCAACGACGTCGTCCGCACCCACCACGTGGTCGACGCCCGGGTGCACAAGCTGGCCTCGCAGGCCTGGGCCGACGTGCAGGCGCTGGGGGAGCAGAACGGCTTCCGCAACGCGCAGGCCTCGGTGCTCGCGCCCACCGGCACGATCGGCTTCATGATGGACTGCGACACCACCGGCATCGAGCCGGACTTCTCGCTGGTCAAGTTCAAGAAGCTCGTCGGCGGCGGCTCGATGCAGATCGTCAACCAGACGATCCCGCGGGCGCTGAAGAAGCTCGGGTACGCCGAGGAGACCATCGAGGCGATCGTCGAGTTCATCGCCGAGAACGGCCACGTCATCGACGCCCCCGGCCTGAAGACCGAGCACTACGAGGTCTTCGACACCGCGATGGGTGCTCGCTCGCTCAAGCCGATGGGCCACGTGCGGATGATGGCGGCCTGCCAGCCGTTCCTCTCCGGCGCGATCTCCAAGACGGTGAACCTGCCCGAGAGCGCCACGGTCGAGGAGATCGAGGACGTCTACCTGCAGAGCTGGAAGCTCGGCCTGAAGGCGACCGCGATCTACCGCGACAACTGCAAGGTCGGCCAGCCCCTCTCCGACGGCAAGTCGGAGTCGTCCAAGAAGGACCAGGGCATGGCGGCCGCGGCGATCGCAGGCGACCAGACGCCGGTCGAGCATGTCGAGACCTCGCAGCGAGGTCGAGCGGATCATCGAGAAGATCGTCGAGGTCCACAAGCCCCTCCGCAAGCGCCTCCCGAAGTCCCGCTCCTCGCGTACGACGAGCTTCACCGTCGGCGGCGCCGAGGGCTACATGACCTCGGGTGCGTACGACGACGGCGACCTGGGCGAGATCTTCCTCAAGCTCGGCAAGCAGGGCTCGACCCTGGCCGGCGTGATGGACGCCTTCTCGATCGCGGTCTCGATCGGCCTGCAGTACGGCGTCCCGCTGGAGACCTACATCTCGAAGTTCACCAACCTGCGCTTCGAGCCCTCCGGCATGACCGACGACCCGGACGTCCGGATGGCGCAGTCGCTGATGGACTACGTCTTCCGCAGGCTCGCCCTGGACTACCTGTCCTTCGACGAGCGCTCGATGCTCGGCATCTACTCCGCCGAGGAGCGCCAGCGCCACCTCGAGACGGGCAGCTACGAGCCCCTCGAGGAGACCGGCGGCGCCGACGAGCTGATGCACGATGCGTCGAGACCCCCGAAGGTCAAGGACACCGCTCTTCGGCCCCGAGCCGGTCCAGGACGACTTCGTCGACCGCCCCGGTGGTCGAGCGCCGTCGAGACCACTCGACGACCGGACGAGGGACGTCGAGACCAAGGACACCCACGGCACCGAGGACCGCGAGGTCCCCGCCAAGGTCGTCCGAGGCGAGGCCCACACCTCCGCCGAGCTCCTGGAGAAGATCACCGGCAACGCGATCGACAGCCCCCTCTGCATGACCTGCGGCACCAAGATGCGCCCCGCCGGCAGCTGCTACGTCTGCGAAGGCTGCGGCAGCACCTCCGGCTGCAGCTGAGCCAGCACCACACAGGAACCGCCGGCCCGCCACCCTCCAGGCGGGCCGGCGGTTTGGCGTCTTTGACGTTGGGGCCTTCTATTCCGTAGATAGAAGGTGACCCAGTTCCCACGAGCGGGTACCTGGCAGATCTGAAATTCTTTCGCAGACGATGTCGCAGACCCGCCGGCTCGTTCGACGTACGGGTGAGGCCACCGACGAAGCGGGGCCCCAGGACAAGGAGCTAGAGATGCCGCGATTCATGGGTTTCGTGAGGATGGCAAGAGGGTGTCGGCACGCCGCCGGCGTCCCTGTTCAAGGCGATGGACGAGCACATCGGCGAGCGGGTCGCTTCGGGCGTGTTCCTCGATGGTGGCGGGCTGTACGGCACCGAGGACGCCGTGAACTACGTCGTCCGGAAGGGCGAGATCACCCGCGTCGACGGGCCGTACGCCGAGGGCAAGGAGGTCGTGGGCGGCTGGTCGATCATGCAGTACGACACGGTCGAGGAGGCGGTCGCGGACCTGGAGGTCTTCGCCAAGCTGCACGCTGACCACTGGCCGGAGGTCACGGTCGTCTCCACGCTGCGGCAGATCTCCGACGGGCCGCCGGAGCCG
>CAWCFR010000052.1:0-119857 GCA_963794725.1 uncultured Actinomycetota bacterium
GTTCCTGCCGCAGTTCATCGTCGTTCTCGCGTTCCCGTCGATGGCGACCTCCGCCCGCGAGGGAGCCACGCTCCGCGCTGCGTAACAGCATGGCCGCCATCGCCGGCCTGGGCTGCCTCGTGGCGCTGGGTGCCGCCGTGCTGCCGGGCCTGGCGGTGGTCTTCGTCGGCGGCCAGCAGTACGCCGCCATCCAGGACAGCCTCTGGATCTTCGCCCTCCTGGGCACGGTGCTTGCGCTGTTGCAGCTGCTGATCTACAACCTGGTGGCCCGGCAGTCGCGCAGGGCCGGTCATCGTGGTCTGGGTCGCGCTGGTCGCGGTGGCGGTCGTCGGGCGAGCTGGCGACTCCTTCGAGGAGCTGCTCCTGATCGTGCTCGCCGTCGACACCGACCCTGCTCGGCGGTGCTGCTCGTGCTCAACCTGATCGGCGGACGAGGCGCCGCGCTCGAGCCGCGCAGCGCGGCTCAGTGGGCGGCGGCGTGCCAGCTGTGGCCGGTGCCGACGGAGACGTCGAGGGCGACGGTGAGGTCCGCGGCTGAGGCCATCTCGCGGCGTACCAGCGCCTCGAGCTGCTCGCGCTCGCTCGTCGGCCACCTCGAAGACGAGCTCGTCGTGGACCTGGAGCAGCATCCGCGAGGCCAGCCCCTCCTCGCGCAGCGCGCGGTCGACGCCGAGCATCGCCACCTTGATGATGTCGGCGGCGGAGCCCTGGATCGGGGCGTTCAGCGCCATCCGCTCGGCCATCTCGCGGCGCTGGCGGTTGTCGCTGGTCAGGTCGGGCAGGTAGCGGCGCCGGCCGAGGATCGTCTCGGTGAAGCCGGTGCGCCGGGCCTCGTCGACGACGCCGTGCAGGTAGTCGCGCACGCCGCCGAAGGTCTCGAAGTACTCGTCCATCAGCCCGCGCGCCTCGCCGGTGTCGATGCGCAGCTGCTGGGAGAGCCCGAAGGCCGAGAGCCCGTAGGCCAGGCCGTAGTTCATCGCCTTGATCTTGGCGCGCATCTCGGTGTTCACCGCGTCGGCGTCGACGCCGAAGACCCGGGCCGCGGTCACCGAGTGGAAGTCGCGGCCGGAGCCGAACGCCTCGATCAGCGCGGCGTCCTCGGAGAGGTGCGCCATGATCCGCATCTCGATCTGGGAGTAGTCGGCGGTCAGCAGCTCGGTGTAGCCCTTGCCGACCACGAAGCCCTCCCGGATGCGGCGTCCGGCCTCGGTGCGGATCGGGATGTTCTGCAGGTTGGGGTCGGTGCTGGAGAGCCGCCCGGTCGCCGCGATCAGCTGGTTGAAGGTGGTGTGGATGCGGCCGTCCTCGGCCACCGTCTTGAGCAGGCCCTCGACGGTCTGGCGCAGCCGGATCACGTCGCGGTGGCGCAGCAGGTGGGCCAGGAACGGGTGCTCGGTCTTCTCGAAGAGCCCCTGCAGCGCGTCGGCGTCGGTCGTCCAGCCGGTCTTGGTGCGCTTGGTCTTGGGCATGCCGAGCTCGTCGAAGAGCACCACCTGGAGCTGCTTGGGCGAGCCGAGGTTGATCTCGCGGCCGAGCACGGCGTAGGCCTCCTGCGCCTCGCGGCGCACCCCGTCGTCGAACTCCGACTCCAGCCCGGAGAGCAGGTCGTCGTCGACCGCGATGCCGACCTGCTCCATCCGGGCCAGCACGTCGATGAGCGGCAGCTCGACGTCGGCCAGCAGGCCGGTGCCGCCGCGGTCGGCGAGCTCGTCGTCGAGGGCCGCCGCCAGGTCGAGCACGGCCCGCGCGTGCAGCATCGCCGTCTCGCTGGCGGCGCCGCTCTCGTCGCCGACCGTCGAGCCCGAGGCTGAGCTGGCCGTCGTCGGCGTCCTCCTGCTTCAGCTCGCGCTTGAGGTAGCGCACGGTCAGGTCGGCCAGGTCGTAGGAGCGCTGGTCGGGGCGGGCCAGGTACGCCGACAGGGCGGTGTCGCGCTCGAGCCCGACGAGCGGCCATCCGCGCGCGGCCAGGGCGAGCATCGGGCCCTTGGCGTCGTGGAGCACCTTGGGCCGGCCGGGGTCGCCGAACCAGCTGACGATCGCCGCGTCGTCCTCGGGGGTGATCTCGTCGACGGGCACGTGGGCGGCGGTGCCCTCGGTCGTCGCCAGCGCGATCGCGCGCACGTCGCCGGTGCCGGCGCGCCAGGCGCCGTCGACGTGGACGCCGACCCGCTGGCCGTCGCGCGTGTGGGCCGCGAGCCAGTCGGCCACGGCGCCGGGCTCGAGCCGGGTCATCGCGAGCGCGAAGCCGGAGTCGTCGATCTCCTCCTCCGACGTGAGGGTCTCGAAGAGCCGGTCGCGCAGCACCCGGAACTCCAGGCCGTCGAACAGGGTGTGCACCTCCTGGCGGTCCCACGGCTGGACCGCGAGGTCGTCGGGCCGCAGCGGCAGGTCGAGGTCGTTGACGAGCGCGTTGAGCTGACGGTTGCGCATCACCTGGCCGAGGTGCTCGCGCAGCGCCTCACCCTTCTTGCCGGTGATCTCGTCGGCCCGGGCGATGACGTTGTCGAGCCCGTCGTAGGTGTTGATCCACTTGGCGGCGTACCCCTGGCCGACGCCGGGGACGCCGGGCAGGTTGTCGGAGGTCTCCCCCACCAGCGCGGCGAGCTCGGGGTAGCGGTCGGGCGGGACGCCGTAGCGCTCCTCGACGGCGGCCGGGCGTCATCCGCTTCATCTCCGAGACGCCGCGCATCGGGTAGATGACGGTGGTGCGGTCGTTGACGAGCTGGAAGGAGTCGCGGTCGCCGCTGCAGATCAGCACCTCGTAGTCGCCCTCCATGGCCTGGGTGGCGAGGGTGCCGATGATGTCGTCGGCCTCGAAGCCGGGCTTCTCGACGAACGGCACGCGCAGCGCCTGCAGGACCTCCTTGATCAGGGCGACCTGGCCGGTGAACTCCTCCGGCGACTTGGACCGGTTGGCCTTGTAGTCGGCGTACTGCTCGCTGCGGAAGGTCTGCCGCGAGACGTCGAAGGCGACGGCGAGGTGGGTCGGCTGCTCGTCGCGCAGCACGTTGATCAGCATCGCGGTGAAGCCGTAGACGGCGTTGGTGTGCTGGCCGGTGGTCGTGGAGAAGTTCTCGACCGGCAGCGCGTAGAAGGCGCGGTAGGCCAGCGAGTGGCCGTCGAGCAGGAGGAGGCGCGGACGGGCGGCGGTCGCGGGGTCAGGCACGGCTTCGACCCTAATGGGTGCGACCGACAGCCAGCAGGGGCGCCGGAGTGCCTGCGGACACGGCCGCGGACGGCTCAGGAGCGGCTCTGGCGGGCCCGCATCGAGCGGCGCTGGGCGAGCAGCTCGATCAGGTGGCGGTTGCCGGTGCCGGCGACGCGGCTGCGGTCGGCGGCGAGCTTCTTGCGGAGCGCGGCCGTGCCGGCGTGCCGGACGTTGGCCGAGCCGGCCAGGCCCAGCCGCGCGAAGAAGCGGTTGGTGTCGCGGTCGGAGTCGGTGATCGCGGTCATCTGGTCGATGTCCTTCTCCTCCGCCCAGCTGACGGCGGCCTCCATCAGCGCGTGCGCGTAGCCGTGGCGCCGGTGCTGCGGGGCGACGACGAGGAACGAGGTGTGCACCACCGACTCGATCGACAGCGGGCTCATCGGCGACCGACGCATCTGCATCGCCGCGACGATCCGGCCACCGCACTCGACGACGAGCAGTCGCTCGTCGGAGTGCGCGGCGAGGTTGGCCAGGGCCAGCTCGGCGTCACGCACCTCACCGTCGAACTGCTCGGGCTGCGTGGCGTGCGAGCCGTAGAGGTCGAGGAGCTCTGCGGCGTCCGACGGCGCGGCTTCGCGCAGATGCGCGGCCGGTCGTGGCATGGCTCCTCCTGCTCGGTGATCCCCGCGCAGATCGGGCGTGCAGTGGCGGCGGGGGCTGCGGCGGACCGCCTCGACAACTGGACAAGTGAGACACTAACCGCCGCAGTCGTAGAAGAGTAAAGGAGATCGGGTGGTTCCCGGAACCGGCACCGTGGTCAACGCGGCGACCGTCGTGATCGGCACCACCATCGGCGCTCTCGCCGGACACCGGCTCCCCGAGCGCACCCGGCGCGTGGTGACCGACGGGCTCGGGCCTGGTCACCCTCCTGATCGCCGGCGTTTCCGCAGCCCACGTGGGGGATTCTGCGCTCAGCGACGCGGTCGGGACGTCGGCTCCGATGCTGATCGTGCTGGGCTCCGTGCTCGTCGGGGGGATCATCGGCTCGCTGCTGCGCACTCGAGGACCGCCTGGAGTCGTTCGGTGGAGTGCTCCAGCAGTTCGCCGTACGACGGTTCGGAAGTGGTGCAGGTCACGAGGGCAGGGCCCGGTTCATCCAGGGCTTCGTGATCAGCTCGCTGGTCTTCTGCGTGGGCCCGTTGACCATCCTCGGGTCGATCCAGGAGGGCCTGGGCAAGGGTGCGGACCAGCTGCTGCTCAAGGCCGCCCTCGACGGCTTCGCCGCGATCGCGTTCGCCGCCGCCTACGGGTGGGGCGTGGGCGCCAGCGTCGTGGTCCTGGTGGTCGTGCAGGGCAGCCTCACCGCGCTCGGCGCCGCGCTCGGCAGCTTCGTGCCCGACGCGCACCTCAGCGCGCTCAGCGCGACGGGCGGCCTGCTGCTCGTGGGGGTCGCCCTGCGCCTGCTCGAGATCAAGCAGGTCAAGGTCGCCGACCTGCTCCCCGCGCTCGTGGTGGCACCGCTGCTCACCGAGCTGGTGGTGCAGCTCAGGTAGCGGTGTCCGGCGCCGCCTGCCGCTGCCGGCCCGTGCTGGACGACTCCCTCGGCGACCTCGCGCATCGAGAGCCGCAGGTCCATCGCCGTCTTCTGGATCCAGCGGAACGCCTCGGGCTCGGAGAGCCCGAGGCTCTGCTGCAGGACCCCCTTGGCCCGGTCGACCTGCTTGCGGGTCTCCAGGCGGTCACCGAGGTCGGCGACCTCCGCCTCCAGCTGGCGCAGCTCGGTGAACCGGCTCAGCGCCATCTCGATCGCCGGCACCAGGTCGGCCTTGTCGAAGGGCTTGACCAGGTAGGCCATCGCGCCGGCGTCACGCGCGCGCTCGACGAGGTCGCGCTGGCTGAACGCGGTCAGGATCACCACCGGCGCGATCCGGGCGCTCGCGATCCGCTCGGCCGCGGCGATCCCGTCGAGGCGGGGCATCTTGACGTCGAGGATCACCAGGTCGGGCCGGTGGGCCGTGGCGAGCTCGACCGCCTTCTCGCCGTCCTCGGCCTGCGCCACGACGACGTACCCCTCCTCCTCGAGCATCTCGGCGAGGTCGAGCCGGATCAGCGCCTCGTCCTCGGCGATCAGGACGCTGCGCCGCAGGCGGCACGCTCGGCTCGGGAGTCACAGGCGGCAGGTTACTGGTGTCGCTTCGATAGCCTCGTGGCGCTGCCGAGGCCCCGGTAGCCCAACGGCAGAGGCGATGCTCTCAAACAGCATTCAGTGTGGGTTCGAATCCCACCCGGGGCACCGTGGGGTCTGATGGACCTCCTCCGCTCCTCGACGTCATACGAAGTGGTCGCCATTGCCACCAGTTCGTATGACGTACCGCATGACGTCATACGGAGTGGTCGCCATAGCCGCCAGTTCGTATGACGTCCGGCGCCGGGAACGTCCCCGCGGCACGACGCGTCCGTATAGACCAGTTCGGATTGTCAGGTTTCGACTCGGACACGAACGGCGCTGTGGCTTGACTCTCCCCCTGCGGCCGACGACTGTGCGTGCAGCGGTCTCGTCCGGAGACCTGACAACGTGGCCCCGCGTCGGGCCCCGGCAACGGAGGAATGTGCATGCGGACTCGCCCCCTGGCGAAGCTTGCTGTAGTCGGCATCGTGGGCGCGCTCGCCCTGACCGGCCTGCGGCAGCTCGGACAACAAGAAGAGTGACAGTGGCCTGAGCGGAGGCGGCGGCAGCAGCTCGAGCAGCAGCTACTCGATCGCCTACCAGGGCCCCCTGTCCGGTGACAACCAGCAGCTCGGCATCAACATGCTCAACGGTGTCCAGCTCGCCATCGACCAGGCCAACGCCAAGGGCGACCTCGGCTTCAAGCTCAAGCTGGTCAAGTCCGACGACGTCGGCGACGAGTCCAAGGCCCCCGCGGCCGCGGCCCAGGTGCTCCAGGACTCCAGCGTGGTCGGCGTCGTGGGTCCCGCGTTCTCCGGCCCGACCAAGGCCACCGCGAAGACCTACGGTGACGCCAACATGGGCCTGATCAGCCCGTCGGCCACCAACCCCGACCTGACCAAGCAGGGCTTCACCGCCTTCCACCGCGTGGTGCCCGCCGACAACGTCGAGGGCGTCCAGGCGGCCGACTGGCTGGCCAAGAAGGCCAAGAAGGTCTTCGTCATCGACGACCTCAGCGAGTACGGCAAGGGCGCAGCAGACATCGTCCGTGCCCAGCTGAAGGCCGACAAGGTCACGGTCGTCTCCGCTGCTCAGGAGGCCAAGAACGACAACTTCGGCCCGCTGGCCACGCAGGTGGCCAACTCGGGTGCGCAGGCGATGTTCTACGGCGGGTACGACGCCCAGGCGGCCAAGCTGGCCAAGGCCCTGAAGAACGCCCAGTTCAAGGGCCTCGCGATGGGCGGCAACGGCGTGAAGTCCTCGGTGTTCAGCCAGGGTTCCGGTGCCGCCGGTGACGGTTGGTACTTCTCCTGCGGTTGCCTCGACGCGGTCACCGCGCCGGGTGCGCAGGACTTCACCGCCGCCTACAAGAAGGCGTTCAACACCGACCCGTCGACGTACTCCCCCGAGGCGTACGACGCGACCAACGCCATGATCGAGGCGATCAAGGCGGCGAAGGCCGCGGGCGGCGTGACCCGGGAGAACGTCTCGAAGCAGATCGGCAGCCTCGACTACAAGGGCATCACCACGACCATCAAGTTCCAGGCCAACGGTGAGCTCGAAGAGGCCGGTCAGGTGATCAACCTGTTCACGCAGAAGAACGGGAAGATCGTCGTCATCGGAGACATCCGCAAGCAGAACTGACCCGGCGGTCAGAGATCGACCTCGCGTGACACGGAGCGGTGCGTTCGCCAGACTGGCGGGCGCACCGCTCTCGTGCACCGAGCTTCGCACGACCGTTTCGTCAATCGGACTGCCTGGGAAGGCCACCGCCGCATGCAAGAGTTCCTGAGCTTCCTCATCCTCGGCATCACGCAGGGGTGCATGTACGCCCTGATCGCGCTGGGCTACACCCTCGTCTACGGCGTGCTCCAGCTGATCAACTTCGCGCACAGCGAGGTGTTCATGTTCGGGGCCTTCGGCAGCTTCCTCGTCGTCAAGCAGATCGCGGGCAACACGATCCTGCCGTGGTACGGCGTGACGGGCGTCCTTCTGGTCGGCCTGCTCAGCGGCGCCGCGGTCGGTGCCGTCATGGCCCTCGCCCTGGAACGGGTCGCCTACCGCCCGCTGCGCAAGCGCGGGGCCCCCAAGCTGGCGTTCCTGATCAGCGCGATCGGGATGTCCTTCTTCCTCTCCCAGCTCGCCGGCAAGCTGTTCAACCGGCAGAAGAACAACTTCTTCCCCGAGTACTTCGACGCCAACAAGGCCATCATCGACATCGACGGAGTCCGGGTCACGCTGCTGCAGGTGATCATCATCGTCTCGGCGCTGTTGATGATGCTGTTCCTGGACCAGCTGGTCTCGAAGACCAAGCTCGGTCGGAGCATCCGTGGCGTCGCGGAGGACGCTCCGACCGCGGCGCTGATGGGCATCAACATCGACCGCACCATCGCGCGCACGTTCATGATCGGCGGGGCGCTCGGCGGCGCCGCCGGGTTCCTGTTCGGGACCGCGTTCGGCTTCTACAACATCATGGGCTTCATCCCGGGCGTCAAGGCGTTCGCGGCCGCCGTGCTCGGCGGTATCGGCAACATCCGCGGTGCCATGCTCGGCGGTCTGCTGCTGGGCATCGTGGAGGCCCTCGTGCCCACCGCGCCATGGGGCGGCAACCAGGCCTGGATCGGCATCGAGTGGACCGACGTGGTGGCCTTCGTGGTCCTGATCCTGGTCCTGGTCTTCCGACCGTCCGGCCTGCTCGGCGAGCGCCTGGGGAGGGCAGCATGAGCACCACGACCGCTGACACCACCAAGACCGTCAGCAGCATGAAGCGCGAGAGCGAGCTGAGCATCCGTCTCAAGCGGCTTGCCGGTTGTCTCCTTCTCGGCTTCGTCCTGGCGCTGATGGTGGGCAAGCAGGAGGGCACCCAGCAGGACTACAGCTACGCCTTCAAGCAGGCGGTGTCGGTTCCCCGGATCTTCCTGTTCCTGGGCATCGGCGTGCTGATCTTCCTGCTCGTCACCTTCGCCGACCGGGTCCGGCCCTACGTCCGACGACCCGGCGTACGCCCGTTGGCAGTCGGTGCCCTCTCGGTGATCGCCGGCTACTCGCTGCTGCGGTGGACCGACAGCGACCAGATCGAAGGCGGCAAGCTCGGCACCCTGTCCTCGGCAGCTCGCGACACCGGCAGCCTGGACGCCATCACGCGGGCCTTCTTCGGCTCGATCGTCCCCGGACTGCCGTACCTCCTGCTGCTGGTCGTGCTCGTCCTCGCCGGCACCGCGATCGTGCTGAGCAAGCCCGCGCTCGCCTGGACCGGCGCCGGCCTCGCCGTGCTCCTCGGACTCTGGGGCGTGTACGCCAAGAGGGCCGTCGACGACTTCCTGGTCACGCCCGACCACTCGACGGGGGCGCTGGTCGCCCTGCTCGGGTACCTCGCGATCGCCGCCGCGTGCGTGGTGGTCGCCCGGTCCCACCGCGAGGAGGCCGACACCCGTGGGTTCATCGACCAGCTGTTCTCGTGGCGGCCCGGTCTTCCCCTGGTCGTCCTCGGGTTCCTCACCGGGCTGGTCGCCCTGCTGGGCACCGGGTGGTTCTCGCCGGGCAACAAGAACGACCACTACGCCGGGCTCGCCAACCGCTTCTCCGGCACCGGTGTCAACGTCCTGACCTCGGCGTACCTCACCTGGCTCGGCACGCTGCTGTTCGTGGTCGCCCTGGGTCTCGCGGCCGCTGCCACCTACCTGCGCCGTCGCGACCTCGGCTGGAGCGCCCTGGTGGTCAGCGTGGTCTCGATCGTCGTGACGCTGACGGTCATGCACGACTTCACCGCAGTCGCGGCCAAGGTCGGCTTCGACACCATCACCAAGCCGTGGAAGGACCTCGGGGTCGGCGGTTGGCTGCTCTGCATCGCCTACACCGTCCTCGCCGGCGCCGGGTGGATCGTCGCGACTCACAAGAGCCGCGACGACTCGCTCTCGACCGCGCCGGTCGCTGGCGACTCCGACCACGTCGGCACGACCTCCGGCAACTTCAACAAGGTCGTGCTGTTCGTCGTGATCGCGGTGGCGCTGTTCTACCCGCCGATGGCGACCCCGTTCTGGCAGACGGTGCTGGTCTCCGAGATCGGCATCTACGTGCTGCTCGCCATCGGGCTCAACGTGGTCGTCGGCTGGGCCGGTCTGCTCGACCTGGGGTTCATCGCGTTCTACGCGATCGGGTCGTACACCACCGCGTTCCTCGTCGGCGTGCTCCCGGTGCGACCGCCGCACTGGGCGATCCTTCCCCCGCTGGCCGCTATCCCGTTCGCCATCGCCATCTGTCTGCTCGCCGGCTTGATGCTGGGAGCCCCGACACTGCGCCTGCGCGGCGACTACCTCGCGATCGTGACGCTCGGCTTCGGTGAGATCATCCGCATCGCGGCGATCAACAACCCCGCCAACTTCACCAACGGTCCGCGTGGAGCGATCAACATCCCGCACCCGCACCTCAACCTCGGCTTCGTCGACATCCAGTGGAGCCTGGACGCGCTTGCCGTACTGGTACCTGCTGCTCGTGCTGATCACGGTCATCGTGCTGCTGTTCACCCGGTTGGAGAACTCCCGGCTCGGGCGCGCCTGGGCGGCGATCCGCGAGGACGAGGTCGCCGCGCAGGCCACCGGCATCAACACCACCCGCGTCAAGCTCCTGGCCTTCGCCATCGGTGCGTCGACGTCGGGCGTGGCAGGTGTCTTCTTCGCCAGCCAGGTCGGTGTGATCAACCCCGACAACTTCCTGCTGAACAACTCGATCCTCGTCGTGGCCTACGTCGTCTTCGGCGGCATGGGCTCGCTGCCCGGCGCGATGGCGGGAGCGGCGGTGCTCACCTGGCTGCCGGAGTTCCTCAAGGACCAGGTGCCCGCCGAGGACCGCCAGATGTGGATCGGCGCCCTGATCCTGGTGATGATGATCTTCCGGCCCCAGGGCCTGATCCCGGCCAAGCGACGCCAGGCGGAGCTCACCGGCCTGGACAGCGCCAGACTCGGCCGAGAGTACGGCCGTTCCACGAGGGGGGGCGATGTGAGATGACCACCACCGCACCCGGCCCCGACCGGACCACCCGCGAAGTCGTCTACGACGTCAAGAACGTGACCCTGCGCTTCGGCGGCGTCACCTCGCTCAACGACGTGTCCCTGCAGATGGTCCGCGGCGAGATCCTCGCCGTGATCGGTCCCAACGGCGCCGGCAAGACCTCGCTGTTCAACTCGCTGACCGGGGTGTACACACCGCAGGAGGGCTCCATCGACCTCGCGGCCCGCAAGGGCGACACCGCGTCGACGGTCCTGGGTCGCAAGACCCACGTGATCAACAAGAGGGGGGTCGCGCGCACCTTCCAGAACATCCGCCTCTTCCCCGCGCTCACCGCGCTGGAGAACGTCATGGTCGGCGTCGAGACCCGCCAGCGCTCCGGCCCCGTCGCCGCCATGCTCGGCCTTCCGCGACAGCGGAAGGAGGCGCGCGAGTCGACCGAGAAGGCCTACGAGCTCCTGAAGTTCGTCGGCCTCACCCGACGGGCCAACGAGCTCGCCGGGTCGCTGGCGTACGGCGAGCAGCGGCGCCTGGAGATCGCGAGGGCACTCGGCACGAACCCGGGCGTGATCCTCCTGGACGAGCCGGCCGCCGGCACCAACCCGGTCGAGAAGCAGGAGCTGGCCGCCCTGATCCGCAAGATCAACGAGGACGACGTCTCGGTGCTGCTGATCGAGCACGACATGAAGCTGGTGATGTCGGTGGCCGACCGGCTCGTCGTGCTCAACTTCGGCCAGAAGATCGCCGAGGGGACACCCGCGCAGATCCAGCGCGACCCCGCGGTCGTGGCCGCGTACCTCGGGACCTCCGAGGACGAGGCCGCCGCCATGACCGAAGGTCTCGAGGTGCACGCCATCGAGGTGGACGAGGGCCTGCTCGACGAGACCCCACCCGACGGCCAACCCTGGCACCGACGCAGAACGAAGGTGACCAGCGCATGAGCCTGCTCGAGGTCGACGACATCGAGGTGCGCTACGGCGCCATCCGGGCGATCAAGGGCCTCACCTTCCACGTGGACGAGGGTGAGGTGGTCGCGCTGCTCGGCGCCAACGGTGCCGGCAAGACGACCACCCAGAAGACGGTCTCGGGGATGATGCGTCCGCACAGCGGCGAGATCCGGTTCGACGGAGAACGCATCGACGGACTCGCGGCGCACGACCTGATCCACCTCGGCATCTGCCACGTGCCGGAGGGCCGCCGGGTCTTCCCTCGGATGAGCGTCTCGGAGAACCTCGAGATGGGTGCGTTCCGGTTCAAGCGCCCTGACCATGCCCTGCTCGAGCGCTGCTTCGAGCTGTTCCCGGTGCTGCACGAGCGGCGTGCCCAGTTCGCCGGCACGCTCTCGGGCGGCGAGCAGCAGATGCTCGCGATCGCCCGGGCGTTGATGGGCAAGCCCCGGCTGCTGCTGCTCGACGAGCCGTCGATGGGGCTGGCGCCACTCATCGTGCAGCAGATCTTCGACATCGTGCAGGAGATCAACACCACGGGCGTGACCGTGCTGATCGTCGAGCAGAACGCCGCCAAGGCACTGGCGCTGGCCGACCGGGGCTACGTGCTCGAGACCGGCGAGCTGGTGCTCTCTGGGACCGGCGAGGAGCTGCTGGCCGACGACCGGGTCCGCGCGGCGTACCTCGGTGAGGAGATCAACGCCTGAGCCACGCTCATCGCGCGACGAGCACGACGACCCGGTCGGTCACCCCGGGGTCCTCGCCGCCGAGCAGCCAGACGGTCGAGCCGGAGACCGCGACTGCCGCGTCCGAGAGCGGGCGAGGCAGCGTGCCCGCGTGGGTGAAACGCCCGCTGGCCGGATCGAACCACCACATGGCGGCGGTGCGTGACGCGGCGTCGACGTGACCCCCCATGAGCAGCACCCGACCGCCCACGGTCGCCGCCATGGCATGACCCAGCGGGTGCGGGAGGCTGGCCACGACCTGCACGTGCCCCGTGCTGGTGTCGACCCGTTGCACCGTGCGGAGCTCCGCATGGTTGACCTCGCCGCCGAAGACGTAGATGTCGTGGCCGACGGCGGCAGTGGCGGCGTACCGGACGCCGCGAGCCAGCTGCGCGGTGATACGCATGCGGGCGTGGCCGGCCTGCGTGTAGACGGCACGAGGGGTCGCCGCGCCGTCGTACCCGCCGAGCACGACCGTGCGGTCGGGCAGTGTCACGGTGGAGAGGTCACTCCGGGTGGTGGGGAACCCGTCGACCTTGCGCCAGCGGGCTCCTGTGAGTGCCTGGACCAGGGACTGCTCGGTGGCGTTGCCGCCGCCGAAGACCGCGGGCCGGCCGTCGTACAGGCCACCGGCGGCGTCGTGCACGGGGACGAGCAGGGACGGAGCGCGGGCGGCCTTGCCGGTCGCGAGGTCGAGGCGACGCACGTCGGCTGTCGAGACGTCACCGGTCAGCATCCCCCCGGCCAGGAGCACGTGCTGACCGGGCCCTGCGACGAGCGCCTGACGGGCCGAGGGCACCGGCAGCCGCCACGGGGCCGTCCGCACGTCGACGTGCATCGGGGCGGCGGTGACGCGGGGCGACGGGGTGCGTGAGGCAGCAGCGCTGGGAGAGGCGGGGCCCGCAGCGGGCGGCGAGGACGACGTACCGCCGCAGCCGGCGACGAGGAGGCACAGCAGGAGCACCGCGGCCTTCCTCATCGCATGTTCCCGGTGTGCCCGAGGGAGTAGCGCCCGGGCTGCGGCCAGACCGCGAGCCCGTGGGGACTCCCGCCCACGGGGATCCGGGCCACCAGCCGGCCGTCACGGGTGCGGAAGCCGTAGACGACCCCGTCGAAGCGACCCGACAACCAGAGCATGCGCCCGTCGGCGGACACCCCACCCATGTCGGGGCTGCCCCCGCCGGGGATCTTCCAGGTCTCGACGATGCGTCCCGTCGCGAAGTCGAGCACGCTGACCTCCCCCGCTCCCCGGTCGGAGATGTAGAGACGGGTGCCGTCGCGGCTCGGGTAGAGACCGTGCGGATGGCTCGGCATGGAGATGGTCCGGCGCTGCCGGAACGTGGCCGCGTCGATCAGGCGGAGCTGATCGGTACCCATGTCGGCGACGTAGAAGGTGCGTCCGTCGGGCGAGAGCCGGATGTCCTGGGGCATGCTCATGCCGCTGAGATGGAGCACGCCGAGCACACGATGCTGCAGCGTCGAGACCTTGACCAGCTCGCCGGAGAACTCGCAGGTGACCACGAAGAAGCGGCCGTTGCCGGAGAAGTCGGCGTGGTTGGGCCCGCGGCACCCGCGCGGTGTGACGTCGGCGATGCGGCGGAAGGTGTGCGGGTCCGAGAACCGGATGGTGTCGTGCTGCTCGACCATCACGACGGCACGCCTCCCGTCCGGTGTGAAGTACAGGTTGTAAGGCCGAGTCACAGACACCGAGCGTCCCTTCCGGGCCCGCACGGGGTCGATCATGGTCAGGCGGTCAGCCGCACTGGAGTTCACGATCAGCCGCTTCAGGTCGTAGGACGGTACGACGTGCTGGCTGAGGTAGCCCACCGACAGCACCCGCACGATCTTGTGCGTCCGCTGGCTGATCACCGTCACCGTCGTACCCGTGGAGTCGGGAACGTAGAGATAGGCGCGAGCGTGCGCCACAGCAGGGCTCAACATCCCCGCCCCGGTCTGGGAGTAGATGTCGTTGTCGATGACTGGCGGCATGCCCGGCAGGGGGTCGCGGAAGGGAGAGCGTGATGTCGGTGTGAGCCTGGGTCGGAAGGGGCGTCGCGGTCGCGCTGGGACTCGGGGTCGCGGACGTGGTCGGCCTGGCGGAATGACCGCAGCCCAGCCGCGCCCCCCGCGGCCAGGAGCAGCGCACAACCCAGTGTGGGTACGCGCGATGGCCGCATGCAGGTCCTCTCCCGGATCGTCGGATCGCGGGGAACCTATGCGCCCTACCTGAACGGAGGCTGGCTGAGGAGTCGGGCGCTAGTGACTGCGGTACGCCGGCGCGACCTCGTTGATGGCGTCGCCCATCCGGTGGATGCGCAGCGCGTTGGTGGAGCCCGGGATGCCGGGCGGGCTGCCCGCGATGATGACGACGAGGTCGCCCTCCTCGACGCGGCCGATGGCGAGGAGCTGCTCGTCGACCTGGCGGACCATCTCGTCGGTGTGCTCGACGGCATCGGTCTTGAACGTCTCGACGCCCCAGGTCAGCGCCAGCTGGGAGCGGACGATCGCGTCGGGGGTGAAGGCGAGCACCGGGATGGAGCCGCGGTAGCGGGCCAGCCGGCGTGCGGAGTCACCGCTCTGGGTGAACGCGACGAGGTACTTCGCGCCGACCCGGTCGGCCACCTCGGCGGCCGCCTTGGCGATCACGCCACCGCGCGTGCGGGGCTGCCAGTCGATGGCCGCCATGTGGTGCAGCTCGTGGTCCTCGGTGGAGCTGATGATGCGGGCCATCGTGCGGACCGCCTCGATGGGGTACTCCCCCACGCTCGTCTCGCCGGAGAGCATCACCGCGTCGGCGCCGTCGAGCACGGCGTTGGCGACGTCGGAGGCCTCGGCCCGGGTCGGCGAGGGGCTGCTGATCATCGACTCGAGCATCTGGGTGGCCACGATCACCGGCTTGGCGTTGCGGCGGGCCTTCTCGACCACGCGCTTCTGCAGGAACGGCACGTCCTCGAGCGGGCACTCCACGCCGAGGTCACCGCGCGCGACCATGAAGCCGTCGAAGGCCTTGACGATCTCGTCGAGGTTGTCGATGGCCTGCGGCTTCTCGATCTTGGCGATCACCGGGAGCAGCACACCCTCCTCGCGCATCACCTTGCGCACGTCCTCGACGTCCTTGGCCGAGCGGACGAAGGACAGCGCGATGAAGTCGACGGTCAGGTGCAGCCCCCAGCGGAGGTCCTCGATGTCCTTCTCGGACATGGCCGGGACGCTGACGGGTACGCCGGGGAGGTTGATCCCCTTGTGGTCGCTGATCCGGCCGCCCGTGACGACGATGGTGTGCACCTCGTCGCCCTCGACGGCGGTGACACGCAGCCGCACCTTGCCGTCGTCGATCAGGATCTGGTCGCCGGGACCGACGTCGCCGGGCAGGCCCTGGTAGGTGGTCGAGGCGATCTCGTTGTCGCCGTCGACCTCGCGGGTGGTGATCACGAAGCTCTGCCCGGTCTGGATCCGGGTGGAGCCCTCCTTGAAGTTGCCGAGCCGGATCTTCGGGCCCTGGAGGTCGACGAAGACGCCCACCCCGTGCCCGGCCTCGTCGGCGGCCTCGCCGGACCAGCCGGTAGATCTGCTCGTGCTCGGCGTAGGAGCCGTGGCTCAGGTTCAGCCGCGCCACGTCCATCCCGGCGTCGACCAGCTCCTTGATCCGCTCCCTGCTGGCAGTAGCCGGCCCGAGCGTGCACACGATCTTCGCTCTTCGCACGAACCGACCCTAGCCGGATCTACTTGAACGTTCCAATAGGGCGGTGGCTGAGTCTGCCGGTTTCCCAGGGTAGGAAGGAACTGCCCATCACACAGGAAACTTCCTGTGCTCGAGGCAGAAAAGGCCCCCATGGGAAACCGCCCGCCAGCGGCCTACGCGGAGATGGGGCGCTCGGTCGGGGGGATCGGGGCGGGCAGGGTGGTGCTCCCGCTGAGCCAGGTGTCCACGGCTGCGGCGGCGGCACGGCCCTCGGCGATGGCCCAGACGATCAGCGACTGGCCGCGGCCGACGTCGCCGGCGACGAAGACGCCGTCGACCGTGGAGGCGTACCCGGCGTCACGGGCCACGTTGCCGCGCTCGTCGAGCTCGACGCCGAGCTGGTCGATCACGCCGTCGGTCTCGGGCCCGGTGAAGCCCATCGCGAGCAGCACCAGCTCGGCCGGGATCTCCCGCTCGGTGCCCTCGACCTCGTTGAACTTCCCGCCCTCGAAGGTCACCTCGACCAGCTTGATCGCGCGGACGTTGCCGTCGTCGTCGCCGAGGAACTCCTTGGTGGAGACCGCGTAGACCCGGTCGCCGCCCTCCTCGTGGGCGGAGGAGACCCGGAACGTCATCGGGTACGTCGGCCAGGGCTGGTTGGCCGGCCGCTCCTCGCCCGGGCGGTCCATGATCTCGAGCTGGGTGATCGTCTTCGCCTGCTGGCGGATCGCCGTACCGAGGCAGTCGGCGCCGGTGTCGCCGCCGCCGATGATCACGACGTGCTTGCCGTCGGCGCGGATCTGGCCCTCCACCTCCTCGCCGAGGGAGGCCCGGTTGGACTGCGGCAGGAACTCCATCGCCTGGTGGATCCCGCCGAGCTCACGGCCGGTGGCCGGCAGGTCGCGCGCGGAGGTGGCGCCCATCGCCAGCACGATCGCGTCGTAGCGGTCGCGCAGCTGGGAGCCGGTGAGGGTCTCCCCCACGTTCACGCCCGCGCGGAAGACGGTGCCCTCACGGCGCATCTGGTCCAGGCGCTTGTCGAGGACCTTCTTCTCCATCTTGAACTCGGGGATGCCGTAGCGCAGCAGCCCGCCGATCTTGTCGGCCCGCTCGTAGACCGCGACCGTGTGACCGGCCCGGGTGAGCTGCTGGGCAGCCGCGAGGCCGGCGGGACCGGACCCGATCACGGCCACGGTCTTGCCCGAGAGCCACTCCGGCGGCTGCGGTCGTACGGCGCCGGACTCCCACGCCCGGTCGATGATGGCCACCTCGACGTTCTTGATGGTCACCGGGTCCTGGTTGATGCCGAGCACGCAGGAGGTCTCGCACGGAGCGGGGCACAGCCGACCGGTGAACTCGGGGAAGTTGTTGGTCGCGTGCAGCCGCTCGATCGCGGCGTCCCAGTCGTCGCGCCAGACCAGGTCGTTCCACTCCGGGATGATGTTGCCCAGCGGGCAGCCCTGGTGGCAGAACGGGATGCCGCAGTCCATGCAGCGGCCGGCCTGGGTCTTGATGATCGGCAGCAGCGCCCGCCCCGGACCACCGGGGTAGACCTCGTTCCAGTCGTGGGTGCGCTCCTCGATCGGACGTCGCTCGGCGACCTGTCTGCCGTCCTTGAGGAAGCCGCGGGGGTCAGCCATTGGTAGAGCCCTCCATCGTCGCGACGGACTTGGCACGCATTCTGTACGAGGAATGCCTGCTCGCGTCAGCCATGCAGGGCCTCCATCATCTTGGTGGCGGTCTCGTTCTCGTCCGAGCCCGTCGGCCTCGGCCTTCGCCTTGGCGTCCATCACGATCCGGAAGTCGCGGGGGATCACCTCGGTGAAGCGGGTCAGCGCGGTCTCCCAGTCCTCCAGCAGGTCGGTGGCGACCTGCGAGCCGGTCTCCTCGGCGTGCGCGCGCACCATCTCCTCGAGCTCGACGGCGGCGTCGTCGGTGACCGGGCCGAGCTCGACGAGCTCCTTGTTGACCCGGACGTCCTTGAGGTCCAGCACCCAGGCCACCCCGCCGGACATGCCCGCGGCGAAGTTGCGCCCCGTCCTGCCCAGCACGGCCACCCGGCCACCGGTCATGTACTCGCAGCCGTGGTCGCCCACGCCCTCGGTGACCAGCCGAGCGCCGGAGTTGCGTACGGCGAACCGCTCCCCCACGCCGCCGCAGATGAAGATGTCACCCGACGTCGCGCCGTAGGCGATGGTGTTGCCCGCGATGATGTGGTCGGCGGCCTCGAAGGTGGCCGCGCGGTCGGGCCGGATCACCAGCCGGCCGCCGGAGAGTCCCTTGCCGACGTAGTCGTTGGCGTCACCCTCCAGCCGCAGGGTGATCCCGCGCGGCAGGAAGGCGCCGAAGGACTGGCCCGCGGAGCCGACCAGGGTGATGTCGATGGTGCCGTCGGGCAGCCCCTCGGCCTTGTACCGCTTGGTCACCTCGTGGCCGAGCATCGTGCCGACCGTGCGGTTGACGTTGCGCACCTTGACCTGGGCCCGCACCGGCTCGCCGTTCTCGAGCGCGTCGGCGGAGAGCTCGATCAGCTCGTTGTCCAGCGCCTTGTCGAGACCGTGGTCCTGCTCGCGCACGCAGTGGCGCGAGGTGTCCTCGTGCAGCTCCGGCACGTGGAAGACCGGCGAGATGTCCAGCCCGGCCGCCTTCCAGTGGTTGACCGCCTCGGTCGAGTCGAGCACGTCGGCGTGGCCGATCGCCTCGTCCAGCGTGCGGAAGCCGAGCTCGGCGAGGATCTCGCGGACCTCCTGCGCGATGTACTCGAAGAACGTCACGACGTACTCGGCCTTGCCGGTGTAGCGCTCGCGGAGCACCGGGTTCTGCGTCGCCACGCCCACCGGACAGGTGTCGAGGTGGCACACGCGCATCATGATGCAGCCGGAGACGACGAGCGGGGCGCTGGCGAAGCCGTACTCCTCGGCACCGAGCAGCGCCGCCACCACGACGTCGCGGCCGGTCTTCAGCTGCCCGTCGGTCTGCACGACGATCCGGTCGCGCAGCCCGTTGAGGACCAGCGTCTGCTGGGTCTCGGCGAGGCCGAGCTCCCACGGACCGCCGGCGTGCTTGAGCGAGGTCAGCGGAGCCGCACCGGTGCCGCCGTCGTGGCCGGAGATCAGGACGACGTCGGCGTGCGCCTTGGAGACGCCGGCGGCGACCGTGCCGACCCCGACCTCGGCCACGAGCTTCACGTGGACCCGGGCCGAGGGGTTGGCGTTCTTCAGGTCGTGGATGAGCTGGGCGAGGTCCTCGATCGAGTAGATGTCGTGGTGCGGCGGCGGGGAGATCAGGCCGACGCCGGGCGTGCTGTGCCGGGTCTTGGCCACCCACGGGTAGACCTTGTTGCCGGGCAGCTGGCCACCCTCGCCGGGCTTCGCGCCCTGGGCCATCTTGATCTGGATGTCGTCGGAGTTGGTGAGGTACTCCGAGGTGACGCCGAAGCGGCCCGAGGCCACCTGCTTGATGGCGGAACGGCGCTCGGGGTCGTAGAGCCGGTCGGCGTCCTCGCCGCCCTCACCGGTGTTGGACTTGCCGCCCAGCCGGTTCATCGCGATCGCCAGCGTCTGGTGCGCCTCCAGCGAGATCGACCCGTAGGACATCGCGCCGGTGGAGAAGCGCTTGACGATCGCGGAGACCGGCTCGACCTCGTCGATGTCGATCGGCGCGCGGCCGGTGACCGAGTCGTCCTTGAAGCGCATCAGCCCGCGCAGGGTCATCAGTCGCTCGGACTGCTCGTTGACCCGGCCGGTGTACTGCTTGAAGACGTCGTACTTGCCGGCGCGGGTGGAGTGCTGCAGCCGGAAGACGGTCTCGGGGTCGAACAGGTGCAGCTCGCCCTCGCGACGCCACTGGTACTCGCCACCGATCTCGAGCTCGCGGTGGGCCGGGGCGATCCCGCCGACCGGGTAGGCGACGCGGTGCCGCTTGGCGACCTCCTCGGCGATCACGTCGAGGCCGATGCCGCCGAGCTTGGAGGTGGTGCCGGTGAAGTACTTGTCGACCAGCTCCTGGGAGAGCCCGAGGGCCTCGAAGATCTGGGCCCCGGTGTACGACGCGACGGTGGAGACGCCCATCTTGGACATCACCTTCAGCACGCCCTTGCCGAGGGACTTGACCAGGTTGGCGACGGCCTTCTCGGGCTCGATCTTGACGTAGTAGGCGTCGCGGGCGAGGTCCTCGACGGACTCCATCGCGAGGTAGGGGTTCACCCCCGCCGCGCCGAACCCGATGAGCAGGGCGACGTGGTGGACCTCGCGGACGTCGCCGGCCTCGACGAGCAGCCCGACCTTGGTACGGGTCTTCTCGCGGACCAGGTGGTGGTGCACGGCCGCGGTCATCAGCAGCGACGGGATCGGCGCCTTGGTGGCGTCGGCGTGCCGGTCGGAGAGCACGATCACGCGCGCACCCTCCTCGATGGCCTCGCTGACCTCGCGACAGATCTCGTCGAGCCGCGACGCGAGCGCCTCGCCACCGCCGGAGACGTCGTACAGGCCGCGCGAGACGTGGGTGATGAAGCCCGGCATGTCGCCGTCGCGGTTGATGTGGCGGATCTTGACCAGCTGGTCGTTGGTGATCACCGGGAAGGGCAGCACCACCTGGCGGCACGACGCGGGCGTCGGGTCGAGCAGGTTGGCCTCGGGCCCGATCGTGCCGTTCAGGCTGGTGACCAGCTCCTCGCGGATCGCGTCGAGCGGTGGGTTGGTGACCTGCGCGAAGAGCTGCGCGAAGTAGTCGAAGAGCAGCCGTGGCCGGTCGCTCAGCACGGCGATCGGGGTGTCGGTGCCCATCGAGCCCAGCGGCTCGACCCCCGAGTTCGCCATCGGGGTGAGCAGCACCCGCAGCTCCTCCTCGGTGTAGCCGAAGATCTGCTGCCGGCGGGTGACCGAGGCGTGCGAGTGGATGACGTGCTCGCGGTCGGGGATGTCGTTGAGGTTGATCAGCCCGGCGTGCAGCCACTCGTCGTAGGGGTGCTCGGTGGCGAGCTCCTCCTTGATCTCGCCGTCCTCGATGATGCGGTGCTCCTCGATGTCGACGAGGAACATCCGGCCGGGCTGCAGCCGGCCCTTGCGCACGATCTTCTCCGGGGCGATGTCGAGGACGCCGACCTCGCTCGCCAGCACCACCAGGTCGTCGTCGGTGACCCAGTAGCGGGAGGGACGCAGGCCGTTGCGGTCGAGGACCGCGCCGACCTGGTTGCCGTCGGTGAACACCACGCAGGCCGGTCCGTCCCAGGGCTCCATCAGGGCCGAGTGGAACTCGTAGAAGGCGCGGCGCTTGGGGTCCATCTCGTTGTGGTTCTCCCAGGCCTCCGGGATCATCATCAGCACCGCGTGGGGCAGCGAGCGCCCGCCCATGTGCAGGATCTCCAGCACCTCGTCGAACGACGCGGAGTCGCTGGCGCCCGGCGTGCAGATCGGGAAGATCCGGTCGAGGTCGCCCGGGATCAGGTCGGAGCTGAGCAGCGCCTCGCGGGCACGCATCCAGTTGCGGTTGCCCATCACGGTGTTGATCTCGCCGTTGTGCGCGATGAACCGGAAGGGGTGCGAGAGCGGCCAGCTCGGGAAGGTGTTGGTCGAGAAGCGCGAGTGCACGACGGCGATCGCGCTCTCGACCCGCTCGTCGACCAGGTCGGGGAAGACGTGGTCGAGCTGGTCGGTGGTGAGCATGCCCTTGTAGGCGATGGTGCGGCTGGAGAGCGACGGGAAGTAGGCGTCGGTCTCGTGCTCGCTGCGCTTGCGCAGGACGTAGGCCCGGCGCTCCAGCGCCATCCCGAGGACGCGGCTGCCGGAGGCCGACACGAAGAGCTGGGTGAACGACGGCATGCAGTCCAGCGCGGTCTTGCCGAGGGACGAGGGGTCGGTGGGCACGTCGCGCCAGCCGAGGACGGTGAGCCCCTCCTCGGTGGCGATCTCCTCGATGCGCCGACGGGTCTTGGTGGCCTGCTCCTCGTCGCCGGGGATGAAGGCCGTGCCGACGGCGTACGCGTGCTTGCCGGGGAGCTCGAAGTCGACGACCTCGCGGAAGAAGCGGTCGGGGACCTGCATCAGGATGCCGGCGCCGTCGCCGGAGTTGGCCTCGGCGCCCGCAGCGCCGCGGTGCTCGAGGTTGCGCAGGGCGGTGAGCGCCTTCACGACGATGTCGTGGCTGGGCACGCCCGTCATCGTGGCCACGAAGGCGACACCACAGGCGTCGTGCTCGTGGAGTCCGTCGTAGAGGCCCTGCGGGGGCGGCGGGAATGCCGACATGTGCACTCTCCCGTCGTCGGTCGGGGCAGGTTCTACGACCGGCGGTGAGTCCGGTCGATCTGCACCGAATATGAGCATGCTGGTGCTGGGACGACTTTGGCCCATGCGGAGGGATCAGCGTACAGCAGCACGGTCCTGGTCAGCCCGGCTGCTCGGCCACCGGGACCTTCGTCCGCGACGTACGGCGAGGGCTCCCTGGTGTCCGGCGGACGGTGGCGCCGACCAGTGACCACGAAGTACACGAGCGCGCCCGCGAACAGGATGATCGACATCCACACGCCCCAGCGAAGCCCCAGCACGTTGTTCAGCTCGATGGTGTCGATGCGCAGCGTCTCGATCCAGCCACGCCCGGCGGTGTAGATCATCACGTAGACGGCGAAGGCTCTGCCGTAGCCGAGCCGGAAGCGCCGGTCCAGCCAGATCAGCAGCGCCATCCCCACCAGGTTCCACAGCGCCTCGTAGAGGAACGTCGGGTGGAACACGGTGCCCGTCGGCGAACGTCCGGCCCGGCGGCCAGTGCGACGGATCGATCTCCAGACCCCAGGGCAGCGTGGTGGGACGCCCGTAGAGCTCCTGGTTGAAGTAGTTGCCGAACCGCCCGATCGCCTGCGCGAGCAGCAGGCCGGGCGCGAGGGCGTCCGCGAGGACGCGCAGGCGGATGCCCTTGCGCCGGCAGTAGAACCAGGCGCCGAGCAGGCCGCCCATGATCGCGCCCCAGATGCCGAGCCCGCCGTGCCAGATCTCGATCGCGCCGATCGGGCGCCCGCCGGAGCCGAAGTACAGGTCGTGGTCGGTGGCGACGTGGTAGAGCCGGGCACCCACCAGGCCCGCAGGCACGGCCCACAGCGCGATGTCGCCGACCTCGCCGGCCCGGCCGCCACGCGCCACCCAGCGCTTGTCGCCGACCCAGACGGCCGCGACC
This sequence comes from uncultured Actinomycetota bacterium, assembly GCA_963794725.1. GTDB lineage: Bacteria > Actinomycetota > Actinomycetes > Propionibacteriales > Nocardioidaceae > Marmoricola. Next base: position 22,838 of record CAWCFR010000052.1, read on the forward strand.
ACGCCGAGGATGATCGCCAGCGCGTAGGCGCGGATCGGCAGCGGCCCGAGGTGCCAGACGCCCTGCGAAGGGCTCGGGATGGACAGGGGGATCATCGCGTCGGCCTTCAGGATCTTGCGCAGGTCGACGGAGAGGTCCTCGGGTGAGGTGGCGGCCGTCCAGATCAGGTCGCCCTTCGCGTCGTGCACCGCGATCACGTTGGTGGTGTGGGTGACCTCGTAGCCCCCGTCGGGGAGCTTCTGGCCCTTCTTGACCTCGATGCCCATGGCGTGGCCGAGCTTGTCGATCTCGCCGATCGATCCGGTGAGGCCGACGAAGGCGGGGTTGAAGCGGTCGAGGTAGGTACGCAGCACCGAACGGGTGTCCCGGGACGGGTCGGTGGTCACGAACACGACCTGGAGCTTCGCCTGGTCGGCGTGCGAGAGCCGGGCCACGGCCGAGGCGATCGTGCTCATCACGATCTGGCAGATGTCGGGGCAGTTGGTGTAGCCGAAGAAGACCAGCGTGCGCTTGTCCTGGGCGGCCAGGTCGAAGGCGTGGTTGCCGGTGTCGGTGAGCGGTACGGAGGGGATCGCGAAGGGGTGGTCGACCTTGATGCCGCGGTAGCCGTCGTCGTCGGAGACGGTCAGACCCTTGATGGCGGCCCCCTGGTCACTCGACCCGCCGCACCCGGCGAGCACGAGCAGCAGGCCGGCGGCCATCGCGGCGAGCCACCGCCTAGCCACGCCGCACCCCTCCCGCGAGGTCCTCGGTGAGGTCCGCCAGCGCCCGCAGCCCGGCGGTGCGGTCGTCGGCGTCGAGGAGGGCGCGCACGAACGCCGAGCCCACGATCACCGCGTCGGCGTACGACGCGACCTCGGCGGCCTGGTCGCCGTCGGAGACGCCCAGGCCCACCCCGACCGGCAGGTCGGCCGCCAGCCCGGACACGGCCGCGCGCGTGCGCTCCACGAGCGGCTGCGCCAGCGAGGAGGTCGAGGTGCGGGCACCGGTGACGCCCATCACCGCGGTGGCGTAGACGAAGCCGCGGCAGGCGGCGACGGTGTAGCGCAGCCGTTCGTCGGTCGAGGAGGGCGCGACCAGGAAGACCTTGTCGAGGTCGAGGGAGTCGGCCGCCGCGATCCACTCCTCGGCCGAGTCGGGGGTCAGGTCGGGCGTGATCAGGCCGGCGCCGCCGGCCTCGGCGAGGTCCTTGGCGAACCGCTGCACGCCGTACCGCTCCACCGGGTTCCAGTAGGTCATCACCAGGGTGGGGGTGCCGGTCGCGGCGACCGCCTCGACGGTGCGCAGGACGTCGCGGGTGCGCACGCCGCCCTCGAGGGCCTGCTGGGCGGCGGCCTGGATGGTGGGGCCGTCCATCACCGGGTCGCTGTAGGGCAGCCCGATCTCGATGACGTCGCAGCCGGAGTCGACCATCACCCTCAGCCCGTCGACGGCGCCGGCCACGTCGGGGTACCCCGCCGGGAGGTAGCCGACCAGGGCGGCACGTCCGTCGGCGCGGGCCTGCTCGATGACCGTGGTCGTCGGGGAGGTCGCGGCGGTGGTTCCCGGCCGTCATTTCGCGCCCTCGGCGATCTGCTGCTCGGTGGCCGGCGCGGGGGTGCCGTCGACGTCCGCCTGGCCCAGGCCGAACCACTCGATGGCGGTGCCCATGTCCTTGTCGCCGCGTCCGGAGAGGTTGACCAGGATGGTCTGGCCGGGCCGCTCCCCGGCCAGGGCGACCGCACCGGCGATCGCGTGGGCGGACTCGATGGCCGGGATGATCCCCTCGGTGCGGGCGAGCAGGGACATCGCGTCCATCGCGTCGGCGTCGGTGACGGGGCGGTAGGTGGCCCGCCCGGTCTCGGCGAGGTGGGCGTGCTGGGGGCCCACGCCGGGGTAGTCGAGCCCGGCGGAGATCGAGTGGGACTCGACGGTCTGGCCGTCCTCGTCCTGGAGGACGTAGGTACGGGCACCGTGCAGGACGCCGACGTCACCCGCCCAGATCGTGGCGGCGTGCCGCTCGGTCTCCACGCCGTCGCCCCCGGCCTCGAACCCGAAGATGTCGACGTCGGAGTCCTCGAGGAACGCCGTGAACAGCCCGATCGCGTTGGACCCCCCGCCGACGCAGGCGACGATCGCGTCGGGAAGGGCGCCGGTGAGCTCGAGGCACTGCGCGCGGGCCTCGTCGCCGATGCCGCGGCAGAAGTCGCGCACCATGGCCGGGAACGGGTGCGGCCCGGCGGCGGTGCCGAAGCAGTACGCCGTGTGGTCGACGCTGGCCACCCAGTCGCGGATCGCCTCGTTGATGGCGTCCTTGAGCGTGCGCGAGCCCGAGACGACCGGGATCACCTCCGCCCCGAGCAGCTGCATCCGGGCCACGTTGAGCGCCTGCCGCTCGGTGTCGAGCTCGCCCATGTAGACGGTGCAGTCCAGGCCGAGGTACGCCGCCGCGGTGGCCGTGGCGACGCCGTGCTGGCCGGCCCCGGTCTCGGCGATCATCCGGGTCTTGCCCATGCGCTTGGTCAGCAGCGCCTGCCCGAGCACGTTGCGGATCTTGTGCGCGCCGGTGTGGTTGAGGTCCTCGCGCTTGAGCAGGATCCTGGCCCCGACCTGCTCGCTCAGCTTGGTCGCGTCGTAGAGCAGGCTCGGCACGCCGGCGTACTCGTGCAGCATCCGGTCGAACTCGCCGGTGAACGCCGGGTCGGCCATGGCCTCGCGCCAGGCGACGGTGAGCTCGTCGAGCGCCGCCATCAGGGCCTCGGGCATGAACCGGCCGCCGAACGAGCCGAAGCGACCGTCGTCGTCGGGACCGTTGTCGGCTGCCACCTGGTGCGCGGAGCTCACCGGCCACCCCCGAGGACGGCTGAGCTTTCATCCGGGCCACCGCGGCCTGCGGGTCGCCGTCCCTGACGAGCGCCTCGCCGACCAGGACCACGTCGGCTCCCTCGTCGGAGAACCGGGCGGCGTCGTCGCGGCCGGAGATGCCCGACTCGGCCACCTTGACGACGTCGTCGGGCAGGTGCGCGGCGAGGCGTCCGAAGGTGTCGGCGTCGACGTCGAGCGTCTTGAGGTTGCGGGCGTTGACGCCCACCAGGGTCGCCTCGACGGCCAGGGCGCGCTCGACCTCCGCCTCGTCGTGCACCTCGGTGAGCACGGTGAGGCCCAGCTCCCTGGCCTGCTGGTGCAGGTCGCGCAGCAGCGCGTCGTCGAGCGCGGCGACGATGAGCAGCACCAGGTCGGCACCGGCGGCGCGCGCCTCGAGGAGCTGGTAGCCGGTGACGATGAAGTCCTTGCGCAGCAGCGGCGTCGGCACGGCGGCCCGGACCGCGCGCAGGTCCTCCAGGCTGCCGCCGAAGCGACGCTGCTCGGTCAGCACCGAGATCGCGTCGGCACCTCCCGCGGCGTACGCCGTCGCCAGGGCGGCCGGGTCCGGGATGTCGGCGAGGTCGCCCTTGCTCGGGGAACGCCTCTTGACCTCGGCGATGACCGCGAGGCCGGGGGCGCGGAAGGCGGGCATCGGGTCGCGCGGCGGCGCCAGCTGCGCCGTCTGGGCGATGAGCTGGTCCTCACCGAGCGCGGCCTGGCGCACGGCGAGGTCGTCGCGCACGCCGGCGACGATGTCGTCGAGCACGGACATGTCATGACTTTCTCACACGGGGCGAAAGGCGCCCGGCCCCGCGTGGACCTCAGCTGTGCAGCCAGCTCCCCCACGGGGTGTTGCGCAGCACCGTGAAGACGACCGTGACCACCAGGGCCGTCGCCCACAGCACCCTGGTCGTGCCCGGCGCGAGGCGTCGGGGGGCCGAGCCGGTCCAGCTGCGGCGTACCCAGAGCAGCCAGAGCACCACGACGACCGGGACCGCGACCACGAAGAGCAGGTTGCTGCTCGCGGCCGCCACGAGGTCGCCGTGGGTGAGGTCGTTGACCGCGCGCAGGCTCCCGCAGCCCGGGCAGTCCAGCCCGGTGAGCAGCTTGAACGGGCAGTAGCCCCAGCTGCCGGAGTCGTGCGGGTCGCGCAGGCGCAGGGCGATCGTCGCCGCGACGACCACACCGCCCACCACGAGCGGTCCGCTCACGCGCGACCGGGCGGTGGCGGCCTCGGGCGCCTGCGCGATGGGGGTGGGTGCGGACGGCATCTGCCTAGTGGCTGGCGCCGTGGCCCATCTTCGACATGATCGCTCCCGACGATGACGCCGAGCGGCGCGAACGCGACGCCGACCCAGAAGACCGGCCAGCTCTGCATCATCAGCCCGATGCCGCCGACCACGAAGCCCACGAGCACCAGGGTCACGGCAGTCCAGGCAGCAGGGGTGTTGCCGTGGTTGTCGGACATGAGGCTCCTCGGGCGTTCAGGGGGGCGTTCAGGCGGGACGTCGGGCACGAGTGTAGTGGTCCGGGGCCGCTGCCTCAGGGATCCCGGGTCGGGTCCCGGCCCTCGTCCAGGGCGTGCCAGATGTCGCGCTCGCTGTCCAGCTCGGAGCCGGGCCGCGGGGCACGCGCCGCAGTGGCCGGGGCGTCGTACCGCCTGCCCATCTCCGGCCACGAGCGCACCAGCCGTACGGCGAGCAGCCCCGGCGACGACGGCGACGACGGAAGCGACCGCCGCCGTCCAGAACCACCCGGTGAAGCCCGGGTTGCGCGCCACGACCGAACGCCGCGCCCACGGCGTCGCGTGCCGTGTCGGGCAGGGTCGCGTGCCCGGCGACGACCGTCGCGACGAGGGCGGCGGCCGCCAGCAGGCAGAGCACCGCGAAGACACGTCGTACGACGCCCCGGGTCACGAGCAGCACGCCCCAGGCCGCGAGCAGCACGAAGCTGGCCGCCGAGGCGAGGGGGTACTTCGTGCCCTGGTCGAGGGCGTTCAGCGAGGCGTCGCCGCTGCCGGCGGCGCTCGACCCGTACCAGGGCTTGGCGCTCGCCACCGCCGCCAGCGCCGAGGAACCCAGCCCGAGCAGCACGACCGGGCCGAAGGAGCGGCCGGACCGCTCCGGGGCGGCCTCCTCAGGCATCGCCGGCGAGCAGGACGTCGTCGTCGAAGCAGGTGTCGGCGCCGGTGTGGCAGGCGGGCCCGGTCTGGTCGACCCGGAGCAGGACGGTGTCGCCGTCGCAGTCCAGCCGCACCTCGACCACGCGCTGGGTGTGCCCGGAGGTCTCGCCCTTGACCCAGTAGGCCTGGCGCGACCGGCTCCAGTAGGTGCCACGACCGGTGGTGAGGGTGCGGTGCAGCGCCTCGTCGTCCATCCAGCCCAGCATCAGCACCGCGCCGGTGTCGTGCTGCTGCACCACGGCGGCCACCAGCCCGTCGGCGTTGCGCTTGAGGCGCGACGCGATCGCGGGGTCGAGCTGGCTCTGGGTGGCACTCACTCCCTCAGTATCGCCATCGCCCGCAGGGCGATCGAGCCGACCGGGTGGAACGTACCGGAGGAGCGCGCGGGGAGGGCGGCTCCGCCCTGTCGGCGTCCACAGGAATGGCGAGTGGCGAAGCAGACGGTTTGGCGTGACCACAGGCAGTCCGGGAGCCGCAGGTTTCTCACGATCAGCGGAGCCTGTGAACGAATCCCCCGGCTCGACGTCTCAGGGCGAGCACACAATCCCCCGCTCGGCGGAAGTTCAGTGCGTCTGCTGGGCGACCCAGCTGGCGTGCAGGCGGCCGTAGACGCCGCCCTCGGCGACGAGCGCGGCGTGCGGGCCTCGCTGCACCACGCGGCCGCGGTCGAAGACGATCACCTCGTCGGCGTTCTCGGCGGTGGTGAGCCGGTGCGCGATCGTGACGCTGGTGCGCCCCGACATCAGGGTCTCCAGGGCGCGGGCGATCCGCATCTCCAGCGCCGGGTCGACCGCGCTGGTCGCCTCGTCGAGGACGAGCAGGTCGGGGTCGGCCAGGTGGGCGCGGACCAGGGCGACCAGCTGGCGCTCGCCCGCGGACAGCAGCTCGCCGCGCTGGCCGACGCGCGTGTCCAGGCCCATCGGCAACGTCTCGAGCCAGTCGGCCAGCCCCAGCTCGGCCAGGGCATCTCGCACCTGGTCGGGGGTCGCGTCGAGGTCGCCGTACCGCGCGTTGGCCAGCAGGGTCGAGTCGAACAGGAACCCCTCCTGCGGCACCAGCACGACCCGGCGGCGCAGGGAGGCGAACTCGACGGCGCGGACGTCGACGCCGTCGAGGAGCACCGCCCCGGTCGTCGGGTCCATCAGCCGGGTCAGCAGCTTGGCGAAGGTGGTCTTGCCCGAGCCGGTCTCGCCGACCACCGCGACGCGGGTGCCGGAGGAGATGTGCTCGTCGACGTCGCGCAGCACCAGGGGGCCGCCGGGGTAGCCGAACGAGACGCCGTCGAAGGCGACGTCCATCGCACCGCGCGGCAGCGACCTGCCCGAGGGTCCCGGGTCGTCGAGGTCGGCCGGGGTCTCCAGGATGCCGATCACGCGACGCCAGCCGGCGATGGCGTTCTGGGCGTCGGTGAGCACCTGCGTGCCCATCTGCACCGGGCCGACGAACAGGGTGACCAGGAACGCGAACGCGATCACCTCTCCGGAGGTGATCTCGCCGGCGAACCCGAGCCAGATGCCGACGATGATCACGCCCGCGTTGGCCAGTCCGCCGGAGAGCCCACCGAGGGAGAAGGAGACGGCCGTCAGGCCCTGGGCCCGGGTGGCCGCGGTCTGGTTGGCCAGGATCGCCTCGTCGATGCGGTCCTGGGTGCGCTGCTCGATCGCGTAGGTGCGCACGGTGACCGCACCCACGACGGGCTCGGAGATCGCCGAGAGCATGGTGCCGACCGAGCGGCGGACGATGCCGTACGCCGCCGAGAGCCGGCGCTGGAAGTAACTGCAGCGAGGCGAACAGCGGCACGAAGCACAGCCACACCACGAGCGTCAGCTGCCACGAGTAGAACAGCATCACCGCCGTCGCCAGGATCACCTGGCCGATGCTGACGATGCCGAAGATCCCGCCGAAGACCAGGAACTGCGAGACCTGGTCGACGTCGCTGGTCACGCGCGAGACCAGCGCACCGCGGCGCTCGGTGTTCTGGGTGAGCAGCGGCAGGTCGTGCACGTGCCGGAACGCCTTGGTCCGCAGCGTCGCCAGGCCACGCTCGGAGGCGGTGAACAGCCGCGCGGTCATCAGGTACGACGAGAACGCGGTCACCAGGATCGCGATCGCGGCGATCACCGCCATCCGGCCGACGAAGGCGAGGTCGGTGCCGCCGGGCGCGTTGATCCCCTTGTCGAGGGTCTGCTGCACCGCGATGGGGACGACGACCCGGCCGGCCGTGCCGACCAGGGCGAGCAGCATGGTGATGCCGAAGCCCTCACCGAGCTCGGGCGAGTAGGCGAGCCCGCGGCGGATGGTGTCGAGGGCGCGCGCCTCCTCGCCGCTGTCGACGTGGGTGTTGTCGCCGGTCAGCTCCTCGGCGGTGCTGGTGACGCTCATGACGGCGCCACCTCCTGCGTCTCGTAGGCGTTCACGAGGTGGGAGTAGTCGGGGTTGCGCGCGAGCAGCTCGTCGTGGGTGCCCCGGTCGGCCACCCGGCCGTCCTTGAGGAACAGCACCTCGTCGGCGAGCCCGATGGTCGCCTTGCGGTAGGCGATCAGGAGCAGGGTCGAGTCGGCGCCACCGTCGCTCGAGCGTTGACGCATCGCGGCGAGGATGCGCGCCTCCACCTCGGGGTCGACCGCCGAGGTGGCGTCGTCGAGGACGAGCAGCCGTGGCCGTCGTACCAGCGCACGCGCCAGCGAGAGGCGCTGCCGCTGGCCTCCCGACAAGGTGGTGCCGCGCTCCCCCAGCCGGCTGTCGAGGCCGCGCGGCAGGCCCGCCACGAAGCCGTCGGCCTGGGCCACGCGCAGCGCCTGCCACACCTCGTCGTCGGTGACGTCGGCTCCGAGGGTCACGTTGTCGCGCACGGTGTCCTCGAAGAGGAACGCCGACTGGGGCACCAGCGAGACGTGCCGGGCCAGCTCGCCGGGCGCGAGGTCGCGCAGGTCGAGACCGTCGAGGCGGATGGTGCCGCCGCCCGGGTCGACCAGCCGGGTCACCAGCGAGGTGAGCGTGCTCTTGCCGGAGGCGGTCGCCCCCACGACGGCGACCGTGCGGCCGGGCTCCAGCACGAAGTCGACGTCGCGCAGCAGGGGCTGACCCGCGTCGTAGGCGTAGTCGAGGTGGTCGACGACCAGCCGCGCGCCGCGTTCGCTCGGCGCCAGCCGCTCCCCGCCGTACGTCGTCTCGTTGACCGTCTCGAGCACCCGGGTGACCCGGCGGTAGCCGACCACCGAGCGCGGCATGTCGCCCAGCAACCAGCCGATCGAGCGGATCGGGAAGGCCACGATCGTGAGCAGGTAGGCGATGGTGACGACGTCGCCGGGGTCAGCGGCGCCGGTGCTCACCCGCCACACGCCGGCCCCGAGCACCGCCAGCACCCCGAGGTTGGGCAGCGCCTCGATGGCCGGGTCGAAGGCGGCGCGCAGCCGCCCGGCGCGGATGCCCTCGTCGCGCAGCTCCCGGGCCTTGGCGGCGAAGCGCTCGGTCTCCTCGCCCTCGCGGCCCAGCGTCTTGACCACCATCGCGCCGTCGAAGGACTCGTGGGCGATCTCGCTGAGCTCGGCGCGCAGCGCCTGGATGCGGGTGAACACCGGCGAGGACACCCGCTGGAAGATCACGTTGGCCACCATCACCGCCGGGAAGACCAGGAGCCCCACCACCGCCATCACCAGGTCGGCGAAGAACATCTGGGCCACGGCGATCACCATCATCGCGAGCGTCCCGACCGCCATCGGCAGCGGCGCGAGTGGCTCGAAGGCCGCCTCGACGTCGGCGTTGGCGTTGGACAGCAGCTGGCCGGTGGGGTGCTGCTGGTGCCAGGCCATCGGCAGCTCGAGGTACTTGCGCGTCACCTCGCGGCGGTAGGCCGCCTGGACGCGGTACTGCATGATCCCGGCGCCCAGCCGCCGCGCCACGATGCCGACCGCGCGCAGGATCGCGACCCCGACGAAGAGCGCCAGCACGGCGATCAGGGCTCCGGCAGTCGTCGTCCCGGTCTCGAAGGCGGGCAGCAGCACGTGGTCGGTCGCCCAGCCGAGCACCCAGGCGTCGGCGACCGTGAGGGCGCCGAAGAGCAGGCTGCCCGCTGTGGAGAGCGAGAAGATCAGCGGTTGGCGGCGGACCGCTGCCCCCAGGACCCGGAACCCGTCGCGGAGCGTCGACCCGGCAGCGGGGTCGGTGAGGCTCTCGGGCGCCGAGACTGGAACAGCAGTGGTCACAAGGCTGCAACCCTAGGACCCGCCGCCGACATTCCGCACACGCATTTCCCCGCCGGGGCTCGGCACTGGCGCGGCACTAGCATCTGCGCATGGAGTCGCTGTCGCGGACCGAGCGTGCCGCCCTGTGCAACACCGCCCTGGAGGCCGGCGAGGACGCCCCCACGCTGTGCGAGGGCTGGACCGTCAAGGACCTGGTCATCCACCTGCTCGTGCGCGAGCGCGACCCGCTGGCAGCTCCCGGCATCCTGATCTCCCAGCTCGACGGGCTCACCAAGCGGGCGACCCGCAAGCTCGAGAAGCAGGACTTCACCTCGCTGGTCGAGCGGATCCGCAACGGTCCCCCGCTGTGGTCGCCGATGGCGTTGCCGCCGGTCGACCGCATGCTCAACTCGCTCGAGTACTTCGTGCACCACGAGGACATCCGGCGCGCTCAGCCCGGCTGGAAGCCGCGCGAGCTCACCGACCGCGACCAGCGGATCCTGTTCAAGGCGGCGAGCGTCGCCGGCAAGGGCCTGACCAAGCCCGCGAAGATCCCCGTCGAGATCCGGTGGACCGACCGCGAGCGGCAGCGCTCAGCCGTCCTGGCCGCGGGCGACGACCCGGTCGTGATCACCGGCGACCCGGCCGAGCTGACGATGTACCTCTTCGGCCGCGACGAGCACAGCGCGCTCGACTTCGCCGGTCCCGCGGACCGGGTGGAGCAGCTGGCGGAGGGGCTCCACCCCCTCTGATCTAGGAGTCGGGTGGGGTGGTCTCGACTCCGCTCGACCAACGGCACGGCGAACGGTCAGTTGACCGACACGTGCACGTGGTCGTAGTGGTTCGCGGTCTCCGAGCCACGGTCCGACATCGAGCGCCAGCCCTCGGAGGAGCGCACGGGCGTCCAGATGTGCTGGTGCCAGATGATGTCGTAGAGGTCCAGCGCGGCCGCGTTGCGCTGCAGGAACGCCGCGATCTGGTCACCGAGACCGGTGTCGGAGGTCATGATGTCGATCGCCTTGCCGCTCGAGTGCTCCCCGCGCGCTGCGTACCCGCCGTACTGCGTGATCTGCGGGAAGTTGTTGCACACCGCCCGGTAGACGCGGACGGCGCCGCTGGTCAGGCCGCCCTCGACACCGGAGGTGCCGGGGCAGGAGCGGTCGACGAGGCCCTTGGAGCCCGGCTCGACCTCCTTCTTCTTCGACAGGTACTCGGCGGTCACCCAGCGCGTGGAGACGCCGACGATGACCTCGGCGTAGCCGTGCAGGCGACGACCGGTGACCGGCGACGTGCTTGCCGTCGGCGAGCACACCCGCCGTGCGGGCGTGCTCCTTGGGCTGCAGGCGCTCGTCCAGCGGTGCGGTCGTCCACAGCTTGCCCCTGGCGACCGGGCGGGGCAGCGCGGTGCGCTCGGCGGAGCGGGACACCCGCTCGGCACGCTCCTGCGGGTCGCGGGTGGGCGAGATGGTGGTGGGGGCCTGCGCGCGGGCGCCGCTCAGGTCGGCGTTCGCGCCGCTCACGAGGGCACCGGAGCCGCCACCGAGGGCGACTCCGACACCCACCACGGCAGTGGTGGCGACGCCGGCAACCAGACCCAGACGGGTCAGGCGGGGGCGTCGCGGAGAGGGGGTCTGCAGGCTGTGCCGTCCATCGGGTCGGCCTCGGCTCACGGTTTGAACCTCTTCGTCGGGGGTGTGGTGCTGGCTGGGCAATCCGACGATGCAACCACGTACAACCGTCAACTACCCAACCGGGCTTCGTGGAGCCTGCTCACCGACGATGGCCGCGCAAACGTGATCCGCGCAACGTCGACGCTGGTCAGCCGCCGGTGGTCTCCGAGGCCTCTTCGCGTACGACGCAGCCGGTGCCGTCGGTGTCCTCCAGCCACCCCTCGGGCAGCGCCACGCCGCGGCGCGGGCTGCCCTGCCGCCCCCGCGGGGCACCCAGCTCGTGCGCGGGGAAGGGGGCGTCCGGATCGAGCCGGCCCAGCAGGGCGTCGAGCTCGGCGAGGGAGTCGATCAGCGCCAGGTCGCGGCGCAGCTCACCACCGACCGGGAACCCCTTGAGGTACCAGGTCACGTGCTTGCGGAACTCCTTGCAGCCCCGCTCCTCCCCCATGTGCCGCGCGAGCAGCTCGGCGTGGCGGCGCATCATCGCGGCGACCTCGCCGAGGCGCGGGAGCGTGGTGGTCGTCGCCTCGTGGTCTCGACTCCGCTCGACCACCTGGTGGTCGAGCGGAGTCGAGACCACCGCGAAGGCAGCCGCCAGGTCGCGGAAGAGCCAGGGGCGGCCCGAGGCAGCCGCGGCCGACGACCACGCCCGCCGCGCCGGTCTGCTCGACCATCCGGAGCGCGTCGTCGGCCTCCCAGATGTCGCCGTTGCCGAGGACCGGGATCTCGACGTGCTCGACGAGGCGGGTGATCGCCTCCCAGTCGGCGGTGCCGGAGTACCCCTGGATCGCCGTGCGCCCGTGCAGGGCGATCGCCGCCACCCCCGACTCCTGGGCGATCCGCCCGGCGTCGAGGTAGGTGAGGTGGTCCTCGTCGATGCCCTTGCGCGTCTTCATCGTCACCGGCACGCCGTAGCGCCCGGCGGCCGCGACCGCCGCCTGCAGGATCTCGCCCAGCAGCGTGCGCTTCCACGGCAGCGCGGCCCCGCCGCCCTTGCGGGTCACCTTCGGGACCGGGCAGCCGAAGTTCAGGTCGACGTGCGCGACGCCGTACTCCGCGCACAGGATCTCCGTCGCCTTGCCGACGTACGCCGGGTCGGTGCCGTAGAGCTGCACCGAGCGGATCCGCTCCTGCTCGTCGAAGACCAGCATCTGCCGGGTGGTGGCATCGCCCTCGACCAGCCCGCGGCTGGTGATCATCTCGCAGACGTACAGGCCGGCCCCCTGCTCGCTGCACAGTCGGCGGTAGGCGGCGTTGGTGATGCCGGCCATCGGGGCCAGCACCACCGGGGTGGGGACCTCCAGAGGGCCGAGGCGCAGCTGGGTGGGCAGGCTCAGCGCTATCCCTGCTTCTTCTTGTCGTTCGGCGGCGACTTCTTGATCGGCGTGGGCGGCGCGATGGTGCCCTGCCAGGTGATCGGCGGGAAGGCCTGCAGCGGCCGGTAGCTGACCTTGGTCAGGCTCTGGCCCGGGCGCATCACGTAGACCAGGCAGGTCTTCACCGACTTGCCGGTGGTGAAGCCCTGCGGCAGCGGCTGCGACGGGCACTTGGCGAAGGTGTTGTTGAACGAGGTCTGCTGGTTCAGCGAGTTGGTGCTGTCGACGGCGTAGAGCGGGATGCCGGTGCGGCTCAGGTCGCCGGTGCCGACGTTCTTGGCGGTGACCGCGACGTAGTACGGCTTCGACTTCTTGTTCTCCGCGCTGAGCTGGTAGCCCGCGAAGTCGCTGATCCGACCCTGCCGGACGCCGTCGACGCTGAGCTGCAGCACCGACTTGCGCTGCGGGTTCGGCTGGTAGGCCACCACGGCCGGCTGCCCGAACTGCAGCGTCTCGCCGGCCTTGGTCAGCGTGACGCCGCTCGGGACGGTGACGTCACCGGTCGGCAGCGCGGCCGACGGCGTCGCCGAGGGCTCCGCCTTGGCCTTCTTGTCGTCGCCACCGCAGCCGGCGACGGCGAGCAGGGCGACAGCGACGGCGAGCGCGGCAGCGCGGGTGAGGGGGCGGGTCACGCGGTCATTGTGCCGCTCGGGAGCCGTCTTGGTGCGCATTGAGGCTCGAGCTCAGCAGCCGAGCAGGCGTTCGCCCAGCCAGGTGCGGACGCCCTCCAGGCTGATCCGCTCCTGCGACATCGAGTCGCGCTCGCGCACGGTCACCGCGTTGTCCTCGAGCGTGTCGAAGTCGACGGTGACGCAGTACGGCGTGCCGATCTCGTCCTGCCGGCGGTAACGACGGCCGATCGCACCGGCGTCGTCGAACTCCACGTTCCACAGCGCACGCAGCTCGGCGGCGAGGTCCCGGGCCTTCGGGGTGAGCGCCTCGTTGCGGCTCAACGGCAGCACGGCGACCTTGACCGGCGCCAGCCGCGGGTCGAGTCGCAGCACCGTGCGCTTGTCCACGCCGCCCTTGGTGTTGGGCGCCTCGTCCTCGGTGAACGCGTCGACCAGGAAGGTCATCAGGCTGCGGCTCAGGCCGGCCGCCGGCTCGATGACGTAGGGGACGTAGCGCTCGTTGGCCCCCTGGTCGAAGTAGGAGAGGTCCTGGCCGGAGTGCTCGGAGTGCGTCTTGAGGTCGAAGTCGGTGCGGTTGGCGATGCCCTCGAGCTCGCCCCACTCCGAGCCGGCGAACTTGAAGCGGTACTCGATGTCGACGGTGCGCTTGGAGTAGTGGCTCAGCTTCTCCTTCGGGTGCTCGAAGTGCCGCAGGTTCTCGGGGTCGATGCCGAGGTCGACGTACCACTTGGTGCGCTCGTCGATCCAGTACTGGTGCCACTCCTCGTCCTCGCCGGGCCGGACGAAGAACTCCATCTCCATCTGCTCGAACTCGCGGGTGCGGAAGATGAAGTTGCCGGGGGTGATCTCGTTGCGGAAGCTCTTGCCGATCTGCGCGATGCCGAACGGCGGCTTGCGGCGCGAGCTGGTCACCACGTTGAGGAAGTTCAGGAAGATGCCCTGCGCGGTCTCCGGGCGCAGGTAGTGCAGGCCGGAGTCGTCCTCGACGACGCCGAGCCAGGTCTTGAGCAGGCCGGAGAACTGGCGCGGCTCGGTCCAGGCGCCGCGGGTGCCGCAGTTCGGGCACGCCAGGGTCGCGAGGTCGACCTCGTCGGGGTCGTCGAGCCCCTTCTTCTCGGCGTACTCCTCCTGCAGGTGGTCGGCGCGGAACCGCTTGTGGCACGACTGGCACTCGGTCAGCGGGTCGGTGAACGTGGCGACGTGACCCGACGCCTCCCAGGTCTGCCGCGGCAGGATCACGCTGGAGTCGAGGCCGACGACGTCGTCGCGCGTCTGCACCACCGAGCGCCACCACTGGCGCTTGATGTTCTCCTTCAGCTCCACGCCGAGCGGGCCGTAGTCCCACGCCGAGCGGGTGCCGCCGTAGATCTCGCCGCACGGGTAGACGAATCCGCGGCGCTTGGCGAGGGAGACGACGTGGTCGACGGTGGAGGGGGGCGGCTTGGCCACGGGGGCGCTCCTGAGGTGCTTCGTTGGCCCGTCCGCTGGCTGCGGTGGGCGAAAGCGCAACCCTAACGGGGCGCGCGAGCCCGGCTCACGCCAGTTCCCGGGGGATCCACTCGTTCAGCTCGTCGCCGAGGGGCTCGTACGCCGAGGGCTCGTCGATCGCGCGGCCGAGCAGGGCCACCGCACCGACCTTGACGTCGTACTTCGAGAGCGCGCGGCGGTAGCTGCCGACGTCGCGCCAGCGCGTGACCATGGCCCACAGGGTGGGGTCGTCGAGGTTGCGGCCGAGCTGGCCGTCGGCGTACCCCTCCTGCTGCGCCAGCACCGCCAGCGCCGCCTCGAGCTGCTCGCGGAAGGCGGCGGCCTCCTCCTCGGGGACCTGGAACCTGTTCACGACCAGCACGTGGGCAACGTACGTGGTCTCGACTCGCTCGACCACCTGTGATCGAGCTCGACCACCTGGTGGTCGAGCGAAGTCGAGACCACTTGACAATGGTTCTCATTCTCGTTGAGAATCATTCCCATGTGGAGGACGATGGCGCCGGTGCTCGCGCTGCTCCTCGCCCTCCCGCTCGCCGGCTGCACACCTCGCCGGACCGGGTCGGACGTGGTCGTCTCCTTCTACCCGCTGCAGTACGTCGCGTCGCGGATCGTCGGCTCGCACGCCCACGTCGTCGACCTGACCAACCCGGGCGTCGAGCCGCACGACCTCGAGCTGCGGCCGACCCAGATCGCCGACGTCGCCGCGGCCAAGGTGGCCTTCTACGAGAAGGGGCTGCAGCCCTCCGTCGACGACGCGATCAAGCAGAACCGCCCCGAGCACGTGGTCGACGTCGCCTCGCTCGTGCACCTCCGCCCCGGCGACGGCGGGGTCGACCCGCACTTCTGGCAGGACCCGGTCCTGCTCGCCGAGGTGGCCGCCGGGTTCACCGACGAGATGGTGAAGGCGGACCCGAAGCACGCGGCCGACTACCGCGCGAACCTCGCCGCGCTCGACGCCGACCTGCGTGAGCTCGACGGCGAGCTGCGCGCCGGCCTGGCGCACTGCCGGACCCGCAGCCTGATCGTCAGCCACGACGCGTTCGAGTACCTCGGCCGGCGCTACGGCCTCGACGTGCACGCGATCGCCGGGCTCTCCCCCGACGCCGAGCCGTCGGCGAAGAGGCTGTCGGACCTCGCCGACCTGGCCCGCAGGACAGGGGTGACCACGATCTTCAGCGAGACCCTGGCCAGCCCACGGCTGGCCGCAGACCCTGGCCGACGACGCGGGCCTGCGCAACGCGGTGCTCGACCCGATCGAGGGACTGACCTCCACGTCTCAGTCCTTTGACGGCAGCAAGGCCGACTACCTGTCCCTGATGCGCGCCAACCTGCACGCACTGCAACGGGCCGGGGGGTGCACATGAGCGCCGGGACGGTGATCGCCGCCCGAGGGCGCAGGGGTCTCGCTGGGCGGGCGCCCGATCGTGCGCGAGGTCGACCTCACCGTGGAGCCGGGCGAGGTGGTCGCACTGCTCGGGGCCAACGGCTCGGGCAAGTCGACGCTGGTCAAGGCGATCGTCGGTCTCCACCCGCTCGCCACCGGCGAGATCTCCCTGTTCGGCACCGCGCTCCCTCGCTTCCGCTCCTGGGAACGGCTCGGCTACGTGCCGCAGCGCTCCAGCGCCGCCGACGGCGTGCCCGCGACCGTGGCCGAGGTCGTCCAGGCCGGACGGCTCTCGCGTCGGCGGCCCTTCGTGCCGGCCCGCCGCGCGGACCGGGTCGCGGTGACCGAGGCCCTGGAGGCGGTCGACCTCGCCGACCGGGCCGGGCACCAGCTCTCGACCCTCTCCGGCGGCCAGCAGCAGCGGGTGCTGATCGCCCGCACGCTGGCCGGCCAGCCGGACCTCCTCGTGCTCGACGAGCCCAACGCCGGTGTCGACCTCGCCAACCAGCGCGCCATCGCGGCGACCCTGGCCGGACTCGCCGGGTCAGGGCGCCACGATCGTGGTGGTGCTGCACGAGCTGGGGCCGTTCGCCGACCTGATCCAGCGGGCCGTCGTGCTCAACGAGGGGCGGGTGACCTACGACGGGCCGCCGAGCGGGCTCGGCCCGCACGGGCACCCGGACCTCGACGTGCACACGGACGGGGTGCACCACCACGAGTCCCGCACGGCGCCGCTCCTGCGACCCGAGGTGCGCGCGCCGCTCGACCGACGCGGAGGAGGGGCCTGATGGACCTGTTGTTCGCCCCGTTCATGGTCCGAGCACTCATCGCGGCTGCGGTGACCGGCCTGGCCGCGCCTGCGGTCGGGACGTACCTCGTGCAGCGACGGCTCTCGCTGATGGGCGACGGGATCGGGCACATCTGCGTGACCGGCGTGGCCCTGGGACTGCTCACCGGCACCTCGCCGACGGTGACGGCAGTGATCGTCGCCGTGTTCGGCGCGCTGCTGATCGAGCTGATCCGCGCCAGCGGCAAGGCGACCGGCGACGTCGCCCTGGCTCTCCTGTTCTACGGCGGGATCGCCGGCGGCCTGCTCCTCGTGTCGCTGGCCGGCAACGGGGTCTTCGCGCTGCAGCAGTACCTCTTCGGCTCGATCACCACGATCTCCCGCTCGGCCGTCATCAGCAGTGTCGTGCTGGCGGCCGTGGTGCTGGTGCTCTGCTTCGCCCTGCTGCCGCAGCTGTTCTCGGTGGCACACGACGAGGACTACGCGCGTACGACGGGCCTGTCGGTGAAGGCCTACAACATCCTGATCTCGGTGCTCGCGGCTGTCACCGTCAGCGTGGCCATGCGCACCGTCGGGCTGCTGCTGGTCAGCGCGCTGATGATCATCCCGGTCGCCACCGCGCAGCAGTTCGCGCGCGGGTTCCGGGTGACGATGATCGGCGCGATGCTGGCCGGCACGCTCGCCGCGCTGACCGGCGTGACGGTCTCGGCGTTCGCCGACGTGCAGCCCGGCGCCACGATCGTGCTGGTCTCGCTGGCCGGCTTCGCGCTCACCTTCCCGGTGGGGGTGGTCGTCCAGCGTCGTCGTCGGGCACGGATCCCGTTCCCGGTCACCGCCGAGCGAGTTCCGCACGACACCGTCGACGAGGCACACGGGCACGAGCACGGTCCCGGGTGCGGGCATCCCGCCGTGGAGCACGGCGACCATGTCGACTACCTGCACGGCGGTCACCGGCACGCCGTACACGGAGGGCACTATGACGAGCACTGACCCGACCCCTGACGGCGGCTTGCGACCGACCCGGCAGCGCCGGGCGATCTCGGCGGCGATGGAGACCTTCGAGGACTTCCGCAGCGCCCAGGAGATCCATGCGCTGCTGGCCGAGCGCGGCGAGCCGGTCGGCCTCTCGACCGTCTACCGGACCCTGCAGACGCTCGCCGACGCCGGCGAGATCGACGCGCTGCGCACCGAGACCGGCGAGAGCATCTACCGCCGGTGCAGCGCGACCCACCACCACCACCTGGTCTGCCGCTCGTGCGGCGCCACCGTCGAGGTCGAGGGACCCACCGTGGAGAAGTGGACCCGCTCCATCGCCGCCGCACACGGCTACCGCGACGTCAGCCACACCCTCGAGATCTTCGGCACCTGCGGCTCCTGCTGAGCGACGTACGCTGGAGGCCCCGGTCAGGAGGTCGCCATGGCAGTGCCACCCGCGGACCAGCAGCGCGTGAACAAGTACGCCAAGCTGCCCGAACAGGTCCGGCCGGAGGACATGATCACCAGCCAGGAGTCCCGTCCCCAGCCGATGGAGAAGGGCGAGCACGACCGGGAGACGGAGTTCCTGCTCCGGACGGCGGGCGTCTTCTAGCTGGTGTGCTCCTATTGCACGTCTGGAAAGCGCGGACGTAAGCATGACAGTGAACTGCGGGCGGTAGTGGACGCGATGCTCTACCTCGCACAGACCGGCTGTTAGTGGCGCTACTTGTAAGAGTCGTTCGCACCGTGGACCCGAGTCTGGTAGCAATTCCGCCGCTGGGAACGTCTTGAGGTTAGTGGAAGGATAGCACACAGGACACTCGGGCAGCTTAGCAGGAATAGAAATCGGATCTGGCTCGTCGGGCTTCTAAGACCAATGACGACTCAGCTTCTAGTGTTAGGCAAGGCGTAGTGCCTCGAGGACGGGATAAGAGAGCACATAGGCATGACCGATAGGATCGCGGCATGTGCGGACACCTCGGTACCCCCTCGTGCAGCGCGCCTCGGCTCAGCCCGAGTCCTGCGGTAAGAGCTGGCCATTGCGGCCAAGTCACTGGTGAGGAAACTGATGAACGCTTGTACCTGACCGGCGAGGAGACGGACATGACAGACACCGTGGAGCCCCAGAAGCCAACTCAGGCTCAACAGCGCGGCCTACTACTGATAGCAGTAGGTAGGAGACTGGGGATCGACACAGTACTTACAGTGGCGTACTTCTCTCTACCGCTGAAGGGTCTGGCTAAGCTCCCGTTGGAAGTGATAGTAATCAGCGGCGTCATAGTGCTCGCAGCGGTCATTGCGTACAAGGTGATCGCGATCTTTAGGGCGGCCTACACTGCGATCAAGGCAATCGAGGCGCTGTCTCTGACAGGCACTCTGTTCCTGCTCCTTTTCGCGACGACGTATTTCCTGATGTCCCAAGCTGACTCCGCCAACTTCAACGTGTCTCTCACCCGCAGCGACAGCCTCTACTTCACGGTCACCGTCTTCACCACCGTGGGCTTCGGCGACATCTTGGCCACCAGTCACAGCGCACGAGCACTGGTGACGGTTCAGATGATCCTCGACCTGATCCTCATCGGCGCAGTCATCAGGGCCTTCGTCGAGGCAGTAAGAAGAGCCCGAGAGACTCCGCGCACACCATCCCCCGATGTCTAGCAACAGGCCATCCGGACGTAGAAACGGGAGAGAGGACGTGACACTGAATAGAGGACCGTTTTCTAACAGACTAAGACGATGTCAACAGAGCATACTCAAAAAAGAATGTAGGCGTATGCGCCGCGATTCGGCTAAGCGTGAACATACGGGACAAGCAAGACGTACTGTTCGAAATAATTGACACGACCAGCAGCATGACGAGTACTGCCCGTTTTGAGATGTATGTGTGTGTATGGGCCAGAATTAGAGATGTTGTGTATTTTAATGTATGTATGTGTTGTATTGTTTGTAGATATAATTTGTTTAAGGTGTTGTGTTTAACTTAATGATAGGTTTTTTTTTTAGATATATGTATATGTGTTATGTTATATAAGTTAGTGATGTTGTATGTGAAAGTTTTGTTTTTGATTTTGATGTTGTTTATAGTTTATAGTGATGATGTTGTAAAGGTTTATGTTTTTGTGTTTATTTGATATGAACGTATTGTACTCCTTGGTGTTTATGTGAAGAGTATTTAGTTTAGTATTGAACATTTTTGAACGTTTTCGCAGAGAGATGAGATTGTGAATAATTTGTATGTTTATGTAGTGATTTGTTTGTGAAGTTTGATGAGTTACTTTGTGTTGTTTTACGACTGGCGAGTGTATTATGTGAGGGATATAATGGGATAGAGTGTATTTGGAGTGTATTAGTATGTGTTAAATGGTAACGCTCAACACAGTAAAGAAGGGGACTGACATTATTATGTGTGTGTTTTAAGTAGAGTATTTGGCATTTTTAGTTTTTATAGATTTCGAGCATGTGTTTTTTTGTGAATATGTGTTGCATATTATATATTTATAGGTGTTTATATGACAGTATATAGAAGTGACGCGTCAGACGGCTCACTGACACGTGAGTGTTGTCGCAACTTAGCAACTCGTTAGGACGTTTTCTCAGGCGTAGGTGCGTTCAACCATATGCGAGACCATCACTGACTGAGTTGGCTTCAGTACTGCAGTTGACCTCGTCAACCGGCCGGGAGGCTAGCCTCCCCCACGTGAACGACATTCCGTGGTCTGAGGGCCGCTGGACCCACGACTCTGCACACGTGGAGATCGTCGGGGACGGCCTCGTCGTCACCGCTCGCGCAGGCAGCGACGCCTGGCGCACCACGGCTTACGGCTTCATCCACGACAGCGAACATGCTCTCCTGACCGCTCAGGAACAGGACACAGCGTTCGAGGTGTCGTTAGAGCTCGACTTCTCGAACCAGTTCGACCAAGCAGGCATCTTCCTCCGCATAGAACGCGCGACCTGGATCAAGGCCGGTGTCGAACTCAGCGATGGCGTGGAGAGCCTCGGTGCCGTCGTCACCCGCGGAGAGTCCGACTGGTCGCTCTCACCCGTGCCGAGCTGGGCCGGGCGCCGAGTCACCGTCAGTGCCAGCCGAGCCGGCAACGCGGTGACCATTCGTGACCGGATCGACTCAGAGCTCTGGCAGCTGGTCCGGGTGGCGCCCTTGGACGCATCCGCGGTGGTGCACTCCGGACCGTACTGCTGCGCACCGTCGTCTGAAGCCCTCACCGTTCACTTCACGTCCTGGCGCCGAACAGACGCAGACCAGGTACTCCACCCCGAAGGCTGAGGAAGTACGGCGCGCCCCATAGCCCGAAGAATGACACATCTCAGCCGCGACCGGGATCGAGAAGCGAACGCCCGCTCATGCAGCGTCAGTGCGCGAGCCGGGATGCTGGTGGGAACCAGTAGAGAAGGTAGTGTGTGACGGCTTGGCGGTGACCGATGATGCGTCATCACGACCGTGGGTCATGACCGGCCAGGACGGCTCGCCCACTGTGGTGGTCGCGCAACAGCGGCCGAACCGACGGCGCGCTCGCAGTCGGTGATCATCCTCGTCTGTGTCATCGGAACCTCGGCTTCTCCTGGTGCATGATGGCGCAATGCTGGAGGTGATCGGGGCGGGGTTCGGCAGGACGGGCACGCTGTCGACCCGGGTGGCGCTGGAGCGACTGACCGGTAGTCGCTGCTACCACATGTTCGAGGCGCTCTCACATCCGGAGCATATGCCAGTCTGGCTGGAGGCGGACGAGGGACGTACACAGGGGTTGCGCGTCGTACTTGAGGATTAGTCGAGTACGGTCGACTGGCTGGGATGCTAGTTGTGGCGCGGGATCGTAGAACTGTTGCCCGACGCCAAGGTGATGATGACGGTACACCAGTCAGAGAGCTGGAGCGCTACGCGGCGACGAGCCTCGGTCTCGGCGGCACCGAGCTGGGCGGCGCTCTGCAGGCCGGCCGAGAGCTCGTACACCTGGCGCCCCTGCGCGAGAGCGGGTACAGCCAGCGGGGCGCGCCACTCCGCACGACCGCGTGATCTGCGGCATGTCAGTGCGTTTCGCGGCGGGCCGTCGTCACGACGCGACGATCTCGACCTCGAAACCCTGGCCGTTCTCCAAGAACAGCGCGGTATGCGACGGTCCTCCGGCGTGCGGGTACCGGTCCGCAAACAGTTCGCGCCACCCGTGGGTGCTGGCTTGAGCGCGTAGCACCCCAAGCACGTCCACGCTGGGACTGTTAATACCGAGGTGGTTGAGCCCGGCGCGCAGACGGTCATGCGGAGCGTCTTTCACGTCGGGTGACTGTTCCAAGACGATGTAGGTCCCGTCAGGATGCGTCCACGTGCGGCCCTCTGCCCACGTGTCTCCGTCACTCCAACCAAGCGCGGTCAGGAGCCAGCGCCATCCCTCTTCGGCTTCCCCAATGTCAGCAGTCCACAACTCGATGTGATGAAGGGCTGCACGCATGGCGCAGACCGTAACCCGTAGTGGCATGACGTACTCAACTCGGCATGTCCGGGGGCGCGGCGACTGCTTGCTCGTGACGCGGCGGACCTACCGCAGCGCAAGTGAGGAACGTTCAGTGGCTGCCGGTGATCCGTCCGTGCGCTGATGGCGCGGAGCGCTGCTCAGCGAAACAGGCCGGTGAATCTAGGCGTAGGGGATCGAGGTTGCCTTGATGCCGCGACCTCGGCCGGGGCACCACCACAGATGCGGTGTCGAGTCCCGATCGACGAGCGGGAAGACCACGACACGCTAGGTACCCCTGCCTGGAACCGTCCCGGAGTGCCATCCGAACCCGCCAGCGGGAGCGTCGACGGTTCGGGCGTCCGTGCTGGACGGGCCGCCGTCTGGCAGGTCAGCCCCCGAGGATCTTTGCTTTCTGCGCGTCGAACTCGGCGTCGGTCAGGACGCCCTGATCGCGTAGACCCGCCAACTTGGTGAGCTCGTCAAGTGGGCTGCTCCCCGTGGGGGCGGCTGCGGCGACTGGCGCGGCCTGCTGTTGGGCTGCTTGGGCGTCCAGCGCCTGCTGTTCCGCATCGGCCTGCGCCTGGGAGCTCTTGTTGGCCATGTGGTGTGCGACACCACCGGCCACGACCGCCGTACCGACGATTGCCCTGCGTCGGGCTCGTCGCCTCATCATTCCGGGCATGTTTCTCTCCTCAGCCTTCTACTTCTTCGAGAATCACGGCTTCGAGCTCGTCCATGGCGGCGTCAATCTCGGTGACGGGGATGCGATGGAATCCGAGCAGAACGCCGCCCTTCTCACGCAATGCCATCGACGCCCGGATAGCCCAGGTGTTCTCCCAGGCAATGAGGAGAATCGCGGAGGCCGGCGGAAGACCCTCGACCGCTGCCGCGGCGTCAGCGTCGGTCAGCAGGCCGGGAGTGTCGATCTGCATCGCGATCAGGTCAGGGACTCCGTCGCCGTCGATGTCGGTGATCTCGGCCACGGTCGTTTCGCCCGACTCGTCCACGTAGACGATCAGCATGTCGAGAAGCCGGATCGTGCCGTTGGCGACCAGCTCGGCCAGTGCTTCCGCGATGGTGCCATCCAGCTGGGCGTCAGGGAAGCCCACGACCAAGACATCAACCGGTCCTACGGGCCGAACGGGAGGCGGGGGTTCGAGCCGTGTTTCTGACATGCATTCCTCCTGGGGTCCGATGAGCGGAACGTAGCAGATGCGCGGATTGACGCGACGGGACCTCATCGCTCGGGCCGCGAGTGCCCGCCCAGGGAGCGCTGACGTGCTTCAGACATCCGCACATCGAGACAGATCCGGACGTCGGAACTCGACCCTTCTGACGCGGCGGACCACAGCCGGACGAGCACACGCCGAAACGTCCGCGATGAGTCAGCCGCACCCCGGTGTCATTCCCGTCGCTCGAGCGCGTGCAATCAACCGAGACGCTTGGAAGGCGGTGTCAGCGGTAGCACGACGGTGAACGTGGTGCCCTCACCTGGGATGCTGCACGCCTCGATGGTGCCGCTCATCAGCGCGACGAGCTCGCGGCAGATGGCCAGGCCGAGCCCGGCGCCGCCGTACCGGCGCGTGGTCGAGGTGTCGGCCTGGGCGAAGGACTCGAAGAGCAGGGGCAGCTGTTCCTCTGGGATGCCGATGCCGGAGTCCTCGACCGCGAGCCGCAGCCGGTGGGTGTCGCCGTCGACGCTCTCGAGGTCGACCCGCACCGAGACGCCGCCGCAGTCGGTGAACTTCAGCGCGTTGCCGATCAGGTTGGTGAGGACCTGTGTGATGCGGAAGGAGTCACCGAGGAGCACACGCGGCACCTCGTCGGCGATCACGGAGGACAGGTCGAGGTGCTCGCGCTCGGCGAACGGGCGTGCCCACGTGAGCGCGTCCTCGACGAGAGCCCGGACGTCGAAGGCCGCCACGGCCATCTCGACGTGCCCGGCCTCGAGGCGGGAGACGTCCAGGATGTCGTTGACCAGCCGGAGCAGCCGCTCGCCCGAGCGGCGTACGACCTCGACGAGATAACGCTGCCCCGGGTCGAGGTCGCCCTCCGCAAGCATCTCGCCGGCGCCGAGCAAGCTGGTCAGCGGCGTGCGCACCTCGTGGGACATGTTGGCCAGGAACAGCGACTTGGCCGCGCTCGCGTCCTCCGCGGCACGTCGGGCTCCCTCAAGATCGCGCAGCAGCGCGTTCTCCTTCGTCATGTCCTCCGCGGTGCCGTGCACGCCGACCACCTCGTCGTCGACGATGACCGGGACGGCAGCGAGGTTGAGCTCCATGCGCCGGCCGTCCTTGGTCAGCATGGTCGCCTGCAGCTTCTGCGGCTGCCGGTGCAGAGCGCCCTCGAACGCGGCAGCGGCGCGGCCGACGTCCTCTGGCGCCAGCAAGTGGGTGAAGTCGACCTCCGTGAACTCCGCGAGCGTGTAGCCGCTCAGCTCCTGGGCCACGGCGTTGGCGTCGACGAAGGTGCCGTCGAGGTCGAGGGAGAACGCTGCGTGAGGGCTGTAGGCGAACAGTGAGCGGTACCGCTCCTTGCTCTCCGCCAACTCGCGCTCGGTCTCCAAGCGCGGCGCGCTGCTGTCCACCGGCCACCTTCCCGAGATGTGCGAGCTGTTGCTGACATCGTGGCACGACGCGCCCGGTCTGTTCGGTTTCTCACCTCGTCCCAGCGCGATGCTGCACGCCGGTGTCGAGAAGACATCGCCATCTCACCTGCCGCAGGGACAGTGCTGGTCGTCGCGCAGCCGGGACCCCACGAAGTGATCGCCGACTGACCACACCGCCAACGAAGGGCAAGCATCCGCTTTCTCGGCATGTGAGTGCGCTACTGAGCGAATAGTGACACATCCAGTAAGAGCTGCCGGCTCGTCATTCCTGAGGCTCCCCACGCAGGAGAGAGTCGGCGAACCCGGACAGGTCGTACATCGTGCGCTGGCCGACCGGTCGCGTGCTCATGCTCTCGACCGTGGCCAGCTGTGCGGAGGCGTCGTCGACCAGGAGCATCTCGGGCTCGCTCAGGTCGGGCGCCGTCGCCCACCAGGCGCGGATCACCTCGACCGCCTCGACCCAACGCTCCGCCGGGCGGTCCCCGTCGGTGGACAACAGGCTCAGGGTGAGCACCTGGGCGAAGTCGAGGTCGTCTCCATCGGAGGCGGAGCATCGGCAGGAACCTCGCGACGCGCCGCGGGCTCATTCCCAGCAGAGCGCCGACGTCCGCACGGTCCACGACGATCTCGGCGCCACTGTCGGAGGGACGACGCCGGGCTCGTCGTCCGCCCAGACCTGCTCCTCACCCGAGCTCGGGGAGCAGACACTCGGCCTGCGGGTCGAAGCACACCAGGCCCAGGACCTCGGCCTGG
The DNA here is from genome assembly GCA_963794725.1 of uncultured Actinomycetota bacterium. GTDB lineage: Bacteria > Actinomycetota > Actinomycetes > Propionibacteriales > Nocardioidaceae > Marmoricola. The sequence continues at coordinate 48,187 of CAWCFR010000052.1, forward strand.
TGCACGAGGTAGGTCATCACGAGCTCGACCGAGGAGAACGTCATCGACACGTAGGCGAAGCTGCCCACGGCTCCCCCGATCAACGGCTCGTCCGACCACGGCCCGTCGTCCTCGCCCTCCGGCCAGCGCTGGACCAGTGCCTCGACGAAATCGCGGATGGCCGGCGTCGGAGGCAGGTCCGACTCGTCCGCCTCGTCGGCCAGGTCCTGGAAGACGATCGCGGCCTCGGCATCCGTCGCGGGGCGCTCGCCCTCCCAGACAGCCACGTCGTAGCTCACTGCAGCACCCCCCTCACCAGTCACAAGTTTCCCAGGTTAAGAACCCAAATTTGTCGGCCCGCGAGGACTTCACACAGCAACCTGTCACTTCACACACGTTGCAACCTGTGTGAAGAAACAGTTTGGGTTCTTAACCTGGGAAACCGAAGCTCATGCCGACCCGTACCGCCGGTTCCGCTGGGCGTAGGTCTCGATGGCGGCCCAGAGGTGCCGGCGGTCGACGTCGGGCCAGAGGACGTCGCTGAAGACCATCTCGGAGTACGCCGCCTGCCAGAGCATGAAGTTCGACAGGCGCTGCTCCCCCGACGTCCGCCAGACCAGGTCGGCGTCGCCGAGGTCGGGGAGGTAGAGGTGGCGGGCGAAGGTGCGCTCGTCGATCCGCGACGGGTTCAGCCGCCCGGCCGCGACCTCCTCGCCGATGGCCCTGGCGGCATCGGCCAGCTCGGCCCGGCCGCCGTAGTTGACGCACATCGTCAGCGTCAGCACGTCGTTGTCGCGGGTCATCTCCTCGGCGACCTGGAGCTCCTTGATCACCGAGCGCCACAGCTTCGGCGTCCGACCGGCCCACCGGACGCGGACGCCCAGGGCGTGCATCTCGTCGCGACGCCGCCGGATCACGTCGCGGTTGAAGCCCATCAGGAAGCGCACCTCGTCGGGCGAGCGCGACCAGTTCTCGGTGGAGAAGGCGTAGGCCGAGACGGCCTTCACGCCGATCTCGATCGCCCCCTCGACGACGTCGAACAGCGAGTGCTCGCCCTGCTCGTGCCCGGCCGTGCGGGGCAGCCCACGGCTCTTCGCCCAGCGGCCGTTGCCGTCCATGATGATCGCGACGTGCCCCGGCACCTGGTCGAGCGGGATCTCCGGTGGCTTCGCGCCGGAGGGGTGCGGCGTCGGCCGGAGCACCTCCCGCGCGACCGGCGCGGCGGCCTGCCTGCGCCCGCGGCGAGCCACCCTCAGGCCTCGCCCACGTAGGGCAGCGAGCGCAGCCCGCGCTCGAGGTGCCAGGAGAGGTACGCCGCGACGAGCCCCCTGGCCTCGCGTCGGCTCCGTGGCTCGGCCGCGTCGACGACCTCCCAGTTGCCGGCCAGCAGCGCGCCCAGCAGCACGATCGTCTCCGCCGCTGGTGCGGCCGACCCGGGCACCCGGCACCCGGGGCACAGCGTCCCGCCGGCGGCGGGGCTGAACGCACCGTGGGGTCCCTCGAGCCCGCAGCTGGCGCACGCGTCGAACGACGGTGCGTACCCGGCCACCGCCAGCGAGCGCAGCAGGAACGAGTCGAGCACGTCACCGGACCGGCGCTCGCCCGATGCCATCGCGCGCAGCGCCCCGACGAGCAGGAGGTACTGCTGCACCGAGGGCTCCCGCTCCTCGGAGACCAGCCGCTCGGCCGTCTCCAGCATCACCGACGCCGCGGTGTAGCGGTCGTAGTCGGCACTGATCGCGTCGCCGTACGGCGCCAGCGTGTCGGCCTGGGTGACCATGTCGAGGTTCCGTCCCACGGCGAGCTGGAGGTCGACGTGGGTGAACGGCTCCAGCCGCGACCCGAACTTGGAGCTGGTGCGTCGTACGCCCTTCGCGACGGCCCGGACGATGCCGTGCTGCCGGGTGAGCAGGGTGATGATCCGGTCGGCCTCTGCCAGCTTGTGCGTACGCAGCACGACGGCTTCGTCGCTGTACAGGGGCATGCGGCCAGTCTGTCAGGCCAGGGAGCGGAAACCGGCCCGCCACGGACGCCGGTCAGGCGGCGCCGGTCGCGGTCGGCACGAGCGCCGCCTCGATGAGCGGCAGCCGCACCTCGAAGGTGCTGCCCCGACCCACCTCGCTGTCCACGCTGATCGACCCTCCGTGGGCGTCCACGATGGTCTTGGTGATCGCCAGCCCCAGCCCGACGCCCGGGATGGCGTCGTCCTGCGCCGAGGCGCTGCGGAAGAACTTGGTGAACACCTCGCCGAGATCGGCGGCCGCGATGCCACGCCCGGTGTCGCGCACCCACACCACGGCTTCGTCGCCGTCGCGCCGCAGGCCGCCGGCGACGTGACCACCGGTCGGGGTGTACTTCACGGCGTTGCTGAACAGGTTGTCGAAGACCTGGGCGAGCCGCTCGGGGTCGCCGGCCATGCCCAGGTCGTCGCCGCCGGTCTCGTCGGACATCTCGAAGGTCAGGCCCGCGGCATCGGCCGCCTTGGCCGCCTCACCGGCACAGAGGTGCAGCAACCAGGACACCGAGACCTCGCGCATCTCCAGGGTCGTCGTCACCGACTGCAGCGCGCTCGAGAGCAGGTCGTCGACGAGGCGGTGCAGCCGCTTGGCGTTGCGCTGCACCGTCGAGAGGTGGGTCCGCACCCCCTCCGTGACCTCCTCCACGTCGTCCAGGAGTACGTCGACGTACCCGATGATCGAGGTCAGCGGGGTGCGCAGCTCGTGGCTGACCGACGCCACGAACTCGTCCTTGATCCGCACGGCGGTCACCAGGTCGGTGATGTCGTGGTAGGCCAGCACGGCCCCGGTGAAGGCGCCGTCCTCGGCGAAGTGCGGCGTCGAGGAGACCGCCAGCGCCCGCCGCTGCCCCGGGTCGGGCCCGACCCAGATCAGGTAGTCGGTCAGGGCCTCGCCCCGGCCCGGCCTTCATCGTCGGCATCTCGTCGCGCTCCAGCGGGGTGGTCCCGTCGGCGGCGTACACGTGCCCGGTCTGGCCGGCCCAGCCGCGGTGGCCGTCGGGGTAGGCCAGCGCCAGGAACTCCTCGTGCCGTGGGTTGACCGAGTCGTAGGCGCCCCGCGCATCCAGGGCGACCAGCCCGACGTCGACGCTGTCGAAGATGCTCTGCACGAACCGGCGCTGGTCCACGACGTCCTGCATCGCCCGCTCCAGGCGTCGTGCACTCGCGGTCGCCTCGGCGGACTTGGCCTTCCACATCTCCGCGGTGGCCGCCACGGCTGCCGACGCGATCACCGCCATCATGATCGTCTGGGTGATCCGCGAGAAGCTGGCCACGTTGAGGCCCATCAGGATCAGCGTCGGGAGGACGTAGGCCAGCAGCATCATCACCGCGGTGACGACGACGCCCTTGCGCCCGAACTGGAGCCCGAGCCAGATCGCCGGGAACCCGACGGCCACCCCGAGCGCGGTCCCGGGCGAGAGCCGGAACAGCGAGAGCGCGGCGATGTCGAGCACCGGGAGCCAGATCGTCCAGCGGGTGCTGGCGCGGCCGGTGCCGATCGCGAGGGCTCCCAGCGTGGGCACGAGGGCCACGACGGCGCCGTAGGCGAAGTAGCGGTCCACGGGGGTGTCGGAGAACATCCGGAGCACCAGCTCGACGACCACGGGCACCAGGAAGACGGCCTGGGCCTCTCGCGGGTCCGCCCGCTCCCCGGTGAGGAGCCGCTGGATCTCGGTGACGAACGTGGATCGGCCGGAGCGTGCGTGGTCCATCTGCGGTGCCTCCCCTCCCTGGACGACAGCTTGCGACACTAGCGGCCGACCGGTCGCCTCGCGGGCGGTTTCCGGGAAAGCTGGTCACAGTAACCGCAGGTCAAGGGCCCTATGCGCTACCTGAGGGGCTAGCCGGGGATGCTGCCGGTGCGCTGCTGGTCCTCGTGACACGCGGCCACGAAGGCCGCCGTGATCTCGTTCAGGCGGGCCGGCCGAACCCGCCACTCGAGGATGTTGCGAGCCTCCACGAACCGCGCGTCCGGGAGCTCCTCGGCCAGCATCGCCGCATCCGCGGCCGGGTGGATCGGGTCGCGCGGATGGCCGACCACGAGGGCCGGTGCGGTGATCTGCCGACGCAGGCTCGAGGAGGGCGCGATCCTGCCGAAGAAGATGCCGTGGATCGCGGCGGCCATCGGCTTCGGGCGCTGGTCCATGGTGTCCAGCCCGATCCCGACCCAGAACGGTACGACGCCGCGCGGCACCGGCCTGGTCACGGCACGGAGGCCGGAGATCGCGAGCGGGAAGAACCGGGAGACGAACAGCAGCGGCGCGAAGGCGAGGATGCCGGCCTCCAGCGCGTTGTCGAGCACCGGCATCTCGGCGATCAGCCCGCGCACCCGCTCGGGCGCCAGCGTGGCCACCTCGAGGGAGACGTTGGCCCCCAGCGACGTACCACCGATCACGGCCTGGGCGATGTCGAGCTCGTCGAGCAGCGCGATCACCTGCTCGCCGAAGGCGGTCATCGAGTAGAGCAGCGGGTCGTCGGGACGGTCCGACCGGCCGTGGCCGAGCAGGTCGAGGGTGACCACGTGGGCTCCCCCGGCGGCGAGGTGGCGGGCCAGCGGCTCGCACATGCGTCGCGGCATCAGCTGCCCGTGCAGCAGCACCACCCAGTCGTCGCCGCCGCCGTACTCGGTGTACTCGAGGCGGTGCCCCTCGTGGAAGAACTGGCCGATCCGCTCCGACACGAGGCTCATGGGGCAAGCCTCGCACGCGCCGACCGGGCTCGGTGCACATGTGTGCCGGTCGGGCGGGAGGTGTCCCGTTTGGGGTTATATCGGGTCTCGTCCTGACAGACTGCGGCCATGCGTGTGGACTCTCGGCCCCGCGAGCTCGCCCTCGTCGGCGTGACGCTGGTACTGGTCTACGTCGCAGGCGTCGGCGCGGTGCTGTTCCGGCCGGACGGCAGCAGCGTGGCCACCTGGTGGCCCGCTGCCGGCGCCGCGGTCGCCCTGCTCGTCCTGTGCCCGGTGCGCCACCGCCCCGCACTGGCCGTCGGCGTGGTGATCGCCACGGGGCTGGCCAACCTGACCGCAGGTCGCGACGCCGACCTGTCGCTGCTGCTCGGGCTGTCCAACGCCGCCGAGGCGTGGGTCGTCGCCGTGCTGCTGCGCGGACGGCGACCCGAGCAACCACCCCTGGAGTCTCCCGACGACTTCCTCCGTCTCCTCGGCGCGTGCACGGCCGGCGCCCTGGTGGTCGGAGTCCACGATCGGCCTCTCGGTATGGGTGACCGGTGGTGACGGCCTGGGGCGGCCCGCACCGTGGCGCCGTCGCACCTGGCCTCCACCCTCGTGATCCTCCCGCTGACCCTGGTCTGGAACGACCGGGTCCCGCTCCGGCCGCACCTCCTCGAGCTGGTCGTGCAGGTACTGCTGCTCGGCCTGACGATCGGCGCCGTCTTCGGCGGCGGACAGGCGCTGTCCCTGGCGTTCCTCCCCCTGCCGCTGCTCCTCTGGGCGGGACTGCGGCTCGGCGTCCTGGTGGCCAGCTTCGAGCTGCTCGCGCTCGCCGTGATCAGCACCCTGCGCACCGCGGAGGGCGGCGGACCGTTCGGGGTGGGGTCCGAGCAGTCGCTGGACGCGGTCGTCGGTGGCGCGCAGGTGCAGGCGTTCCTGGTCTGCGCCGCGCTGCTGACCTTCCCTCCCTCGCTGGCGATCGCCCAGCGCGCCGGGCTGCTCCGACGCCTCCGTGACGAGCGCGAGCTGGTGTCGACGACCCTGGAGACCAGTGCGGCGATCATCGTGCTGACCGACCCCGAGGGCACCGTGCTGCGGGTGAACGCCACCACGACCGGACTGACGGGCTTCGGCGAGGCCGACCTGGTGGGGCACCGGTTCTGGCGCACGCCGATGATCCCGGCCGAGCGCGAGGGCCTCGTCCGCGACATGTTCTCCGACCCCGACGGGCGTCAGGTGCCCAGCAACCGGGAGGCCGACGTGATGACGGCCACCGGCGAGCGGTTGCGGATCATCTGGAACAACAACCTGGTGCGCGACCCGGAGGGTCGGGTGGTCAACGTCGTCTGCACCGGCACGGACGTCACCAGCGCCCGCGACACCACGGCCGTGCTGCGACACCTGCTCGAGGCGCCGGTGGCCACGGCGCTGGTCGGGCTGGACGAGCGCGGTCGGATCAGCGTGTTCAACCAGGGCGCCCAGCAGCTGTTGCGCCGTACGACGCAGGACGTGCTGGGCCGCCACGTCTCGGAGATCGTGGTCTCGCCCCAGCCCGAGCGCTACCTCGCGGATGCCGCCGCCCAGCCGGTCGTCACGGAGGCGTCGGCCGCACGGGAGCCGCGGCTCCGCCCGCAGACCAGCGACTGGACCTGGCGGGCGGACAACGGCCGCGAGCTGACCGTCTCGACCACCATCAGCGTGGTCGAGAACGACGTGGGCGCCACCCTGGGCTACCTCTGCGTCGGCCGCGACGTGACCGAGCAGCGCCGCACCCAGGAGATGCTCGTCGAGGCACTGGAGCGGGAGCGCCACGGCATGGACCGGCTGCGCCGGCTCGACACGGCCAAGAACGACTTCGTCTCCACGGTGAGCCACGAGCTGCGCACACCGACCACGAGCATCGTCGGCTACACCGAGATGCTGCGCGACGGCGCCGCCGGCGAGCCCACGCCGGAGCAGATCGTGATGCTCGACGCGATCGCCCGCAACGGCAAGCGGCTGATCGCCGTCGCCAGCGACCTGCTGACGCTCTCCGAGCTGGAGTCCGACGACTCCTCGCAGTGGGAGCGCGAGCCGGTCGACCTGGCCGCCATCGTCGGGCAGGGCGAGGAGGCGATCCGGCCGATGCTGGCCAGCCGCGACCTCAGCGTCGTCTTCGAGGTGCCGGAGCGCGCGGTGACGGTCATCGGCGACGCGGCGCACCTGGACCGGGTGCTGATGAACCTGCTCTCCAACGCGGTGAAGTTCACCCCCAACGGCGGTCGGATCACCTGTCGCCTCGAGGCCACGGCGTCGTGGGCCAGCCTGGAGGTCAGCGACACCGGGATCGGCATCCCCGAGGAGGAGCAGCCCGAGCTGTTCACCAAGTTCTTCCGGTCCTCGACGGCGCAGGAGCGGGCCATCCAGGGCACCGGCCTGGGCCTGTCGATCATCGACTCCATCGTGGCCGCGCACGGCGGCGACATCGACGTACGCTCCGCGCACCTGCAGGGCACCACGTTCACCGTGAAGCTCCCGGTGGCGCGGACGCCGGCACGCAGCGGCGTCAGGAGCGGTTGACCGCCGAGATCACGGCCTTGAGCGACGCGGTCACGATGTTGGCGTCGAGCCCGACGCCCCAGAGGATCTCGTCGCCGATCGCGCACTCGACGTACGCCGCCGCGATGGCGTCGCCGCCGGAGGACAGCGCGTGCTCGTGGTAGTCGAGCACCCGTAGGTCCCAGCCGCGCTCGGCCGCGTGGGGCAGGCCGTTGATCGCGTCGAGGAACGCGGCGATCGGCCCGTTGCCGGTGCCGGAGAGGCTCTGGATCTCGCCGTCGACGTACACGTTCACCTCGAGGCGGTCCTTCTCCCCCGCCGCCGAGGAGGTGTGCACCGAGTTCAGCTTCAGCGGTGTCTCGCGGGTGAGGTACTCGCGCTGGAACGCCTCCCAGATGGCCGCCGAGGACATCTCGCCGCCCTCGTCGTCGGTCTGGTGCTGCACCGCCCGGCTGAACTCGATCTGCAGCCGGCGCGGCAGGTCGAGCTTGTGCTCGGACTTCATCACGTAGGCGACGCCGCCCTTGCCCGACTGGCTGTTGACCCGGATGACGGCCTCGTAGGTGCGGCCCACGTCCTTGGGGTCGATCGGCAGGTACGGCGCCTCCCAGGGGTGCTCCTCGACGGGGTGGCCGGCGCGCTTGGCCTCCTCCTCGAGGGCCTCGAGGCCCTTCTTGATGGCGTCCTGGTGGGAGCCGGAGAACGCCGTGTAGACCAGGTCGCCCGCGTAGGGGTGGCGCGGGTGGACCGGGAGCTGGGTGCAGTACTCCACCGTGCGACGGATCTCGTCGATGTCGGAGAAGTCGATCTGCGGGTCGATGCCCTGGCTGAACAGGTTCATCCCCAGCGTGACCAGGCAGACGTTGCCGGTGCGCTCGCCGTGGCCGAACAGGCAGCCCTCGACGCGGTCGGCGCCGGCCATCATCGCCAGCTCGGTCGCCGCGACCGCCGTGCCCCGGTCGTTGTGCGGGTGCAGGCTGATCGTCGTGTGCTCGCGCCGGGTGAGCTGGCGCGAGAACCACTCGATCTGGTCGGCGTAGACGTTCGGGCGTGGCCGACTCGACGGTGGCGGGCAGGTTCAGGATGATCTCGCGGCCGTCGTCGGGCTGCCACACGTCGGAGACGGCCTCGCACACCTCCAGCGAGAACGGCAGCTCGGTGCCGGTGAAGATCTCCGGGGAGTACTCGTAGCCGATCACGGTCTGGCCGAGGTTCTGCTCGGCGTACTTCATGAACAGCTCGGTGCCGCGTACGGCGATGTCCTTGATCTCGTCGTCGGTGGCCCGGAACACCACCCGGCGGAACAACGGGGCGAGCGCGTTGTAGAGGTGGATGTTGGCGTGGTGCACGCCGATCAGCGACTGCGTGGTCCGCTCGATGAGGTCCTCGCGCGCCTGGGTCAGCACCGAGATGGTGACGTCCTCGGGCACCTTGTCGCGCTCGATCAGCTGGCGCACGAAGGCGAAGTCGGTCTCGCTGGCGCTGGGGAAGCCGACCTCGATCTCCTTGTAGCCCATCGCGACCAGCAGGTCGAACATCCGGTGCTTGCGCTCCGGCGTCATCGGGTCGATCAGCGCCTGGTTGCCGTCACGCAGGTCGGTGGAGAGCCACCGCGGCGCCTGGGTGATCTGGGCGCTCGGCCAGGTGCGGTCGGGCAGGTCGATCGGCGGGAAGGCGCGGTAGCGCTGGATCGGCATGCCGCTCGAGCGCTGGGTGTTGCTGAAGCCACTGTGTTGCAGGGTCATCTCGGTCCTTCGGGACTCGCTGGGGGCCGGGCGCACAAGCTCTCCGCAGCGAGGAGGTCCGACGTTCTAGACCTCGCTGCGGCAGCGAAGGAGGAGGCTGCTGCGGTAGGACATCGAGGCCCACGCTATCAGGGCCTCCGGAGGTTTCGAGGCTCAGGCCTTGACGGCCTTCACACCTCAACCACCGGATCGCTCAGGAGTTGCTGAGCGGGAGCCGGACGGTGAACGAGGTGCCCTTGCCGACCTCGGAGTGGACGCCGATGGTGCCGCCGTAGGAGTCGACCACCGCCTGCACCAGCGAGAGGCCGAGGCCGGTGCCCTGGATCTCGTCGGCGATCGCCAGCGAGGAGCGGAAGAAGCGCGAGAACAGCCGCTCCTGCTCGTCGTCGGGGATGCCGATGCCGGTGTCGCTGACGACGAGCACGGCCATCTGCCGCTGCTGGGTCAGCCGGACGGTGATCCGCCCACCGGGCTGGGTGAACTTGATCGCGTTGTTGAGCAGGTTGCTCATCACCCGCTCGAAGTCCATCACGTCGCCCATCACGTCGCCGAGCGTCGGGTCGAGCTCGAGGTCGACCTCGAGGCCGGCGTTGGCGATGGTCGGGCGCATCGACTGCAGGCACTCGACCACGATCGCGGCCAGGTCGACCGGCCGCCCCTCGCGCGGGCCGCGTGCGCCGTCGTACGCCGAGAGCGTGAGGAGGTCCTCGACCAGCGACCGGAGCCGGACCACGTTGCGCTCGATGATCGAGAGCCCGGAGGCGACGTCGGTGCTGAGGTCGCCCATGCCGCCGTCGGCCATCAGCTCGAGGTAGCCCACGATGCTGGTCAGCGGCGTGCGCAGCTCGTGGGAGACCGTGCTGACGAAGGCGTCCTTCGCCTCGTCGAGCTCCTGGAGCCGGCGCACCGACTCGCGCTGCTGCTCGAACGCCTGGACCTGCACGAGGGTGGCGACCAGGTCGTGCGAGAGCCCCTCGCAGATCGCGATCTCGCGCTGCTCCCAGACCCGCGGCGCGCTCGACTCGAGCAGCATCCAGCCCATCACCTGGTTGGCCACGGCCACCGGTACGGCGATCAGGGCATGCACCCCGACCTCCCGGACGATCTTGTCGGCCGCCTCGGTCTCGAAGCGGCGGTCGGCCGTGACGTCCTCGATCTCGACCGGCACGATGCTCGCGCTCGCGGCGCCCAGCAGCGCACGCAGGCGCACGGGCAGCTCGGCGAAGGTGAGCGGTCGCGGGAGCTCGGTGCCCGTCTCGGCGGTCCACGTCCCGGCGCCCGCCGTCCCGGGCTGGGGGTCGACCAGGAGCACGGCCGCCCGGTCGACCGAGATCGTCCGTGCCGACGGCCTCGGCGGCCCGCTGCAGCAGGCGCCCGGTGTCGTGGTCGTGGCGCAGGGATCGGGCGAGCTCGTTGACCACCCGGCTCCGGTCGGCCCGCTCGAGCAGCTCGGACTGGGCCGAGCGCAGCTGGCGCACGGACTCGTACAGGTCGCGCGTGACCCGCTCACCGAGGCTCTCGGCGGCCTGACGACGGGCACGTTCCCGCTGCACCTGCCGCCGCAGCAGGCGCACCTCCGCAATGGGGTCGCTGAACTCGGTTTCGATCAGCTCGGTGTCTGATCTGCCCCCAGCGCGACCTGCCCGTTCAGGCATGATGCCCTTCGTCCGAAACTCTCCGACAACATGTCCCCCGTTGTCTGCACCGGATCGTAGTGCCGAATCAGCCCGGTGTTGCAGGTTCAATGAGTGCGCGTCTGTCCACCGAGGTGGTTTGTGGGCATTTGCCGGAAAACTCGTTCCCGGGTCCGCCCCTCGCCACCGCCGATCCGTACCTCGTGCCCGGCTGTACGATCGCGGCGTCGCTGACCACCTGACCACCGAACGGGGGACGGCCCGTGCTCCCTCCCGGGTCCGGCCGAGCCGGGGTGCTCGCGGGTGTCGTCGCGGTGGTGCTGGTGCTGCTGACGGTCGCGGGCTGCTCCGCGCCGCTGCAGCGCGAGACGACGGCGGACCGGACGAGTCCCCCGAAGCTCGGCGACTGCTACCGGCTCACCCCGAAGCAGACGAGCGGGTCGAGCAGCGACCAGGCGCCCGTGCCGTGCTCGGGACCGCACACCGCCCAGACCTTCGCCGTCGGCACGCTTGCCCGCGAGCACCGGCAAGGGCTACTCGGACGCCGGCCACGGCCGCTGGGTCTACCCGCGCTGCCAGAGCGCGTACGAGAAGTTCCTCTCCTTCGACGAGAGCATGGCGCTGCGCGTGCAGCTGAGCTGGGCGTGGTTCCGGCCCTCGGAGAAGGGCTGGGAGAAGGGGGCGCGGTGGTACCGCTGCGACCTCGTCGGTGGGTCCGCGCAGGCGACGTCGTACCGCGAGCTGCCCGCACGACGCGCAGGGCCTGTTCCGGGCCAAGCCGCCCGAGCAGTGGCTGACCTGCGCGCAGGGGGAGACCGTGCTGAAGGGCAAGAAGGTGCCCTGCACGGAGCCGCACGACTGGCGCGCGGTCACCACCATCAAGCTGGGTGAGACGAAGGACGCCTATCCCGGTGACCGGTTGGTGCAGGTACGCTCGCGCGACTTCTGCTCGGACTCCGTAGGAGCGTGGATGAACTACCCGGTGGACTACGCCTTCGGCTACACGTGGTTCCACGAGGCGGAGTGGAAGGCGGGCAACCGCCGCAGCGTGTGCTGGGCGAGGACGAACCAGTGAGCCGCCGTGGCGACGTGTGGCCGGTGCTGCTGCTCGTCGGCGCCCTCGCCGTCGGGTGCTCGAGCGGCACGTCGCCGAAGTCGGAGGAGAAGGCGTCCGCCTCCCCCTCCGCCAGTCCCTCGCCCACGCCGCCGCCGGCTCCGGTGGTCGGCAGCTGCCACCGGCTCGGCTTCACCCAGGCAGCCCAGCCTGCCGACGCGACTCCCCCCGTCCCGTGCCGGGCGCCGCACACGTCGCAGACGGTCAAGGTGGGCCAGCTCGCGACGGTGACCGGTGGCCAGGACGCATCCGTCGACTCCGCCGAGGTGCGCGACAAGGTGGCGCAGGCCTGCCCCACCCGGCTGCTGCGGTACGCCGGCGGCGACCTCACCGCCCGGCAGCTGAGCCGGCTCGAGATCGTCTCCTTCACGCCGTCGGCCGAGCAGGCGGACGCCGGCGCCTCCTGGTTCCGCTGCGACGTCGTGGGGCTGGCGGCCGCCAACCAGCTGATCCCGCTGCCCCGGCAGATGAAGGGCGCCCTGGACGCCCCCGACGCGCCCGACCGCTTCGGCACGTGCGGCACGAGGGCCCCCGGCAAGCCCGGGTTCGAGCGCGTGGTGTGCCGCCGCAAGCACGCCTGGCGCGCGGTCGACACGGCCGCCATCGACCGCTCGGCCCGCTACCTCGGCGCCCGTGCCACCGCCGCGGGCGACGCCGCGTGCAAGGACGTCGCCGCGGCCCGCGCCAACGGTGCGCTGAAGTACACGTGGAGCTTCGAGTGGCCCACCCGCGACCAGTGGACGGCGGGTCAGCGGTACGGCTTCTGCTGGGTGCCGGGCTAGCGCACCGGGTGCCCGGCCTCGGCCAGCGCGCGCTTGACCTCCGGGATCCGCAGCGTGCCGAAGTGGAAGACGGTGGCGGCGAGGACGGCGTCCGCTCCGGCGTCCACCGCGGGGGCGAAGTGCTCGAGCGCTCCCGCTCCCCCGCTGGCGATCACCGGGATCGAGACCTCGCGGCGCACGAGCCGGAGCAGGTCGAGGTCGAAGCCCTCGGTGGTGCCGTCGGCGTCCATGGCGTTGAGCAGGATCTCGCCGGCCCCGAGCTCGGCGCCCCGGGCCGCCCACTCCAGCGCGTCGAGGCCGGCCGAGGTGCGGCCGCCGTGGGTGGTCACCTCGAAGCCGGAGTCGGTGCCTGGAGCACGGCGGGCATCGACCGAGAGCACCAGCACCTGGTTGCCGAACCGGTCGGCGATCTCCGCGACCAGCTCGGGACGCCGGATGGCGGCGGTGTTGACCGCCACCTTGTCCGCGCCGGCTCGCAGCAGCCGGTCGACGTCCTCGACGCTGCCGACGCCGCCTCCGACGGTGAGCGGGATGAACACCTGCTCGGCGGTCGCGCTGACGATCTCCATCGTCGTCGCCCGGCCCTCGTGCGAGGCGGAGATGTCGAGGAAGGTCAGCTCGTCGGCCCCCTCGGCGTCGTACAGCTTGGCGAGCTCGACGGGGTCGCCCGCGTCGCGCAGCTGCTGGAAGTTCACGCCCTTCACGACGCGGCCGGCGTCGACGTCGAGGCACGGGATGACGCGGATTGCGAGGCTCATGTCTGCCTCGCGGGTGAGGGCGAGACCCTCCTCGAGGGTGAACCGGCCCTCGTAGAGCGCGGTGCCGATGATCGCGCCCTCCACGCCGTCGGGGACCAGGCCCATCAGCGCCGACAGGTCGGCGAGCTCGGTGATGCCTCCCGAGGCCACGACCGGCCGGTCGGTCCGGGCGCAGACGTCGCGCAGGAGCTGCAGGTTCGGGCCCTGCAGCATGCCGTCCTTGTTCACGTCGGTGACCACGTAGCGGGCACAGCCCTCGGAGTCGAGGCGGGCCAGCACGTCGTACAGGTCGCCGCCGTCGCGGGTCCAGCCGCGGGCCGCCAGCGTCTGCCCGCGTACGTCGAGCCCGATCGCGATCCGGTCGCCGTGCGAGGCGATCGCGGCGGCACACCACTCGGGCTGCTCGAGCGCAGCGGTGCCGATGTTCACCCGTCGGCACCCGGCCTGCATCGCGGCCTCGAGCGACTCGTCGTCGCGGATCCCGCCGCTCATCTCCACGTCGATGTCGAGCGTGCCGACGATGCTGGCGAGCAGGTCGCGGTTGTGGCCGCGCCCGAAGGCGGCGTCGAGGTCGACGAGGTGGATCCACTCGGCCCCGGCGTCCTGCCAGCGCAGCGCTGCCTCGACCGGGTCGCCGAAGCGCTTCTCCGAGCCGGCGACGCCCTGCACCAGCTGCACGGCCTGGCCCCCGGAGATGTCCACGGCCGGGAGCAGCTCCAGGTGGCTCATGTCTTCCTCTCCAGCGAGGCGACCCAGTTGCGGAGCAGGACCGCGCCGGCGTCGCCCGACTTCTCGGGGTGGAACTGGGTGGCGCAGAGCGGACCGTTCTCGACGGCCGCGACGAAGCGGTCGCCCCCGTGCTCGGCCCAGGTCACCAGCGGCGCGCGTGTGCGGCCCAGCGTGACGAGGTCCCAGGAGCGCGCGGCGTAGGAGTGCACGAAGTAGAAGCGCTCGTCCTCGACGCCGGCGAAGAGCGCCGACCCGTCCGGCACGTCGACGGTGTTCCAGCCCATGTGCGGTACGACGGGCGCCTGCAGGCGCTCCACCGTCCCGGGCCACTCGCCACAGCCCTCGCTGGTCGACACCGTGCTCGACGCCGTACTCGAAGAGGACCTGCATGCCCACGCAGATGCCGAGCACGGGACGCCCTCCGGCCAGCCTGCTGCCGATGAGCTGGTCGCCGTGGACGCCGAGCAGCCCCTGCATGCAGGCCGCGAAGGCTCCGACTCCCGGCACGACCAGGCCGTCGGCGTCCATCGCGTCCGCACGCTCGGCGGACAGGGTGACGTCCGCCCCGGCACGCTCGAGGGCGCGCACGACCGACCGGAGGTTGCCCGAGCCGTAGTCGAGGACGGTGACCGACGGATTCAGAGCGTTCCCTTGGTGGAGGGCACGCCGCTCTCGCGCGGGTCGAGGGCGACGGCGTCGCGCAGCGCCCGCGCGACCGCCTTGAACTGGGCCTCGACGATGTGGTGCGGGTCGCGCCCGGAGATCACCCGTACGTGCAGGGCGATCTGGGCGTGGTGGGCGAGCGTCTCGAGGACGTGCCGGGTCAGCGAGCCGAGGTACGCGTCACCGATCAGGACGAACTCCTGGCCCTCCGGCTCCCCCACGTGCACGCAGTAGGGCCGCCCGCTGACGTCGACGGCGCACTGCACCAGCGCCTCGTCGAGGGGCACCAGCGAGTCGCCGAAGCGGCGGATGCCGGCCTTGTCGCCGAGGGCCTCGCGCAGCGCGTCGCCGAGGACGATCGCGGTGTCCTCGACGGTGTGGTGGGCGTCGATGTGGGTGTCGCCGTCGGTCTGGACGGTGAGGTCGAGGAGAGCGTGGCGGCCGAAGGCGGTGAGCATGTGGTCGTAGAAGCCCACGCCCGTGGACACGTCGGTGCGACCCGACCCGTCCAGGTCGAGCTCGACCAGGACCTTCGACTCCTTCGTCTGGCGCTCGAGGCGCGACGTACGGCTCATCGGTCGATCTCCTTCCGTGCCTGTGTCAGTGCGTCCTTGAACGCCGTCATCTCCTCCGCGGTGCCGATCGAGACCCGCAACCAGCCCTCGGGTCCGGTCACCCGGATCAGCACGCCGCGGTCGAGCAGCCCCTGCCAGAGTGCCTGACGATCGGGGAACCGACCGAACAATACGAAGTTCGCATCGCTCTCCGCGACTTCGAATCCCTCCTCGAGCAGCCACGCCACCGTCCGGTCGCGCTCCTGGCGCAGCTCCTCGACCCGGCCGAGCAGCTCGTCGGCGTGCCCGAGGGCGGCCGACGCGACCGCCTGGGTCACCGCGCTGAGGTGGTACGGCAGGCGTACGACGCGCAGCGCGTCGCACAGGTCCGGGGCGGCGGCGAGGTACCCGAGCCGGGCTCCCGCGAGGGCGAACGCCTTGCTCATCGTGCGGGTGACCACGAGGTTGCGGTGCTGCGGCAGCAGCTCGAGGGCCGACGGCGTGCCCGCGCGGCGGAACTCGGCGTAGGCCTCGTCGATCACGACGATGCCCTGGGTCATCGACGCAGAGCTCGCCGATGACGTCGTGCGGCAGCGCGGTGCCGGTCGGGTTGTTGGGCGAGGGCAGCAGCACCACCGAGGGCCGGTGCTGCTCGACGACGCGCGCCGCCTCGTCGAGGTCGAAGCCGAAGTCGTCGTGGCGTCGCCCGGCGACGTAGGTGGTCATCGCGTCGCGGGCGTACTCGGGATACATCGAGTACGTCGGCGCGAACGACACGACCGTGCGACCGGGGCCACCGAAGGCCTGCAGCAGCTGCAGCATCACCTCGTTGGAGCCGTTGGCCGCCCAGATCTGCTCGGGGACGAGGCTGACGCCGGCCTCGCGCTCGAGGTAGGCCGCCAGCCCCTTGCGGAGCTCGGTGAACTCCCGGTCGGGGTAGCGGTTCAGGGTCCCCGCGGCCTGGGCCACCGCGGTGGCGATGTCGGCGATGACCGCTGCCGAGGGCGGGTACGGGTTCTCGTTGACGTTGAGCGCGACGGGCACGGGCAGCTGCGGAGCGCCGTACGGCTCGACGCCGCGCAGCTCCTCCCGGAGCGGCGGCCAGGTGTTGGTCATGAGTGGTCTCGACTCCGCTCGACCACCGAAGCCGGCTCGACCGACGACCCCGAGAAGCGCACCCGGACCGCGGCGCCGTGACCGGGGAGGTCCTCGGCGTCGGCCAGCGTGGTGACGTGGCCGGCGACCTTGGCCAGTGCGTCGCAGGGAGTACTCGACGACGTGCACGGAGCGCAGGAACGAGCGCACGGACAGCCCCGAGGAGTGGCAGGCGCAGCCCGCGGTCGGCAGCACGTGGTTGGAGCCGGCGCAGTAGTCGCCCAGCGACACCGGCGCGAAGGCACCGACGAACACGGCACCGGCGTTGCGCACCTTCGCGGCGTCGGCTGCCGAGTGGAGCGTCTGGATCTCGGTGTGCTCGGCGGCGTAGGCGTTGATCACCTCGAGGCCCTGGGCGGTGTCGTCGACGAGCACGATGCCGGACTGCTCACCGGAGAGCGCCGTACGGATGCGCTCGACGTGGCGGGTGACCGCGACCTGCTTGTCGACCTCGGCCTCGACCTCGTCGGCCAGGCGCAGCGACTGGGTGACCAGCACGGAGGCGGCCATCGGGTCGTGCTCGGCCTGGCTGATCAGGTCGGCCGCGACGAAGGCGGCGTCGGCCGTGTCGTCGGCCAGGATGGCGATCTCGGTCGGGCCGGCCTCGGAGTCGATGCCGACGATGCCCTTGAGCAGCCGCTTGGCGCTCACCGTGTAGATGTTGCCGGGGCCGGTGACCAGGTCGACGCGGCGGCACGGACCGGCGCCGTGGGCGAACATCGCGATCGCCTGGGCGCCGCCGACGGCGTACACCTCCTCGATCCCGAGCAGCTCGCAGGCCGCCAGGATCGTCGGGTGCGGAAGGCCCCCGTGGTCTTTCTGGGGCGAGCTGGTCAGCGCGATCGAGCCGACGCCCGCGACCTGCGCGGGGACGACGTTCATCAGCACGCTGGAGACGAGGGGGGCGACGCCGCCCGGGACGTAGAGACCGACCCGGTCGACGGGGACGAGCCGCTGGGTGACGCGTGCGCCGGGGCCGAGGTCGGTGACCACGTCGGACCCGAGCTCGGCCTCGCTGGTGATCCGCAGCCGGCGGATCGACTCCTCGAGCCCGGCCCGGACGTCGGGGTCGAGAGCGGCGAGCGCCTCGCGGAGCGCCTCGCGCGGGACGGCGATGTCGGTCTGCTCGACGCCGTCGAAGCGCGCGGAGTACTCCCGGATCGCCTCGACCCCGCGGTCGCGGACGTCGTCGCAGATCGGCCGGACCACCTCGAGCGCCGCCTCGACGTCGAAGTCGGCGCGCGGCACCAGGGCGCGGTAGTCGGGGTTGTCCCCGGCCGCGCCGTCTCGTAGGTCGATCCGCCTCAGCACGGCGTCAAGTCTAGGTGGGTGCGATGAGTCGGCCGACGTGCGGCAGTCTGTGTGGACATGACGTTCACGACCGCGCACATGTCCATCTCCCTCGACGGGTTCGTCGCCGGCCCGGACCAGTCCCTCGACAACCCGCTCGGCCGGGGCGGACTGCAGCTGCACCAGTGGCACTTCGAGTCCGACCAGCCGATGCACGAGGTGGACGCGCGCTGGACCGCCAACCTGCTCCGCCCGCGCGGTGCCTACGTGATGGGCCGCAACATGTACGGCCCCGTGCGCGGGTCGTGGGACACCCACCCCGACTGGCGCGGCTGGTGGGGCGACGAGCCGCCGTACCACGCACCGGTGTTCGTGCTGACGCACCACGAGCACGAGCCGATCGAGATGGAGGGCGGTACGACGTTCCACTTCGTGACCGGCGGGTTCGACGAGGCGCTGGCGCTGGCCCGCGAGGCGGGCGACGGGGACGTCGACGTGGCAGGAGGAGCCTCCGCGGTCCGCCAGGCGTTCGCCAGCGGCGAGCTGGACGAGCTCTCGCTCGACATCGCCCCGGTGCTGCTCGGTCGCGGCGAGCGCATCTTCGACCCCGACGTCACCCCCGAGCTGGAGCTGCTCGAGACCGAGCACTCCCCCATGGCCTCGCACGTGCGCTATCGCGTCGTGCGCTGAGGCCGGTTCCCAGCTGGTCAGGAATCGAGAAGCGCGGCCGTCGCGGCGCTCGTAGCGTGAGGCGCACGCCCTCCGGGGCCCACATCACTTCTCGAAGGGATCAGCCATGGCCGCCGCCACGAAGACCAGCTCCACCAAGTCCGGGTTCACCGAGGCGGAGCGCGCCGCCATGAAGGCGCGTGCCGACGAGCTGCGGTCGTCCGGTCGCGGCGGCAAGAAGAAGGGCGACGAGGCCCAGGCCTGCCTGGACGCGATCGCCGCGATGCCGGACGACGACCGCCTGCTCGCCGAGCGCATCCACGCGATCGTCGCGTCGGTGGCCGGTGACCTCGTCCCGAAGACCTGGTACGGCATGCCGGCGTACGCGAACGAGGACGGCAAGGTGGTCCTCTTCTTCAAGGCGGCCGCCAAGTTCGGTGCGCGCTACGCCACGCTCGGCTTCAACGACGCTGCCCGCCTCGACGACGGTGACGTCTGGCCGACGGAGTACGCCGTGACGAAGCTGCCGGACGCCGAGGTGAAGAAGATCGAGAAGCTGGTCAAGCGGGCCGTGAGCTGACCCTCAACGGTGCGCGAGCAGCTCGAGCGCGATCACGACGCCGCCCAGGATGAACTCGGCGAAGATCACGATGTAGCGCTGCCCCCGGTCGAGGGTCACCCGGCGGGCAGCCAGGTAGCTGATCGCGATCAGGGAGAGCGTCAGAGCGGCCGCGGAGAGAGACAGGGCCGTCTCGACGGTGATCCAGCCGAAGATCGCCGCGAGCAGGAAGAGCACGGGCAGGAAGACCGCGGCGGCACCGCTCGAGGTGACGCTGGCCATGTGCACGACGTCGGCACGGGTCGGCAGCGCACCGTGCACGGTGACGTGCGCGACGAGGTCGGCGGTGAACACCGCGGCCAGGGTCCCGCCCACGGTGATCAGCAGCGTGATCTCGGCCCGGACGGCGGTCTCGTCGTGCGACTGCAGGGCCAGCACGACGGCCAGCGCCGTGAAGGTGACGTAGACCCGCTCCTTGAGGCGGTCGACGAGCTTGCGGGCCTCCTCGGGCGGGAGCGTGCCGGTTGCGGCGTCGTCGCCGGTGGTGTGGTCGGTCATCGAGGCGCTATTTCAGCAGTAGCTCGCACAGCGTGGTGTGCCACCACTGCTCCACGTCGTCCGGGGACCACGCGTAGTCGCTCATCGCGGTGTTGAAGCTGTCGAGGCAGACCAGGGTGCCGAAGATCGCCACCGCGCGCTCGGCGTCGACGCCCGGCCGCCACACCTTCTGCGGCCAGGTGGCGAAGACCGTGCGCCGCTCGCTGTCTCCGCGACGCCTGCCCTCCTCGTACGCCGACCGGAGGTCCGGATCGTGGCGCCGGGCCTCGGCGACCGTGCGGAGGACGTCGCCGCCGTGCTCGAAGAGCCGACGGTCGAACGCGACGAAGGCGAGGAGCTGTGCGGCCGGGTCCCCCACCCGCTCCTGGAGCTCGGCGATGGCCTGCTGGACGTTGGCACTGCGCTCCGCCGCGTCGATCAGGGAGTGCGCGAGCCCGGCCTTGTTGCCGTAGACGCTGTAGACGGTGGCCTCGGAGACGCCGGCCCGCTCGGCCACCGACCGGATGCTCGTGCCCGCCCAGCCCGACTCGAGGAAGCGCGCCCTGGCCGCGACGGCGATGACCTCGCGGGTGTGCTCGGCCTGCTGCTCGCGCAGCTGCGATCGGTAGGGGCGAGAACTCGTCACGGGAAACACTGTACAGGTTGGCTGAGGGTCGCTATATTCGCTGAGTGTTACTTGAATGAAACGACACACCCACACTGGAAAGGCTCGATCATGTACAGCACCGCACAGCTCAGCACCAGCCCGGAGTCCGTGGCCGCAGGAGGTCCTCGGCCGGCTCGAGACCGCCTGGAACGCCGCCGACGGCACCGCCTTCGGCCGCGCGTACGCCGCCGACGCGTCGTTCGTGAACATCCGCGGCGAGCACATCGTCGGCAGCGAGGCCATCGGGGCCGGGCACGACGGGATCTTCCACAGCATCTACGCCGGGAGCGTCAACCAGATGGAGGTCGTCAGCGCGGAGGAGCTCGCGCCGGGCGTCGTCCTGGTGGTCTCGCGCAACACCCTCGACTGCCCCACCGGTCCGCTTGCCGGCCGTCACCAGGCCATGTCGAGCAACGTCGTCGTGCGGGGCGAAGACGGCACCTGGCTGGTCGCCGCCAGCCACAACACGCTCGTGACCGCCTGACATGGGCACCACCCGCGAAGCGTCGTTCCGGGTCGTGACCTGGCGAGTCGGCAACATCCGCGTCAGCGGTTAGCGTCGAGAGGTGCGATGCGCGATCTCCATCCCCCAGCAGGACCACGGGACGTTCGACAGTGCCGGGGTCAAGGACTACCTGGCCCGCGCCGAGGAGCTCGGCTTCGAGGGCGGCTGGGTGATGGAGCAGGCGATCGGGCCCACGCCGCAGCTCGCACCGCTCGAGCTGCTGGCGTGGGCCGCCGCGTGCACCGACCGGCTCCGGCTGGGCGTGGCGGTGCTGGTCAGCTCGCTGCACGACCCGCTCCAGCTGGCCGCGTCGATCACGGCGGTCGACCGGCTCAGCCACGGCCGGCTCGACGTCGGCCTCTCCCCCGGCGGCGGCTTCCGCAAGTTCGAGGCGTTCGGGGTCGACAAGGACACCTTCGTCACCCGCTTCACCGAGGGCCTCGAGCTGATGAAGGCCGCGTGGAGCGACGACGAGCGGGTCACCTTCCACGGCCGGTTCCGACAGCTCGACGACCTGCCGATCTCGCCCAAGCCCGTGCAGCGGCCGCACCCACCGATCTGGTTCGGCGGCAGCGCACCGAAGGCACTGGCCCGGGCGGTGCGGCACGGCGACGCCTTCCTCGGCGCGGGCTCCTCCACCACCGCCGACTTCGCCGAGGCGGTGGGTGTCGTACGACGTGAGCTGGCAGAGCAGGGCAAGGACCCCGCCCGCTACACGATCGGCAAGCGGGTCTACCTGTGCGTCGACGACGACCCCGACCGGGCGCGCGAACGGGTGCTGGCCGGGCTGCGCCGCATCTACGGGCAGATGAAGGGCATCGAGGCAGTCCCCGTCTCCGGCACGGTCGACGACGTGGTCGATGGCCTCCGTGAGGTGTCCGACGCCGGCGCCGAGATGGTGCTGCTGAACCCGGTCGGCGAAGACGTCGCCGACGACCGCGAGCAGATGGAGCGCCTCGCCGCGGACGTGATCCCGGCGCTCGGTTGACCCTCGTCGCATCACGCCTCCTAGCGCCGCCGGCGGAACCGGACCTCGCCCGAGGCGAGGTGACGCAGGTCGTAGCGGTCGTCGTGGGCTCGACGATGGTGCCAGCCACACAGCGGCACCCCGGTCAGGTCCGTCCGCCCACCGAGGGCCCACGCGTGCGGATGATGGATCTCGCACCACGCGAACGGTCGCTCGCACCCCTCGGCGGCGCAGGTGTCGTGACGACTCGACAGCGCAATCCGCTGGGTCTTGGTGTGCAGCCTCGCCTCGCGGCCGGCGTCGAGCGGAACCGAGGCGCCGCCGTAGACCAGCGGGAGGATCCCGGCGTTGCAGGCCAGCCGTCGCGCCTCACCGGCACTGATCTCGGTGCCGCTGTCCAGGCGAGCGGCGCCGAGGCCGTCGAGGAGTCGCTCGTGGTCGAGGTGGATCGCGAGCGTGGCTCCGACGCGGCCGTGCTGCGCGAGGCCGTCGGTGGGCAGGTGCTCGCAGAGCTCGAGGAACGCCTTCCCCATGGACTCGTTCCAGCTCAGGCCGAGGTGGTTGCCGGTCGCGTCGGAGATGGTGACGTCGGTGACCCGCTCCCCCGCCTTGGTGCGGCCGACCCGGCGTGGCGAGGAAAGGTGCTGCAGCACGGTCAGCAGCAGGTGGGCGTGCAGCTCCGGGATGACGAACCGTCCGGACCAGGTGCCGTCACCGTTGTCGCCGAACGACAGCCACGTCTCACAGGCAGCGCGATGCTCCTCCTCGGCCACCAGCGTCGCCTCGTGCCGGTCTGCGTAGGCCCTCTCGACGACGTCGAGCATCCGCCGCGCACGGCGACGTAGGGCCTTGGCGTTCAACCGCCTCTCCACGGCCGCCCCTACCAGGGCTGCGACCGCGGCCGCGCGGTCTTCCTCGGTCACCTCGCGCGGCATCCGCTCCGCGGCGCGCACGATGATCCGCGCCTGGTCCTCACCGAGCGCACCGTCGGCGAACGCCTCTCGAACGGCGGGGTAACGCTCCTCCAGCAACCTGGCGAGCCACAGCCCTCCGCGCATGACCGCAGAACTGCTGGCCGTGAGCCGTGCCAGCCAGGCGTCGGCGCCGGTCGCACCGTTGCTCTGAGCCGCGCGGCTGGTCTCCGCCGCCCGGGCCAGCCTCAACCGCAGCTCCGCGAGCCGGCGCTCGACCCGGGTCGCCTCCTCGACGACGACCTCCAGCGTGCGGGGATCGGTCTCCGGAAGCGGCCCGTCGGGCACCTGGGCCAGCGCCTCACCGATGGCGTGCACGCAGGTGGCGACCGCCTCCAACGGGTGGAGGTCCGGAGCGATCACCTCTGCGGCCATGGAGCAATTGGATCAGGTCGATACCGACGTTTTCGATAGCAGGTTCGAAACTGTGGATAACTTCTCGATCCCTCAGTCGTCGGAGAGCCTGATCTCCACCATCAGGTCGTTGGCGAGCCCCTCGAGCATCGACCTGCAAGGAGTCGGCGCTGGTCTCGGGTGGGGCGTCGAGCAAGGCACTCGCCTCGAAGAGGTTCCCGCCGGACATCGGCGCCTCGCGCACGTCGGTGGTGAGCTCCTCGATGCTGACCTGGCGCTCCGCAAGGGCGGCGGAGATCTCGGCGACGATGCCGGGATGGTCGTCCCCCAGCAGCTCGAGCCGGAGGCGAAGCGATTCGCCTGCGGCCGGAACGTCCGTGCGCTCGGCGACGACGTGGAGCCCCTCCACCGCCAGCGCATCCAGGTCCACCACCAGGGCCGCGACCTTCTTGTCGGCCACCGAGACCAGCACGATGCCGGCGAACTTGCCGCCCAGCCGTGACAGCTGGCTGCGCTCCCAGCTCGCCCCGTGCGCCTCGATCGGGGCCGAGAGCGCCGACACGAGTCCGGGCCGGTCGTCGCCGAGGACGGTGAGGATGAGAGTGGCCATGACGGCAGGCTACGAGACGGTCGGCCCCGCGTGACACAACCAGGCGCGCGCGCTCGCGGCACCGAAGGCTCGATCAGCCCGCGCGTCATATGCGTCAGCGACGGCGGTGCCAGACCTGGCCGGTTGCTCCCGACGATGGCCGAGTCCTCGTGCTCACTCGAAAGACGGGGCTGGGGCCGCTGGGACGGGTTCCGCCGCTCTCCAGGTCGTGCCGGCTCTGCGGCATCGGGCAGTCGGCGGCACGTCGCAGCACGGCTCGCACACACTCACGAGAGGCGGTATCCCCGCACCACTGACCCAGGCATCGAAAGACTTTCGGCCTGGGTGTCGTATCGGCCGGTCCCCGTTCGTGGTGTGGTCAGAGGCAGAGGCCGCTACCCGAGAAGAGGACATCATGCGCACCTTGTTCGTCACCGAGTTCATCTCCCTGGACGGCGTCGTCGAGGCCCCCGGCGGCGAGGAGGGCTACCGACACTCCGGCTGGACCTTCGACGTCGAGGAGGACCCAGCACGCTACGAGTTCAAGGTCGAGGAGACGTTCGGCACCGAGACCCTGCTGCTCGGCCGGACGACGTACGAGGGCTTCGCCGCTGCCTGGCCCGGGCGCGACGGCGACTTCGCCGACAAGTTCAACGGCATGGAGAAGGTGGTCGTGTCCACGTCGCTGAACGACCCGGCCTGGCACAACACCACCGTGGTTCGCGACCTCGACGCGGTCCGTGCCATCAAGGAGGGCGACGGCGGGCCGATCGCCGTGCACGGCAGCGCCACCCTCGCCCGCTCGCTCCTCGAGGCGGGCCTCGTCGACCAGTGGAACCTCATGGTCTTCCCGGTCATCCTCGGCAGCGGCATGCGGCTCTTCCCCACTGACGCCGAGGACAAGCAGAAGCTCACCCTGCGCGAGACCCGCACCTTCACCAACGGGATCCAGCTCAACATCTTCGAGACGGTGCGCTGAGGCGACGGCTACGGCGAGCAGCCCGGCGCGTGTCGTCGGTCAGGACACGTGCGACAGAGCGCTTGCGATCGCCGCGGCTGTCTCCCGCGGAGCCTCGTCGGGGAGGAGGAACACCGAGCCGGGAATCGTCACCAGGGTCACGTTGGGAGCCGCGTCGAGGGTGGCGCGCTCAGCGTCCGTGAGGCCGCCGTCCCCCTTCTCGGCGTGGACCACCCACACGGGACTGCCGGATGCGGCCAGCTCGGCGGCGAAGTCCCGGTCTTCGGCGATGTAGTCGAGGTACTCGGCGCACACCACGACCGAGTCCCTGGCCCTGTTCTGCTTGAAGTCCTCGATCAGCTCCTTCTTGTGCACCTTGGTCGTCTTGGCAGATCGGGCCATCAGTGGCATGAGCCTGAGCAGGGTGCCCATCGGCCAGCTGCCGACCTTCTGCGACGCCCGTACGACGCCGCGGAAGAACGCCGCCTCGTCCTCGGTCGTCAGGCTGATGCCGAGCAGCACCACCGGGCCCTGGAAGTGCCCGGACAGCACCATGTCCAGGGCCACTGTCGCGCCATGGGAGAAGCCCACGACCACCTGGCAGCCATGCTCCTCGGCCAGCTCTCCTGCCCGACGGGCCATGGCGCGGATGGACACGTCCTCGGACACCGACGCTCCCGCCATGCCCGGCAGCGTCGTGGCCAGCAAGCGCACACCCGAGAGCTCCGGGTCAGCCATCACGAGGTTGAACGAGCGGGCCGCGTTGGCGCCACCAGGCAGGAGCAGGACCGATCGATCGCCCTCCGGCGGTCCCGCTGTCAGAAGCTCCCAGGGTTCCCTCATGGCGACCACCTCCCAGCAAGAGGCTCCTACCCACAGACGCTACGACGCGACGGTCCCCACGTCCACGGTC
Organism: uncultured Actinomycetota bacterium; assembly: GCA_963794725.1. Lineage (GTDB taxonomy): Bacteria > Actinomycetota > Actinomycetes > Propionibacteriales > Nocardioidaceae > Marmoricola. The sequence goes on from CAWCFR010000052.1 coordinate 73,505, forward strand.
GCAGCCCTCGGAACCGGGGACGCACGAGAGAACAGGGTCGCCGAAGACGACCGACCTACTTGCTGTCCGCACCTGCGTCGCCGAGCTGCTCGCGCAGGACAGGCTTCAGCACCTTCCCGGCGGCATTCCGAGGGCACCTTGCCCGCGGCATTCCGAGGAAGCTCGTCGACGAACTCCAGGCCCGTCGGGAGCTTGTAGCGGGCGAGGTGCTCGGAGGCCCAGGTGCGGAGGGCCTCGATGTCGAGGTCGACGTCGGGGCCGCTCGCCACGACAACGGCGATCGGCGTCTCGCCCCACTTCTCGTGCTCGACGCCGATCACCGTCACCTCAGCGATGTCGGGATGGTCGGCGAGGACGTTCTCCACCTCGGCGCAGTAGATGTTCTCGCCGCCCGAGATGATCATGTCCTTGGCGCGGTCGACGACGTAGAGGAAGCCCTCGTCGTCCATCCGCACCAGGTCGCCGGAGTGGAACCAGCCGCCCGCGAAGGCCTCCTCGGTGGCCTCGGGGTTGTCCCAGTAGCCCTCCATCAGGCCGGTGCCCTGGTAGACGATCTCGCCGACGTCGCCCTGCTCCACGTCGTTCATCTCGTCGTCGACGATCCGGATCGCCACCGTCGAGACCGGCTGACCGACCGAGCCGAGCTTGCGCAGCGCGTCCTTGCCCTCGAGCACACAGGTGATCGGCGACATCTCCGTCTGGCCGAAGACGGCCACGTTGAGAGCCTCGGGGAAGGCCTCGCCCATCCGGCGCAGCAGCTTGTCGGTCGCGGGAGCCGCGCCCCAGGACGTCGTACGGAGGTGGGCGAGGTCGCGCTTGTCGATGTCGTCCTGCTCGCACAGCGCCTGCCACTGGGTCGGGACCAGGAAGGCACTCGTGACCCGCTCCTGCTCGAACAGGTCGAGGACGTGCGCGGCGTCGAACTTGACCGACGGCAGCACCACCATCGTTCCCCCGATCAGCATCAGCGGGGCGATCGACCCGATGGCACCGATGTGGAACATCGGGGAGGCGACGAGGTTGACCTCGTCGTCGCTGCACAGCTCGTACGCGCGGATCAGCACCACGCACTCCGACAGCAGGTTCTGGTGCGAGAGCACCGCGCCCTTGGGGCGGCCGGTCGTGCCGGAGGTGTACATGATGAGCGCCGGCGTGTCCTCGGGTACGTCGACATGGTCGGTCGGCTCGCCCTGCTCGAGGAACGCCTCGTAGCCGTCGGCGTCGGTGCCCTCGAAGTCGCCGACCGCGACCACCGAGACGTCCTTCGAGGTGCGCTCCACCGCGTCGGCGACCGCCTTCGCCGCGGTCTCGTCGGCGAACAGCAGCTCGGCCCCGGAGTCGTCGAGGATGTAGGCGACCTCGCCGCCCGAGAGCCGGAAGTTCACCGGCACCCCGATCGCCCCCAGTCGGTTGGCCGCGAGCACGACCTCCATGAACTCGGGGCGGTTGCCCATGATCACGGCGACCCGGTCGCCGAAGCCCACACCGCGCTCGGCCAGGGCGCCGGCGAGGCGCTCGACGCGGTCGTGCAGGGCCTGCCAGGTGGTGGTCTCGCCCTCGAACCGGAACGCGGGCCGATCGGGCCGGGACAGTGCGTGCCGGGCGAGGTGGTTGTTCCAGTGCGCCCGGCGGGAGGCGCGAGGGGAAACGTTCGGATCCGACATCTGGGGCTCCTGGCTCTCGATCACCTATGCCCCATTTGACACGGAGCTGACCACGGGCCGATCGTCGTTCACAATGCCCGACCGGTCAATCGCGACGAGGAGCTCACCAGGTGGATCCGCTGTCAGCGTTCCGGCTCGATGACCGGGTCGTGGTCCTGACGGGTGCCAGCTCCGGGCTGGGAGTGGGTTTCGCGAAGGCGCTCGCCGCGGCCGGTGCCGACCTGGTCCTGGCGGCGCGACGCCTCGACCGTCTCGACGACCTCGCGCCCTCGCTGCGAGAAGCCGGCGCTCAGGTGGTCACGGTCGCGGCCGACGTGAGCTCCCCGGAGGACTGCCAGGCCGTCGCCGCGGCCGCCGAGCAGGAGTTCGGCCGGGTCGACGTGCTGGTCAACAACGCCGGCGTCGGCACCGCCGTGCCGGCCTCCCGCGAGACCCCCGAGTCGTTCCGCCAGGTCATCGACGTCAACCTGCTCGGCACGTTCTGGATGGCCCAGGCCTGCGCGCCGCTGATGCCCTCGCCCTCGTCCATCGTCAACGTGGCCAGCGTGCTCGCCCACATCGCGCCCCGCTTCCCGCAGGCGGCGTACGCCGCGAGCAAGGCAGGGGTTCTCGGCCTGACCCGCGACCTCGCGCAGGAGTGGTCGGGCCGCAAGGGCATCCGCGTCAACGCGCTGTGTCCGGGGTACTTCGAGAGCGAGATGACCGAGGGAGAAGACGCGCTGCAGGAGATGGTCAGGACCGAGAGCATGCTCGGGCGCTTCGGCGAGCAGGCCGAGCTCGACTCGGCGCTGATCTTCCTGGCCTCGTCGGCCTCGGCGTACATGACCGGGCAGAGTCTCGTGGTCGACGGAGGCCTCAGTGCGATGTGAACCGAGCTACCGGGGAGGCGCGGGGAGCCCGATGCTGCTCCTGCACGGCCTCGGCATGTCATGGCGTGCCTGGACCCCGCTCCTCGAGGGGCTGCAGCAGCGCCACGACGTACTGGCTCTCACCCTGCCCGGCCACCGCGGCGGGCCGGCCGCGCCGCGCTCGGTGAGCGTGGAGAGCCTGGCCGACGCCGTGGAGAACGCCCTCGACGAGACCGGCTGGGACACCGCGCACGTCGTCGGGAACTCGCTCGGCGGTTGGCTGGCACTGGAGCTTGCCCGGCGAGGTCGGGCCAGCACCGTCACCGCCGTCTCCCCCGCCGGCGCCTGGCGCAGTCCGCTCGACCTGGTCCGGATGCAGGTGAACCTCAGCGTCTCGGGTCGGGCCGCGACGCTGCCGCTTGACCGGTGCCGTGCTCGGCCCGTTCCTGCGGTCCCCCGCCGGCCGACGCCTGGTGTTCCGCCGGCTGATGGAACGCGGTGACCGGATGTCGGCCTCCGAGGCCGCGGGCGTCCTGGCCGACGCGCACGCCTGCACCGTGCTGCCGGCCCTGCTCCGGGCGGGCCGCCGCGACGGGCAGATCGCGCAGCTGAGCACGCCCGACTGCCCGATCCGCGTCGTGTGGGGTCGCCGCGACCGGGTGATCCCGTACGCGCGGTACGGCCGGCCGCTCCTGCGTCGAGTCCCCGACGTCGAGCAGGTGAGCCTGCAGGGCGCCGGCCACGTCCCGATGTACGACGCCCCGGTGCTGCTCCGGAGTCTGGTGCTCGACCTGACCGGTCGGGTGGATGCGGTCGCGACGGGAGGAGTGCCGGCATGAGTGAACCTCCGCTGTGGCAGAAGGCGGTCGTCGGTGCGCAGTCACGGGCCACGCCCGTGCTCCGCACCGCGGTCGATCGCCAGGAGGTCAGTGCCGCCATCAGCCTGCTGCAGACGCTGCGTGGTGCCGTGGTGCGCACGACCGAGGCGCCGTCCCGCAGGTTGCTGCACCTGTTCAACCTTCCTGCTGCGAGCGACGTGAACCGGATGCTCATCCAGATCGCCTCCCTGGAGCGGGAGGTGCGTGAGCTGCGCAAGCGGGTCGAGGACGAGCAGCAGGACGGGACCCTGAAGGAGCCGTACACGTGAGCCGCGACCTGGGTGGTGGCCCCGGCCGGGCCGTGGAGTGGGTGCGGCACACCGGCGTACGCGCTCGCAACGGCCTGCGCCACGCCACCGGCCGTCATCAACCCGAGGTGAGCCCCACGCCGCGGCTGCAGGTGTGGCAACGCGACAAGGCCGTCCTCTACCGCTACGTGCCGACCGTCGACCCGGACGACGTGCTGCCGACTCCCATCCTGTTCGTGATGAGCCTGGTGACGACCGCGAAGGTCTTCGACCTCCAGGAGGACAACAGCCTCATCCGCCGCTTCCTCGATGCCGGCCACGACGTCTACCTGCTCGACTGGGGCGTCCCCGACGCGGTGGAGTCGAAGAACACGCTCGAGACCTACTGCGACGAGTACCTCCCGCGGGCGGTGCGCGCCGTCGTCGAGGAGTCCGGGTCGGAGGACCTCAACCTGTTCGGCTACTGCCTCGGCGCCGTGATGGCCATGCTCAGCGTGGCCGGTCACCCGGCGATGCCGGTGCGGAGCATGGTGCTGCTCGCCACGCCCGTCGACATGGGCGAGCTCGGACCGCTCACCAGCATGCTGAAGTCCGGACAGCTCCGGCCCGACGACCTCGTCGACTGGACGGGCAACGTGCCGGCCGACCGGATCAAGGAGTCGTTCCACCTCGTCGAGCCGGCCGGCGAGATCACGACGTACCTCAGCCTCTGGAACAGCCTGGCCAACTCCGACCGGCTCGAGGCGCACCAGGCGCTGGTGCGCTGGTCGAGCGGGCACATCCCGTTCCCCGGAGCGTGCTTCCGCCAGCTGGTCGACCTCTTCATCGACGACGACACCCTGGTCCGCGGCAAGGTGCCGCTCGGCCGCCGCGTCGTCGACCTCGCCGACATCACCGTGCCCGTGCTCTCGGTGACCGGCGCCCGCGACAAGCTGGTGCCGGCCCCGTCGAGCGCCCCGCTCGAGCTGCCCGGCGCGAAGCTGGAGAGGCTCGAGCTCAACGCCGGCCACGCCGGCCTGATCGTGGGCCGCCGGGCGCACAAGGAGATGATCCCGACGATGCTCGAGTGGCTGGCCGACCGGTCCGACGCCTCTTCAGGCTGACGCGAAGAGGTAGTCGAAGGCAGCGCCGCCAGCCGGGCCGACGTGCGCCCCCACGGCGTTGGTGCCCGCGAAGCCGCCGCGCTTTGAGACCATGGGTAGCAGGGAGAGAGTGGATGGGTCGATGTCCACTCTGGGAGCGGGCGCCTCACCCCTTGGGAGCGAGCATGGTGTCTTCATCAGTAGCCAGTGTGTTGGACCGTCTCGGTGATGCGCGCGAGTGGCTCGAGGACTTCTACCGCGATCTGCACGCCCAGCCGGAGCTGTCGCACGAGGAGCGGCGCACGGCCCAGAACGTGGCCGAGCGGCTTCGAGCGTCAGGTTGCGAGGTGCACGAGCAGGTCGGTGGAACCGGCGTCGTGGGCCTGTTGGGCAATGGGGAGGGACCAGTCGTGCTGCTGCGGGCGGACATGGACGCCCTTCCTGTTCGAGAGGCCACCGGGCTGCCCTACGCCAGCGAGGCGACCGCGACCGCGACCGACGGCACCGAGGTTCCGGTGATGCACGCCTGCGGCCACGACGTCCACGTCACCTGTCTGCTCGGTGCGGTCGACCTGCTGGCCGGGTCCCTGCCGGCGTGGAGAGGAACCGTGGTGGCGGTCTTCCAGCCGGCTGAGGAGGTCGCTGATGGAGCACGGGGGATGGTGGAAGACGGTCTGACGCAGATTGTCGGCCCCGTGGACGTCGCGCTCTGTCAGCACGTGCTGCCGTTCGCATCCGGCCAGGTGGGCACGCGCTCAGGACCCACACTGTCAGCTGCGGACAGCATGCGGATCACGGTTCACGGCCGGGGTGCCCACGGTTCGATGCCACAGGCCGCGGTTGACCCGGTCGTGCTGGCAGCGATGATCGTCGTACGCCTGCAGACGATCATCGCTCGGGAGACGACGCCGGGTGAGCCGGCGGTGCTGACGGTCGGCAGCGTCCAGGCGGGCACCAAGAGCAACGTCATCCCGGACTCGGCGGTCATCCAGCTCAACGTGCGTAGCTACAGCGAGTCGACTCGCTCAGCGATCCTGGACTCCATCAAGCGCATCGTGACAGCGGAGTGCGATGCGTCGGGGTCGCCGTCGCCGCCGGAGTTCGAGCTGTTCGACCGGTTCCCGGTCACCGACAACGACCAGGCGACCACCGACCGAGTCTCGACCGCGTTCACCGAGCACTTCGGCGACCGCGCCGGCGTGCTGCCGCTGCAGACCGCGAGCGAGGACTTCAGCGATCTCCCGAACGCGTTGGGCATCCCCTACACCTACTGGGGGATCGGAGGCATCGACGCGGATGCCTACTCGCAGGCCGTAGCCGCAGGTCGCGTCGCCCAGGACATCCCGGTCAACCACTCCGCGAAGTTCGCGCCGGTGCTCCAACCCACCCTCGACACCGGTACGAGTGCCCTCGTGGTCGCGGCTCTCGCCTGGCTCGGCACCGACGCACAACAGTGAGCAACGAACCGCTGCTCCTCCTGACCCTGGATCTGGCCGGCACCTTCGCATTCGCCCTCAACGGGGCGCTCACAGCAACCCGTGTCGTGCAGCTCGACGTCATAGGCGTCCTGACGCTCGGAGTCATCACCGCGCTGGGTGGCGGCATCATCCGCGACATCGTCATCGACTCCCTGCCACCGGCCACCTTCAACGACTGGCGCTACCTCGCCGTGGCGGCAGCTGGCGCGCTGATCGCCTTCCTCTTCGGGCGACGCCTGGACCGGCACCACTGGTCGATCACGATCCTCGACGCAGCGGGGCTGAGCCTCTTCGCCGTCACCGGTGCCAGCAAGGCGCTCGAGCTCGGCCTCGGTCCGGTCCAGGCGGTGATCCTGGGCGCCGTCACCGGCGTCGGCGGGGGAACCATCCGCGACATGATGCTCCAGCGGGTGCCCACGGTGCTGCGCAGCGAGCTCTACGCAATCCCTGCCCTCGTGGCTGCCACCATCACCGTCGTCGCCACCAAGGCTCATCTCTACGGCCTCGCTGCAGCCGTGGTCGCCGCCGTGGCGTGCTTCCTCATCCGGATGCTCGGCGTCCGCTTCGACCTCAACGCCCCGCGCCCGCGTGGCACGGCCAACGACTGAGGCGCCCGATCATGCACCCACGCCGGGAGCGGGGGCAGCCGCGCGTATGACGGCCAGCTGCTCGCGCGAGTCGTCGGTCACCGACCCGCCAGCGACGAGATCACATCGAGCTCATCGCTCGTCTCCTGTCCCGGACTCGACGCACGAGGGGCCCCGGCCGCATTCACGGTCGGGGCCCCTCGTGGGTGAAGTCAGGAGACGCGGACGTTCTCGGCCTGCGGACCCTTGGGACCCGCAGTGACGTCGAACTCGACCTTCTGATTCTCGTCGAGCGACTTGTAGCCGTTGGACTGGATGGCGGAGTAGTGAACGAAGACGTCCTCACCGCCACCGTCCTGCGCGATGAAGCCGAAACCCTTTTCGGCGTTGAACCACTTGACGGTTCCCTGAGCCATGTTCTTGTCCCTTGTTCGTGCCGAGGGCTCTCTGCCCTCAGGCAGCTGAAGACACCCATCTGTGCTGATGTCCAGCGAACCGAAAACCAGGAGTACGAGATACAAGCCGCAGCAATCTTTGCGCGGCCAGGACGGCTTGCAGAGCCATCCCTTCAACAGGACCCACGATAGGGCATGGACTGCGTACCCATGGTGCCGGCCGACCAGCCGCATGACCCACGCGCCAGGTGCGTCCTTGCATCGCGAGTCGGCGTCCGCCTGGCTGGTCTGGCCGCTCCGCGGGCGACCTCTCCTCACTCCGGTCGCATCGCTGCGGCGGAGTCCTGAGGCTAGCTGCTCAGTCGTGGTGCTGAACGATGTTGAGCACCTTGCCGCCCTGCCCTTTCAGACGCGTCTGACGGCCCTCCTCAGGGCCCGGATGCCGCAAGGCCCTTGGACTACTGTCGGGCGCAAGGCGGAGGAGGGAGCGGTCCGTGGCGATCCCCTTGCTCCAGACCAAGCTCTACGTCCCGCAGGTACGCCGCAGCCTGGTCCGCCGCTCCCGGTTGGTCGAGCGGCTCGGTCGGACGCCACCACCGCGACTGACCCTGGTCTCGGCACCGCCCGGGTTCGGCAAGACGACGCTGCTGGCCGCCTGGCTCGACGATGCCTCTGCGCAGGGGCGCGCGGTGGCGTGGGTGTCGCTCGACGAGAGCGAGAGGGAGGCCGCCTCGTTCTGGACCTACGTGGTCACGGCTCTCGACAACGCAGCGCCGGGGGTCGGCACCAGCGCCCTCCCGATGCTGCAGGGCGCCCATCCACCGATCCCGGCCGTCCTGGCCACGGTGCTCAACGAGCTCAGCGCACTGCCGTCGGGCCTCGACCTCGTGCTCGACGACTACCACCTCGCGGACGGACCGTCGATCGCGACCGACCTGGCCTTCCTGGTCGAGCACCTTCCCCCGGACGTGCGCCTGGTGATCAGCACGCGCGCCGACCCGGACCTGCCACTGGGCCGGCTGCGGGCCCGGGGCGAGCTCGTCGAGGTCCGCGCCGCCGACCTCCGTTTCACGCCGGACGAGGTGGCGGCGTACCTCGACAGACGTCGACGGTCTGGACCTGGACGCTGCCGACATCGCAGCCCTGGAAGGCCGCACCGAGGGGTGGATCGCCGCCCTGCAGCTCGCCGCGCTCTCGCTCCAGGGCCGCGACGACGCGGCCGGCTTCATCGCCGGGTTCGCCGGCGACGACCGGTACGTCGTGGACTACCTCGTCGAGGAGGTCCTGGCCCGCCAGCCCGACGACGTACGACGGTTCCTGCTGCAGACCTCGATCCTCGACCGGCTCAGCGGTCCGCTGTGCGACGCCGTCACGGGTGCGAGCGACGGCGCGGACGTGCTCGCGCAGCTCGACCGCTCCAACATGCTCCTCGTCCCCCTCGACGACAGCCGGCACTGGTACCGCTACCACCACCTGTTCGCCGACGTCCTGCGCACGCACCTGGACAAGGAGCTGCCCGGAGACGTGAGCGACCTGCACCGCCGGGCGGGCCAGTGGTACGACGCAGCGGGCGAGCCGGTGCCGGCCGTCCGGCACACGCTGGCCGCCGGTGACGTCTCGGTGGCGGCCGACATGGTCGAGCGCTCGATCCTGGACCTGCTGCGCGACAGGCGTGAGGCGCACAGCCCGGGGCTGGCTCGACGACATCCCGGACGAGGAGGTGGCCGTCCGGCCGGTGCTGGCCGTCGGGTTCATCGGCGCGCTGATGTCGAGCGGCGACTTCCCGGACGTCGCGAGGCGCCTGGACGAGGTCGAGCGGTTGCTGCTCGCTGCCGAGAACGATCCGTCGGTCGAGCTCGTCGTGGTCGACCCGGCGGAGCTCGAACGGCTGCCAGCCGCGATCGAGATGTACCGAGCGGCCGCTGGCCCTGGTCGGCGGCGACCCGGTGGCGACCGTCGCGCACGCCGAGCTCGCCATCACCCGCGCCGTCGAGGGCGACGACGTCGTCCTGTCGGCCGCGGCGGCGCTGGCCGGCCTCGCCTCCTGGAGCATCGGGGACCTCGACGGCGCGCACCGCGGGTACTCGACAGCGGTCGACGGCCTTCGTCGCGCCGGGCACGTGCCCGACGTGCTGGGGTGCTCGATCACCCTCGCCGACATCCGGATCACCCAGGGACGCCTGGGCGACGCCGTGCGCACCTTCGAGGACGGGCTGGCGCTCGCGGCGCAGGAGCCCGGCCCGATGCTGCGCGGCACGCCGGACATGCTCGTGGGCCTGAGCCGGGTCGCTCTCGAGCGCAACGACCTCGACGCTGCTTCCGAGCTCCTGACCCGCGCCGAGGAACCGGGCGAGCACCTCGGCCTGCCGCAGCACCCGTACCGCCTGCGGGTCGCCCGGGCACGCCTCCTCGAGGTGCACGGAGACCTGGCCGGGGCGGTCGCGCTGCTCGAGGAGGCCGAGCGCGTCTACGACGGCGACTTCTCCCCCAACGTGCGACCGGTGCCGGCGATGCGGGCGCGCCTGCTCGTGAAGCAGGGTCGGCTGTCGGAGGCCCTCGACTGGGCGCGCGACAACAGCCTCTCCGCGGACGACGACCTGTCCTACGTCCGCGAGTACGAGCACGTCACCCTGTCCCGGATCCTGCTCGCCCAGCACACAGCCGCACGGATCTACTCGAGAGGCTGGAGGTCGCCGCCGAGGACGGCGGCAGGACCGGCAGCCTCATCGAGATCCTGGTCCTGCAAGCCCTCGCGCACGCCGGACGCCGGCGACGCCGCGCTCGACCCGCTGGAGCGGGCGCTGCGGCTGGCGGAGCCCGAGGGCTACGTGCGCGTCTTCGTCGACGAAGGCGCGCCGTTGCGAGCGCTGCTCGCCGCACTCGCGAAGAAGCACCCGACGTGGTCGTACCCCCGTCGCCTCCTCCAGGCGTACGGCGATCCGGCGACCGCCCCGGTGCAGGCGGGACTGGTCGACCCGCTCAGTGCGCGCGAGCTCGACGTGCTGCGACTCCTCGCCTCCGACCTCGACGGCCCGGCCATCGCGCGCGAGCTCGTCGTGTCGCTCAACACCGTGCGCACGCACACGAAGAACATCTACGCCAAGCTCGGCGTCAACAGCCGGCGCGAGGCCGTGACCCGGGCGGGCGAGCTCGACCTGCTGTCCCGCAGCCGCGGCTGACCCTCCGGAAGATCACCACCCCGCTCACCACATCGTGTGATGTGCGCTCACCACGTCGGCTCCTAGCTTGCAGGCATGAGCACCACACCATCCACCAGCCGCTCGGACGGGTCCGGCTGGTACGAGATCCGCCTGCAGGGGCGGCTCGACCCCCGGTGGTCTGCCCGGTTCGAGGGCATGACCCTGACCACCGGTGACGGCGGCACCCTCCTCGAGGGTCCCGTCGTCGACCAGGCCGCGCTGCACGGCCTGCTGCACCAGCTGCGCGACATCGGCCTCCCCCTGGTCTCGGTCCACCAGGTCGAGACCGGCGAACACGCGAAGCGTCCGCCCCACCAGCCCGACACCTCAACCGCAGGAGCCTGACATGACCATCACCGCCACTCCGACCAGCACGGCCCCGGCCGTCCAGCCTCCCGTCGACCCCATGCGCAACCACGCACGAGCCGCGGGCATCTTCTACCTGCTGACCTTCGTGTCGTCGATCCCGGCGCTGATCCTGATCAGCCCGATCCTCCACGACGCCAACTACGTCACCAGTGCCGGTCACGACACCCGGGTGCTGTGGGGCTGCCTCCTCGACAGCGTGAACGCGATCACCGCGATCGGCAGCGCCGTCGCTCTGTACCCGGTGGTGAAGCGGCAGAACCAGTCGATGGGTCTCGGCTTCGTCACCTCCCGGATGCTGGAGGGGGCCGTCGTGATGATCGGCGTCGTCAGCCTGCTCGCCGTCGTCACCATGCGCCAGGAGTTCGCCGCCTCCGGTGGCGACAGCACGTCGGTCACGACCACCGCCAACGCCCTGGTCCAGCTCCGCGACTGGACCTTCCTGCTCGGCCCCGGCCTGATGCCCGCCTTCAACGCCGTGCTGCTCGGGACGCTGCTCTACCGCTCGCGCCTGGTGCCCCGGATCATCCCGACCGTCGGCCTGATCGGCGCCCCCCTGCTGTTCGCCGCCTTCCTCGCGATCTTCTTCGGCGCCATCGACCAGGTCTCGCCGTTGTCAGGGATCGCGACGGCGCCGGTGGCGGTCTGGGAGTTCTCGGTCGGCACCTGGATGCTGGTCAAGGGCTTCAACCCCTCGGCCGTCGCCGCGCTCGGCACGTCGGAGAAGTCGGCCTGAGCACCACCCCTCGAAGGCGGCCCCGCACCAGCGGGGCCGCCTTCGCTCCGTCCACCCCTGAGCGCGCCACCCGGATCTCCGGGTCGCGTCAGGGCCCCACCCGATGTGCCGAGCCACTCGGCCGACGCACAGTAGTGACATCCACAGCACCGGCTGTGGGACCGACACCGAATGAAGGGCACCGCCATGAACGACATCCACCAGAGCTTCGCCAACCAGGGTCTGGTTCGGCCGCGGGACGGACGGGTGCTCGGCGGCGTGTGTGCCGGTCTCGCGAGGCGCTTCGGCCTCGGGGCGTGGACGACCCGTCTGCTCTTCGTGCTGCTGCTGATGGTCATCCCCGGGAGCCAGATCCTCGTCTACCCGCTGCTGTGGATCCTGATGCCCTCCGAGGAGACCGTCCTGGCCCGCCGTACGCCGGGAAGCACGGCGCCGGCCGTCTGAACCCTGCTTGCATGTCCCATGGCCACCACGACAGGGTGGTGAGCCGGCGAAGGGACGGACCAGTGCGGATCAACCTGACCAGCGTGCTCGTGGACGACCAGCGGGCAGCCCTGGCGTTCTACACCGAGGTGCTCGGCTTCACCAAGCACCGCGACATCCCCCTCGGCGACGATGCCTGGCTGACCGTCGTCTCGCCGGAGTCGCCCGACGGCCCCGAGCTTCTCCTGGAGCCGTCGGGCCACCCGGCCGTGAAGCCCTACCGCGACGCCCTGTACGCGGACGGCATCCCGCTGGCGCAGTTCGCCGTCGACGACGCGTACGCCGAGCACGACGCGGCTGACCGAGAAGGGCGTCGTGTTCACGATGCCGCCGACCGACATCGGCACCGCGGTCATCGCCGTCCTCGACGACACCTGCGGCAACCTGATCCAGCTGATCGCGGAGAAGAAGGACGCCTAGGCGTCAGTCGCGCAGGTAGGCCAGGGCGGCGAGGACACGGCGGTTGCTGGCCACGTCGGGATGCAGCCCCAGCTTGGTGAAGATCGTGCTGACGACGGGCTCGACCGTCTTGATGCTGAGGTGGAGCTCCTGGCTGATCGCCGTGTTGGACATGCCGCGGGCCAGCAGCTCGAGCACCTCCTGCTCGCGGGGACTCAGCCCTTCGAGGTTCCCGGCCCGTCGTTGCCGGGCGATGGCGTCGGCCAGGCCCTGGCGCTCGATCACCAGGGCGGCCTGGGCGCCGAGGTCGTCGAGCAGCCGCTTCTCGGCCAGCGACAGCGGGTCCCCGCGGCGCCGCTCGACGCTGAGCGCGCCGATGACCTCCCCTCCGGCCGCCACCACGCACACGTGCCGATCCGCGGCGGCCTCGAGCGTCGACGTGCTCACCGGCGCGATCGCCTCGACGGTCTCCGGCCACACCCCGACCGCGTGGAGGTTGTCCGACGGCCCCATCCACAGCGTCGCGGCCGGGGCGTTGACCGCCTGTGCCACCGCCTTGGCGAACTCACCCGGCAGGTCCTGCGAGTGCGGCTCCCTCCGGGACAGCCAGGTGAGTGCGGAGTACGCCGCGCGCTGCTGGCCGTGCACGATCGCCCAGCCCGCAGCGAAGCGGGATCAGGGTCGCCGAGAGGAGGCCCGGCCGGGGCGTCCCCCAGCCCACGAGCCCGACCACGAGCAACGCGGCCGAGCACCCGACGGCGCCCACGAGCCAGCTCAGCTGACGCCGTACGACGCCGTCCGACGTGCGCCACCGCGCGACGACGGCGACCACCCAGAGGACCTGGAAGCCCACGTAGGCGGGATGGGCGAGCGCCGACCACACGGTCGACACGACCGCCGGCGCCTCGGCGTTCACCGGGTGCGAGATGGTCACGTCGGCCGACGCGTACTCCACCGGCCAGAGCGCCGACAACGTCGCGCAGACGGCCGTGACGACCACGATCACGGCGACGACCCACCGCCACCGGGGCGAGGGCAGGCGTCCGTCCGGGAAGCAGATCACCGAGAGCGTGGTCAGCGCGAGCGCGACGACCACCGGCCACACACCCAGCCAGGCCCACCACTGGCTCGAGTCCGACGACGCCGAGTGCCCGACCTGCCGGCCGAAGAACGTCACCGCCTCGACCACGCCGGTGGCCATGAACAGGATGCCCTCGCGATGCCCGGGCCGCTGGAAGAGCACGTAGGCACCCACCCCGGCGAAGGCCAGCGGCGAGGAGCCCGTTGTGCAGGTTCGGGAGCCAGAACCCGCGGGCGAAGCCGAACGTCACCAGCACGACGACGGCGCTGAGCACGAGCAACGGCAGCGCTCCACGTAGTCCGCGAGGGTCCGTGCCGAGTCACCTCGTCATGGTGGCACGACGACCGCCTCTGCTCCTGCAGGGTTTTCCCTGCTCCTCGGCTCCAGGGGTTCCCCCGTGGCGACAGGGCCGCCTCGTTCCCAGAGTGGGAGGCTCAGCACCCCCGAGCGCGAAGGACCACCATGACCACCACTCCCGCAACCCCGTCCACCTCCCTGCTCCGAGGCACCCGCCTCAGCAGTCAGGGCCAGCAACCCCACCGAGCGGCTCCTGACCGGCTCGCTGCTGGTCGCGCCGCTGCTCTACCTGGCCGCCGACTCCACCTACGCGGCCCGTGGCTGGTCGGACCCCACGGCAGGCGTGCTGCACGTGATCGGGGCCATCGCCTACGGGTTCGTCATCCTCCGGGTCGCCTCGTGGCTGCCTCGCGAGTCGATGCTGAAGGCCGCCGTCCTCCTCACCGGCCTGATCGGGATGGCCGGCAACGTGGCGTACGGCTTCGACACGATCCACATGTCGCTCGGGGACACGGCCCTGGTCGACCAGACCGGGGCCGCGAACCTGATCAAGCCGCTGGGACTGTTCTTCCCCCTCTCGTTCGTCCTGGTCGCCGTCGCCCTCGCGAAGCTCGGTCACCGCTGGCAGGGCGCACTCGTGCTCGTCGCGAGCGTCGTCTGGCCGGTCGCCCACATCGCCAACATCGCCTCGCTGGCCGTCGCCGTGAACATCGCCCTCGTCGTCGCCCTCGGGAGCCTGGTCTGGTCGCGGCAGGGCAGCTCTGCGGACACTGATCTCTGACTGGGCAGTGTCAGCGCCCCGTCGTACGGTCCAGGCATGGCAACCTTCACCCGGTCCGACGACCTGCAGGGGTCGGAGTTCGTCGACACGAACCTGCGAGGAGCGAGGTTCACCCGGGCCGACCTCTCCGGGGCGGTGATGCGCGGGGTCGACGTGCAGGACGTCGAGATCGAAGGGCCGTGGCTCTTCGACGGCGAGAGCTTCCTGCGCATCAACGGGATCGACGTCATCCCGCTCGTCGACGCCGAGCTCGACCGCCGGTTCCCCGGCCGCGCCGAACGGCGGGCCGGGGATCCTGAGGCCCTGCGCTCCGCGTGGGCGGCGCTCGAGCGCACCTGGGCGGCCACGCTCGAACGCGCAGCGGCGATGCCTGCGGGCACGGTCGAGGTCTCGGTGGCCGGCGAGTGGTCGTTCGCCGAGACGCTCCGGCACCTGGTGATGGCCACCGACACGTGGCTGGGCCGCGGGATCCTGGAGCTGGAACAGCCGTACCACCCCCTCGGCCTGCCCAACGCCGAGGACGAGCCGGACGACGACACGTCGGTCTTCTCGAGCACCGCCCCGTCGTACGACGAGGTGCTGGAGGTGCGAGCCGGCCGGGTCGCGATGGTGCGCGACTTCATCGCGGCCGCCACCCCGGAGGTGCTGGCCGAGGCGCGCAAGAACCCGCACGCCCCCGAGCACCCGGAGACCGTGCTCTCCTGCCTGCACGTGATCCTCAACGAGGAGTGGGAGCACCACCGCTTCGCCGTGCGCGACCTCGACGCGATCGAGGCGAAGGCAGCCGACTAGTCAGTCGCTGTCGTCGCCCTCGTTGACGTAGAACATCCGCTTGTTGACGAACTCGTCCATCCCGAGCGGGCCGAGCTCACGGCCGAAGCCGCTGCGCTTGACGCCGCCGAACGGGATGTCCGCGCCCTCGCCCGCCGTGGTGTTCACGTTGGCCATGCCGACCTCGAGCCGCTGGGCCAGCTTCTCCGCCCGCGCGGTGTCCTTGCTGAACACCGCACCGCCGAGCCCGTACGTGGTGTCGTTGGCCAGCGCGAGCGCCTCGTCGTCGGAGCCCACCTTGTAGACCACTGCCACGGGGCCGAAGAGCTCCTCGGAGTAGGCGCGCATCTCCTTGGTGATCCCGGTCAGCACCGCCGGGGAGTAGAACGCCGCCGGCCCCTCCCCCAGCTCGCCGCCCGCGTGCAGGGTGGCGCCCTTGGAGACGGCGTCGTCGACCTGCTCGGCCAGGGTCTCGGCCGCGCGTCGCGACGACAGCGGTGAGAACGAGTCGACCGCCTTGGCCTTCTCGGTGATCTTGGCGACGAAGTCGTCGTAGAGGTCCTCGTGCACGATCATCCGCTTGTTCGAGTTGCACGCCTGCCCGGTGTTGTAGGTGCGGTAGTCCCAGGCGTCGCCGACGAGCCCGTCGAGGTCGTCGGTGTCGAGGACGATCATCGGGTCGGAGCCGCCGAGCTCGAGCACGCACTTCTTCAGGTTCTTGCCGGCGATCGCGGCGACCACCGAGCCGGCGCGCTCGGAGCCGGTCAGCGAGACGCCCTGGATGCGGGGGTCGGCGATGATCGTCTCGATCTGCTCGTGGCTGGCGAACACGTTGACGTAGGCGCCCTCGGGCACGCCGGCGTCCTTCATGATCTGCTCGACCGCCAGCGCCGACCGCGGCACCGACTCGGCGTGCTTGAGGATGATCGTGTTGCCCAGCATCAGGTTCGGCGCCGCGAACCGGGCGATCTGGTAGTAGGGGAAGTTCCACGGCATGATCCCCAGCAGCGGGCCGATCGGCAGCCGCTGCACCATCGCCTTGCCGCCGGACACCGACTTGATCGGCTGGTCGGCCGCGAGCGTCGGCCCCTCGTCGGCGAAGTAGTCGAAGATCGCCTGGCAGAACTCCGCCTCCTCGACGCCCTCCGACTCGGGCTTGCCCATCTCCTTCGTCGCGATCGCCGCCAGGTCGTCGGCGCGCTCGGCGAAGAGCTTCGCGACCTTCTTCACCACGACCGCCCGCTCCTTGATGGGGACGTCGCGCCAGGCGGCGTACGCGGAGGTCGCCGCGGAGAGGGCCGCCTCGATGTCGGCGTCGGACGCGTGCTCGAAGCTCTCCTCGACCTCGCCGGTCGACGGGTCGGTCACCTGGTAGGTGGGACTGCTCATGCGTGCTGCCTCGCTTCTTGTCCGGTCGGGTGGGCTGCCGTGCGTGGCCGCGACCACGGCGGTGAGCACCGGTCGCGTCGTACGGCGGGCACTTCGATGCTGTCGGCTCGGACGGCTGAGGACAACCCCTGACGGGTGCGAGGATCCAGGCCGCTACGCCGCGGGCACCTCGCGGCGCATCACGCAGTTGCCCTGGCCCTTGGGACGGTCGTAGGTGAAGCCGGCCTTCTCGTACGTCGTCCGGGTGGTGTTGTAGAGGAAGGAGGAGTTGACCTTCTTCCCCTCCGGCACGTCGTGGGGATACCCCTCGACCACTCCTCCCCCGGCCGCGGCGATGAGCGACACCGCGCCGTCGAGCGCCAGCGCCCCGACGCCACCGCGCCGGTAGTCGCGGTCGACGAAGATGCAGGTGATCCGGTAGTCGGGGAGCTGGTCGACGGTGGCGAGGTACTGCTTGCGGTGGTGGATGTTGGGCAGCTCGCTGGGCGGGCCGAACTCGGCCCACGCGACGGCGGCGTCCCCGTCGAAGACGAGTGCGGCGTGCGCCATGCCGTTGCGGACCCGGTACTCCTTGTGCGGCCGCCCCGGCTCGAGATGCTCGAGGCCGGCAGTCCTCGCGCTTTCCGTGGAACCAGGTGCACCAGCAGCCGCCGAAGACGCCGTTGTGCTTCTCGGCGAGGGCGGCGAAGGCGTCCCAGGTCGAGGCGTCGAGCGCCCGGATCTCGTAGGTCACGTCAGCCAGCATGGACCGTGAGGTACGGCGGGATCCAGTCCTCCGCCGGGTCCTCGCCGACCCGACCGTCGACGGCCTCGCGCAGCAGGTCGGCGTGTCCGGTGTGGCGGCCGTACTCCTCGAGCATGTCGGCCACGAGCCGGCCGAGGCTCACCGGGGTGCCCCAGCGCCGTCCCATCTCGATCTCCTGCTCGAGCCCGCCGTCGGCGAGCCGGGTCGGCGAGGATCGTCCCGCGAGCGCGCGACCGCCGCGTCGTACGCCGCGTAGAGCTCCTCGGGGGTGTCGCTGCGCCGCCGACTCGAAGTCCCAGTCGGGATCGGACTCCCAGTCGTGCGAGCGCCACGGCTCGGAGGGCGCGGAGCCGTCGAGGTCCCAGGTGAAGTGGACGTCCTCGACCCGGGTGAGGTGCTTGAGCAGCCCGCCGATCGTCAGCGACGAGGCGCCGATCGTGAGCGCCAGGCCGGCGGCGTCGAGCCCGTCGGCCTTCCAGCGGAAGGTGGCACGTTGCCGGTCGAAGGCACGCGACGAGGTGCTCGGTGGGCGTGGCGGCGAAGGGGGGTTCCCAGTCAGGTCGAGTCATGGGAATCACGGTAGGGCTGGTTCTGGACGATCTACTTCCGGAATAGTGGATCGGGTGAAACCCGACGGCAGTCCCACCTCCCGCGCGCTGCGCACCCTCGAGCTCCTCCAGGGCACCCCGGGCATCAGTGCCGACGCGCTGGCCGAGCGGCTCGGCGTCACCGAGCGCGCTGCCCGGCGCTACATCGGGATCCTGCGGGAGGCCGGCATCCCGGTCGAGTCCGAGCGCGGACCGTACGGCGGCTACCGGCTCGGCCGCGGGCTGCGGCTGCCGCCGCTGGTGTTCAGCGCCACCGAGGCGCTCGGCCTGGTGATGGCCGTGCTCGACGGCCACCACGCCGCGGCCAACCCCGACGACCCCGTCGGCCGCGCGCTCGGCACCCTGATGAGTGCGCTGCCCGAGGGCGTGGCCGCCCAGGCGGCCGCCGTACGTCAGTACGCCGAGGCGGCCCCGGACCTGGCAGCGGTGCGACCGGACCCGGCCACGACGAGCGCGCTCGTGCAGGCGGTCTCCAACGAGCACCGGGTGCGGCTGGAGTACCGCTCCGAGGCCGGGTCGGAGTGGACCATGACGGTCGACCCCTGGGCGGTGGTGGTGCGCTACGGCCGCTGGTACCTGCTCTGCTTCTCGCACTCCGCCGACGACGTCCGCACCTACCGGATCGACCGGGTCCGCTCCGTGGACGAGCTCACCGAGTCGTTCGACCCGCCCAGCGACCTCGACCCGGTCAGCATGCTCGAGGAGAACCTCGGCTCGGGCTGGGAGTACGCGACCGACGTGCTCATCGAGGACTCGATCGACAACCTGCAGTGGGTCGCCCGCGGCCTCGGACGTGTCGAGGCGGAGAGCGACGGCACCACCCGGCTGCGCGGGTCGACCGGCAACCCCTACTGGTACGCCGAGCGGCTGGCCCGCCTCCCGGTCGGCGTTCCGGGTCGACGGCGGGCCCGAGCTGCGGCACTGCGTGGCGAAGCTCGGGGCGCGGCTGGTCGCTGCCGTCCCGGAGGAGACCGGCTGACCTGCGGGGTCTCAGGTCCCGGCCCGCACCGTCCGAGCCGGTTAGGTTGATCCTGTGACGCAGGTGCCGCTGTTCCCGCTGAACACGGTGATGTTCCCGGGGGTGGTCACGCCGCTGCACATCTTCGAGGAGCGCTACCGCACCCTGGTCCGCGACCTGCTGACGATCGAGGCGGTCTTCGACCGGGTCATCGGCGTGATCGCGATCCGCGAGGGCTACGAGGTGGGCGAGCACGGCATGCAGTCGGTCCACCGGGTCGGCACCCTGGTGCAGCTGACCGAGGTGGAGGCCTACGACGACGGGCGCTTCGACATCGAGGTGATCGGGCGGCAGCGGCTGCGGGTGATCGACTCCGACAACTCCGGGCCGTACCTGCTCGGCGACGTGGAGCTGCTCCCCGACACCGACGAGCCCGGCGCAGCGGCCGACGCGGAAGCCACCCTGGCCACCTTCGAGCGCTACCGGCAGTTCCTCTCCGAGCTGCGCGGCGGCCCGGTGCTCGCCGGCGAGATGCCCAGCGACCCGGCGTACCTCTCCTACGCGCTGGCCAGCACCTGCCTGCTCACCCTGCCCCAGCGCCAGGCACTCCTCGAGGCCGACACGGCGGTCGACCGGCTGGCCAAGCTGCGGCGCACGCTGCACGACGAGATGCGCGCCATGCGCGCGCTGCCGTCGCTGCCGGCGACCGAGGTGGCGCGCACCCGGTGGTCCCCGAACTGATGGCCCGCAAGGCGCGGGCGGTACGCCGGCCGTCGTCGCCCTCGAGCGCGCCGGCGTCCCGTTCACCTCGCACGTCTACGAGCACGACCCCGCCGCTTCCTCGTACGGTCTCGAGGCGGCCGAGCGGCTCGGCCTGGACCCGGAGGCCGTGTTCAAGACGCTCGTGGCCGAGGTCGACGGACGGCTCGTGGTCGCCGTCGTGCCCGTGTCGGGCCAGCTCGACCTGAAGGCTCTCGCCGCCGCGGTCGGCGGCAAGCGCGCGGCGCTGGCCGACCCGGCGGCGGCCGAGCGCGCCACGGGGTACGTCGTGGGCGGCATCTCCCCGCTCGGCCAGCGGAAGCGCCTGCCGACGGTGGTGGACGCGAGCGCGAGCGCGCTGCCCACGATCTACGTCAGCGGAGGCAAGCGCGGCCTGGACCTCGGCGTGGCTCCCGCCGACCTGGCCGCGCTGCTCGGTGCCGACCTCGCCCCGATCGGGCGACCCTGACTACTTCGCGGTGATCCGCAGGAGGGCACGGGACGTGCTGCCGTCGTTCCAGGCGCTCAGGCCGAGCGCCTTGAACACCTCGAGGTCGGCGGCGAACTCGCGCTCGTCCTTGTCGCCCGTGCTGCGGGCGGCGTCGGCGAGCGTCTTGGACCAGCCGTTGTCGAGCGAGAGGTAGGCCACGAAGGGAGCGCCGTCGGCGTGCGGCACGACGTCCTTGAAGGTGGCGTCGTCGCCCAGCGACCCCTTGCCGAGCAGCTGCTTGGCGTAGTCGGGGTTGGTCGCGAGCACGGCCTTGCCGTCGGCGGTGTCGAAGGTGGCCGGCAGGTCCTCGAGACTCGTCGCCGGTGGCGTCCTGGATCCGGTCGACGACGTCCTTGACCTTGGCCTCGTCACCGCGCACGAGGTAGCCGACCGGCACGTCGGCGGGTGACTCCACCTTGTCGAGGTCGGCCGGTGCGTCCCCGCCGACCGAGATGCTGAAGGAGTCGCCGAGCAGGGTCACCACGTCGTCGGGCAGCCGCAGACCGGTCTGCTGCTCGATCATCGAGTCGGCGTCGTCGCCGTTGATCCCCCGAACATGCCGCTCAACGAGCCGAGCCCTCGAGGGCCCGTCGAGCGAGTGCGGCGATCTTCTTGCCGTCGACCGCACCCGCCACGAGCGGCAGCCGTGTCCTTCGGCAGCGCCGACACGTGGTCGCCCACGTCCTTGCTGCCGGCCTGCTTCACGCCACCGCCGGCCATCGACAGCTCGAGGCCGCCGTCCTTGAACTGCAGCGTGGCGCCGGCGCCCTTGAAGTCGTCGATGGCCTTGTCCAGCTGCTTCTTCGCGCCCTTGTCGGCGGAGCCCAGCTCGTCGGCGAACGCGTCCTTGAGCAGCGTTCCCGCGTTCGGGGAGAGGTAGCCGTTGAGGATGCCGGGGCCGCCGGCCTCGTCGGTCCACTTCTGGTACGACGCGTCCTCGGACAGCGGCTTGCTCTTGCCCGCCGCCGAGGATCGCCGCGGCGTGCGCGGTGCTGTCGCTGATCAGCGCGTAGTCGTCGCCCACGGAGTAGCCGAAGTCGTCCTCGCCGGACTTCTTCGCGCACGCGGCGAGCTTGGCGAAGCCCTTGCTGGCTGCGTCCCGGTCGCTCACCTGCACCGCCACCACCGGCAGCGGCTTGCCCTTGTCGAGCTCCACGCCACCGAAGGCCGCCCGCTGGCCGATCCACGGCTTGACGTCCTCGGCGTAGTCGACGTCCTTGCACTCCTTGCCGACGGTGTCGTCCCAGATCGCCTTGACGACGTCGGAGTCCGGGCGCACGCCGGTGTGCTCGCGGAAGCTGGGGAACTTGCGCAGCGTCTTGATGGCCTCGATCTTCTGGCCGCCCGAGGGGTCCAGGTCGACGCTGACCACGGCGAAGGTCGAGGCGGGCAGCACCTCGGCCGGGCGTGGTCCGCCACCGGCGAAGAACTGCCAGGCGGCGAAGCCGCCACCGGCGAGGACGACGACCGCGACCACGGAGGCCACGATCGCGACGACGCCGTGGCTCTTCTTCGGCGCGGCCGGCTCGGCCGGTACGACGGGCAGCGGCTCGGTCTGGTCGCTCATGATCTCCCCGGAGTGTGCGAGCAAAGCGGGCTCACCAGTAGGCAGAGCCCCGACGACTGACGTCCCACAGGGTACGGAGCCGACCGGCCGCCGTCCTGCAAAGGGGACTACTCGTTCTCGGGAGCCTTCAGCACGAAGAGGTACACCAGCGCCCCGAGCGCGGCCGCGGCCGGCCACACCCACAGCACTCCGGTGGCATGGACCTGCAGGCGCATCAGCGCATGGGCGCCGTCGGCCTTGTGCCGCAGGGCGTCGACCTCCGAGCCCGGGCCGAGGAGCCGGCCGAGTCGCTGCATGACGACCGACGCCAGGCCACCGCCGAGGGTCACCAGCACCACGGTGAGCAGCGCGTCGCGGCGCCGCCACAGGGTGAGCACGATGCCGCTGACCAGGCCACCGACGACGGCGATCACGAAGAACCAGCCGTCGATGTTGACCTCCTTGCCCAGCTGGTCGGCCTCGACGACGACGGCTCCCTGGACGCGGGTCGCCTGCGGCAGGTCGGTCACCTGCCACCACACCAGGGCGCCGAGCACCCCGGCGACCAGGAACCAGCCGAGCACGATGCCGACGTCGAGCAGCACGTCCTTGGTGCGGGACGGCGCTCCTGGGCTTGGTGGCCGGCTCCGTCGTCGTCCGTGGGGTAGCTCATCCGAGGCACCCGGGACCGAGCAGGTGCTTCAGGTCGCCGTACAGCGCGGGGTCGGCGGTGACCCGGAGCCGGTCGTCGAGCCGCAGCCGCTGGGTGCCGTTGCGGGTGACCAGCTTGAGCTGCACCTCGGTGGTGCCGGGGTGGGTGCGCAGCACCTCCTTGAGCCGGTCGACCACGGGCGGGGTGCAGCGGGTGGAGGGCAGCATGATCACGACCGGGCCGCCGACGCCACGGCCCTCGACGTTGGGCGCGGAGACCGTGCGACCGCGCAGCTCGGGCTCGTCCTTGCTCTTGTCGAGGCGGCCGTTGACGGTGACCAGGGTGTCCTCGACGAGCAGGGTGCTGGCCAGCTGGTAGTCGCTGGGGAAGAACAGCACGTCGATCGAGCCCTCGAGGTCCTCCACCGTGACGATGGCCCACGGGTTGCCGGTCTTGGTCATCTTGCGCATCACCTGGGTGACCAGCCCGCAGATCACCACCTGCGACCCGTCGGGGCGGTCCTCGTCGGTGAGCAGCTGGCCGATGGTGCAGTCGGCCGCGTCGGCGAGCACGTGCTCGAGCCCGGTCAGCGGGTGGTCGGAGACGTAGAGGCCGAGCATCTCGCGCTCGTGCCCGAGCAGCGTCTGCTTGTCCCACTCGTCGATCTCGGGGATCGACCACCTTGAGGTCGAAGATCGGCTCGGCCGCCCTCGCCCATCGAGGTCGTCGAAGAGGGAGTCCTGCCCGCCGCCGGCGTCCTTCTTGATCGAGGCGTAGCGGTCGGCGGCCTCCTCGAAGACCAGCATCAGCGCGCGGCGCTTGTGCTTCATGTCGTCGAAGGCGCCGGCCTTGACCAGCGACTCGATCAGCCGCTTGTTGCACACCTGCGCGTCGACCTTGTCCATGAAGTCGTTGAAGTCCTCGAAGCGGCCCTGCGCCTCGCGCGCCTCGACGATCCGGTCGACGACGTTGTGACCGACGTTGCGCACGGCGGTGAGGCCGAAGCGGATGTCGGTGCCGACCGGGGTGAAGTTCGCGGCGGACTCGTTGACGTCGGGCGGCAGCACCTGGATGCGCATCCGGCGGCACTCGTTGAGGTAGATCGCCGACTTGTCCTTGTCGCCCTTGACGGAGGTCAGCAGGGCCGCCATGTACTCGGCCGGGTAGTTGGCCTTCAGGAAGGCGGTCCAGTACGAGATGACGGCGTACGCCGCGGAGTGGGCCTTGTTGAAGGCGTAGTCGGAGAAGGGCAGCAGGATCTCCCACAGCGTCGTGATCGACACCTGGGAGAAGCCGCGCTCGAGCATGCCGGCCTGGAAGCCGGCGTACTGCTTGTCGAGCTCGGACTTCTTCTTCTTGCCCATCGCGCGACGCAGGTTGTCGGCCTGTCCGAGGGTGAAGCCGGCCAGGACCTGGGCGATCTCCATCACCTGCTCCTGGTAGACGATCAGCCCGTAGGTCTCCCCCAGCACCGGCGCGAGCGCCTCGGCGAGGTCGGGGTGGATCGGGTCGATCGGCTCGCGGCCGTTCTTGCGGCGGGCGTACTTGTTGTGCGAGTCGGCGCCCATCGGGCCGGGGCGGTACAGCGCGCCGACGGCCGAGATGTCCTCGAACTTGTCGGGGCGCATGCTGCGCAGCAGCGACCGCATCGGGCCGCCGTCGAGCTGGAAGACGCCGAGGGTGTCGCCGCGCGAGAGCAGCTCGTAGGTGGGGCCGTCGTCGAAGGTCAGCTCCTCGAGCACGACCTCCTCGCCGCGGTTGAGGCGGATGTTGTCGAGCGCGTCGTCGAGCACGGTGAGGTTGCGCAGCCCGAGGAAGTCCATCTTGACCAGCCCGAGCGACTCGCACATCGGGTAGTCGAACTGGGTGATGACCGCGCCGTCCTGGTCGCGCTTCATGATCGGGACGATGTCGATCAGCGGCGTGCTGGACATGATCACGCCGGCGGCGTGCACGCCCCACTGGCGGATCTGGCCCTCGAGGCCGACCGCCGTGTCGTAGATGCGGCGCACCTCGGCGTCGGCCTCGTGCAGCGCGCGGAACTCCGAGCCGTCGCCGTAGCGCTTGTGGGTGGGGTCGAAGATCTCCTTGAGCCCGACCCCCTTGCCCATCACGTCGGCGGGCAGCGCCTTGGTGATCCGCTCGCTCATCGCGAAGCCGTAGTCGAGCACGCGGGCGGCGTCCTTGACCGCGGCCTTGGCCTTGAGCCGGCCGAAGGTGGCGATCTGGGCGACGCGGTCGCTGCCGTACTTGTCGCTGACGTACTGGATGACCTCGCCGCGCCGGCGCTCGTCGAAGTCGATGTCGAAGTCGGGCATCGAGGGGCGCTCGGGGTTGAGGAAGCGCTCGAAGATCAGGCCGTGCTCCAGCGGGCACAGGTCGGTGATCCGCAGGGCGTACGCCGCGATGGAGCCCGCGCCGGAGCCGCGACCCGGGCCGACCCGGATGCCGTTGGCCTTGGCCCAGTTGATGAAGTCGGCGACCACGAGGTAGTAGCCGCAGTAGCCCTTGGCCGCGATGACGCCGAGCTCCATCTCGACGCGGTCGCGGACGGCCTGGGTGAACTGCTCGCCGGGGTAGCGGGCCTCGATGCCGCGCCAGACCTCCTCGCGGAACCAGGAGTCCTCGGTGTGCCCGGCGGGTACGTCGGCACGCGCCATGTAGCCGCCGGTCGACTCGGTGAACTCCACGTCGCAGCGCTCGGCGATCAGCAGGGTGTTGTCGCACGCCTCGGGCATGCCGTTCTTGTCGGCCCACAGCTCGCGCATCTCGGCGGCGGACTTGATGTAGTAGCCGCCGCCGTCGAACTTGAGCCGGTTGGTGTCGGAGAGCCGCTTGCCGGAGGCGACGCAGATGAGGGCGTCCTGGGCGTCGGAGTCCTCGGGGTTGTTGTAGTGGGAGTCGTTGGTGGCCAGCGGCGGGATGCCGAGCTCTTTGCCGAGCCGGAGCAGGTCGTCGCGGGTGCGCTTCTCGATCTGGATGTCGTGGTCCATCAGCTCGAGGAAGAAGTTCTCCTTGCCGAAGATCTCCTGGTACTCCGCGGCCGCGGTGCGCGCCTCGTCGTACTGCCCGAGCCGGAGGCGGGTCTGCACCTCGCCCGAGGGGCACCCGGTCGAGGCGATCAGCCCCTCGGCGTACTGGTTGAGGAGCTCGCGGTCGGCGCGCGGCTTGTAGTAGAAGCCCTCCATGCTGGAGCGCGACGCCATCCGGAACAGGTTGTGCATCCCCGTCGTCGACGAGGCCCACATCGTCATGTGGGTGTAGGCGCCGCCGCCGGCGACGTCGTCCCCGCCCTCCTCGGCCAGGTCGCCGCGGCCCCACCGCACCCGGCGGCGCTCGTCGCGCCTCGTGCCGGGGGTGAGGTAGGCCTCGAGGCCGATGATCGGCTTGACCCCGTGGGCGCGCGCCTTGGACCAGAAGTCGAAGGCCCCGTGCAGGTTGCCGTGGTCGGTCATCGCGATCGCCGGCATCTCCAGCCGCGCGGTCCGCTCGAACAGGCCATCCAGCAACGACGCGCCGTCGAGCATGGAGTACTCGGTGTGCACGTGCAGGTGGACGAACCCGTCCCGGCTGGTCGTCATGTGGCGCAGTGAGCCCTTCATGGTCGATCGGGGGTCAACTCAGGACAAACCGCCGAACTCAGCGGCCAGGTGGGGGAAGACGTTCACCCTAGATCAGGATTCCCACCGGCCCCTGACAGGGACACGGGATCTCGGCGCGACCCACGCCGGTTGAGCTCGTCGAAACCTCGCCGTCATGACGTCGACACCCTGCGCTCGCCATACTGCTCCGTGTGAACGATCCAACCGACGGCACGCCCGACGCCGACCTCCGCCGCGACGTACGACTGGTGACCTCGCTGCTGGGCGACACGCTCAAGCGGGCCGAGGGCGACGACCTGCTCGCCCTGGTCGAGCGGGTCCGGACGCTGGCGAAGGACGACACCCTCGCGGAGCTGCCCGAGCTGGACCTCGAGACGACCACGAAGCTGGCGCGGGCGTTCACGGCGTACTTCCACCTCGCCAACGTCGCCGAGCAGGTGCACCGCGGGCGGACGCTGCTGCGCGCGCGGCGCGACGAGGGGGGTCCGACCGGCTGGGTGCACGACGCGCTCGCGCGCGTCCGCGAGGCCGGCATCGACGCCGAGACGATCGCGAAGGAGATCCCGCAGGTGGCGGTGCGGCCGGTGTTCACCGCCCACCCCACCGAGGTCGCCCGCCGCTCCACGATCGAGAAGATGCGCCAGGTCGCGGCCCTGCTCGAGCAGCCGGACACGCCCGCGTCGCACCCGCCGGCTGGAGGAGGCCGTCGAGATGCTCTGGCGCACCGACGAGATCCGGGTCGAGCCGCCGCAGCCGATCGACGAGGCGCGCAACGGCGTCTACTACCTCGAGGGCCTGGCCGCCGCGGCACTGCCCGACGTGCTGGAGGAGCTGCGCGACCAGCTGGCCGCGATCGACGTGAAGCTGCCGGCCGAGGTCCGTCCGCTGCGCTTCGGCACCTGGATCGGCGGCGACCGCGACGGCAACCCGAACGTCACCCCGGCGACCACGCGCGCCGTCCTCGAGCTGCAGGCCGTGCACGGCATCCGGCTGCTCTCCGGCGAGGTGAACCGGCTGCGCCGCGACCTCTCGGTCAGCGAGCGGCTCTCCACGATCTCCGAGGAGCTGCGCGAGCGGCTCGACGAGATGGTGCCGGACCTGCCGGAGGTGGAGCCGCGCTACCGCCGGCTCAACGCGGAGGAGCCCTACCGGCTCTACCTCACCTGCGTGCACGTGCGGCTGCAGCTCACCGAGGAGCGCATCTCGGCCGGGCACCAGCACCGCGAGGGACGCGACTACCGCGACGACACCGAGCTGCTCGAGGACCTCCTCGTCCTGCACCGGTCGGTGCTCGAGCACCAGGGCGAGCTGGTCGCCGGGGGCGAGCTCGAGCGGCTCGTCCGCACCGTCGCCGCCACCGGCCTCACCCTGGCCACCCTGGACGTGCGCGAGCACGCGAAGAAGCACCACGCCGCCGTCGGCCAGCTGCTCGACCGGCTCCCGGCGGGCGAGGGCGGCGCGCAGACGCCGTACGCCGACCTCGACCGGGAGGCCCGCACCAAGGTGCTCAGCGAGGAGCTGGCCGGAGGACGCCCGCTGTCCACCCAGCCGCTCCCGCTCGACGAGGACGCCACCGTGACCGCGGAGACGTTCACCACGATCCGCTGGGCGCTGGACACGCTGGGCCCGCGGACGGTGGAGAGCTACATCATCTCGATGACCCGCCACGCCGACGACGTGTTCGCGGCCGTGGTGCTGGCCCGGGAGGCGGGCCTGGTCGACCTCGCCGGCGGCACCGCCCGGATCGGCTTCGTGCCGCTGCTGGAGACCGTCGAGGAGCTGGAGAAGACCGACGAGATCCTCGAGGCGCTCTTCTCCGACGCGTCGTACCGCCGGCTGCTCTCGCTGCTCGGCGACGTGCAGGAGGTCATGCTCGGCTACTCCGACTCCAACAAGGCCGGCGGCATCGCCCCGTCGCAGTGGCAGATCCAGCGCTCCCAGCGAGCCGCCCGCGACGTCGCCCGGCGGCACGGGGTCCGGCTGCGGTTCTTCCACGGCCGCGGCGGCTCGGTCGGGCGCGGTGGCGGGCCGACGTACGACGCGATCATGGCGCTGCCCTACGGCACCGTCGAGGGCGAGGTGAAGATCACCGAGCAGGGCGAGGTGATCAGCGACAAGTACGCCCTGCCCGTGCTCGCGCGGCAGAACCTCGAGCTCACCCTCGCCGCGACCCTCGAGGCGAGCCTGCTGCACAAGAAGGACCGCCGCAGCCCGGAGGACGCCGAGCGCTGGGACGCGGTGATGGACCGCATCTCCGAGAGCGCGCACGACCGCTACCGGGGCCTGATCGAGACCGACGGCCTGCCGGAGTACTTCCTCGCCTCGACGCCCGTCGACCTGCTCGGCGCCCTGCACATCGGCTCGCGGCCGGCGCGGCGGCCCGGTGCGGACGCCGGGATCGACGACCTGCGCGCGATCCCCTGGGTCTTCGGCTGGACGCAGTCGCGGCAGATCGTGCCGGGCTGGTTCGGCGTCGGCAGTGGCCTGGCCGCGGTCGCCGACGAGCGGGAGGTGCTGCGGGAGATGTACGACGGCTGGCCGTTCTTCCGGACCTTCCTCGACAACGTCTCGATGACCCTGGTCAAGACCGACCTCGACATCGCGGCGCGCTACGTCGAGGCGCTGGTGCCGAAGGAGCTGCGTGGCCTGCTCGACGACATCCGGTCAGGAGTTCGACCTGACGGTCTCCGGAGTGCTGGCCGTCACCGGCGAGGACCACCTGCTCGACCGCGACCCGATCCTCCGCACCACCCTGGAGATCCGCGAGAACTACCTCGAGCCGCTCCACCACCTCCAGGTGCAGCTGCTCACCCGGATGCGTGCCGGCGAGGAGGGCGACCAGCTCGAGCGCGCCCTGCTCCTCACCATCAACGGGATCGCCGCGGGGATGCGCAACACGGGCTGAGGTGCGGTCGGCGGGTCGGCAGTTTCCCAGGGTAAGAAGCGAAACTGCTTCTTCACACACAAGCAATGTGTGTGAAGAAGTGTTCCTATGTGAAGAGGCCAGCCACCTCAATTGGGTTCTCCACCTGGGAAACTTGTGACTGGTGGACGAGACTACTCCCCCGCCCGCTGCTCCCAGGCGGCGAGGCTCTCGGCGATCACGGTGTGCATGACGCGGGCGAGGTGGTCGCGGTCGAGGCCGGGGACCAGAGCGGCCATCCGGTCGACGATCTCGGCCTCGCGCTCGGGGTCGCGGCCGGCGTGGCCGCCGACCTCCTTGTGGTCCTGGACGGCGCCGGTCAGGGCGGCGCGGCGGGCGAGCAGGACGGCGAGCTCGTCGTCCACCTCGTCGATCCGGCCGCGCAGGTACGACAGCGGGTCGTCGCCGAGCCAGGCCATCTTCACGTCGGCCGCCCGGTCGGGGTAGCTGCTCCCGTCGGTGGTCTCCAGCTCGACGAGGCCGTGGCGCCGGTAGAAGGCCCGCGCGCGCTCGTTCGCGACGTGCACGCGCAGCCCGAAGCCGTGCGGGTGCAGCGCCTTGACCAGGTCGATCAGCGCGACCCCGACACCGCGCGCGGCACGGCCGGGATGGACGAACAGCAGGAACAGCCAGGCCTCGCGCACCACCACGAAGCCGAGCAGCTCCCCCTCCCGCTCGGCGACCCAGAGGCTCTTGCCCTCGTCGAGGACCCCGTCGATCCACGCCCGCACCTCTGCCTCCGGCCGCGGCTCGGGTACGACGCCGTCCGCGACCGAGGCCGCGTAGACGTCGTACACCGCCGGGAGATCCGGAGCGGCGCCGGGACGTACCAGGAACTCCCCGTCGGGGGCAGTCGACTCAGTGGGCTCCACGGATGACCTCGAGGGCGTGCGCCAGGTCGGCCGGGTAGGCCGACTCGTACTCCACCTGCTCCCCCGTGCCGGGGTGCTCGAAACCGAGGCGTACGGCGTGCAGCCACTGCCGCTCCAGGCCGAGCCGCTTGGCCAGCGTGGGATCGGCGCCGTAGGTGAGGTCGCCGACGCACGGGTGCCGCAGCGCCGCCATGTGCACGCGGATCTGGTGCGTGCGCCCGGTCTCGAGGTGCACCTCGAGCAGGCTGGCGAACCGGTGCGCCTCGAGGGTCGCGTAGTGGGTCACGCTGTGCTTGCCGTCGTCGCGCACCGCGAACTTCCAGTCCGAGCTCGTGTGCCGCCCGATCGGGGCGTCGATGGTGCCCTCCAGCGGATCGGGGTGGCCCTGCACGAGCGCGTGGTAGACCTTGTCGACCTCGCGCTGCCGGAAGGCGTTCTTGAGCAGCGAGTAGGCGTGCTCGCTCTTGGCGAGCACCATCACGCCCGACGTACCGACGTCGAGCCGCTGCACGATGCCCTGCCGCTCGGGCGCCCCGCCGGTCGCGATGCCGTAGCCCGCTGCGCGCAGGTGCCCGACGACCGTGGGACCGGTCCACCCCATCGAGGGGTGCACCGCGACACCGACCGGCTTGTCGACCACGACGATGTCGTTGTCGTCGTGGATCACCGAGAGCCCGTCGACGAGCTCGGGGACCACCGCGAGCGGGTCCTCCTCCACCTGCGGGAGGACCACGTCGATGACGGCCCCCGGGACGAGCCGCTCGGACTTGGCCGGCCGGCGCCCGTCGAGCTGCACGCTGCCCTGGGAGAGGAGCTCGGCGGCGCGGCTGCGGGAGATGCCGAACATCCGCGAGAGCCCCACGTCGACCCGTTCCCCGGCCAGGCTCTCGGGGATCTCCTGGCCTCTCGTCACCACCGGACTCGCTCACGAGCCCTCCCGGTCGGACGCCCGTCCCGGGGTGCCGTCGAGGTGGTCGCCGCGCAGGATCAGGACGACGAACATGACGCCCGCGACGTCGATGCACATGTCGGCCACGTTGAAGACCGGCCAGTGCGGCAGCGCGAAGAAGTCGACCACGTGCCCGCGGAACGGGCTGGGCGAGCGGAGCATCCGGTCGGTGAGGTTGCCGACGATCCCGGCCAGCAGCAGGCCCAGGGCCACCGCCCAGCCGCGGTGCCGCACCCGTACGGCGAGCACGACGACCACCACCGCTGCCAGCAGCGCGGCCACCGAGATCAGCGGAGTCAGCGACTCGCCCGCGCTGAACGCCGCCCCCGGGTTGCGCAGCAGCCGGAGCTGCAGCAGCTCCCCGACCACCTGGACCGGGTCACGCCCGGTCAGGTGGCGTACGGCGAGGTACTTGCTGACCTGGTCGACGGCGTAGGCCACCGCTGCCACCAGCAGGACCAGCCAGGTGGCCCGTCGTCGGCCGGCACGCACGGGCCCGGCCGGTGTCGACTTCTCAGCCGTGATCAGCGACGCTCCTCGCGCTGCTTGCAGCTCAGGCACAGGGTGGCGCGCGGGAAGGCCATCAGCCGGTTCTTGCCGATCGGGTTGCCGCAGATCTCGCACTGGCCGTAGGTGCCGTTCGCGATCCGCTCCAGCGCGTGCTGGCTCTGCTCCAGCATGTCGCGGGCGTTGTTGACGATGACCATCTCCTGGTCGCGCTCGAACGACGCGGAGCCGACGTCGGCCTGGTCGTTGCCGGCGCCCTCGCCGGAGTTCTCGATCATGCCGGCGAGGTCCTCCTCGACCTCGACGAGCTCGCCGGTGAGGCGGGCGACGTCGGCCTTCAGGGTGGCGCGCACCTCGTTCAGCTCGGCCTTGGTCCAGGGGTCCTCCTGCTCGAGGACGACCAGCTTGGACGCCGAGGCCGCTCGCTTGGCAGGGGCCTTCTTCGCGGCCGCCTTGGTGGCCGGAGCCGCCTTCTTCGCCGGCGCGGTCTTCGTCGCCGCAGCCTTCGTGGCGGGCGCAGCCTTCTTCGCAGGCGGCCTTCTTCGCGCGCCGCCTTCTTCGCCGGAGCCGCCTTCTTGGCAGGAGCCTTCTTCGCGACCGTCTTCGTGGCGGGGGCCTTCTTGGCGGGAGCCTTCTTCGCAGCCGCCTTCTTCGCCGGCGCCGCCTTCTTGGCGGGGGCCTTCTTGGCGACGGGGGCCTTCTTCGCGACGGTCTTGGCGGGGGCCGCCTTCTTCGCTGCCGCCACCTTCTTCGCGGGCGCCTTCTTGGCGCGTCGTCTTCTTGGCCGGGGCCGACTTCTTGGGCGCTGCCTTCTTGGTGGTGGCCGAGGAGCGGGACACGACCTTGCGGGCCGCTGCACCTGCGCGGCTCACCAGGGACTTCTTGGTCGCGGTTGCCATGACGCAGAACCCCTTACGGGAGAGAGATGTGGCCCGGGCCACACACGGTGGCGCGAGGATATGTGGCGGGCCGATCCCCTTCAACTCGCCGTGCCGGAGGCACTCTTTCACACCAGGCCGACAAACCCGCCCGAGCGCGGCGGATAGACTCGGCCGCACCGCACGGCGTGGATGGGGCCATCACCTCGGAGCCGCCGGAAGAAAGGTGACCGCTCGTCGGTCGCTGACTAGACCCGGCAGCGGTGGACCGTGAGTGGGTCGGCGAGCGCGAGGCCGGCCAAGGAGGGTGGTACCGCGGGGTGCGCGAGCACCTCGTCCCTTCGGAGGTTTCGACACAACCGACGAAGGACCACCCGTGACCCAGTACCGCCCGGTGCCCCCGCAGGTCGACCTGCCCACGCTCGAGCGTGGCGTGCTGGACTTCTGGCACGAGCACCAGATCTTCGAGAAGTCCGTGGCCCGCAACGAGGGCGCCGACAGCTGGACCTTCTACGAGGGCCCCCCGACGGCCAACGGCCGACCGGGCACCCACCACGTCGAGGCGCGCACCTTCAAGGACGTCTTCCCGCGCTTCCGGACGATGCAGGGCTACCAGGTCAACCGCAAGGGCGGCTGGGACTGCCACGGCCTGCCGGTCGAGCTCGCCGTCGAGAAGGAGCTCGGCTTCTCCGGCAAGGCCGACATCGAGGCCTTCGGGATCGCGGAGTTCAACGAGCGCTGCCGCGAGTCGGTGCAGCGCCACGTGGACCTCTGGGAGGAGATGACCGACCGGATGGGCTGCTGGATCGACATGCGGCAGCCCTACCGCACGATGGACGCGGAGTACGTCGAGTCGGTGTGGTGGGCCCTCAAGCAGATCCACGGCAAGGGGCTGCTGGTCGAGGACTACCGGGTCGCGCCGTACTGCCCCCGCGACGAGACGGGGCTCTCCGACCACGAGGTCGCCCAGGGCTACGAGACGGTCACCGACCCCAGCGTCTACGTGCGGTTCCCGCTGACCTCGGGTCCGTGGGCGCAGGAGGGAGCCGCGCTGCTGGTGTGGACGACGACGCCGTGGACCCTCGTGTCCAACACGGCCGTGGCGGTCCGGCCCGACGTGACCTACGTGCTCGCGACCGACGGCAACGAGAAGCTGGTCGTGGCCGAGGCGCTGCTCGGCGCGGCGCTCGGCGAGGGCTGGACGGTCGAGGGGTCGGTGCTCGGCTCGGAGATGGAGCGCTGGACCTACCAGCGCCCGTTCGAGCTGGTCGAGTTCCCGCCGGTCGAGGAGGGTGGCACGGCCCCCCACCTCGTCGTGCTCGCGGACTACGTCACCACCGAGGACGGCACCGGCCTGGTGCACCAGTCCCCCGCGT
Organism: uncultured Actinomycetota bacterium; assembly: GCA_963794725.1. Lineage (GTDB taxonomy): Bacteria > Actinomycetota > Actinomycetes > Propionibacteriales > Nocardioidaceae > Marmoricola. The sequence continues at coordinate 107,053 of CAWCFR010000052.1, forward strand.
TCGGCGCGGACGACATGGAGGTCTGCCGCTCCTACGGACTGCCGGTCGTCGTGCCCGTCCGGTCGAACGGTCACTTCTCCGACGACATCCCGCTCGTCGGCGGGCAGTTCTTCAAGCACGCCGACGCCGACCTGGTCCGCGACCTGGAGTCGCGCGGCCTGATGTTCCGGCACGTGCCCTACGAGCACAGCTACCCGCACTGCTGGCGCTGCCACACCGCGTTGATGTACTACGCGCAGCCCTCCTGGTACGTCCGCACCACCGCGATCAAGACCGAGCTGCTCCGCGAGAACGAGCAGACCAACTGGTTCCCCGACACGATCAAGCACGGCCGCTACGGCGACTGGCTGGAGAACAACATCGACTGGGCCCTCTCGCGCAGCCGCTACTGGGGCACCCCGCTGCCGATCTGGCGCTGCGAGCAGGGGCACCAGACCTGCGTCGGGTCGCTCGCCGAGCTGTCCGAGCTGACCGGGACCGACCAGTCCGGGCTCGACCCGCACCGCCCGTACGTCGACGAGGTGACCTTCGCCTGCACCGCGAGTGCGGGGAGGAGGCACGGCGGGTCCCCGAGGTGATCGACGCGTGGTTCGACTCCGGGTCGATGCCGTTCGCGCAGTGGGGCTACCCGCACCGCGAGGGCTCCGCGGAGATGCTCGAGCGCGCCTACCCCGCCGACTTCATCTGCGAGGCGATCGACCAGACCCGCGGCTGGTTCTACACCCTGATGGCCGTCGGGACGCTGGTCTTCGACGAGTCGTCGTACCGCAACGTGCTGTGCCTCGGGCACATCATGGCCGAGGACGGCCGCAAGATGTCCAAGCACCTCGGCAACATCCTCGAGCCGATCCCGCTGATGGACGAGCACGGCGCCGACGCGGTGCGCTGGTTCATGGCCGCCGGTGGCTCGCCGTGGGCGGCGCGCCGGGTGGGGCACACCACCATCCAGGAGACGGTGCGCAAGGTCCTGCTGACGTACTGGAACACCGTCGCGTTCCAGGTGCTCTACGCCGGCACGTCGGAGTGGAGTCCCGGCGACCCGGCACCGGACCTCGCGGATCGGCCCGTCCTCGACCGGTGGGCGCTCTCCGAGGCACACCGGCTCGCGCTGGCGGTGACCGAGGCGATGGAGTCGCTTCGACACCCAGCGCGCCGGTGTCGCTGCTCTCGGCGTACGTCGACGACCTGTCGAACTGGTACGTACGCCGCTCCCGCCGGCGCTTCTGGAGCCGGCGACCCCGCGGCGTTGGCAACGCTGCACGAGTGCCTGTACGTCGTCACGCTGCTGCCTGGCTCCGCTGACGCCGTTCATCACCGAGCGGGTCTGGCGGGACGTGTTCGCCAGCACCTCGACGGAGCTGCCCGAGTCCGTGCACCTCGCGACCTGGCCGCGGGTGGACGGGAGCCTGGTCGACGACTCGTTGAGGGCACAGATGAAGCTGGCCCGCCGGCTGGTGGAGCTGGGACGTGCCGCCCGGGCCGAGGCGAAGGTGAAGATCCGTCAGCCCCTGCGTCGCGCGCTGGTCGCGACCACGGCGTACGACCGGCTCACCGAGGAGCTGCGCCGCGAGGTCGCCGAGGAGCTGAACGTGGGCGCCATCGAGCCGCTGTCCGCCGCCGGGGCCGACCTGGTCGACCACAGCGCCAAGGGGAACTTCCGGGCACTCGGCAAGCGGTTCGCGAAGGACACCCCGCGCGTGGCCGCGGCGATCGCGGCGGCCGACGCCTCGGCCCTGGCGACGGCCCTCGCCGCCGACGGCCGCGCCGAACGTCGACTCTGCTGGACGATGCCGGGGACGGCGCCACGGTGGAGGTGCTCGCCGACGAGGTGCTGCTCTCCGAGCGACCGCGCGAGGGCTGGTCGGTGGTCAACGAGCAGGGCGAGACGATCGCGCTCGACCTCGAGCTCACCGACGAGCTACGTCGAGCAGGGCTGGCCCGTGAGGTGATCCGGCTGGTGCAGGAGGCGCGCAAGAACGCCGGCTTCGAGGTCTCCGACCGGATCACCCTGACCTGGCACGCCGCCGGTGAGGGCGCTCCGGCTCGCGCAGGCGCTCGCGGAGCACCACGACCTGGTCGCGGGCGAGGTGCTGGCCACGACGATGACCGAGGCCGGGTCGGCCGACGGGCTCGACCAGACCGACGAAGGCCTCGGGATCGCCTTCAGCGTCGTCCGGGTGTAGCCCGGATCAGCCCTGGTTGGCCGTGGGCAGGGTGCCGCCCTCGCCGTTGCCGTCGAGTGAGGCGAGCTGCTCGGTGAAGTAGCTCTTCAGGCGACTGCGGTACTCGCTCTCGAAGGTGCGCAGGCTCTGCACCTCGCCGTCGAGACGGCCCTTCTCGCGCTCGATGTCGCTGAGTGCCTCGCGGCGCTTGGTCTCGGTCTCGGCATCGAGCTGCTGGGCGCGGGTGCGGGCCTCGGCGTCGAGCTGCTCGGTGCGGGCCTTGGTCTCGGCCTCGAGCTGCTCGGCCTCGGTACGGGCGGCGACGACGATCTGCTCGGCCTCGGTGCGGGCCTCCGCGACGAGCTCGTCGGCGTTGCGGGTGGCCAGCTCGAGCAGGCGGGTCGCGGCGCTGGAGGCCTCGGCCGCCGTGGTGACCTTGATCTGCTCGGACGGCGGAGGGGTCACGACCCGCTCCGGCTTCTTCTCCTCGACCGGCTCCTCGTCCTCGACCGGCTTCTTGTCGGCGGGCTCTTCCTTCTCGGGAGCCTTCTCCGGCCTGCCTTCGCCTCGGTGACGGGCGGGGCCGATCCGGTCGCGGCGGTCAGCTTCGAGCGGAGGTCCTCGTTCTCCGCGAGCAGCCGCTCGAGCTCGGTCTCGACCTCGTCGAGGAACTCGTCCACCTCGCCCATGTCGTAGCCCTCGCGGAGCCGGACCGGAGTGAACCGCATGGCCTTGACTTCTTGTGGTGTCAGCGGCATGACCTCACCTGTCCCCTGTCATCGAAGGTGCTGACGCCCGGACGGGGCGTCGTACGTGCGGGTGAACCATAACCTGACCGCACGCGCTCGCGAGAGGGGTCCCCGGAGCGACGAGACGACCGCGCGACGGTGCGTCGTCAGTGGAAGGCGACGACGATCAGGCGCTGCAGGATGTAGCAGATGATCAGCAGCGCCACGAAGCTCAGGTCGATGGCCATCCCGCCCAGCCGCAGCGGGGGGATGACGCGGCGCAGTGCCTTGACCGGCGGGTCGGTGGCCGAGTAGACGCCCTCGAGCATGACGAGCACGGGACCGTGCGGCACCCAGGCGCGGGCGAAGAACTGGATCCAGTCGACGATCAGGCGCACGAACAGCAGCACGATGAAGATGCTGAGCGCGAGGTAGAGAAGGTCGCCGACGGTCGCCACGGGGAAGACTCTAGAGGCGTGCGGGAAAATCGAAAGCCCGACTCTCAGCTCTGGTTGAAGAAACCGTTCTCGGCGATGCGCTGCTTGTCCTCGGCCGCCACCGAGACGTTGGGCGGCGAGAGCAGGAAGACCTTGTTGGTGACCCGCTCGATCGAGCCACGCACCGAGAAGACCAGCCCGGCGGCGAAGTCGACCAGGCGCTTGGCGTCGGTGTCGTCCATCTCGGAGAGGTTCATGATCACCGGCACCCCGTCGCGGAAGTTCTCGCCGATGACGCGGGCCTCGTTGTAGGTGCGGGGGTGCAGCGTGGTGATCCGCGAGAGCGGCGCCACCGAGGTGGCGGCAGGACCGGCGTTGGCCCCGGAACCGGCAGAGCGCTGGGCGGGGGCCATGGGACGACGACGCTCGGCGAGGTTGGCCACGGGACGCGACGACTCGGGCTCCGCGCGGCGGGCGGGCTGCTCGTCGTAGTCGTTCTCGACGTCGACGTACTCACCGTCGGCGTCCTCGAGCAGACCGAGGTAGACGCCCATCTTCCGCATCGCGCTCATCAGTGATTCCTCTGCTGTCGTGGAGTTTCTGGTCCGGTCGAGTCGCTTCGTACGCTACTTGACCGACGGCCTCGGACCGAGGATCGCCGAGCCAATCCGCAGGTGTGTCGCGCCGTGTCTCACGGCATGTTCGAGGTCGCCACTCATGCCGGCCGAGATCCACGTCGCCGCAGGCACCGCGCGGCGTACGTCGGCGGCCACCTCGGCCAGCCGGGCGAAGGCCTCACCGGGGTCTGCGTCGAGCGGCGCCACGCCCATCACGCCACGCAGCGCCAAGCCCGTCGGCCTCGACGACTCGCTCGACGAGCGCCGCCACGTCGGTGGGCTCGGCGCCCGAGCGACCGTCGGCGTCCGGCGGGTCGAGGCTCACCTGCACGAGCACCTCGAGGTCGCGGCCACGTTCGAGGGCGCCCCTGCTCAGGCCGGAGACCAGCTTCGCGCGGTCGAGCGACTGCACCACGTCGGCGTACGACGCGACGGCAGCCGCCTTGTTGCTCTGCAGCCCGCCGATGAAGTGCCAGGTCAGGTCGAGGTCGGAGCACTCGTCCGCCTTGGCGACCGCCTCCTGGTGGCGGTTCTCCCCGACGTGGCGCACGCCGAGCTCGGCCAGCAGGCGTACGTCGGAGGCCGGGAAGAACTTGGTGACGACGACGAGCGTGATCTCCTCCGGGTCACGACCCGCCTCGGCGCAGGCTCCCTCGATGCGCTCGCGGACGCGCGCCAGCCCCGACTCGATCTCGTCGCGGCGCTCGGTCACGACTCACCCCCGCGCCGCACGATCACACCGGCGAACCGGCCGGCAGAGGCGCCGTCGCGCCGGTGGGAGTAGAGGTCCGGCGACTCCAGGGTGCAGCCGTCGACCTGGACGACGCGCACCCCGGCGCGCTCGAGCTGCGCGGTGACACCGGCGCCGATGTCGAGCGAGGGCGTCCCCCAGGAGGTCGTCGCTGCCGAGACGGGCTCCACGGCCGCCACCTCCTGCTGGAGATCGGCCGGGACCTCGTAGCAGGCACCGCAGATGTGCGGGCCGACCCAGGCCGTGAGGTCGTCGGCCCCGAGCGCGCGCATCGCCTCCACGCACCGGGTGACCACACCGTCGCGCATGCCGTTGCGCCCGGCGTGCGCGGCACCGATCACGCCCGCGGACGGGTCGGCGAGCAGCACGGGCACGCAGTCGGCCACCCGCACCATCAGGACCACGTCCGCGCGGTCGGTGACCACGGCGTCGCACTGCTCGCGCCCGGCGGCCGGTGACACCTCGACGACGCGGTCGCCGTGCACCTGCTCCATGTCGGCCAGCTCGGCACCCGGCGCGAAGTCCTCGAGCAGGAGCTCGAGGTTGCGTCGTCGGGCCTCGGGGTCGTCGTCGCCGACCAGGGCCAGGTCGAGGCTGTCGAAGGGGACAGCACTGACCCCGCCGTACCTGTCCGTGAAGGCCAGGTCGACGGGGCCGGTGCTGGTGCGATGTGCGTACACCTCAGCGATTGTGCCGGGAACTGCGTAGATCCGGTCAGGCCCTACTTCAGGAAGTCGGGGACGTCGAGCTCGTCGTCGTCGAAGGTGGGACGCGGGCTGGCCGACTGCCGGGGAAGCTGGCTGCTCCCCGCGGCCGACGAGGACTGCGAGGACTGCGAGGCCCCCACCGTCACCGGCTCGCGACGCTCGCTGGGCTGCGAGGCACCCGCCGCGCGCTGCTCGGCGATGGCCCGGGCGGCGGCGAGGGTCTCCTCCTGCGACTGCGGCTTCTGGACCGGCTTCGGACGCAGGCCGTGGCCCTCGTCGCGACGCTTGGGCCGACCACCCTCGAACCCGGCGGCGATGACCGTCACCCGCACCTCGTCGCCGAGGGCGTCGTCGATCGTCGCGCCGAAGATGATGTTGGCGTCGGCGTGCACCGCCTCGGAGACCATCGCGGCGGCCTCGTTGATCTCGAACAGGCCGAGGTCGGAACCGCCCGCGATGGAGAGCAGCACCCCCTGCGCACCGTCGATCGACTCCTCGAGCAGCGGGCTGGAGACCGCGAGCTCGGCCGCCTCGACGGCGCGGTTCTCGCCGCGCGCCGAGCCGATGCCCATCAGGGCGGAGCCGGCGTTGCTCATCACCGACTTCACGTCGGCGAAGTCGAGGTTGATCAGGCCCGGGGTGGTGATCAGGTCGGTGATGCCGGAGACACCTTGCAGCAGGACCTGGTCGGCCTGGTGGAAGGCGTCGAGCATGCTGACGTTGCGGTCGGAGATCATCAGCAGCTTGTCGTTGGGGATCACGATCAGCGTGTCGACCTCTTCGCGCAGGGTCGCGATGCCCTCCTCGGCGGAGGTGGCGCGGCGCCGGCCCTCGAAGGCGAACGGGCGGGTGACCACACCGATGGTCAGGGCGCCCAGCGAGCGGGCGATCTTGGCCACGACGGGCGCGCCACCGGTGCCGGTGCCACCGCCCTCGCCGGCGGTCACGAAGACCATGTCGGCGCCCTTGAGCACCTCCTCGATCTCCTCCGCGTGGTCGTTGGCGGCCTGCGCGCCGACGCCGGGATTGGCGCCCGCGCCGAGACCACGGGTCAGCTCGCGGCCGATGTCGAGCTTCACATCGGCGTCACTCATCAACAGGGCCTGCGCATCAGTGTTGATGGCGATGAACTCGACGCCCTTCAGCCCGACCTCGATCATCCGGTTGACGGCGTTGACTCCACCTCCACCAATACCCACGACCTTGATCACGGCCAGGTAGTTCTGGGGTGCTGCCACGGCGGGTGCCTCTCACTTGCGCGCCACCCGGCCGGTTGCCGGACGACTCTCGGATGTGCCACTTGGATGCTGCTGTCGGGGAAGCCCCTGGCCTCCAGAACGTTAACCTTGAAGTAGAGGGTTAATGTTATGTCAACCTGAGGTGGTGAGAACAAGTTAGGAGCCACGGGGCACCGGACCGTGGCAACACGCGGGGCGCCGTCGCGAATTTCGCCGCAGACACGGCGAATTGCGGGCTAGCGGGTGGTGGGGCGGCCCGGGACGGTGACGTCGATGACCTGGCTCGGACGGCGCAGGAGCACGGCGAGCACCTCGGCCTTCTGCGCGGAGTCCTCGGCACTGCCCCAGACGACGCGGCGGCCGTTGCGCAGGACCAGCGAGATCTGGTCGACGCTGTCGACCTCGATCGTGTCGACGCGGCCGGCGATCGTGGAGGGCAGCGACGCGATCACCTTGCCGCCCTCGGCCATCGCCTCGGTCGGGGTGTCGGGCTGCGTGCGCACCAGCGGGAGCCCGCGGGGTCGCTTCGCGAAGCTGCCGAAGGTCACGCCCTGCTCGTCCAGCGCCTCCAGGCCGTTGCCGCGGTTGACCACGGCGATCGGCGTGCGCTCGGTGACGGCGACGTGCACCCGGTGCGGCCAGCTGCGCGAGATCGAGGCCCGGCGTACGGCGGGAATGGCCTCGACCCGCTGGCGGATGGCGTCGAGGTCGACCCGGGCCAGCGGCGTGCCGGTGGGTACGTCGGCCGCGCGCTCGATCCGGGCGGTGGCGACGCTGGTGTTGCCGGTGACCTGGGCGCTCTCGACGGTGACGTAGGAGGAGTAGAAGACCAGCCACACCGACCCCGCCACCAGGGCCACGACGAGCAGCAGGGCGACGGCGAGGAGGATCTTCTTGCGCCGGCCGGAGCGGGCCACCGAACGCCGCCGCTTGCGGAAGTCCTTGGTGGCCAGCCGGACGGTCTCCTCGTCGGGCCCGGCGGACGGTGGCACCGTTCCGCCGCCGCCGTCCTTGCGGGTACGTCGGTCAAGCATCGACATCGGGCACACTCCCCCACTCTCTGGGTCTCTCCGTGCGTTCCTCGAGCAGCTCCAGCACCTCGGGCCCGAGCAGGGTGACGTCGCCGGCACCCAGGGTCAGCACGAGGTCACCGGGCCGGGCGCGCGACACGAGCTGGCCGGCGACGGCCGACCAGGACGGCTCGAGGACGACGTGCTCGGCGCTCAGCGGCACGGCGTCGGCGACCAGGCCGGCGGTGACGCCCGGCTCGGGATCCTCGCGGGCGACGTAGATGTCCATCACGACCACCTCGTCGGCGGCACCGAGCGCGACGCCCATCTCCGCGCCGAAGATCCGGGTGCGCGAGACCATGTGCGGCTGGAAGGCGACCACGACCCGGCCGTCGCCGGCGAGGGACCGCGCGGCCTGGAGGTCGCCGGCGATCTCGGCGGGGTGGTGGGCGTAGCTGTCGTAGACCCGGACGCCGCCGGCCTGGCCCTTGAGCTCCATCCGGCGCCGGGTGCCGCTGAAGGCACCGAGGCCGCGGGCGAGGTCGGCGAAGGCGAACCCGAGCCGCAGGCCGCACGCCAGCGCGGCCAGGGCGTCGAGCACGTAGTGCCGCCCGGGGATCCGCAGCCGCACCTCGCCGAGCTCGACGCCGCCGTCCAGCGACGGTGAAGCTGGAGGTCGCGCCGGCGAAGCGCAGCCCGACGGCGCGTACGTCGGCGTCGTCGCGCTCCCCCACCCGCACCACGCTGCGACCCTGCTCGCGGGCACGCAGCCCGAGCGCGTCGGCGCCCGGGTCGTCGGCGCAGACGACGAGGAAGCCGTCGGGCGCGACCCGGTCGGCGAAGACGTCGAAGGCCTCGCGGTAGGCCTCGGGGGTGCCGTAGTTGTCGAGGTGGTCGGCCTCGACGTTGGTGACCAGGGCGGCGTACGGCGAGTAGACGAGGAACGCGCCGTCGCTCTCGTCGGCCTCGGCGACGAACAGGTCGCCGGAGCCGTCGTGGGCGTTCGACCCGGTCTCGTTGAGGTCGCCGCCGATGGCGAACGAGGGGTCGGCGCCGCAGTGCTGCAGCGCCACGGTCAGCAGCGACGTCGTGGTGGTCTTGCCGTGGGTGCCGGCGACGGCCACCACGCGCCGGCCCTGCATCACCGACTCCAGGGCGGCCGAGCGAGGGAGCAGGAGGAGCCCGCGCCGCAGCGCCTCGACCACCTCCGGGTTGGAGTCGCGGACGGCGGTCGAGACGACGACGGTGTCGGCGTCGCCGAGGTTCGCGGCGTCGTGACCGAGGTGGCAGGTGGCGCCCAGGGCGCGGAGCGCGACGAGCGTGCGGGAGTCCTTGGCGTCGCTGCCCGAGACGCTGATGCCGCGCGCCAGCATGATCCGCGCGATGCCGGACAGCCCGGCCCCGCCGATGCCGATGAAGTGGACCCGGCCGAGCTCGGTCGGCGGCCGGGAGCACGTCCGGGACGGGGACCCTCATGCCGCTGCCCCCTTCGCGGTGCGGGTGCCCGCCTCCACGATCAGGTCCGCGAGCCGCTCGTCGGCGTCGAGCGGGATCAGGTCGCGCGCGGCCGCCGACATGGCCGCGAGCCGCTCGGGATCGGTGAGCAGGTCGGGCACCGTGGCGCGCACCCACTCCGGCGTGAGGGCGGAGTCGGCGACCATCAGCCCACCGCCCGCGTCGACCACCGGCCGCGCGTTCAGGGCCTGCTCGCCGTTGCCGATCGGCAGGGGCACGTAGATCGCGGGCAGGCCGACCCCGGACACCTCGGTGACGGTGTTGCTGCCGGCGCGGCAGAGCACGGCGTCGGCTGCGGCGTAGGCGAGGTCCATCCGGTCGACGTAGGCCACCGTGACGTACGGCGCACCGCCTGGTGTGAGCTCGGGGTGGGCCTCGCCCTTGGGCCCGACGACGTGCAGCACCTGGACGCCGGCCTGCGCGAAGGCCGGGGCGGCAGCAGCCACGGACTCGTTGAGGCGGCGGGCACCCTGCGACCCTCCGGTCACCAGCAGCGTCGGCCGGTCGGCATCGAGGCCGAACGTGGCGCGGGCCTCGGCACGCAGGGCGTCGCGGTCGAGGGTGCTGATCAGCCGGCGTACCGGCAGGCCGAGGTGGCGGGCGTGCGGCAGGTCGGTGTCGGGGAAGCTGGTCGCGACGTACGACGTCAGGCGGGCGCCGAGCTTGTTGGCGATGCCCGGCAGCGCGTTGCCCTCGTGGACCACGAGGGGGATCCGGCGCTTCCGCGCGGCGAGGTAGGCCGGCACGGAGACGTAGCCGCCGAAGCCGACCACGACGTCGGGCCGGACCCGGTCGATCACCTCGAGCGCGGCCCGCCGCGCGACGCGCAGACGACCGGGCGTGCGCAGCAGGTCGAGCCCGGGCTTGCGGGGCAACGGCACCCGCGGGATCAGCTCGAGCGGGTAGCCGGCTGCCGGGACCACCCGGGTCTCGAGACCGCTCTCGGTGCCGAGCGCCACGATCTGCACGTCGGGGTCGCGACGTCGCAGCGCGTCGGCGGTGGCCAGCAACGGCGAGGTGTGCCCGGCGGTCCCGCCACCGGCCAGGAGCACCCGACGGAGAACCATCAACCGCGTCCCGACGGACGGCCCGAGGACGTGCGCGTGGCGGACCGGCCGAAGGAGCGGGCGCGAGCAGTGCCGGCCGAGACCGAGCCGGGCTGGGTGGTGCGCTTGCCCGACCGGGCGCGGCGGCGGTCCTTCAGCGCCGCCGCGGCCTCGGGCTCGGCGCGGGCGAAGCCGACGAGCAGGCCGAGGGCGACCAGCGACGGCACCAGCGCCGACCCGCCGTAGGAGACGAGCGGCAGCGGGATCCCGATGACCGGCAGCAGCGCCAGCACCATCCCGATGTTGATGATCATCTGGGCCATCAGCCAGATCGTGACACCGGCGGCGACGTAGCGGACGAACGGGTCGGCGGTGTTGATCGCCAGCCTGATCGCGGCGAACGCGAGCGCCCCGAACAGGGCGAGGACGAGCAGGGTGCCGATCAGGCCGAGCTCCTCGCCGAGCACGGCGAAGATGAAGTCGGTGTGCGCCTCGGGCAGGTTGCCCCACTTCTGCTGGGAGGCCGACAGCCCCTTGCCGAAGATCCCGCCGCTGCTCATCCCCAGCAGGCCGTGGCCGGCCTGCCACCCGGCACCCTGGAAGTCCTTGAAGGGGTCGATGAAGCTGGTCAGGCGGGTACGCCGCTCGGCGTTGCTGGCCGCGAGGTAGAAGGCCACCACGCTGACCAGGGAGATGGCGATCCCGAACAGCCGGGCCGGCACGCCGACCACCCACAGCAGCCCGAGCAGGATCGCGAACAGCACCAGCGCGGTGCCGAGGTCGTGCTCGATGACGACCAGCCCGGCGATCATCGCCACCACCGGGGCCACCGGCAGGATCGCCTGCCACGGGTTGCCGAGCAGCTTCTCCTTCTTGGCGTAGACGTCGGCGGCCCAGATGATGATCGAGAGCTTGGCGATCTCCGAGGGCTGCACGGTCAGCGGCCCGAGCGCGAGCCAGTTGCGGTTGCCGTTGACGGCGAAGCCGAGGCTCGTCTGGGTCAGCAGGAGCAGTGCCACCGAGATGCCGACGGCGGGCCAGGCCATCAGCCGCAGCAGCCGGCGGTTCATCCGGCTGGCCAGCCAGGCGGCGGGCAGCCCGATCATCACCCAGGTGAGCTGCTTGAGGAAGATGTAGTAGCTGCTGCCGTGGTTGAGGTAGGAGTAGACGCTGGAGGCGCTGAGCACCATCATCAGGCCGATCGCGAGCAGCATCGTGGTGCCGCCGAGCAGCAGGTAGTACGACGTCAGGGGCCGCTCGGCGGTGCGCCGTACCGCGGCCGTCCAGGAGGAGACCGTGGCGCCGAGGCCTGACGTCGGTCGGGCCTGGCTGGTGACGGTCACCGTGTCTCCCATGCTCGTCCGGTCTCTGCTGGATCTCTAGTGCGCCCGCCCCCACCGGTGCACGGCCTCGGCGAAGGCATCGCCGCGTGCGCCGTAGTCGGCGAACATGTCCATCGACGCGCAGCCCGGTGCCAGGAGGACGGTGTCGCCGGGTCGGGCGAGCGCCGCCGCCTCGGCGACCACGCGGTCCATGGGTGCAACCTCATCAATCTCTGAGCCAGTCTCGCCGTCCCCCACCTCGATCACCGGGACATCCGGTGCGTGTCGCTCGAGGGCTTCGCGCACCACCGGGGCGTCGCGTCCGAGCAGCACGACGCCGCGCAGCCGGTCGCGGACCTCGGTGACGAGGTCGTCGAACGTCGCACCCTTGGCCAGCCCGCCGGCGATCCAGACGACCGGGTCGTAGCCACGCAGCGACGCCAGCGCGGCATGGGGGTTGGTGGCCTTCGAGTCGTCGATCCAGGTGACGCCGTCGAGGACGGCGACCTCGGCGATCCGGTGGCCGTCGGGCCGGAAGTCGCGCAGCGCCTGACGCACGTGCACCGGGGCGACGCCGTGCGAGCGGGCGAGCGCCGCGGCGGCCAGGGCGTCGGCCACGAAGTGGGGTGCGGTGGTGGCGAGGTCGTCGAGGGTGCACAGCTCGGCGGCATTGTTCTGGCGGTCCTCGACGAACGCGCGGTCGGCGAGCACGTCGTCGACGATGCCGAGCATCCCCACGGCAGGGGTGCCGAGGGTGAAGCCGATCGCCCGGGCGCCCTCCTGCACCTCGGCGTCGCGCACGAGCTGCTCGGTCACCGGGTCGGCGACGTTGTAGACGCAGGCCATCGAGACGCCGTCGTAGATCCGGCCCTTGTCGCGGGCGTAGTCACGCATGCCGTCGGGACCGGCGTACCAGTCGAGGTGGTCCTCCGCGACGTTGAGCACCACCGACGACTCGGCCTGCACCGAGTGGGTCCAGTGCAGCTGGAAGCTGGAGAGCTCGACCGCCAGGGCGTCGTACGGCTCGGGATCCATCACCGCCTCCACGATGGGCAGGCCGACGTTGCCGCAGGCGACGGCCCGCAGCCCGGCGGCCCGCAGCATCGCCTCGAGCATCCGCACGGTCGTGGTCTTGCCGTTGGTGCCGGTCACCGCGAGCCACGGCGCCGGGGCGGCCGGGTCGCGCAGCCGCCAGGCGAGCTCGACCTCGCCCCAGACGGGGATGCCCCGCTCGAGCGCCTGGGCCAGCAGCGGCGCGGACGGCGCCCAGCC